>NZ_JAHYSG010000089.1 GCF_022095675.1 Dactylosporangium sp. AC04546 | reverse complement strand
TGTCCGTGCCCGCACCGGCGGGTGACAGCGACCGGTCGGCCCACTCCGGGCACTGCGCCTCCAACAGCGACCTGACAACCGCATCGTCGACCGGCACCTCGTTGTCGTGCAGCATCACGCCGGAGATCCTTCCGTCGCACGACACGGGATGCTAGGGCTTATCCGACGGATCTTGAGGTGGCGCGGTCGGGTCTGGCATGCAGCCAGATCACGATCGAGGCGACGGTAACCGTTGCCTCGTAACGGGATTTCAACTTGTCGTACCTCGTGGCGACAGCCCGGAACTGTTTGAGTCGGTTGAATGCCCGTTCGACCCGGTTGCAGTCGTTGTACCGTGTTGCGTTGAAGTTCGGGGGTCGGCCGCCCCGTGATCCCTTGCGGGCGCGGCTGGCCCGCACATCAGCGCGTTCCGGGATCGTGTGCGGGATGCCCCGTGCGCGCAGCGACCGCCGGTTGGCCTTGGACCCGTAGGCCTTGTCTGCGGTCAGGTGCTCCAGCCTCTTGCGGTGCCGACCCACTCCACCGGGCGCGGAACAGCGACAGCGACCAGCAACGGCACCAGTTCCCTGGTGTCGGAAGCCTGCCCCGCGGTGAGCCGCTTGACCAGACTCCGGCCACGACCCTCAGCAAGCAGATGCACCTTGGTGGTCAACCCACCCCGGGACCGGCCGATCGCTCGCGCGGCGCGTGATTCATCCGCGCTCAACCCCCTTTACGCGCACCCGCCGCATGCTGATGCGCCCGCACGATCGTCGCGTCCGCCCAGGCGCGCCAGTCCAGGTCACCGACAGCGTCAGCATCGGCCTGCAGCCACTGCTCGATCCGTGCCCACGTCACGTCGGACTCCCACTGCGAAAACCGGTGATAGCAGGTCTTTCACGGTTCATACCGCTCCGGCACCTGATGCCAGTTCGCACCGTTGTCCACCGTCCCGTGCCGGTGATGGTTGGCACGTTCGGAACCGCCGCCGCTGCAGGCGCCGCATCCCGTCTTCAGAAAACCGATGTAGGTTCGTGCATGCGGCTGCGTTGCCACGCAGCCATCCGATGACCAGTATGGCTGCGGTCACACCGAAAGCGGCTGCCGGAGACGCGTAGCTCGCCAACGGTGGCCCGGGTGTGGCAGCTCGAGACGCGACGTTCCGACACAGCAGGTGGCGCCGTTGTACACGCCGTCCCCGGCTGTACCGTGCGGGTACGGCATTGTAGGCGTCTGCCGCGGTGACGCGGCGAGGTCTGCGGACGGGTGGTCGGCGAATGCGCACAGCGGAAACGATGACGTTGCCGAGCGGGACCGGCGCGGCGATGCGCGGTCGGCTCCTGATCAGTGCGGTTACGTGCGTCGCACTCAGTGTGGTTGCTGCCGTGGCCGGTGCCGGCATGCTGGTCGCCACCAACGGGGATCCGTTTGACATGCCGCGGGTCATCGCGGAGGTCGGCGGTTGCCTGGGGATGCTGACCGTGACGGCCGCGGTGCTGTACACCCGCGCCGCGATCGCCGGTGATGTGGTCTGGACAGCAGCTGTGATCCGGGCGTACTGGCTGCGGATTGCCGGCCTGGGCATGGTGTTCGCCGCCGCGACGGCTTCGGTGGTGGCCGGGTTGTATCTGGCGGCCATCGGCGACGATGTGGTCGCCGATGCCGTCCTGACGATCGGGTTCGCGGCCGTCCCAACGGCCGCTGGGTTGCTCGTTGGCGCTGCCAGGTCCCAGTTCCCCCGCCCCGAGGCGGAGCAGGCTCGCCGTGCCGCCTGACCACCACCGGCCAGCGGCCACCGCCGCCAGCCTGGTCCTCGCTGGTCAGAGCGACCGCCGCCGACATATCCCGGCCGGGGCCGGCTCGGCGACCCCACGACTCGCCATCGACTACGGCACCTCGAACACCGTTGCCTCCTGCGCTGACCCGACGGCCGCATCCGGCCGCTGCTGATCGATTCGTCCCCACTCCTGCCCTCGGCAGTACAGGACCTCGACGGGCGTCTCCTCACCGGCAGGGACGCGCTCGACGCCGCCCGCCTCGACCCGAGCCGCCACGAGCAGAACCCCAAACGACGGATCAATGAGATCGGCGTCCTGCTCGGGGACCGCGAGCACGACATCGCCGATCTTGTCGCCGCGACCCTTCGCCGCGTCGTCGAGGAGATGGAACGGGCCGGAACGATGGCGCCCGTGGGTACCGTGCTGACCCACCCCGCGGCCTGGGGCGGCGATGGCCCAAGGCGGGTTCGCGCTGCAGATCCCACCGCCGGAGCTGTACTACCAGCTGCTGACGCCCGGCCAACTAACCGCTGCAATGGCCAACCAAGTCTGTCAGTCACACCTGCGTCGTCTCGTCCAACGGACCTGCCCTGTGCTCGTCAGTTACATCTCCCTCACGCGGTCGGCCGTGCGCTGCAGGTGCTCGCGCATGATCGACAAGGCCCGCTCGGCGTCGCGGGCCGCGATCGCGTCGACGAACTCGACATGCTCCGCCGTGCCGCGCCGGCCCATCGTCGGGGCCACCGCCTGCGCCTCGATCAGGGACATGAGCAGCGGGCCGTGGAAGGACTGGACCAGCATCTCGATCGTCGGGTTGTGCGTGCAGGCGGCGACTCGGACGTGGAAGTCCGCGGACAGCGCCATGCTGTACTCGCCGCGATCGAGGGCTTCCTGGTGCAGTTCGAGCATGTCGCGCAGTGCCGCGATGTCCTCGTCGGTGGCCCGCTCGACCACGAGGGACACGATGCCCAGTTCGAAGATCTGACGGGCTTCGGTGACCTGCGGCGCGGACATCGGCGACAGGTTCATCAGATCGGCGAGACCCTCGCCGATCTGCTGTGACGTGGGGGACGTGACGAACGCGCCGCCGCGCGCGCCGACGCGGATGTCGATGAGGCCGCTCGCCTCGAGGACGCGCAGCGCCTCGCGGACGGTCACGCGGCTGACCCCGAAGCGTTCGCACAGCTCGCGCTCGCTGGGCAGGCGGTCTCCGGGTTTGAGTCGTCCCTCCCGCAACAGCAGCTTGATCTGATCGATGATCGACTGCGAGACGCGGTTGATCGACACCGTCTTGAACATGTCCGCGTCGTCGCCGGTACCGATGGGCTGGGTCTTCGCGGCTGCCATTGGCGCTCATCTTTCGTCGTTGCGCAGCTTTCGCCGAGCAAGCGGATGGTGGCCTAACCAGAATACGGCCTAAAAGAATGACGTCATACCAGGGCCTGTGTCAGATGGTCGGCGCGTGCCGCCCGTGGCACCCGGGCCGAAAGTCCTGAATTCACCGTGCTGTCCGACTCGATGCCGCGAGGAAGCGGCCGCCGAGGCGAGCGTTGCCTGCTAACCCTTGCAATGGTATGATGGTTTGCACTTAAGAGGTGAGCGGTTGCCCGGGAGGACGCCTCGATGCTCAGACCAGAGCTCAACGAGCTGTTGACGCAGACCGGTCCTGGAACGGCCATGGGTGAGCTGTTCCGGCAGTACTGGATTCCTGCCCTCCTGGCGGAGGAGCTTCCCGAGGACGACTGCCCGCCGGTGCGGGTGAAGCTGCTGTCCGAACGGTTGATCGCGTTCCGGGACAGCGACGGCCGGTATGGCCTGATGGACGAGTTCTGTGCTCACCGCGGCGCCTCGTTGTGGTTCGGCCGAAACGAGGAGGGCGGGCTGCGCTGCTCGTACCACGGCTGGAAGTACGACGTGACCGGCCAGTGTGTGGAGGTTCCGTCCGAGCCGGACAACAGCAACTTCTGCACCAACGTCAAGCTCCGCGCCTACCCGCTGATCAAGGTCGGCGACATCCTGTGGACGCACATGGGCGACCCCGCCCGGCGTCCGGGACTGCCGGAGTTCGAGTTCGTCAACGTGCCGGCGGACCAGACGTACACCTCCAAGCGCTGGCAGGAATGCAACTGGCTGCAGGCACTGGAGGGCGGCATCGACTCCAGCCACGTCACCTGGCTGCACTCCGGAGCGCTCAAGAGCGACCCGCTGTTCAAGGGCGCCCGTGGCAACCAGTACAACGTCAATGACCTGAAGCCGTTCTTCGAGGTCGCGGAGGCCGACGGCGGCCTGTTCGTCGGGGCCCGCCGCAACGCCGAAGAGGGCCAGTACTACTGGCGCATCACGCCGTGGATCATGCCGAGCTTCACGATGGTGCCTCCGCGCGGCGACCACCCGGTCCACGGGCACTTCTGGGTGCCGATCGACGACGAGAACTGCTGGGTGTACACGTTCGACTACCACCCGGTCCGCGCGCTGAGCGACGCCGAACTGCAGAACATGAAGGCCGGATTCGGCGTGCACAGCGAGAACATCCCTGGCACGTATCGCCCGGTACGCAACAAGGACAACGACTACCTGATGGACCGCGAGGCGCAGCAGCGTGGCGAGCACTACTCCGGTGTGGCCGGCATCGCCATCCAGGACGCCTCGCTGCAGGAGAGCATGGGGCCGATCGTCGACCGCACCAAGGAGCGGCTGGTCCCGGCCGACAGCGGCATCATCAAGGCTCGGCAGAAGCTGCGCAAGGCCGCCCTGGCGTTGCGTGACGAGGGTGTGACCCCGCCCGGCACGGATCCCGCGCACCACCGGGTCCGGTCCGCCGCGATCGTGCTCCCCCGCGAGGAGTCGTTCCTCGATGCGTGCCGCGACGCGGTGACGGCGACCCCCGGCGTACCGCAGACGACGGTGTGACGATGCGGCCGATCCTGCTCAACAGCTGCGCCCGGGCCGCGACCGCGGCCGAGGCGAGGTTCCGCCTCGACGCACCGATCGCGCCGTCGCGCGGCACCCGGGTCGTGGCACTCGACGAGGGCGCCGAGGCGGTCGTGCGCCGTGCCGCCGAGCAACACCGTGGCGGCGCCCACTTCCTGTCGTGCCAGTCGCCGGCGATGCCGGCCGACGGCGACCTCACCGGCATCGCCGACGTCGTGCTGGTGCGCGACGACGGGTCGGAGGCGCGCCTGAGCGCGGAGTTGGCCGGCGCCGACGCGGCCGTCATGGTGGCCACGACGGACGAGGCGGCCGCGGCGGCGCGCGCGATCGGCGACGCCTGCACCCTGTACGGCATCATGACCGCCGGGCTGGTGCTCGCCGGGCAGGACACCCGGGTCACCGTGTCGGCGCTGCGGCCCCACGCGCGCGTGCTGATGGTGACGCACGACGAACAGGACCTGACCGAACTGCTCACGGCGCTGCGGGCCTAGAGCATGGCGAAGGTCACCCTTGCCGGGCTGCAGGCGATGAAGCGCGAGCAGCGCAAGATCGTCGGTGTGGTCGTCTGGGACTACCAGATGGCGCGGATCGTCGACCGGGTCGGCGTGGACATCGTCTCGGTCGGCGACACTGTCGGCGTCAACCTGTGGGGCCGGGCGAACCCGCTCGAGATCGAACTGGACGAGATGATCGTCGTCGCCAGGGCGGTCCGCCGCGGGGTGCAACACGCGCTGCTCAGCTGCGACTTTCCGTACGGACCGCTCCAGGAAGGCCCGGACAGCGCGGTCCGCGCCGCGATCCGGCTGGTCAAGGAGGCCGGCGTCGACCTGGTGAAGCTCGACGGCGCGGCCGACCACCTACCGGCCGTCACCGCGGTCCACCGGGCGGGTATCCCGGTGTTCGCGCAGTTCGGCATCACGCCGCAGACCGCGCTGCGCTACGGCGTCGAGTACCGGCCCGACCCCGGCGCCGGGTCGACCGTACCGCCGGAGATGCGCGACGAACTGGTCGCTGAGGCCGAGCGGCTGGAGGCCGCCGGCGCGTCGCTGCTGAACTTCACCAACTCCGGGCCGGTCGTCGGCGCCGCCGTGGCCAACGCCGTGTCGATCCCGGTCATCGGCGGGCACGGCGGCGGGCCGTGGCTCGACGGGCGGATGCGGATGGCGACCGCCGCGATCGGCTACGCCGCCTCGGCGCTCGACGACCCGCCGGACACCTACGCCAACGTGGCGCGGATCAGCTTCGACGCGATCACCGCCTACGCCGGGGACGTGCGCGCCGGACGGCAGATCAAGGGCGGCTCCGCGCGGTAACGACAAGGAACGGAGGGGCGTCGTGCCCACCGCCATCATCGACGGCATCGCCACGTACTACGAGACGGCCGGCTCGGGGCCGCCGTTGCTGATGTTCTCGCCCGGCGGGTTCAACGCGACGCTGGACAACTGGCGGGCGCAGGGGCTGTACCGCCGGCTCAACCTGATGGGCCAGCTCGCCGACCGTTATATGTGCATCACGTTCGACAAGCGGGAGGCAGGGCGCTCCGGCGGCCGGGTCGAACGGCTCAGCTGGAGTGCCTACGCCGCGCAGGGCCGCGGGCTGCTCGAGCACCTCGGCGTCGAGCGCGCATACCTCATGGGCGGCTGCGTGGGCTGCTCGATCGCGACGACGTTCGCCGTCGCATACCCGGACGCGGTGGCCGGCATGGTGCTGTACTCGCCGGCGGGCGGGCCACGGTACCGCATGCTGCAGCAGGACCGGTTCGTCCGGCACCTGGCCTACGTCGCCGAGTGTGGCCTGGCGCAGGTGGTAGCCCTGGCCCGCGAGGTGGACAAGGGCTTCAGCCAGGACTCGCGGGTCGGCCCGTGGAGCACGGTCATCCGCCGCGACCCGGAGTTCGCGCAGCGGTACGCGCAATACGAACCGCGCCGCTACGCCGCCGTTGTGGCCGGCATGTCGCGCGTGCTGTTCGACCGGGACACGGTGCCGGGCCCGGAGCCGGAGGACCTGATGCTGCTGGACATCCCGGCGCTCATCGTGCCCGGGGAGGACGCCTCCCACGCGACGTCGGCGGCGCGGTACCTGCAGGAGTGCCTGCCCAACAACGAGTACTGGGACGTCCCGGTGAGTGGGCAGACCGAGGACACCGCGGCCACCCGGGTGCTGCAGTTCCTCGACGCCGTCGACAGCGCGGCGTGAGGCGGTCACGCGGTCAGGACAGCGGCTCGCCGCGTTCGAGCGCGGCGATCTGGTCCAGGCGGTGCTGATGGCGTTCGCCCTTGAACGGCGTGGTGAGCCAGATCGAGGTGATCTCCACGGCGTCGTCCGGAGTGATCACCTTCGCACCGAGCACCAGGACGTTGGTCATGTTGTGGGCGCTGGAGATCTCGGCGAGGAACGGCGTGTGGCACAGGCCGGCGCGGATGCCGCGGATCTTGTTGCTGGCGATCGCCTCGCCCCCGCCGGTGCCGCCGATCACGATGCCGCGGTCGGCCCGCCCCGCGAGGATCTCCCGCGCCAGGTCGGCACAGAGCGGTGGGTAGTCGACGATCGCGTCGGGGTCGTGCGCCCCGCGGTCGTCGACCTGGTGACCCTGGCCGGTCAGCCACGCGGCGAGGCGGGCCTTCATCGAGATGCCGTTGTGGTCGGCTGCGATCGCGATCCGCATCGCGGCGTCCTCAGCCGAGGAGATCGTGGGTGGCGGGGTGGAACAGCGCTTCCACGGCGGGCGCTGCGCCGACGATCCGCTGACGCACCGCGTGGCCGATGAGCTGCTCGAGCATCGCGCGGTTCGGGGCGATGCCGTACGGCAGCGGATCGGCGCCGGTGATCTGCATGACCCGCCGGTACATCCGGTCGGTCGCGGTCGGTGCCGCGATCGCGTCGGCCGTGAGCCGGTCGACGTAGCGCTGCTTGGCGGTGGCGAACGCGTCGAAGACCGCGACCGCCAGGCCCGGATCGGTCCGCAGCAGCTCGTCCTTGACGACCACGAGGTGGTTGATCGGGTACAGGCCGCGGTCGCGCAGGGCCGCGAAGCCCGCCTCCGCGGGGTCCGGGATCAGCGGCTCCAGCCCGGCGTGGGTCGCTTCGATCCCGACCGCCGCCGCGACCCGGCCGTCGGCCAGCGCGGTGTCGAGGCCGGCGTCCAGGGGCGCCACGTTCGCGGGCGGGCGGTACTCCGCCACGTGCTCGTCGCCGGTCGGCAGCCAGGTCACTCGGTCCAGGTCGACGCCGTACTCGTCCTGCAGGATGCCGCGCGCCCACACGCCGGTCGTGACCGTGTAGCCGCGGTTGACCCCGACCCGGCGGCCTTCGAGCCTGTGCGGTGTCACGTCGGAGTCGGCGCCGCGGACCATGGCGCTGTGGTGGAAGCCGCGCACGAGGAAGACCGGCAGGGCGGTGAAGGGCTTGCCGTGGGCCTTGGCGCACAGGTACGTCGTGATCGCCATCTCGCACACGTCGAACTCCAGGTCGCGCACCATCCTGCGGAACGCCTGGACGAGCACGGGGACCTCGGTGAAGGCGAACTCGTGGCCGCGAGGGCGCACGCTGCCGTCCTTGAGTGCCTCGTTGTTGCCCTGGGTTCGGGTCACGGTCCTGAGCTGCATCGCCCCGCCTCTCCGTCCGGCGCGCGGTCTGGTGCCGCCGACGCTGTCGTGATAACTATTAGACCATATGACCAAGGCGATGGAGGGCAGCACATGACGGAACAGGTCCTGGCGGCCGTGCGAACCGGCCCGGGCATCACGGAGCTCCGCGAGTTCCCGATGCCCGACGTCCCGCACGATGGCGCGCTGCTCAAGGTCGAGGTCGCCGGCATCTGCGGTACCGACGTCAAGATGTACGACAAGCCGGTCGTGGCGGGCCCGGTGATCATGGGCCACGAGAATGTCGGCATCATCGTCAAGGCCGGCCGCACCTTCCGCGAGCGGCAGGGCGTGGCCGAGGGCGACCGGGTCTTCATCGAGCACTACGTGCCGTGCCGGCGCTGCGAGTGGTGCCACCTCGGCGAGTACCGGCACTGCGAGGCCACCGACTGGCGCACCAACGCCGACGCCCGGCGGTACGGCTACACCTCGGCCGACAACCCGTTCCACCTCTGGGGCGGATTCGCCGGCTACATGTACCTGCCGTGGAACGCGGTGCTGCACAAGGTGCCCGATGGGGTGTCGGCGGAGCTCGCCGGCATCGTCACCCCGATGTCCAACGGCATCGAGTGGGCGCTGTTCGACGCCGGCGTCGGGTACGACTCGACGGTCCTCATCCAGGGGCCCGGCCAGCAGGGGCTGGCCCAGACGGTCGCGTGCAAGCAGGCCGGCGCCTCGCTGATCATCGTCACCGGCACCACGCGCGACGCGGCCCGGCTGGACCTGGCGCAGCAGCTGGGCGCCGACCACGTCGTCGACGTCCAGCGCGAGGACGCCCTGCAGCGGGTCATGGAGATCACCGGCGGGAAGGGCGTCGACGTCGTGCTCGACTGCACCGCCGGCGCCGGCGTCGCCCCCGTGCTGCTCGGCATCGACGCGCTCAAGCGCCGCGCCGGCACGCTGCTGATTCAGGGCGAGATGGCGGCGTTCCCGGACTTCCCGGTGAAGAAGGTGACCGAGAAGGCGATCACCATCAAGAGCGCCCGCGGCCACAGCTACCGCTCGTGCGAGCTCGCACTCGCGCAGCTGGCCTCCGGCCGGTTCCCGCTGGACCGGTTGACCACCCACACGTTCGGGCTGCAGGAGGTCGACCGCGCCATCCGGGCCGTCGGCGGGCAGGGTGACGAGCAGGGTGTCGTCCACGTCTCGCTGCTGCCGTGGGCGTGAGGGAGCCGGTGATGGGTGTCGTGGTGCGCAACATCCGCAGGACCGAGCGGTCGATCGTGGACGCGTTCGCCGGGTTCGGTGTGGCCACTATTCACGAGGCGCAGGGCCGGACCGGTCTCATGGACGTGCGCCTGCGGCCGGTGTACTCCGGTGCGTACCTGTACGGGACGGCGGTCACGGTCAGCGTGCCGCCCGCCGACAACTGGATGATCCACGTCGCCGTCGAGCAGTGCCGGGAGGGCGACGTCCTCGTCGTGGCGCCGACGTCGCCGTCCGACGCCGGCTACTTCGGCGACCTGCTCGCCACCTCGCTGCGCTCGCGCGGCGTGCGGGGCCTGGTGATCGACGCCGGGTGCCGCGACGTGGCGGAGCTGGCCCGCATGCGGTTCCCGGTCTGGTCCAGGTGTGTCTCGGCGACCGGCACCGTCAAGGAGACGCTCGGCGACGTCAACGTCCCGATCGTCTGCGCGGGCCAGTTGGTGCGGCCGGGCGACGTCATCGTCGCCGACGACGACGGCGTGGTGGTGGTACCCCGGGGGGCGGCGCCGGAGTTGATCGACGCGGCGAAGCAACGGGAGAAACGCGAGGCGGTGTCCCGGGCGCGCTACGAGGCGGGGGAGCTCAGCCTCGACGTCAACGACATGCGCGAGCGGCTGGCCAGCAAGGGGCTGCGGTATGTCGACCAGGTGACGGAGTACTGATGATCATCGACGCTCACGGCCACTACACGACCGCACCCGCCGCCCACCAGACGTTCCGCAACGCGCAACTGGCCCTGCTCGCCGAGCCGGGCCGGGCCGCGCCGGTGCCCGCGCGCATCAGCGACGACGAGATCCGCGAGAGCATCGAGACCACCCAGCTGCGGATGCTGCGCGAGCGCGGCGCCGACATGATGATCTTCTCGCCACAGGCGTCCGCAATGGCCCACCACGTGCCCGACCCGGCCACCGCAGTGGCTTGGGCACGTGCCTGCAACGACCTGGTGTACCGCGTGACCGAGCTCTTCCCGCGGAACTTCGCGGGCGCCTGTCAGCTGCCGCAGACCCCCGGCGGGACGCTCGACGACACGATCGCCGAGCTGCGCCGCTGCGTGGCCGAGCTCGGGTTCGTCGGCTGCAACCTCAACCCGGACCCCTCCGGCGGGCACTGGACCTCCAAGCCGTTGACCGACCGCTTCTGGTACCCCATGTACGAGGCGCTGGTCGAGCTCGACGTCCCGGCGATGATCCACGTGTCGGCGTCGTGCAACCCGAACTTCCACGCGCTCGGCGCGCACTACCTCAACGCCGACACCAGCGCCTTCATGCAGCTGGTCGAGGGCGACCTGTTCGCCGACTTCCCGACCCTGCGCCTGGTGATCCCGCACGGCGGCGGCGCGGTGCCGTACCACTGGGGCCGCTACCGGGGGCTCGCCGACCGGCTCGGCCGGCCACCACTGGCCGAGCACGTGATGCGCAACGTCTTCTTCGACACGTGCGTCTACCACCAGGCGGGCATCGACCTGTTGTACCGCGTCGTCGACGTGGACAACATCCTGTTCGCGTCGGAGCTGCACGGTGCCGTCCGCGGCGTCGACCCGGAGACCGGGCACCACTGGGACGACACCAAGCGCTACATCGACAACGCCGGGCTGAGCGCGGAGGCGCTGAGCAAGACGCTCTCGGGCAACGCCCGGCGGGTGTACCCGAGGCTAGACGCGAGACTGGCCGCCGCCGGGCTGTGACGCCGACGCCGACCGACCCGTGTCCACATGGGTCGGTCGGCGTCTCGCGCGTGGTGCCTGTATCGGGACGTGCTGGCGCGAGGCCCAACGTGGACCTATCCGAGCGAACTCGGGTGTCGGACGAGCAGATCCTTGAGCGCGACGTCGTCGAGCGCCGCGAGGTGGGCGGCCAGGGGAGTGCCCGTGGTCAACGCCCGGCGCACCGCCAGGTAGTCGGCTGGCTGGTTGACCGCGTTCACCGCGAGCAGCCGGCCCTGCCGGTAGTACAGGACGGAGAAGCGCTCGCCGGCCGGGTCACCACGGACCACCAACTGGTCGTAGCCGTCGGCGAGCCCGGCGATCTGCAGTTTGAGGTCGTACTGGTTGGACCAGAACCACGGCACCTCCGTGTACGGCCGGAGGCTCCCGACGATGGTCGCGGCGGCCACCCGGGCCTGCGCGACGGCGTTGGGCACCGATTCCAGGCGGACCGGTCCGACACCGGCCCGGGGGTTGTGCAGCACTGTGCAGTCGCCCGCCGCCACGATCGACGGCTCGCTTGTGCGGGCGAACTCGTCGACGACGATCCCGCCGATCCTCTCGCCGCACGCCAGGCCGAGCTGTTCGGCCAGTTCGGTGCGGGGGACCACGCCGACGCCCACGACCACGAGGTCGGCGGGCAGGCGGGTGCCGTCGTCGAGGTGCACGCCGGTCACCCTGCCGTCCACGCCGTCGATCCGGGTGACCCCGGTACTCAGCCGGACACTGGTCCCGCGGCGGTCGTGCGCCCGGGCGTAGAAGCCGGACACGACCGGGGCGACCGAGCGCGGGATCAGCCGGTCGGCCGCCTCGACGACGGTGACGTTCCGGCCGGCCGATCTGGCGACGGCGGCGGCTTCGAGGCCGATGAACCCGCCGCCGATCACCACCACGTCGCGCGCCTGCGCGAGACGGCCCCGCAGGCGGGCGGCGTCGTCGATGTCCCGCAGGTAGCAGACACCCTCCAGGTCGGCCCCGTCCAGGCAGAGGCGGCGGGGCCGCGCGCCGACGGTCAGCGCGAGCCGGTCGAACGGCAGCCGCCGCCCGTGGTCGGTGACCGCGACGCCCGCACCGGACGTCGCGAGGTCGACCCGGACGACCCGCTCCGCCGCGACGAGGTCGATGCGCTGCTCGGCGTAGAACGCCGGGGTGCGGAGCGCCAGGATGTCGAGATCGGCCGAGCCGGAGAGGAACTCCTTCGACAGTGGCGGGCGCTGGTACGGCTGGTGCCGCTCGGCACCGGCCAGCGTGATCGGCCCGTCGTGGCCCAGCTCACGCAGCGTCACCGCCAGTTGGACCCCGGCCTGCCCGGCGCCGACGACGAGCACCCCGGCGTTCACGGCTGGTCCTGGGGGCACTCGACCGTGAGCCCGTCGAGCGCGTCGGTCATCCTGATCTGGCAGGCGAGCCGGCTGGTGGCGCGCCGGTCCGACACCGCGAGGTCGAGCATGTCGTCCTCCATGTCGCCGGGCGGGCCGACGCGGGAGGCGAACGCCTCGTCGACGTACACGTGGCAGGTCGCGCACGATACGTTGCCACCGCACTCGCCGATGATTCCGGGCACGCCGTTGCGCACGGCCGTCGCCATGACGGAGTCACCGGCCGTGGCGTCGATCGTTCGCCGCGATCCGTCCAGGGTGACGAAGGTGACCTTGGGCATTGGCGGTTCCTCCGGGTGCACGCGTGAGTCTAATGGACTAACCATACAACCATATATTTGCTAAGGGTACCCCGATGATGGGCCTAGGCCTCGGCGAGCCGCCGGGCCCGGCGCAGGCTCGGCAGCACGACCAGCGCGGCGACCGCTGCGGATGCCCCGGCCAGCAGCAGGCCCGCCCGCGCGCCCCACTGCTCGCACACCCAGCCGACGATCGGCCCTCCGATCGGGGTGCTGCCGAGGAAGACGATGCTGTGCAGGGCGATCACTCGTCCCTGCATCGCGGGCTCCGCACCGAGCTGCAGCAGGGAGCGGGCCAGCGTGTTGAAGCAGATGTTCGCGACACCGACGCCGACCAGCGCTGCCAGCGCGATGATCAGCACCGGCGCGACCGCGGCCCCGGTGTTGACCGCGGCGAACACGACGGCCCAGACGAGCAGCGCCCACGCGGTCACGCTGGTGCGCGACGCGCTGGCGAGGGCGCCGAGCACGGCTCCGATCCCGAGCGCCGAGGTCAGCCAGCCGTACAGCTGCGGGCCGCCGTGGAACGTGTCCCGGGCCAGCAGTGGCAGGACCACCCGGAAGTTCTGGCCGAGCAGCGCGACCACCGCCACGAGGACCATGCACGCGCGTAGCTCTGGGTGCCGCCAGACGTAGCGCAGGCCCTCCCTGGCCTGGCCGGGCACACGCGGCGCGGCGGGTGGGCGCCGCAGCCGGTCGCGGTCCATCCGGGCGAGTCCGACCAGGACGGCGGCGAAGGACACCGCGTTCAGGGCGAACGCCACGCCGACGTCGGCGGTCGCGATGAGCACGCCGGCGAGCGCCGGGCCGACCAGCCGGCCGGCGTTGTGGATGGTCGAGTTGAGTGCCTGCGCGTTGACGTAGTCCTCCGGCCCGACCATCTCGGTGATGAACGCCTGCCGTGCGGGCACGTCGATGACCGTGACCAGGCCGAGGGCCAGCGCCAGCACGTACACCATCCACAGCGCGACCGCGTCGGTGAGCACGAGCGCGGCCAGTGCCGCGGCAAGCACGGCGCTCACCGCCTGGGTGGCCATGATCGCCCGGTGCCGGTCGACCCGGTCGACCACGACGCCGCCGTAGAGGCCGAACAGCAGCGTGGGAAGGAACTGCAGGGCGGTGGCCACGCCGATCGCGACCGCGGAGTCGGACAGTTCGAGTACGAGCCAGTCCTGAGCCACCCGCTGCATCCAGGTGCCGATCACGCTCACCGCGTGCCCAGCGAAGAACCGCCGGTAGTTGGGCACGCGCAGCGATCGGAAGGTCCGGCGCGACGCGGCGCCGAGGCGCCGCGCTCCAGATGTCCAGAGTCGGCGCAACGCAGCCTCCCCAGATTGGCCCAATGGTATTACATTCAACCCTACGGGTTGATCGATCCTCACGTCGAGGAGGGAGAGCGATGCGGGACGGACATGTAGCGGTCATCGGGCTCGGGGCGATGGGGCTGCCCATCGTCCGCCATCTGCGTGCCGCAGGGGTCGGGGTGCCGGTGTACGACCTCGACGAGCGCGCGATGACGGCCGCCGCGGCGCTCGGTGCGTTCGCCGCGGCCTCGGGCGCGGCGGCGGCCCGGCAGGCAGGGGTGGTCGCGGTCTTCGTGCCGACCGACGACGACGTCCGCGCGGCCTGTCTCGCCGCCGACGGTGTCCTGGCCGGCATGGCCACGGGAGATGTGCTGCTGCTGTGCTCGTCGGTGCGGCCGGAGACCTGTGCCGCGGTCGCGGCGCGGGCGCCTGCCGGCGTCGAGGTGCTCGACGCCGCGCTGACCGGCGGCGTGCGCGGTGCGGAGGCCGGTCAGGTGAACCTCCTCGTCGGTGGCGACGCGGCGACGCTCGAGCGCATCCGGCCCGTGCTGCGGCCGTGGACCAGTGCCGTGCATCATCTCGGACCGCTCGGAGCCGGCCAGATCGGCAAGACCGCGAACAACCTCGTGCACTGGGCGCAGATCTGCGCGATCACCGAGGCGCTGGAGCTCGCCCGACGCGCCGGGGTCGCCGTACCGGTCCTGCGTCAGGCGCTCATGGACGGCCCGGTCGACTCGCGGACCCTGCGCGAGCTTGAACACATGCGCCTGACCTGGCACGCGAAGGATCTGGCGAACGCGGCCGTGCTGGCGGAGCAGGTCGACCTGGCGCTTCCGGTAGCGGAGACGGCACGCACCGTCATGCTCGGTATCGGCGTGGACGATGTGCGCCGCTTGTTAACGGGAGGGCCGTTACATCCCTTGCCCTCGCCGTAACCTTCCGGTAAAAAAGGCGGTACAAAGGTTAGTCCCTTATACCAGTTGACCACCGCGCTGATCATCGGTGAAACCAGGAGGAACTGTGCGCGACGACTACCTACCGGGCGTGATCGCCAATGAGAAGCGCAACCGTGACGCGTCGGAGATCGCGGCCCGCGACGAGTTCAACCGCAAGCATCCGCCGATCAAGGGTCTGGTGGTACCCCATGACCTGCGAAAAATGGAGCTGCCCGAGCGGCCGTGGCGCAACAACCGTGGCCACTGGTTCGATCTGGCCGACTACGAGATCCTCAACGCCCACCTGGCTGAGCTCAAGCCGGGCGGCGCCTCCGTCCGGCACCGCCACACGACCGAGGCCTACCTCTACATCGTGAAGGGCCACGGGTTCTCGCTGATCAACTACGATGACGACCCGGTCGAGGTCGTCGAGTGGTCGGAAGGCACGCTGTTCGCGCCGCCGCGCTGGGCCTGGCACCAGCACTTCAACCTCGACGGCGACGACACGTCCCGGTACCTCGCGATCCAGGACACCGGTCTGCTGCGCACCATGCGGCTGCACAACATCGAACGCCACGGCGTCCAGCTTTCCCCCGAGCAGGGCGCCGAGCTGCTGAGGGCGGCGATCGAGCAGGGCACCGTCCACGGTGCCCACACCCACGAGCACGGCTCGGTCGCCGACCCGGTCCTGGATCCCGACAACATCTGAGCCCGCTCCGCACGGGGGACGCCTTTGACACGTCGCCGGGTTCCGGCGATGCCCGCCCACCTCACATCCCCGCGGGAGCAACCGTGCGATACAGAAGAATCGTCCGATCGGCGGCAGTCGCGGCTGCCGCCCTCATCCTCGCGGCCTGCGGATCGTCGCCAACCTCGCCCGGCGGCGCCGGCGAGGCCGGCGGCGCCGCGGCGGACGCCACCGCCAAGGCCCAGCAGGTGTACGACCGCATCAACGGCCTCACCAGCGACGAGCGGAAGAAGACGCTCGTCGAGCTGGCCGAGAAAGAGGGAAACCTCTCCGTCTACACCTCGAACACGGACATCGACAAGGTCATCGAGAAGTTCGAGAAGGCCTACAAGATTGACGTGAGCGTGTACCGCGGCAACTCCGAATCGGTGTTGCAGCGGATCCTGCAGGAGCAGAAGGCCAACTACCTCGGCGTCGACTTCGTCGACACCAACGCCGGCGAGCTCAACGTCCTCAACGCGGAGAAGGTGGTTTACCCGTACAAGGGCGAACTGCGCGACAAGGTCCGCAAGGAGGGCCAGGCGGACGGCTGGACCGCCCACCGGTTCAACGTCTTCGTCATCGGCTGGAACACCGAGAAGGTGAAACCCGGCGAGGAGCCGAAGTCCTTCGAGGACCTGGCCGACCCGAAGTGGAAGGGCCGGGTGTCGATGGAGGTCGGTGACGTCGACTGGTTCGCCGGCCTGTACAAGTACTACCTCGATCAGGGCAAGTCCGATGCCGAGGTCCGTGACCTCTTCACCCGCGTCGCCGCCAACTCCAAGGTCGCCAAGGGACACACCACCCAGGGCGAGCTGCTCTCGGCGGGCCAGTTCGCGATCACCGTCTCCTCCTACAGCCACACCATCGACAAGGCGCAGGACAAGGGCGCCCCGGTGAGCTGGCACCCCGCGTCGGGCGTTCCCCTGCAGCCCATCGTCCTGCGGCCCAACGGGATGGCGCTCATGAAGACGGCCAAGAACCCCGCCGCGGCCATGCTCTTCGCCGACTTCCAGCTCACCGAGGGCCAGGCGATCCTCGGCGAGTCGTTCCGCATCGGCTCGATTCCGCAGGCGAAGGACCCCCTCGCCGGGCTCAAGGTGGTCACCGTGCCCGAACAGGAACTGCTGAACGATCCGAAGAAGTGGGACAACCTCTACGCCGACATCCTCCGGTCCGGACAAGAGGTCAAATGAACCCGCGGCCCTCCTCGCCCGGTTGTCCGGCCCGCGCCCGCGGCCGCCGGCAACAACTCGCGGCGGAGGGTCGGGCCGGGGCGAAGTACGACGTCGACTACGAGACACCCCCTCAACGCACACCCTGACACCCCCGAGCGGGGGCGCCGCCGCGAGGCGGCGCCCCCCGCACCACCGCCCAGTTCCTCATGGCGGCTACCGGCGAAAGGTGCATGCATGACCACCGTAGCGCCGCCCGCTGCACCGGTCACAGAACCGGTCACGGCCGGACCGAGACGCCGATGGCGGCCGTCCCCGAAGCTCATCATCATCGTGGCTGTCGCGGGCACCATCGGCTATCTCGCCCTGGTTCCTCTCTACTACCTCATCTGGGGCACCTTCTTCGACGACCGCGGGTTCACCCTCGGCGGCTTCGCCCGGGCCTACAACGACAGTCAGATCGGCAGCCTCATCGGCAACTCGGTGTGGTTCGCCGGCGGATCCGCCCTGCTGTCCCTCGTCGTCGGCACCACCCTGGCCTATCTCAACGTACGCACCGACGTGCCGTTCAAGGCGCTGTTCTTCGCCGCGTCGATCATTCCGCTGGTCATTCCCGGCATCCTCTACACGATCGCCTGGATCTTCCTGGCCAGCCCCGATATCGGGCTGCTCAACAAGGCCATCGAACCGATCGTGGGCGAAGGCTTCTTCGACGTGTTCTCGATCTGGGGCATGATCTGGGTCGAGGGCCTGCACCTGTCGCCGATCGTCTTCCTGCTCATGGTCGCCGCGTTCCGCTCGATGGACCCGTCGCTGGAGGAGTCGGCGTTCATGTGCGGGGCGACCCGCCTGCAGGTGTTCCGGCTGGTCACGATCCCGCTCGTCCGCCCCGCGATCGTCGCCGCGGTGCTGATCATGGCCGTCCGCGGCCTGGAGAGCTTCGAGGTCCCGGCGCTGCTCGGCCTGCAGGACGGCACATACGTGTTCACCAGCCGGATCTACTTCGTGCTGCGCAGCTACCCGCCGGACCTCGCCGCTGCCGGCGCGCTCGCGCTGGGCCTGCTGGTGCTTGCGATGATCGGCGTGGCCGTGTCCAACCTTGCCGGCCGGTCCGGCAAGTCGTTCCAGACCGTGACGGGCAAGGGCTTCCGGCCCCGGCCGATGGAGCTCGGCAAGTGGCGCCCGGTCGTCGGCGCCGGGATCCTGCTGTACTTCTTCTTCACTGTCGTCGCACCGCTGTTCGTGCTGCTGTACACCTCGCTGCTGAAGTTCTACCAGGCGCCGTCGATGGCAGCGTTCAAGTCGATGTCGCTGGACAACTACCGGGAGTTGCTGCACCTCTCGCAGGCGATGACCGCGCTGAAGAACTCGCTCTTCCTCGGCGTCGCGTCGGCCACGCTCGTCATGGCCGGCATGGCGGTCGCGGCCTGGATCGTCGTGCGTTCCCGCATTCCCGGCCGGCAGCTCGTCGACCAGTTCGCCTTCGTACCCCTGGTCATCCCCGGCCTGGTCCTCGGGCTCGCGCTGTCGTTCGTGTACCTGCGCAGCCCGATCCCCATCTACGGGACGATCTTCATCCTCCTGATCGCCTACTGCACCCGGTACATGCCGTACGGCATGCGCTACGCGGTCACCTCGATGCACCAGATCTCCGCCGAGCTCGAGGAGTCGGCACAGGTGAGCGGGGCCAGCTGGTGGCAGACGTTCCGGCGGGTGCTGCTGCCGCTGCTGTCACCCGGCCTGCTCGCCGGCTGGATCTACATCCTGGTCGTCTCGTTCCGCGAGCTGTCGAGCTCCATCCTGCTCTACAGCCCCGGCAACGAGGTGCTGTCCATCCTCATCTTCGAACAGTACGAGAACGGTCAGTTCACCGTCCTGTCGGCGCTCGGCGTCGTCATGGTGCTCACGCTCGTCGTCCTCGTCAGCGTCGCGTACAAGCTCGGCGCCAAGGTCGGGCTCAAGCAGGACTGAGCGTACGGAGGCCAATATGTTGCGTATCAAGAACCTGGTGAAGAGCTACGACGGCGAGCAGCGCCGGCGGTCGCGGGCCGCGCGGGCCGAGCCGGATCGCGTGTACGCCGTCAACGACGTCAGCTTCGACGTCGCCGACGGTGAGCTGTTCACCCTGCTGGGGCCGTCCGGCTGCGGCAAGACCACCACCCTGCGCTCGATCGCCGGGCTGGAGCGGCCGGACGCCGGAACCATCGAGGTCGGCGGCCGGGTGCTCTTCTCCGGCGGGGAGCCGGGCAAGGGCACGGCGAAGTTGGTCAACATGCCGGCGAACGAGCGCGGCCTCGGCATGGTGTTCCAGTCGTACGCGATCTGGCCGCACATGACCGTCTTCGACAACGTCGCGTTTCCGCTGCAGGTGCGCAAGCGGGGCACCCGCCCCGGCAAGAAGGAGCTCACCGACCGGGTCATGCGGGTGCTCGCCACGATGGAGCTGGCCGACCTCGCCGGCCGCCAGGCGACGAAGCTCTCCGGCGGCCAACAGCAGCGGCTCGCGCTCGCCCGGGCGCTGGTCATCGAGCCGCCGCTGCTGCTGCTCGACGAACCGCTGTCCAACCTCGACGCCAAGCTGCGCGAATCCCTGCGGTACGAGCTCAAGCGTCTGCAGCGCGAGCTTGGCATCACGTCCGTGTACGTCACCCACGACCAGACCGAGGCGCTCGTGCTGAGCTCCTCGATCGCGGTGATGCGCGGCGGCAACGTCGTGCAGCTCGGCCGCCCGCGGGAGATCTACGAGAACCCCAACTCGAGGTTCGTCGCCGAGTTCATCGGCACGTCGAACTTCATCGCCGGGGTGGTCGAGGCGAAGGACGGTAGCCGGTACACCATCCGCACCGACGACGGACCGCTGGTCCTCGACGCCGCTGCCGACGTCCCCACTGGTAGCCAGGTGGTGGTGTCCATCCGGCCGGAGGCGGTCGAGGTCAGCCTCTCCTCCCGCGCGGGAGAGGTGCCCAACGAGTGGACCGGCAAGGTCCTGACCCGCGCCTTCCTCGGCGAGGCCGTCGACCACGTGGTCACCGTCGGCCAGCACGAGATCCGGGCGCGGGGCAACCCATCGGTGTCGATCGCCCCCGACACCGAGGTCTATCTCCGGTTCGATCCCAACAAGCTGGCCCTGGTCCCCGTTGCCTGAACCGGTCGCGGGACCGGGGGCGGTCCGTTGAGACTGCCCCCGGTCCTGCGACACCGCGACTTCAGCCTGTACTGGGCCACGGTGATCCTGTCTCAGATCGGTACCCGTGGCACGGTGGCCGCGAACTTCTATCAGGTCTACGACCTCACCGGCTCCATCGCCTACACCGGCCTGGTCGGCGCCGCCCAGGCGGCGGCCCTGCTGGTGCTCAGCCCACTCGGCGGAGCACTGGCCGACCGGCTCGACCGGCGGCGGTTGCTGCAGGCGGCACAGTTCGTCGCGCTGCTCGTGGCCGCGCTGCTGGCCTGGCTCACCCTTGCCGGTCACGCGCAGGCGTGGCACGTGGTGCTGTCGGTCGTGCTCACCACGGCCGCCGCGACGTTCGACCAGCCGGCCCGGCAGGCCCTGGTCCCGGCTCTGGTGCCCAAGGCGGAGATCGGCCAGGCCGTCGCACTGCTCAACCCGTCGCGGGAACTGGCCGTCCTCGTGGGTCCCCTCATGGCCGGGCTGCTCATCAGCGCCAGCGGGCCGGGTCTCGTGTACGCGGTCGACGCCACCACCTACGGCCTTCTCGTCGCGGTGCTGGCCGTCTTGCGGGTGCCGGTGTCGCAGCAGCCGGGGGAGCGGCGCTCTCTGCTGGGGTCCATTGTGGATGGTGCACGCTACGTGGCGCACCGCCCGCTCATCTACAGCCTCATGGCCCTGGACCTGTCGGCGACGGTCTTCAGCGCGTACCGCGTCCTGCTGCCCGCGATCGCGGTCGACATCCTGCACGCCGGCTCCGTCGGATACGGCCTGCTGTCCAGTGCACCGTCGGCCGGTGCGCTGCTGGCCACCTACCTGGTCTTCCGCACCGTCCAGCGCAGCCGGCGGCAGGGCCGGGTCCTGCTGCTGGCCACCGCGCTGTACGGCGGCGCGGCGCTCTCCCTGGCCCATGCGCCGGTCTTCGCCGTCGCGCTCGTCGTCGCCGGCCTGCTTGGCGCATGCGACGCGATGGCCACCACGATCCGCCACGCCGCCGTCCAGATCGACACCCCCGACGAACTGCGCGGCCGGGTCACCGCGTTCTACCAGATGTCGTCGCGAGGCGGGCCCGCAGTCGGCGACGTGCTCGTCGGCGCGTTCGCCGGCGTGGCCGGACCGGTGGCGGCGCTGACCGTCGGGGCGTTCGTGCCGATCATCGTCGCTGCCTCGTTCTTGGCCCGGCAGAACGTCGTCCGGTCGCACACCGGCACGGTGGAGGCCACGCGCTAGCCAGGGCCCAGTTGCCGCTTCGACGACGCCGATCAGGCCCTGCGCGGAGAGGCGCCCGGGATCCCTGGCCAGGCCAAGGATCCCAGGCGCCAAGGTGGCGGGGACAGGTCAGGTATCGGGCCGTCTCGCCGCCGCCATCCCCGGCACTGCGGCCGGGGTGTCACGGGACGGCACCTGTGCCACGGGCCGCTCAGGCGGTCGGCGCCGAGGCCGGTTCGAAGTAGTGGACCGTGTCGTAGCCGAGGTGCTTGAAGACCCGGTTCTGCGCGTTGAACAGACGAAGCGGAGTGCCGTCGGCGGCGAAGAGCTGGCAGACGTGGTTCTGCGGCACGTAGAGGGTGTCGCCGCGGCGCACCTCGTACCGCTTGGGATCCAGGGCGATACGCGCGTAGTACTTCTCGGCGATCTCCGCCTCGACCTCCCACTGCAACGCGTAACCCTCGCCGTCGAGGACGTAGTAGACCTCGTCGGCCATCTTCCAGTACTTGCCGCTCTGCCCGCCGGCCGGAATGTCGAGCTCGAAGGCGTCGACGCTGAAGATGCGCGCGTCGACGCGGTCCGCCGCCGACATGACCCGGACCCGGCCCAGGGGAGTGTCCTGCCAGACGGTGTCCGCCGGCGAGATCACCTTCTTGCGGTCCAGGACGCCCGGCGTCCAGATGCGCGACCAGTCCTCCCGCGGGCCGAACCGCTCCTCGTTCTCGACCGGTCCGGAGCGGCCCTGCTGGATCAGGCCCATGAACATCCAGGTGCACTTCGCCTTCACCACCAGGGCGACCGCGCGTTCCTGGTACGGGTTGAAATGCCGGTGCACGGAGTCGGTGTGCACGAAGACGAGGTCGTCGGCGCTCCAGTCGTACCGCTGGTCGTCGTGGATCTCGTAGCCCCGGCCCTCGAGGATGTAGAAGGCGGCCTCGTTCTGGTGGCCGTGGCCGTGGTTGGACGACTCCGGGGGCAGTTCGACGAAGTGCACCTGGATCGTCTGGGTGAGGAAGTCCTCGTCGCCGGGCCCGATCCGCCACCAGGTGCGGCTCTTCTCGCTGTCGCCCGAGTGTGCGACCTTGGCGTCGTCGACCACGACGCTGTCGTCGCGCACGCGATCGACCGCCAGTTGCTGGCGCCGGAACTCGCCCAGCCCGTACGACTGCGACGTCAGTCCACGTACGAAGACGCGTCCGCTCTTGCCCATGGGTCCTCCGGATCCGGATTGTTCGTTGTCAGGCGGGGTCAAGCACAGGGTGTGCAAATGGTATAACGTTTCTACCGATCGGGACAAGGGTAGGCGGCGGCCTTGTCGCCGTCGCAGGTACTGGGTACTCCCCGTTGGCCTGAAGCTGTTCGAAAAACTGCCTCCATCGGGCGGCCCGGGCATGCGGCATGGTGGACTCTGCCGCCGACCGTCGATCAGCCGCTGAGACCGGCGATCTCCCTCATCGAACCCTCACCGACTCCGATGGAGGCCGCGTGTGGCTGCCATCGCCCACGACAGGCGGTGACCTGCCTCTCCACAGCTCAACCGCAGCTCAACCGCCTGCTGAGCTGTGCTGACGATCGGGTGTATTCGCAACCGGCCGACGGCGACGGCTGGCGACCGACGAGCGGCTGGAGTACGACGGGGTTCGGCGAGGTCAGAACGGACATTGAGGGTGCTTCGTAGCGGGCGCGTTGCGTAATGTGAGGAACGTTCGTTGTCTGTGCATGGTGCTGGTGCACGTTTTGCAGGAACGGGACTACCGATACGGGGTGGGAGTCCTCCGGATGCGGGTCGAGCGGGTGTATTGGGCGGGCTCGGAGGAGTACGACGGCGAGCGGTGGTACCTCGTCGAGGGCGTGCAGCTCAACAGCGCGGGCGCCGAAGTGGGGCATCGGCAGGTTACGGTCAGAGGTCGGATGTTGCAGGTCGAACCTCCGGCAATGTCGCCGGAATAGTCGATCTGTTGGTTAGCGGTGCAGCGGAGCGGCGTGCTCGCTGCGGTCGCTCGTGGCCTCGCAGGTTGCCGGTCGTGGCCAGCCGGCGATGCTGTCGGCCCAGCAGTGGATAAGGGCCGTGGCCGTGGGGCGACGAGGACGATATGAGCGAGCTCGTCAACGAGCGCGATCTGCGGCCGCCGGCGCAGCACACCATCGAGGTCCATCTCGGTCAACACCCGGCCGCCGTACGGCACACTGCGCCGTGGCACCGCCTCAAGCCCCCGGCCACCGCCGCCACCGGCCGACGGCCGTGCGGCTCCACCAACCGACCACCACATCCGCGCCACGCGATTGCCGCTCGCGCGCGTCCGCCAACATCGCGTACGTCTTGCCAACCCCAGGCGCCGCGCCGAGATAGACCCGAAGTCTGCTCCGCGCCATCTGCCGCCTCCACACCATCGCTGTGCTACACAACTCCCCAGGGTCAACCCGAATACGCCCCCAACCACCGCGAAACCATGATCCGGACGACCGGCCAGCGCGCGCCCACTCCGAGGCGGGCCGGTTGTGGCCGGCCGCAGCAGCCGCATTGGCATACGTCAGGGTCGTGCGTGGCGTCGGCGGGCGCGTTCATGTGGTCGCCTGCTCGGTGAGCGCCCGACGAGGTCGGCGGTGTCCGGCACGCCGGCCAGGCCATGTGATGTGGGGAAGACCCGGCAGGCGAGAGCGCCCTTCGGTGCGGTGGTGCCGAACAGGTCGACACCATCGACGGTGAACGTCGGCGACCCGGCGAATCCGACGGCGGCGACGTCGGCTTCGGATTCGACGGCGGCGACGTCGGCTTCGGATTCGACGGCGACGAGTCACACCTCGGCGTCGGCCTGTCCGGCATCGCTCAGGGCCATCGTGCTCCCCGGCATGGCCCGGCGGGAAGGAGACCTGCCCCGATCGCTGCCGTTCATAGACCTGCCTGCCTATCACTGCCATCGTCGCCGCGTCCAGGTGCGGCCGATCCTCGGCTCTGGCGCCGCGGTGCGTGAGGGACCTGCACTCGTGTGACATTGAGCAGCCATGCTCCGGCCCACCTCGCTGGTGTCGGTGACCTCGGTGTGCTCGATGTAGCTGGCGGCCCGCACGGCCAGGAACGCGGTCTCCTCGTAGCGTTCGAGCTTCGGTCGCTGGTCGTCGGACAGGGCGTCCTCGACGGCGAGCGGGTGCAGGTCGAACACCTCGGCGACCCTGGCCATGTCCGCCTCGGTCGGATCGTGCAGGCCGATCCACACGAACGCCTCGGGTGTCGCCTTCGCCTCGGCGAACAGGTCCGCGACGCCGCGCCCGCCAGCCTGGCGGACGCCGCTGACGTAGAGCGCGCAGTCCACCACGGCGTCGCCGCTGCGCCGCGGTTCGGCCGGAGGTGAGCCCGGCGTCGGTTGCGTCGTGGCAGTCCTGCCTCCGGGTAGTGGCAGACGCCATCCCCAGCGCTGCGCCATGCGTCAGCACCACCGCTCAGTCGTGACGGCAGGTCCGTTCTTCGCGCGGTCCGGCGAGTGCGAGCTTCAGCCCATCGGGTTGCCGCCACCGGGGGTCGGGTTCACGGTGATGAGCACGATGATCAGGACGTTCCATGCCACCAGCACCAGCAGAAGGATGAGCGGCAGATGCCGCCGCACCGGGCCTGCGCGCCGTTTCGCCATTCGCCCTCCCTCCACCGTTCAACCGATCTTGCCATTGGGGGGTACGGCAGCAGTGTCCTGCACCGGTGCCACCACCCGCACGCGCACGATCCAGGTAGCGATCAGAGTTCCAGCCGGTAGCCGATTCCCGGCTCGGTGATGATGTGCCGCGGCCGGGCCGGGTCGACCTCCAGCTTCCGGCGCAGATTGGCGAAATGGACCCGCAGGTAGTTCGTCTCGGTCTCGTACTGCGGGCCCCATACCTCGTTCAGCAGTTGCCGGTGCTCAACGAGCGCGCCCCGGTGCCGGGCGAGGACCTCGAGCAGGTGCCACTCGGTCGGCGTGAGCCGCACCGGCGCGCCGCCGGGGCCGGTCGCCCGCTTGGCGGCCAGGTCCAGCGTGAACGACGAGGTGCTGACGGTCGGCGTCTGCAGGGGCGGCGCGGCCCGGCGCAGCGCGGCCCGCATCCGGGCCAGCAGTTCGTCCGTACCGAACGGCTTGGTGACGTAGTCGTCGGCGCCGGCGTCGAGCGCGGCCACCTTCGTCGCGGCGGCGTGCCGCGCGGACAGCACGATGATCGGCACGCTGCTGGTCGTGCGGATGCCCTGGACCACGGCGATGCCGTCCCGGTCGGGCAGTCCCAGGTCGACCACGATCAGGTCGGCCGCGCGGTCCGCGGCGGCCAGCGCACCGGCGACGTCGGTCGCGGTCCGCACCTGGTAGCCGTGTGTCGCCAGGGTGAGCTCCAACGTCCGCAGCAGCAGCTCGTCGTCGTCCACGATCAGCACCCGGGTCATGCGTTCTCCGCTTCGCTCCGGCCGCATGCCTTCATGCTGAGCCCCTGATGACCGGCCCCTCCGCTCCGCTCCGGGCCGGTCATGCGCTCGGCAGCTCCACGGCGATGGTGAGCCCGCCCCCCGGAGTCTGCGACGGGGTGACGCGTCCGCCCATCGCCTCCACGAAGCCGCGCACGATCGCGAGTCCGAGGCCGAGACCGCCGCCGTGGTCGTGGTAGCGCTGGAACGGCTCGAACATCCTGGCCTGCTCCTCGGCGGTCAGCCCGGGCCCGTGGTCGACGACGAGCAGTCGTACTGTCGCCGCGGCGGCGTCACCGGTGTCACCGGTGACCCGGACGCGCGTTCCCTGCGGCGTCATCGCCAGGGCGTTGGCCAGCAGATTGGCGACGACCCGTTCCAGCAGGCCCGGGTCGGCCCACGCCAGCGGCAGGTCGTCCGGCACGTCGACGTCGACCAGCCGGTGGTCGGCCAGGTGGAGCGCCGCGGTGGCCACGACGGCGTCGAGGGCGGTCGGCTGCGGGTCCACGGAAAGCGTGCCCGTCCGGAGCCGGCTCAGTGACAGGAGGTTCTCCACAAGATCGATCATGCGATCGGTCGCGTCCTCGATGGTCGCCGTGAGCTCGGTGCGGTCCGGCTCGGAGAAGCTCACCTCCGGGCTGCGCAGGCTCGACACGGCGGCCTTGATCCCCGCGAGGGGAGTGCGCAGGTCGTGGTGGACGGCGTCGAGCAGGCCGGTGCGCAGCCGGTCGATCTCGGCCAGCTCGCGGGCCCTGACCTCGGTGCTGGCCGCGGCGGCGCGCTGGCGGGCGACGACATCCATCACGATCGCCACTGTGACCGCGACCAAGATGTAGACGACCAGCACGATGACGTTGTCGGCGCTGTTCACCCGCAGCGTCTGGTACGGCGGCAGGAAGAAGTAGTTGACCAGCGCGTCCGCGGTGACGGCCGCGCCGAGCGCGGGCCAGATCCCGCCGACGCCGGCGGCGGCCACGACCGGGATCAGGAACAGCAGCGCCACCGACGCCAGCGACAGCTCCTCGCGGGCCGGCTGCAGCGCGCCCGTGGTCGCGGCCAGGCCGGCTACCGCTACGCCCGCGCCCAGCCAGCCGCGCCGACGAGGGAGCGCGGCATCGGGTTTCACCTGGTCATTGTCGCAGGAGGCGGTCGCCGGTCTCCCGTGGCCGGACGACGGCGGCATGACACCGCCCTCGTGACCACCGCCACACCCCTACGAAGCGATCTTGACGCGTTCTTAACGCCTGCGTGCCGGTGGCGTCCGGTGTCGCCACGCAAGGATGTCCGAGTGACATCGCCGCCGCCGAGACCAGCGAGCCGCTTCCGATCGTGGTTGCTCCGTGACCTGCACGCCGGACAGTCCGGCGGCCCGCACGCACCGGCCGGGCAGGCGGAGCAGCGGCCGTGGTGGCAGGTCATGTGTCTCACCGGCCTGGACTACTTCTCGACGCTCGGCTACCAGCCCGGCATCGCCGCCCTGGCCGCCGGCGTCGTGTCGCCGATCGCCACCCTCATCCTCGTGCTGCTCACCCTGCTGGGAGCGCTGCCGGTGTACCGCCGGGTGGCCCGGGAGAGCCCGCACGGCCAGGGTTCGATCGCGATGCTGGAGCGGATCCTGCCCCGCTGGACCGGCAAGCTGTTCGTGCTGGCGCTGCTCGGCTTCGCCGCCACCGACTTCATCATCACCATCACGCTGTCCGCCGCCGACGCCACCGCACACGTCCTGGAGAACCCTTACGTCCGGGGGACGCTGGACGGCCAGCAGGTGACCGTCACGCTGATCCTCGTCGCGCTGCTCGGTGCCGTATTTCTCAAAGGCTTCAAGGAGGCCATCGGCATCGCGGTCGGCATCGTCGCCGTGTACCTCGCGCTGAACGTCGTCGTCATCGGCATCGCGCTGCAGCACGTCGCCGTGAACCCGCACCTCGTCGGCGACTGGACCGACCTGCTCCGCGTCGAACGGCCCAGCCTGCTGGGGGTGGCGCTGGTGGCGCTCATCGTCTTCCCGAAGCTGGCGCTGGGCCTGTCGGGGTTCGAGACCGGTGTCGCCGTGATGCCACTTATCCAGGGCGGCAAGGGCGACGATCCGCACCGTCCACAGGGTCGCATCCGCGGCGCTCACCGGCTGCTCACCACCGCCGCCGTCATCATGAGCGTCATGCTCGTCACCAGCAGCTTCGCCACGACCCTGCTGATTCCCCAGCACGAGTTCGAGGAGGGCGGCGCCGCGTACGGGCGGGCGCTGGCGTTCCTCGCCCACGAGTACCTCGGCAACGGCTTCGGCACCCTTTACGACGTGAGCACGGTGCTCATCCTCTGGTTCGCCGGTGCGTCGGCGATGGCGGGCCTGCTCAACCTCGTCCCGCAGTACCTGCCCCGCTACGGCATGGCGCCCAACTGGACCCGCGCGGTCCGGCCGCTGACCGTCGTCTTCACGCTGGCCGCGTTCCTCATCACGGTCATCTTCGAGGCCGACGTCAACGCGCAGGGCGGCGCCTACGCCACCGGGGTGCTCGTGCTCATCACGTCGGCCGCCGTCGCCGTCACGATGTCCGCCCGGCGGCGCCGGCAGCGCAAGACGACGATCGCGTTCGCGGTGGTGACGCTGGTCTTCGCGTACACCACCGTCGACAACGTCATCGAACGCCCCGACGGCGTCAAGATCGCTTCCCTGTTCATTCTCGGCATCATCGTCACGTCGCTGCTGTCGCGGATCCTGCGGGTCACCGAGCTGCGGGTCACCAGGATCCGACTCGACCCGGTCGCGCGCCGTCTCGTCGACGAGGCGGCGGCCAGCGGCGAGCTCGCGGTCATCGCCAACGAGCCGAACGCTCGGGACGAGGCCGAGTACCGCGAGAAGGAGACGGAGCAGCGACGGCACAACCACATCCCGGCCGGTACCCGCCCGCTGTTCCTGGAGGTGACCGTCCGTGACCCCTCCGACTTCGAGACCGAGCTGGCGGTCACCGGCGAGGAGCGGCATGGCTACGCCGTCCTGAAGGTCGAGAGCCCGTCGATCGCCAACGCCATCGCGGCGCTGCTGCTGCACCTGCGCGACGCCACCGGCAAGCTCCCGCACGTCTACTTCAACTGGACAGAGGGGAACCCGGTCGCCTACCTGCTGCGGTACCTCTTCCTCGGTGACGGCGAGATCGCACCGGTCACCCGGGAGGTGCTGCGCGAGGCCGAACGCGACCCGGAACGGCGGCCGTTCGTGCACGTCGGGTGACCTCACCAGGTGTGGACGACGGGCCGGCGGGCCGGGTCCGGCTCGGCCCGGCGCAGCAGCGAACGGATGCGCAGCACCGACGCCGCCGAGAGGTCCAGGACACTCAGCAGCTCGGCCAACGGGTGACGCTCCGGCGCTGCGCACGACAGCCTCGGCACGAGCCCGGTGCGGTCCCGGGCGGCGATGAGCACGGCAGCGATCGCCGCCGGGACGTCGACGGCCGTCGCCCGGAGCACCCACCGTCCATTGAGGACGTCGCCGCGGACGGACACCGGGACACCAGGTTCCAGGCCGGGCTTCACGACCAACTGCAGCGCCCGGCTCAACACCGGATGTGGTCGGCCGGAGCCGGCCTCGCGCAGCACAATCCACAACGGCCTCGCGGCCTCCGACACCTCGTCCAGCAGGACCGCCGCGCCCGTGTCCAGCGTGACCGGAGGCAGCGGGGAACGGTGAGACACCGACGCTGTGCGCATGCTTCGACGCTCGCACCCCGGGCCTTGTCCGCCAACCGGACCATACGAAATCTCTACGAGATTTTGGTGTGCGGCCGGCCGGGCCGGATGCCACCGTCATTCTGGTGAGCGAATCCGAATCCTTGCACGCGATGGTCTTCGTCCGGCTCGCCGACACCAGCCCGGTGCGGTTCCAACGGTTCCTGCAACGCACGCCCGGGATCGTCGCCGCGTGGCAGGTGGCCGGCGACACCGATCTGGTGGTACAGCTCGACTGCCTAGACGTGGCCGAGCTGGGACGGGTACTCGCCGCCATGCGGGTCGACGGCGGTGCGATCCGGACGAACGCGCATCTCGTGCTGCGGCAGGTGGATCTGGCCACACGGCTACCCGGTGCCCGGTGCGACACCGCGGCGCGACGGCCCCGGCGCGGTCTCGCGACCGGTCCGGGGCGCTGACCGCGATCGTTGTTTTTTCGTCAAAACGTCTACCGTCGGCCGCGGCGCCGGACCCATCATCGGACCACCGCCGGGCTCCCGCCCGCGGCTACGGGGAGTGATGTCGTGGCGCCGACCACCGCTGAGGTGCTGCCGCGGCTCCGGGCCGGAGCCCTAGCCCGGGGGACCGCCGCGCAGCTGCGGCTGCTCGCCGTCGCCGTGGCTGTGCTCGTCGTCGCCCTCGTCACGGTCCTCACCGTCGAGGTCCGCCAGGAGCAGCGCGGCCTGCAGCTGATCGGCCGGCAGACGGCGCCCGAGGTCGTCGCCACCTCCGACCTCTACTTCGCCCTCAACGACATGGACGCACAGCTGGCCAACGTGCTCCTCGTCGGCGACGAGACCACGCTGGGCTTCACCCGGGCCCAGGCGCTCGACCTCTACCAGCAGCGCCGCCAGCAGGTCAGCCGCGACCTCCAGCAGGCCGCCGCGGCGGCGGCCGACCCAGTCACCGCGCAGAGCGTCCGCGACATCCTCGACGCCCTCGGCCGGTACGAGGCACTCGCCGCCCAGACCATCCTGCTCGACCAGCAGACGGCCCACGCGGCCGGGCAGCCGCCCGCCGCCGCCCTGGACCGGTACCGGCAGGCGACCGACCTGCTGGCCACCGTGCTGCTGCCCGCGGCCCGCGGGCTCACCGACCACCACGCCGACACGCTGGAGCAGACCTACGAGGACGAGCGCGGGCGGGTGCTGACCGTCCGGGCCTGGTTGATCGCGCTCGCGGTCCTGCTCGTCGCGGCCTTGGCGGTCCTGCAGATCCATCTCGCCCGACGGTTCCGCCGGATGCTCAACATCCCGCTGGCGATTGCCACCGTCGTCGCCGTGACGCTCGGCGGCGCGGCAGTCGCGCTGACGACCAGCGTCGCCGAGCACCTGCGCGGCGCGAAGAAGGACGCCTTCGACTCCATCCTGGTGCTCAACCGGGCCCGGGCGGTGAGCTACGACGCCAACGCCGACGAGAGCCGTTACCTCGTCGACCCCGACCGGGCCGCCCAGTACGAGCAGGCGTTCCTGGCCAAGACCCAGCAGCTGGTGACCCTCGACGGCGCCACCCTGACGACGTTCGACGCAAGGCTCGACGACGCCCTGCAGGCCTACCGGCGCGACCAGCGCGCGGTCGGCTGGCAAGGCCACCTCGGCGCCGAGTTCCGCAACATCACGTTCGACGGTGAGCGGCCCGCGGCCGAGACGGCGCTGACCCGCTTCCAGACCTACCAGCTCGACGACCGGCGCATCCGCCGGCTCGTCCAGGACGGCAAGCGCCAGCAAGCCATCGCGTTCTGCACCAGCTACGCGCCGGGCGACTCCAACTACGCCTTCGACCAGTACGACAAGGCACTTGTCGCGGTCATCGACATCAACCAGCACGCGTTCGACGGCAGCATCCAGGCCGGCGAGCGCGAACTGTCCCGCTGGCCGTTCGTGCCCGCCGCCGCCGGTGCCGTCATCCTCACGCTGCTGCTGCTCGGGCTGCGCCGACGCCTCGCCGAGTACCGGTGAACGCACCCGGCAACCTCAAAGCCGGCGAGGCGGACGAGCTGCTCGCCGACCTGGACGCAGTCCACGGGCGCGTCGCCGTGGCGCTGTTCGCCGTAGACAACCACCCCGCGTTGGCGGCGCTGCGCGGCGCGGGGCTGACCGGCCGCACCGCCGAGCTCGCCGGCGACCTGCCGGACCGGGTTCGGAACCTGTGGGCGTTGTTCGCGACGCTCGGCACCGGACTGGACCAGGCCCGGGCAGCCCGCGGCGCCGACCGGCTGGCCGAACTCACGGCCCTGCTCCGGCTCCCGGGCATCGGCCTCGGCCGGGACGGGCTGCCCGCCGAGGGGGCAGGGGTGGCCCCAGCCTCCCGGGTCAGCCTCCTCGACCTCGCGGACGACCTCGACCGGCGCTCCGCCGCAGCGGCCCGCGATCTGTCCGAAGTGGACGACGCGTGGTCAGCGGTGGCGGCGCGGATCGCGCCGATCGACGCCGCGCTGGACGCCGCCGCGTCGCTCGCAGCGGAGCTCGGCGCGGTCGGCGGGATCGAGCCGATGCAACGGCGTCTGGCCGCGATCCGGCAGCGCGAGCTCGGCGACCCGCTGACCGCCGCACCCGGTGGGCGCCTCGCCCCCGGCGCCGTCGCCCGGCTGGACGAGCTGGAGGCGCTCGTCGCGCAGGCCGCCACGGGTCTCGCCGACGTGGCCCGCGTCCGTGAGACTTATCCGTCCCGGCTCGCCGGCCTGCACGAGCGGCTCAGCGAACTCGCGGACGCCGAGTCGGCGACCGCCGGCGTCTACGCCATCGTGCTGGCGAAGATCGCCGCGCCCGACCTGCCGCCGGTCCCGGCCGCCGCGCCGGTGCTGGCCGTCCGCGCCGCCCGCCTCGGCGAGCTCGCCGGATCCGGCCGGTGGCTGCGGCTCGCCGCGGACCTCACCACGGTCGAGGAGGCGGTGGCCGGGGCCCAGGAGCGGGCCGGGCGCCTCCAGTCGACCGCCAGCGGACTGCTCAACCGGCGTGACGAGCTGCGCGGGCGGCTCGACGCCTACCAGGCGAAGGCGGCCCGGGCCGGGCTCACCGAGCACGACGGGCTCGCCGAGCAGTACCGGCAGGCCCGCGGGCTGCTGTACACCGCGCCGTGCGACCTGCGCGGCAGCACCCGCGCGGTGCACGGATACCAGACAGTCCTGGCCGAGCTGCTGCAGCAGCGGCCGCCGGCGGTTCGCGGTGAAGCGGAGGGCGCATGAACGGCTGCCGACGTCCGGACTGCACCGGCACCTATGCCGCCGACGGCTACTGCGACAAGTGCGGCCACAAGGCCCAGGCGACGACCGGGAGTGCGCCGAACCAGGGCCACTCAGCATCGCTGGGCGGCCCCAGTCTCGGCGGCCCGAGTCTCGGCGGGCACACCAGCGGCCGTACGAGGGGCCGGGGCGGCCTCGGCGCCGACCTGGTCGTCGTCGCACCGGTACCGCTGCGCGACCCCGCGACCGCGATCCTGGGCGACCCCCAGGTGCCCGAGACCGCGCGGTACTGCTCCCGCTGCGGCGAACCGGTCGGCCGCGGCCGCGAGGGACGCCCCGGCCGCACCGAGGGGTTCTGCCCCAACGACCGCACCCCGTTCTCCTTCGTGCCCAGCCTGCACGCCGGCGACGTCGTCGACGGCCGCTACGACATCCTCGGCGCGCTCGCGCACGGCGGACTCGGCTGGATCTACCTGGCCCGCGACCGCAAGGTCAGCGAGGCCGGCGCGGACCGCTGGGTCGTGCTCAAGGGCCTCATCAACACCGGCGACCCGGACGCGCTGGCCGCCGCCGTCGCCGAGCGGCGCTTCCTGGTCGCGGTCGACCACCCGAACATCGTCAAGATCTACGACTTCGCGCAGCACACCGACCCGGCCACCGGCGAGACCGCCGGCTACATCGTCATGGAGTACGTCGGCGGCAGCTCGCTCAAGGAGCTGGTCCTGGCCGGTACCGGCCCCCTGCCACTGCCGCAGGTCCTCGCGTACGGCCTCGAGGTGCTCCCCGCCCTGGGCTACCTACACGAACGCGGCCTGCTCTTCTGCGACTTCAAACCGGACAACGTGATCCACGCCGAGGAGCAGCTGAAGCTCATCGACCTCGGCGCGGTACGGGGGATGGGCGACGACGTCTCGGCGCTCTACGGCACGCCCGGCTACCAGGCCCCGGAGCTGGCGACCACCGGCGCGTCGATCGGCTCCGATCTGTACACCGTCGGGCGCACCCTGGCCGTGCTCAGCTTCGACTTCGGCGGCTTCTCGACCCGCTACGCCGACCGCCTGCCCGACCCCGGCGACGTGCCGCTGCTGGCCCGCGAGGAGTCGTACCACCGGTTCCTGCGCCGGGCCACCGATTCTGAGCCGCACCGCCGGTTCACCTCCGCGGCGGACATGGCGGAACAGCTCACGGGCGTGCTGCGGGAGGTCCTCGCGGCGGCCGACGGCGTGCCGCGGCCGTCCGGCTCGGCCCGCTTCACCGGCGAGCGCGCCTCATTCGGTACCACCGGATCCGCACCGGGCGGGGCGGAGGTCGTGGCGGCGTTGCCGGTCCCGCTCAGCGATCCGGCCGATCCCGCGGCGGGATTCCTCGCCGCGCTGACCACGGCCGACGCCCCGGCCGCGGTCGCGGCGCTGCGAGCCGCGCCGGTGCGCAGCGTGGAGGTCCGGCTCCAGCTCGCCCGCGCGCTGCTCGCCACCGGCGACCCCGCCGCGGCCACGCAGCAGCTGCAGGCGGCGCAGCTGACCCACACCGACTGGCGCCACGACTGGCACGCCGGGCTCATCGCGCTGGCCGCCGGCCGGTTCGGGGAGGCCCGCACCCATCTGGACGCCGTCTACGACGCCCTGCCCGGCGAACCGGCCGCCCGGCTGGCCCTCGCCGCGGCCTGCGAACTGTCCGGCGACACCGCCGGCGCCGCCCGCCGTTACGAGCGGGTCTGGCGGGTTGACCACGCGTTCGTCAGCGCCGCGTTCGGACTGTCCCGGATGCGGCTCGACGGCGGCGACCGGGCCGGAGCCGTCCGGATCCTCGACGAGGTTCCCGACACTTCCAGCCGGTACGTCGCGGCGCAGGTCGCCGCCGTGCGTGCGGCGGTCGACCCGCGGCCGGGACCGCTGACCGAGACCGACTTCGTCGAGGCGTCGCAGCGCCTGGAGCGGCTGCGGCTCGACGGCCGGCGGCAGGCCATGCTCGCGGTGGAGATGTTCAGCGGCGCACTGCGCTGGCTGAACGGAGCGCCGATGCCTGTCACAGGGCTCCCCGGTCAGCTGCTCGGTCAGGGCCTCAGCGAACGGGAGTTGCGCACCGGCCTGGAGCGCACCTACCGGGTGCTGGCCACGCTGGAGCCTGACCGCAAAGCCCGGCACGCCCTCGTCGACCAGGCCAACGCCGTGCGGCCGTGGACGCTGTGGTGACCGTGGCAGGCCGCTGCCCCGCCTGCGCCGAGCCCGCCGCGACCGCGGACCGGTACTGCGAGGCGTGCGGCCACGACCTCACGACGGCCGCCGTGGCCGACCGGTGGGTGTCGTCCGCCGGCCTGCCCGCGCCCTGCGCCTGCGGTAGCACCGCTCCCGGCACCGACGGGTACTGCGACGACTGCGGCCTTCCGCGCGCGGTGGCCCCCGATCGCAGCGCCGTCGACCTCGGTACCGCGGCCGCCGTGACCGACCGGGGCCTGCACCACCGGCGCAACGAGGACGCGGTCGCGCTCGGCGCGACCGGCGGCGCCGCATTCGCCGTCGTCTGCGACGGCGTCTCCACGACCGACCGGCCCGACGCCGCCGCGCACGCCGCCGTCGCTGTCGCCGCCACGTCGCTGCTGCACGATCTCGGCGGAGGCGGTACAGCAGGTGCGGCGATCACCAGCGCGGCCGGGGCTGCACAGACCGCCGTGGCACGCCTCGGCGGCGCAACGGCTGCGGCCGCGAGTTGCACCTTCGTCTGCGCGGTGGCGAGCGCCCAAGAGGTGACCGTCGGCTGGGTCGGGGACAGCCGCGCGTACTGGGTGCCCACCAGCGGCCCGGCGGCCGGTCTCACCGTCGACGACTCGCTGGCCGAACAGCTCGCGGCCGCCGGCACCGATGAGCGCACCGCCGCCGAGCACCCGCACGCAGCCGCGCTCGTGTGCTGGCTCGGTGCCGACGCCACGGAGAGCGCACCACATCTGCGCCGTCTCGCGCCGGACGGCCCGGGTCACGTGGTCGTGTGCAGCGACGGGCTGTCCCGCTACCCCGGCATCGTCGCCGCCCTGCCCGAGATCCTCCGGACCCGCCCGCCCCGTGCGGCCGCCCGCCACCTGGTTCAGGCCGCCCTCGCCGCCGGCGGCCACGACAACATCACCGTCGCCGTGCTGGCGTGGCCGCCGCAAGGAGCTGACCGATGACGACCACCTTCACCACCGAGGTCTACCAGAACCGGTTCCTGCCGACCGGCACGACGACGGTCAACGCCGTGGTCACCGTCGCCGCCGGCGGGCCGGCCGCTCCAGCCGCGCCCGACCCGTCAGACGTCGCCCAGGTGCTCATGGTGGACTGCTCCGGGTCGATGGGCAGCCCGCGCCACAAGCTTGCCGAGGCGAAGAAGGCCACGATGGCGGCGATCGATACGCTGCCTGACGGGGTCGCGTTCGGCATCGTCGCCGGCCGCGCCGACGCGACGATGGTGTACCCGCCGGACCCGGTCCTCGCCGTCGCCGACGCACGGACCCGTACCGCGGCGAAGCGGGCAGTCACGCAACTCACCGCCGACGGCGGCACCGCCATCGGCACCTGGCTCGCCCTGGCCAACACCCTGTTCATCGGGCACCCGGCCGCGTTCAAGCACGCCATCCTGCTCACCGACGGGAAGAATGAGCACGAGTCGCCCCATCAGTTGGCCGCCGCGCTGCGGGCCTGTGAGGGCCGGTTCGTGTGCGACAGCCGCGGCGTCGGTGACGACTGGAGCGGGACCGAGCTGCGGACCGTGGCATCGGCCCTGCTCGGCACTGCCGACGGCCTGCCCGACCCGGCCGGCCTGGTCGACGACTTCCGCACCATGACCCAGACGGCGATGGGCAAGGCGGTCGCCGCCGTCTCGCTGCGGCTGTGGACCCCGGCCGGTGCCCGGATCCGGTTCGTGAAGCAGGTGTTCCCGCATGTCGAGGACCTCACCGACCGCCGGCAGGACGTCAGCGCCCGGATCGGTGACTACGCGACGGGCGCCTGGGGCGCCGAGAGCCGCGACTTCCACGTCTGCGTCGACGTGCCCGCCGGAGCGGTCGGCGAGGAGCGGCTGGCGGCGCGCGTCGCGGTCGTGAGCGGTGACACGGTCCTATCGCAGTCCCTCGTGCTCGCCGAGTGGACCGACGACGAGGCACTGTCCACCAGGATCAATGCACGGGTCGCGCACTACAGCGGCCAGGCCGAGCTGGCCGCCGCGATCCAGGAGGGACTCGCCGCCCGCGACGGCGGGGACACCGAGACCGCGACAGCCAAGCTCGGCCGGGCGGTCCAGCTCGCCGCCGAGTCCGGTCACGTGGACACCGCCAACCTGTTGGCCCGGGTCGTCGACGTCGTAGACGCCCGGACCGGTACCGTGCGGCTCAAACGCTCGGTCGCCGGCGTCGACGCCGAGCTGGCCGATGTGCGCTCGGTCAAGACGATTCGCGTCACGAAGGGATGAGCCCGGTCGTCATGGTCGTCTGCGTCGAAGGCCACGAGTCGGCCGCCACGGACTACTGCGACGTGTGCGGCGGCCGGATCGGCCCGGCCGTTCCGCCCGCCGCGCCGGCGGCCTCCGCCGGTCCGTGCCCGGAGTGCGGCACGCCGCGCGGTGGACGGTTCTGCGAGGTCTGCGGGCACGACTTCGTCCTGAACGCCGAGGGCATTCCCATCGGCAAGGTGCCCGAAGCCACTCCGGGACAGGCGGTGGTGGGATGGCAGCTCGTCGCCGTCGCCGATCGGGCCCATCACGCACGGGTCGGCGAGGGGACCGCCTTTCCGGAGTACTGCCCGGATCGGCGGTTCGTCCTGACCGGCACCCGGCTGCTCATCGGCCGGCGCAGTCGGTCGCGCGGCATCCAGCCGGACGTCGACCTGTCGGGCCCGCCCGAGGATCCCGGCGTCTCGCACGCCCATGCCATGCTGCTGGCCGGGCCGGACGGCCGGTGGAGCGTGGCAGATATCGGATCCGCGAACGGCACCTACCTCAACGAGGCTACCGAGCCGATCGACCCCGACCAGCAGTACTCTCTCGGCGGGGGTGACCGGATCCACCTCGGCGCGTGGACCATGCTGACCCTGCAACCACCGGGATAGCCGAGCGACTCCGGACGGGGGCCGCGCAGGAGCGGACGCCGCATCATCGGGTCCGCATCCAGCGCTGGCCCCGGCCGAGCAGGGCACCGAGCGCCACCGGGAAGGCAGCCGTGATCAAGGCTGGAACCACGCCCTCGGCGAACGGAACGAGTGCCGCGGTCAGGACGACGGCGAGTGCGGTCAGCGCCAGCGCGGTCCACCGGTGCGCGACGAGCGCCGTGCAGCACCCGGCCGTCACCGCCATGGCGACGGCTCGTGCCGCGCCGTTGTCGGCGGGTACGAACGAGCCGGCCAGCACGGCGACGGTGAGGAGGGTGAGACAACCGCCGACCGCGTACGGACATGACCAGGAGAAGGACATGGGATCCATCGCAGTGCGACGTGCCGGCGCCGCCAAGGCGGCTTGACGGTTCTCGTACGCCGAGCCACGGCTTCCTGATGGTTTCTTGACGCATAAGATATGGGCAGGCGCGCCGGGAAGTCTGGTCGGCATCGGGTCGGACAAGAGGGGTTGGCGTGCGCGTCGTCGAAGCGGTGCTCGTGCTGGTCGTCCTGGCGACGATTGTGGCGGTGTCTGCGCGCCGGTTCCGCCTTCCCGCGCCGTCGTTGCTCGTCGCCGCCGGTGTCGTGGTCGGACTGCTGCCAGCCGTGCCGCACGTCGAGATCCGGCCCGAGGTGGTGTCGCTCGTCGTCCTTCCACCACTGCTCTACGCGGCCGGTGGAGACCTGTCGTGGCGCGAGCTGCACCGGGTCTGGCGCTCGGTCACGATCCTGGCGCTCGGCCTGGTGATCGCGTCGGCGGCGGCCGTCGGCGCGGTCGCGGCGGCGATCACCCCCATGTCCGGGCCGATGGCGTTCGTGCTCGGCGCGATCCTTGCCAGCACCGACCCGGTGGCGGTGCTGCACACCGGCCCTGGCGACCGGCCGTCGTGGCGCGTCCCGGCGGTGGTGTCGTGGGCCGGTGCCCGTGGCGTCCTGCCGCTGGCCGCCGCGCTGTCGCTGCTGCTCGCGGCGCCCGGCCGGGAGCTCGTCATCACGGTCACCGCAGCGGTGATCGTCCTGACGCTGACGGTGCAGGGATTCACGCTCAGCCCGCTCGTGCGCCGTGCCGGCATCGCCACGTCGAACGACGACCTGCTCGCTGAGGAGAAGACCGCCGACGTCCACATGGCCCGGGCGGCGCTGGCCCGCCTCGACGAGCTCGACGACGTCGAGGCGGTGCCGCCCACCGTCAGTGTCACCTTGCGACGGGCACTGACGCACCGGATCGAGGAGCACGCCACACCGAGCGTGGAGCACCAGACCGACGACGCCGCCCGCGGCGAGGTGCGGCGCGACCTGATCGCGGTCGAGGGCTGTGAGCTCGACCGTCTCCACGGCACCGGGCTGATCGGTGAGGGGACCCGCCGCCGCCTGCAGCGCACACTCGACCTGGAGGACGCCTCCCTGCGGTGCGACTAAGATGGGCGTTGATCCGGCCGAGGCGTCGAACGCCTCGGCGATGTACTGACGGGCCTCGGCGCGGAGTTCGTGCCGCCACGCGTTGACCGCCGGCCCGTGCCGGTGGGACGGCAGCGCCCACGCGAATACCGCGTACAGCGGTTCAACGCCTCGGTCTTGTCTTGGCTGTCGGTGATGCCCGGGTCGGGTGGGTCTTGGACGGAGTTTCCTGCCAGCGTTGGGGGTTGCGTGCGGAGGACGGTCTCGACGTCCATTTTCAGTGATCGACCCACCCGGCGAGTGAGCTGTCCGCGGGATACCACTTCGAGGTACTCATTTCTTCGGGTCGATGCGGCCGGTCGTCAGCTGCGGACGGGGTACCGGCGGTCCAGAGCGATGTTGAGCTCGAGGACGTTGACGTTCGGCTGGCCCATGAAGCCCAGTGCCCTGCCCCTGGTGTGTTCGGCGATGAGTTTCTGCATGGTGGCGTCGTCCGTCCCGCGGGCTTTGGCAACCCGGGGAGCCTGCAGCTTCGCGTAGGCCGGACTGATGTGTGGGTCGAGGCCTGAGCCGCTGGCGGTGACCGCATCGGCTGGGACCTTCGGATTGTTCGGTGCGCCGCCGCGTACGGGCGTTACCACGCCCTTGGTGTAGTCCACACCGAACGTCGCGCACTGCACGTCCACGCCCTGGTAGCTGGTGACGAAGGGGACGGCGGGGCACGCCTCGTTGAGGCTGACCACGCGGGTGACAGGGCCGGTGGCGCCGGAGTGGTGGAACACGGCCAGCACAGCGCCGACGCCGGCTGGGGTGCAGTACGGTCGGGAACCGTCCACGCCCTCCAGTTTGCCTACGGCGACACTGCGCGAGCAGACCTGGCTGAGCAGGCTGCGCTTGCCTGTGTCGTTCTTGTTCGACGGGTCGGGCAGAGTGTCGACGACGCTTTCCGGTCCGAGGTTGGAGGCGCCGGTGGCGGTCGGGTCGTAGCCGCTCCCAGCCGCCGACGGGCGGGACTGGAAGTACCGAGCGAGGGCGTTGCCGTCTTTGTCGGTGAACGACTGGCCGATGAGTGTACTGCCGGTCGTGGTGTCACCCACTTTGGTGAATGATCCGCCGGCTCGGTGGCGCAGGCCGGGCAGTTGCGCCACGCCTGTTACGGCGAGTGGGTAGGCGATACCGACGAGGACGGTGAGCACGAGCAACGTCCGCAGCGCCGTCATGTACTGCGCGATCCAGGGCGGTAGGTGCATCACGAGATCCCCGGGATGAACTGGATGAGCAGATCGATGAGTTTGATGCCGATGAACGGGGCGATGATGCCGCCGATGCCGTAGATGAGGAGGTTGCGGCGTAGCATTTCTGCGGCGCTGGACGGGCGGTAGCGCACGCCGCGCAGCGCGAGCGGGATCAACAGAACGATGATGATGGCGTTGAAGATCACCGCGGAGAGGATCGCCGAGGTCGGGCTGTGTAGCCGCATGATGTTCAGCACGGCCAGGCCGGGGTACATGGCGGCGAACATCGCCGGGATGATCGCAAAGTATTTGGCGATGTCGTTGGCGATCGAGAACGTTGTCAGCGCGCCGCGAGTGATGAGCAACTGCTTGCCGATCTCGACGATCTCGATCAGCTTCGTCGGGTTGGAGTCGAGGTCGACCATGTTGCCGGCCTCCTTTGCCGCCGACGTGCCGGAGTTCATGGCCACGCCGACGTCGGCCTGCGCCAACGCCGGTGCGTCGTTGGTGCCGTCGCCGGTCATCGCGACGAGCTTGCCGCCCTGCTGCTCCTGCTTGATGAGGGCCATCTTGTCCTCGGGGGTGGCCTCGGCGAGGAAGTCGTCGACGCCGGCCTCTTCGGTGATGGCTCGTGCGGTGAGCGGGTTGTCGCCGGTGATCATGACGGTGCGGATGCCCATGCGGCGCATTTCGTCGAAGCGTTTCCGCATGCCCTGTTTGACGACGTCTTTGAGGTGGATGACCCCCAGTGCGCGGGCTGGCTGCCCGTCGACGTGCTCGGCGACCACCAGTGGGGTGCCGCCGGAGGCGGCAACGCCGTCCACGAGGTGGCCGACCTCGGTTGAGGGGTGCCCACCGCGGTCGCGGACCCACGCCATCACGGCCGCAGCGGCGCCCTTACGGATCCGGCGGACCACGTCATGATCGGTGATGTTCACGCCGGACATACGGGTCTGCGCGGTGAACGGGACCTGCTCGGCTTGGGTCAGTTCGCCGTCCTGTGGCTCGCGCAGCCCATACGTGGTTTTGGCGAAGACCACCACCGAACGCCCCTCGGGGGTCTCGTCGGCCAGGCTGGACAGCTGCGCTGCGGCGGCCAACTCCGACGCGTAGACACCGTCGACCGGGATGAACCCGCTGGCTTGCCGGTTGCCGAGCGTGATAGTGCCGGTCTTGTCCAGCAGCAGGGTGTTGACGTCACCGGCGGCTTCAACTGCGCGCCCGGACATGGCCAGGACATTGCGCTGGACGAGGCGGTCCATGCCGGCGATGCCGATCGCGGACAGTAGTGCCCCGATTGTGGTGGGTATCAGGCACACCAGCAGCGACACGAGGACGATACCGGTAACCCCTTGGCTGTTCAGGGCCTGGCTGTCGGGGGCGAACGCCTGCACCGACTTGGAGTAGATCGCAAGCGGCTGCAAGGTGGCGACCGCGAGCAGGAAAATGATTGTGAGCGCAGCGAGCAGGATGTTCAGTGCGATTTCATTGGGGGTCTTCTGTCGGCTGGCACCCTCGACGAGCGCGATCATCCGGTCGATAAAGCTCTCGCCGGGCTTCTGGGTGATTCTGATGATGATCCGGTCGGAGAGCACTCTGGTGCCGCCGGTGACCGCGCTCCGGTCACCGCCGGACTCGCGGATGACCGGCGCCGACTCGCCCGTGATCGCCGACTCGTCCACACTGGCGATGCCCTCGACGATGTCGCCGTCACCGGGGATGATCTGACCGGCCTCCACCACGACGATGTCGCCCTGCTGGAGAGCCGTCGCCGCGATTGGCTCCTCCCGGACGTCGGCGGCTTCAGATCGCCATCCGATGAGCCGGCGGGCAGTAGTGTCGGTCCTGGCCTTGCGCAGCGCGTCGGCTTGCGCCTTACCCCGCCCCTCGGCAACTGCCTCGGCGAGGTTGGCGAAGACGACTGTCAGCCAGAGCCAGGCGGCGATCAGCCAGGCGAACACCGTCGGGTTGGCGATGGCCAGCACGGTGGTGAACACCGAGCCGATCTCCACGATGAACATCACCGGGTTACGCCACAGCGTGGCCGGGCTGAGCTTGCGCAGCGCGTCCGGGGTGGATCTGAGCAGCAGCCTGGCGTCCAGCCGCCCGCCGGCGACTCGACGCGGCATCTGCGGCATCTGCGGGATCGGCGGCTCGGGGGCCGGGGGTTGTCCGACTTCGGCTGTCACCTGTACGTCTCCCTCCCGAGCGGCGTCGTCAGCGCAGGCCCTCGGCGAGCGGACCGAGAGCGAGCGCGGGTAGGTAGGTCAGGGCAACGATGATCAACGTGACTCCGACGAGCATGCCGACGAACAGCGGCCGATATGCCGGCAGCGTGCCGGCCGAGACCGGCACTGCCTTCTGTCGGGCCAGGGCGCCGGCGAGGCCGATGACGAAGATCATCGGGAGGAACCGGCCCAACCCCATCGCCAGGCCCAGCGCCGTGTTGTACCAGGTCGTGTCGGCGCTGATCCCGGCGAACGCCGAACCGTTGTTGTTGGCGGCCGAGGTGAACGCGTAGAGGACCTCGGAGAGACCGTGCGGCCCAGAGTTGAGCATCGCGGCCCGACCGGCGGGCACCGCCATCGCCACCCCGGTACCGGTGAGCACGAGCGCCGGCGTGGTCAGGAAGTACAGCGACGCGAACTTGACCTCCCGGGCGCCGATCTTCTTACCCAGGTACTCCGGGGTCCGCCCGACCATCAGCCCGGCGACGAACACAGTGATCACCGCGAGGATGAGGATGCCGTATAGGCCGGAGCCGGTACCGCCGGGCGCCACCTCGCCCAGCATCATGTTGGCCATCGTCACCCCACCGCCGAGCGCCGTGTACGAGTCGTGGAACGAGTCCACCGCACCGGTCGACGTCAGCGTCGCCGCACCGGCGAACGTCGCCGAGTTGAGCACCCCGAACCGGGTCTCGGTACCCTCGGTGGCTGCACCGGCCGCCTGCGGCACCGTGCCGTGATGCAGGCCCTGCAGCACATTGAGGGCGACCACACTGCCGATTGCCATGACCGCCGTCGCCGCGACGATCGCGTATCCATGCTTGTTACTGCCCACAAGCCGCCCGAACGTGCGCGGCAGCGAGAACGCGATGACCAGCAACATGAAGATCTGCAGCCAGTTCGTCCAGGTGCTCGGATTCTCGAACGGATGTGCGCTGTTGGCGTTGTAGAAGCCACCGCCATTGGTCCCCAGCTCCTTGATGGCCTCCTGACTGGCCACCGGGCCGCCGGTGATGTGCTGCGTGGCACCGGCGAGAGTGGTCACGTCGTGCCCGGCAACGAAGTTCTGTACCGCGCCACCGGCGATCAGCGCCACCGCGCCGACCACGGCCATCGGCACCAGGAGCCGCAGGACGATGCGTACCAGGTCGACCCAGAAGTTGCCCAACTGGTCCGTCTGCTGGCGGGCGAACCCGCGGACCAGCGCCACGGCCACCGCGATCCCCACCGCAGCCGAGGCGAAGTTCTGCACCGCCAGCCCGGCCATCTGCACCAGGTACCCCATCGTGGACTCACCCGAGTACGCCTGCCAGTTCGTGTTGGTCGCAAAGCTGACCGCGGTGTTCCACGACAGTGCCGGCGGTACATCGGCAAAGCCCAGCGACAGCAACAGATGGCTCTGGACCCGCTGGAACGCGTACAGGAACAGGATCGAGACCGCCGAGAACGCCAGCACACTCAGCGCATACGCGGCCCAGGACTGTTCGCCCCTCGGATTGACCCCGATCAGGCGGTAGATCGCACGCTCGACCCGTGCATGCCGGGCCGGTGTGATCACCCGGTACATGTAGTCCCCGAGCGGCCGGTAGGCCAACGCCAGCGCGGCGACCAGCGAGGCGACGAAGAGGACGCCCGCCATCGTGGAGCTCATTTAGAGACGCTCCGGGAACAGCAGGGCCGCGAGTAGATACGCGATCAGCCCAGCGGCCAGCACCAGACCCACAGCGTTCTCCGCGCTCACAGCCGCTCCACACCGCGGAGCACCAAGACCAGGACTCCGAACAGCGCCATGGTCAGCAGCACGAACGCAAGATCCAGCATCGTGCTTCTCCCTCCGGAAGTTTTGTCTCTCTCACCCGGTATCTGGCGTGAAGATCACCGAAATCCGTGCGCCTGCCGGTGGCCTGGGCTGGGATCAGACCGTCCGTGTTCGACTGACAGCTGCCGAACGATGTACCAGAGTCTGGCCGAGATGCCGCGTCCGTCCGGCGGGCCGGTCGCCATGCCGCAGGCACATACCCCCGGCTTCGCGGCTCAACCAGTAGTTGTCGGTTGACCGGTGCGGGGCAGACAGCGGATCTCTTCGAATGCGCGCTGACGAGCCCGTCGTAGATGACTGGGCGGTGATGAGACAAACCTCGCCGCGTGTGTTGCGGTGGACCACGTTCGGCCTGTCACTGCCTTGATCAGGCTGTCGCCGAGGCAGCAGTCAATGCGGGTCAACGCGGGTGAAGGTGATGTCCGCGGGGGACAAGGCGTGGGTCACGGCGCCGGGCCGGACAACGGTGTCTACCGCCGTGCCGGTTCGGCTCGACATGGCCGGCGGTCGCGCCGGATTCCCTGACGGGCGCCCCCACCGCACGTGAACTCGGCTTTCGCGGTCGGACCAGGCGAAGCACACTGGAGCGGCCGACGTCGTCACGGCGACGGTAGCGGTCCTCCTGGCCATGGCCAATCGTGCTTGCCGTCCGTGCCGGCTCTCCGGCACCGGTCAGCAGCGTCGCCTGCTGACGAAGGTCCGACGGCTTGCCTGCCGGCTCGCAGGCGACTCGGCTCGGTGTTCACCTGTGCTGATGGTCCTGGCGGTCGCACTGATGGCCGCGGTCGCCGCCGTCTGGCGGCTTGGGCCGCCACACGCTGGCCCGGTCGATGCGCTGCTGCTCCAACGGTCACGACCGGCCGCGGTCGCTGACCGCCGCCTGCTGGCCCGTACCGGGGTGGCAGCGGTTCATACTCGTGGCCCTCGGCGGTCAGCCCGCGGCGAGGGGCTTGGGCCAGACGAAGCTGCTCGCCGTCGGCAACGCGCACCAACGACGGCAGATAGTGAACCGGGTGATGCCGGAGCGGCGTCGAAGCATCGGGAGGTTGGCCGGCACCAGTGGCATGCTCGTCCTGGTGTTGAGGCAGTCGGACGACGGTGTCGAGATCATTGGCCGTGCGCTCCCTGTGGCTGTTCCCACTCGCCGCACTGCTGCACACCAGGCCGGGCAACGCGAGGCGCCGCCGGTCGACGTGCAGTGGGTGACCGTCGCGGACGCCGTGCTCGGCGACGCCGGCACGCACGACCGGCTGGTCCGGGAGATCGCCGTCTTGGTCGGTGCGGCCGTGGTCCTCGTGGCCTAGGTGGGCGTTGATCCGGCGGTTGCCCGGGTTGCTTCGCGTGCCAGTCGGTGCCGGGACCATGGCCCGGCGATGCGCGCGAGGGCTGGCGGCGGGACGACGATCACCGGGCACCGGGCGGCGCTGAGGCAGCCGCGTACGACCCAGCTCGGCCACAGCCGGCGCCAACTGCTGCGGGCGCCGAGCACGAGCAGGTCACGCTCGTCGTCGGCGGCGTCGACCAACGCCCGGTCGGCCCGAGCGTCCGGCACGGCCGCCAGGACGTCGACGTCACCGGGCGGGCCGCCGGCCGCGGCGTCGAACGCCTCGGCGATGTACTGCCGGGCCTCGGCGCGTAGCTCATGCCGCCACGCGTTGACCGCCGGCCCGTGCCAGTGGGACGGCAGCGCCCACGCACGTACCGCGTACAGCGGGGCGTCGCACCGCCGCGCCTCGCGCAGTGCGAACCGCACCGCGGCAAGTCCGGCCAGCGACTGCGACACGCCGACCACGACCCGGCGGCGGTCACCGGTGATCACGAAGCGTTCCGAGCGAGCGAGACCCACACGCACTCGACGGTAGACGGCCCATCCAGCCGGCGGCGTAGGGAAAGCGTCAAGAAACGCAATGCCCGCGTAGGGATTTCGTCAACGCATCTGGGCAGCGATGCCGGCCCGGATTTTCACTGGCAGCGGACCCCGGGACGGAGGCCCATAGCCGAGTGTCGAGGCGGTTGTTGCGAGATGAACAGGACCTGGTGGCTGGTCCGGCCGCGGTTCGCCGCGCCGACCGGCCTCACCCTCGCGGCCGCAGCGGCCGGCGTGGTGGTCGTCGCGGCGCTGTGTGCCGCCACGACCGCACCGTCGGCGGCGGTCGTCCGCCTCGTCGCGCTGGCGCTGTGGAGCGCTGCGGTCGGCGCCGTCGGCGACCTCGTCGCCGCGGCCGCCACCGCAGTGATCGCCTGGACGGTGCTCAACGGGTTCCTGGTGAACCAGCGAGGCGAGCTGACCTGGCACGGGTCGGCCGACGCGGTGCGGCTCGGCGTGCTCCTCGGCGCCGCCGCAGCGAGCTGGCTGGCCGTCCTGACCCGCCGCGTGCTGCGGCATCGCCTGGAGATCGTCCGGATGCGCAGCTGGCTCTCCGGCGACGTGCTCGCGTCGCCGGTCCCCCCACTCACGTCGATTCCCCCGTACAAGGAGGCAAGCTCCAGTGGCTGATGTGGTGTTCGTACTGCTGACGATCGCGTTGTTCGCGATCCTCGGCCTGGCGGTACGGGCGGTGGAGAAACTGTGAACGCCGAGAACCTCGTCGGCCTCGTCCTCGCAATCGCCCTCACCGCGTTCCTTGTCGCTGCCCTACTCTTTCCGGAGCGGTTCTGATGAGCCCGACAACGGCGGGCGTGCTCTTCATCGCCTCGCTGGTCCTCGCCCTGGTGGTTGTGTACCGCCCGTTCGGCGACTACATGTATCGCGCGATCACGTCGGCGAAGCACCTGAGGGCCGAGCGCGTGGTCTACCGGGCGGTCGGGGTGAACCCGGACGGCGAGCAGTCGTGGGGTGTGTATGCCCGTAGCGTGCTGGCGTTCTCCGCGGTGTCGATCCTGTTCCTGTACCTGTTCCAGCGCGTCCAGAACCACCTGTGGCTCAGCCTCGGCTTCGACCCGGTGAAGCCCGACCAGGCGTGGAACACGGCGGTCAGCTTCGTGACGAACACGAACTGGCAGTCGTACTCCGGCGAGTCGACGATGGGTCACCTGGTCCAGATGGCGGGCCTGGCGGTGCAGAACTTCACCTCGGCGGCCGTCGGAGTCGCGGTCGTGGTCGCTCTGGTGCGCGGCTTCGCCCGCAGCAAGACCGACCAGCTGGGGAACTTCTGGGTCGACCTGGTGCGGATCTGCCTGCGGATTCTGCTGCCGGTGGCGGTGATCGGCGCGACGTTGCTGATCATCGGCGGTGCGGTGCAGAACCTCAGCGCGGGCACGGACGTGACGACGCTGACGGGTGGGGCGCAGACCATCACGGGCGGGCCGGTGGCCAGCCAGGAGGTCATCAAGGAGCTGGGCACCAACGGCGGCGGCTTCTACAACGCGAACAGTTCGCATCCGTTTGAGAACCCGACGAGCTGGACGAACTGGATTCAGTTGTTCCTGATCCTGCTCATCCCGTTCACGCTGCCCCGCGTGTTCGGCCGGATGGTCGGCGACCGGCGGCAGGGCCTGGCGATCGCCGGCATCATGGCGATCCTGGCGATCGGCAGCGTCATCGCGATCAACGCGCTGCAGCTGCACGCGGGTGGGACGGTCCCGTCGGCGGTGGGTGCGGCGACGGAGGGCACGGAGGCCAGGTTCGGGGTGTCGAACTCGGCGACGTTCGCGTCGATCACGACGTTGACGTCGACGGGTGCGGTGAACTCGTTCCACGACTCGTACACGGCGCTCGGCGGCATGATCACGATGTTGAACATGATGCTCGGTGAAGTGGCACCGGGTGGCACGGGCTCCGGCCTGTACGGCATGTTGATCCTGGCGGTGATCACGGTGTTCGTGGCCGGGCTGATGGTCGGGCGGACTCCGGAGTACCTCGGGAAGAAGATCGGCTCGCGGGAGATCAAGTTCGCGTCGCTGTACCTGCTGACCACCCCGGCGCTCGTGCTGATCGGCACCGCCGTCGCGATGGCCTCGGAGAAGGCCCGCTCCTCGATGCTCAACACGGGGGCGCATGGCCTGTCGGAGGTGCTGTACGCGTTCACGTCGGCGTCGAACAACAACGGCTCCGCCTTCGCCGGCATCAGCGTGAACACCGAGTTCTACAACACCGCGCTCGGCCTGTGCATGCTGTTGGGCCGGTTCCTCCCGATCATCTTCATCCTCGGCCTGGCCGGCTCCCTGGCCCGCCAGCAGCCGGTGCCCGAGTCGACGGGCACGTTGAAGACCTACCAGCCCTTGTTCGTCGGCATGGTGGTCGGCGTCACGATCATTGTGGTCGCGCTGACCTACCTGCCCGCGCTGGCCCTCGGCCCGCTCGCGGAAGGCATCCAATGACCACCCCAACCCTGCCCCGGCAAGACCTGTCTCAAGGAACCCCGATGACCAGCCCGACGCCGCGCAGGGTCGCAGGCGGCCTGCTCGACCCGGCGCAGCTGTGGAAGTCCCTCCCCGACGCGCTGCGCAAGCTCAACCCAGCCACCCTGTGGCGCAACCCGGTCATGTTCATCGTCGAGGTCGGGTCGGTCTTCACGACGGTCCTCGCCGTGCTGCACCCGAGCGTGTTCGCGTGGGCGATCACCGTGTGGCTATGGCTGACGGTCCTGTTCGCCAACCTGGCCGAGGCGGTCGCCGAGGGCCGGGGCAAAGCGCAGGCCGACACCCTGCGCAAGACCAAGCAGGACACGATGGCCCGCCGCCTCGTCGGCGACGCCGAGGAACTGGTGCCGGCCACGCAGCTGCAGCAGGGTGACGTCGTGGTGGTCGAGGCCGGGCAGATCATCCCGGGCGACGGCGACGTCATCGAGGGCATCGCCT
>NZ_JAHYSG010000088.1 GCF_022095675.1 Dactylosporangium sp. AC04546 | reverse complement strand
CTTGTGGGCGGGGCTGGTGGGCTCAGTGGGGGAGCGAGGCTTGCAGGGCCTCCGCGAAGGCTTCCACCTCCGACGGGGTCGTGTCGAAGGCGGTCATCCAGCGGGCGGTGGAGGAGGCGGGGTGCCACTCGAAGGTGTACGTCCCGTGGAGGTGTGCGGCGGCCGCCGGCGGGAGCGTCGCGAAGACCGCATTGGACTGCGTCGGGTAGGCCAGCGTCACGGCAGGCAGGGCGGACGCCGCGGCCGACAGTGCCGCCGCCGTGGTGTTGGCCTGGGTGGCGTTCGTCCGCCAGAGGTCGTCCTCCAGCAGCGCGGCCAGCTGGGCGGCCACGAAGCGCATCTTCGACGTCAGTTGCATCGTCTGCTTCTGGAGGTGGTGGCGCGGCGCGGCCAGTGACGGGTTCAGGAACAGGACCGCCTCGGCGCCCAGCGCGCCGTTCTTCGTGCCGCCGAAGGTCAGCACGTCGATGCCGCACGACGCGAAGGCCTGCAGGTCCACGTCCAGGGACACCGCCGCGTTGGACAGGCGGGCGCCGTCGACGTGCAGGAGCATGTCGTTGGCGTGGGTCCAGGCCGCTATCTCGCGCAGGGCCTCCATGGAGTAGACCGTGCCCAGCTCGGTCGGCTGGGCCAGGGAGACCGCGCGGGGGACCGGGCGGTGCGGGTCGTCGGGCGGCCAGGTGGCCGCCGCGAGTAACGGGACCGTCAGGCGGCCGTCCGGGGTCGGGACGCCGACCAGCTTGCTGCCGAGGAAGCGCTCCGGGGCGCCGGCCTCGTCGGTCAGGACGTGGGCCGTGCTCGCGCACAGGGCGGCCTCGTGAGGGCGCAGCAGGGCGGCCAGGGCGATGATGTTCGCCGCGGTGCCTGTCAGGGCGAAGGCCACCTCCACCGCCCGGCCGAAGTGGGCGCGCAGGAGCGCGACCGCCTTCGACGTGACCGCGTCCAGGCCGTAGGACGGGGCCGTCGAGGCGTTGGCGGCCGCGATCGCCGCGAGGACGGCGGGATGGACCCCCGCGGTGTTGTCGCTGGCGAACCGCGACGAAGGCCCCGGCGACGAAGGCGAAGCGAACCCCTGCGACTCTTCCACGCCCCCCATCCTGCAACCCGGGTACGACAAAAACCCGAAAGCCCGGAGCGCGCGTGCCGATGTCCGCGGCGTGACCTCACCCGCCCCCCACGCCGCCGCGCCGAGCGCGCAGCTCGTCCACGTCGGTCGGCAGCCGATCTACGACCGCGCCGGTGGCGTCGCCGCGTACGAACTGCTGTTCCGGGGGCGGCTCGACGCCGTCGAGGCCGGGCGGCGGGACACGTTCGCGACCAGTCAGGTGATCACCAACACGTTCACCGAGTTCGGGGTGAACGAGATCGCCGGGGACCGGCCGTGCTTCATCAACCTGACGCGGGAGTTCCTCGTCGGGGAGCTGCCGCTGCCGTTCGGGCCGGAACGGGTGGTGCTCGAGGTGCTGGAGACGGTGACCGTCGACGACGCCGTCGAGCAGGGCGTGGCGCGGCTCAGGCACGAGGGGTACCGCATCGCGCTCGACGACTTCGTGTTCGGTGCCGGGCACGAGCGGCTGCTCGGGCTCGCCACGTACGTCAAGCTCGACCTGCTCGACACCCCTGAGGCGCAGCTGGAGGAGATCGTCGCGGCCTGCCGGCGGTACCACTCGATCCGCTTCGTCGGGGAGCGCATCGAGTCCGGCCGGGAACGCGCCCTGGCCGACCGCTTCGAGTGTGAGCTCCTGCAGGGCTATGCGCTGAGCCGGCCCGAGGTCCTCACGGCGGCCAGCCTCGCCCCGTCGCGCCTGTCGCGGCTGCAGCTGCTCGGTGCGCTCGGGGCGGCCGACAGCAACCTCGACGAGGTGCTGCGGGTCATCGCCGACGACCCGGCCCTCGCCATCCGGCTGCTGCGTGCCTGCAACTCGGCGGCGGTGGCGCCGTCGCGGCCGGTGACGTCGCTGCGCCAGGCGGTGGTACTGCTGGGGCTGACGCACGTGCGGCAGTGGGCCATGCTGATGATCGTCGATGACGTCGCCACCGGTACCGTGGACCAGCTCACCGACGCGGTGACCCGGGCCCGGCTGTGCCAGCACCTCGCCGGCGACGTCGGCGCGGCGCCCGAGACGGCGTTCACGGCCGGGCTCATCAGCAGCATCGCCGGGCTGCTTGACACCACGCCGGCCGCGCTCGCCGCCCAGCTGCCCCTCGCCGCCGACCTCGTCGACGCGATCACCACCGGCGACGGCCCGGTCGGTCGGGCCCTCGGCCTCGCCGACGCCTACCTGTCCGGCGGCGCCGTCGCGGCCGCCGATCCGGCGCGGTCCTACCTGGACGCGCTGCGCTGGTCGACGAGGGTCGTGGACGCGACGGCGTCGACCCGCGCAGCGAACGCGACGAGCTGATCGCGCAGCTCGTCGTAGGTCGGGGCGAGCGAACGCAGCGCCGCCGCGGCCCGCGGGAGGTCGCCGACGACCATCGGGTGCTGCAGCGACCCGACGAGCCGGGCCTGCCGGGCGGCGACCTCGGCCGCGCCCTCGAAGCCGGCCAGGCGCAGGCAGTCGGCGGTGTCGGCGAGCCGCCGGGCGCCGACCCGGATCGCGAACCACATCAGGTGCTCGCGCACCCCTTCGCCGGCCCCGGCCTCGACCATCGCGGCGAGCCGCTCGGCGGCGACGCCGTTGCCGAGGCTGCCGGGCGGCATGGGCGTGTCGGTGACCATGCCGAGCCGGTCGATCGCGGCGGGCACGATCGCGCGGATCGCGTCGGCGTCGGACACGTCGGCGACCTTCCGGAAGCCGGTCCGCATCGTGTACGGGCTGCCGTAGTCGACGGTCGTGGCCTCCCACGCGGCGAGGAAGTCCTCGACGGGCACCTCGGCGTACGGGTAGCCCTGCGGGTCGTGCACGAGGACCCGGGTGGGGGAGACGTCGAGCACGACGACGAAGTGGTCGGCGCCGATCGGGCCGTTCATCTCGGGCTGGTGGCGCAGGTGCCCCATCTCGAGGGGCCCGACCCACACCGGCCCCTCGGCGGCGGCGTCGCGCAGCTGGTCGAGGGTCGCGCCGCGGTGCGTGTCGGATGCCCAGCCGATCGCGGCGAGAGCCTGGTCGAAGCCCTGTTCCGGGTTCCAGCCGTAGGCGTCGAAGTAGGCGGTCCGGCCCCCGATGAGCTGCATGCCGAACGGTCCGGTGGTGGCGACCTCGATGACCGCGGTGGACGGCGACGCCGGCCCGAGGAGCATGGCGAACGCGTTGGCGTAGCAGTACGGGCCGCTGCCGACGTACGGGTGGTGGTACACCTGGGAACCTCCAAGTCAGACGGGGTAGGCGACGTCGAAGGAGGCGCCGCCGGTGCCGGGTGTGACCTCGCACGGCGCGCCGGTGCACAGCACGCCGTTCGCGTCGGTCCACGCCTCGACGGCGTCGTAGACCCGCAGGATGCGTGGCAGGTCCTCGTGCGACGCGGGCACGGGCAGGTAGGCCTCGGTGTGCGCGGCGGCGAGCCGGATGCACAGGTCGCCGACGGGTTCGAGGCTGCCGGCGTAGGCGACGGCGACCTCGACGAGGCCCTCGCTGTCGGGGGTGACGAGCTCGAAGAACGTGACGATGCGCCGGCCGTCGCCGGGCAGGCCGGAGGCGCGCTGGTGGGCGCGGATGTCGCGGTCGCCGCCCTGGATGAGGTCGGACAGCTCGCCGGAGGTGATCCGGGCGCTGCGGCAGAGGACCTTCGTCGCCGGTACCTCCCGCAGCCCGACGAGCGAGACGAGCCCGGCGTCGGCGCCCTCGCCCTGGACGGCCTCGACGCCGGCGGCCCGCTCGTCGAGCAGCCGCCGCTGGGCGTGCAGCCAGCCGCGCAGCTCCAGCGCGCGGGCCTCGGGCGTGAGGTCGGCGAGGAAGCCGATCCGGGCGAGCGGCAGCCCGAGCCGGCGCAGCCGGGCGATGACCCGGGCGCGGGGGAGCTGGTCGACGGAGTAGGACCGGTACCCGGTGGCGGGGTCGACGGCGGCCGGCAGCAGCAGGCCCTGCTCGGCGTAGAGGCGCAGGGCCTTCGGCGACAGCTGCGCGGCGGCGCCGAACTCCCCGGCCCGCAGGTGACGGTCGTTCACGCGGCCCAGTCTGGACCGTGCCCTTGGGGCCAGGTCAACGAAATCCGGTCTGCAAAAACGTTCCGGAACCGTATCGTCTGGGTCGATGCCACGAACCGACCACCGCCTGGCCCGCCTCGACGACGCCTGGGCCGTCCTCGACAACCCGCACGGCGTCCCCGTGGAGCTGTGCGCCGGCCCCGACGTGCCGATCGAGCCGGCCGCCGTCGACGAGCTGCTCACCGTCCTGGACACCGCCCGCACGCTGCGCACCCTCGCCGACGCGGTGCCGGGCCTCGACCGGGAGCCGCGCATCGACCGGGTCGTGTGCACGCCCGACTTCCACAAGGGTGCGGGCATCCCGATCGGCACCGTGCTGCGCACGAGCGGCGCGCTCATCCCGCAGGCGGTCGGCAACGACATCAACTGCGGGATGCGGGTCGAGGTCACCTCGCTCACCGTGGAGCGGGTCCGGCCGCGGCTCGACGCGCTCGAGGCGCGGCTGCGGCACCTGTTCTTCGAGGGCGGGCGGCGCATCGGCCTGACCCCGGCGCAGCGCGAGGGGCTGCTGCGTGACGGCCTGCCGGGCCTGCTCGACGCGGGCGCGCAGGTCGGCGACGCGGACCCGATGCACGCGGCCGCCTGGCCGGCCCCCGACGCGGAGGCGTTCCGCGACTGGGTCACCAGCGGCGGCGGCACGAGCTACGACAGCATCATCGGCAGCGTCGGCGGCGGCAACCACTTCGCCGAGCTGCAGTACGTCGCCGCGGTCCACGACGGGGCCGCCGCCTACGCCTGGGGCCTGGTGCCCGGCCGGGTCGTCCTCATGGTGCACAGCGGCTCGCTGTCCCTCGGGCACCAGGCCAACGCGACCGGGCAGGACCAGGCGCGGGCGCTGTGGCCCAAGGGCGTGCCGGCCCCGGCCAACCGGATCCTGCCGATCCTGCTCGGCGAGGCTTCGCAGCCTCGGATCCAGCGGTACCACACCGCCTTCGCGAACGCGGCGAACTTCGCGATCGGCAACCGGTTCTTCCTCGCGCGGATGCTGCGGACCGGTCTCGCGGCGGCGGTCGGGGAGCTGGAGTCGCGGCTCGTCTACGAGTCCCCGCACAACCTGCTGTGGGACGAGGACGCGGGCACGGTCCTGCACCGCAAGGGCGCGACCCCGGCGGGCGGCGCCGACGCGGACCACCCGTTCGGCGAGCCGGTCATCGTGCCCGGCTCGATGGGCGCGCCGAGCTACCTGCTGCGCGGCCTGGGCAGCGAGCGGGCCCTCGGCAGCGCCTGCCACGGCGCCGGGCGCAGCATCCCGCGCGGTGCGACGGCGCGGGGCGGCGACGCCGAGCTCGACGCGTTCCTGCGCGAGTTTCGGGTCGTGACCCCGGTGAACCCGCGCGACCCGGCGGTGGCCGGCCGCCGCGACGTCATCGAGGCGTGGCGGCGCGACCTCAAGCAGGAGGCGCCCTGGGCGTACAAGGAGGTCGGCCCGGTCGTCGACAGCCTGCGCACGGCGGGGGTCGCCGAGCCGGTCGCCGAGCTGCGCCCGATCCTCACCGTCAAGGGTTAGGGGTCCCGCGCAGCACCTCGATCGTGACGACGTGGTCGTCCCAGGCCACCGGGACCGAGCACACCGGCTCGGTGCCCGGCCACAGCACGTCGGCCGCGCCGACCACCACCTGCGGCAGGGCGACGTGGCTGGGCTGGGGCAGTAGGCTCTTGACGTTGCCGGTGACGATGTTCATCAGCTCGCCGGCCGCGTCCTGGACGTCTTCGGGCTTCACGCCGGCCGGGTCGAGCTCGAGCATCGCGGCGGCGATCGCGCCCGCGGCCGGCAGGCCGGCGCGCAGCACGACGTGGCCGAGCCAGGCGCCGGCGATGCAGACGCTGGCGGTGAGCTCGGCGCGGCCGGCCGGCGGCTTGCCGGGCGGGGTCGTCGGCGTGGTCCCGAGGTACGCGGTCCACACCTGCCAGATGATGCCGTGCAGGTCGTCCGCGGTGATCGTGGCGTCGGCGACGACGGTCGGTCGGTCCATCGTCCTCCTGTCTGTGCTCGGCCGGTCTGTGCTCGGATGATCCGGTGGATCCAGTGTGCCCATGAAGTACCGCCGAACCGGTGCGGATCGGGAGCATTCAGGTCGCTTAAATGTGCCGCAAGTCCGGGTTAAGGGTGCACAGACATCCGATGTCAGAGGTACAGTGACATCGACAACGGCGAAAGTCTCGGCGGCTTTGCGTCCGACACCCGGTCGCGGGTCCCGGTGGAGCGCCGCCCTTCGCCTGCCGGTGGCCTGTGGCCGCCCGCAGACGAAAGGGAAGTGCCGCATGAGCCTCACCCGACGCAACGTCCTCGCCGGTGGGATCGCCGCCGCCGGCCTCGGCGCCACGGGATACCTCACGATGGGCTCGGCCGAGGCGGCCAGCCCGCCCGGCGACGTCGTCGGCAAGATCTCCGTCGGCTACCAGGGCTGGTTCGCCTGCCCCGGCGACGGCGCGCCGATCAACCAGTGGTGGCACTGGAGCCGCAACGGCGGGCAGCCGCCGTCGCCGTCGAACACGACGATCGTGTCGTGGCCGGACATGCGCGAGTTCACGCGCGGCTACACCACCGCCTACGGCAACCTCGGCAACGGCCAGCCCGCCCGGCTGTTCTCGTCGTACGACCAGCAGACGGTCGACACCCACTTCAAGTGGATGCAGCAGTACGGGGTCGACACCGCCGCGCTGCAGCGGTTCAACCCGTTCGGGGGCGAAGGACCGACCCGCGACGCGATGACCGCGAAGGTGCGCCAGGCCGCCGAGGCGACCGGCCGCAAGTTCTACATCATGTACGACGTCACGAGCTGGACGAACATGCAGTCGGAGCTGAAGACCGACTGGACCACGAAGATGTCGGCGTACACGTCGTCGCCGTCCTACGCGCGCCAGAACGGCAAGCCGGTGGTCTGCATCTGGGGCTTCGGCTTCAACGACCCCGGCCGCCCGTTCGCGCCCGGCCCGTGCCTCGAGGTGGTGAACTGGTTCAAGAGCCAGGGCTGCTACGTCATCGGCGGGGTGCCGACGTACTGGCGGACCGGCGTCAACGACTCCCGCGCCGGCTTCGCCGACGTGTACCGCGCGTTCAACATGATCTCGCCGTGGATGGTCGGCCGGACCGGCGACCTGGCCGGGCTCGACTGGTTCTACACCAACGTCAACACCGGCGACCAGGCCGAGTGCAACGCGCGGGGCATCGACTACCAGCCCTGCGTGATGCCCGGCGACCTCTCCGCCGGCGCGCGCCACCACGGCGACTTCTACTGGCGGCACATCTACAACATGACCCGGCTCGGCGCCCAGGGCCTGTACGTGTCGATGTTCGACGAGTTCAACGAGGGCAACCAGATCGCCAAGACGGCGGAGAACGCGTCGATGCAGCCGGTCGACTTCGGCTACCGCGCCCTCGACGAGGACGGCGTGGCCTGCTCGTCCGACTACTACCTGCGTATCACCGCCGACGGCGGCCGGATGTTCAAGGGCCAGGCGGCGCTGACCGCGACCCGCCCGACGCAGCCGGTGGCCGGCGGCCCGACGACACCGCCGACCGGCGGCATCGGGCTGCGCTCCCGGGCGAACAACCAGCTCGTGTCGCTGCGCGCCGACGGCGTGCTCATCGCGTCCGGCGGGGCCGGCGAGCGGTTCGACCAGGTCGACCTCGGCGGCGGCAACGTGGCCCTGCGGGCGCGGTCCAACTCCCGCTACGTCTGCGCCGAGAACGCGGGCGCGGCCAACCTGGTCGCCAACCGCACCGCCGTCGGGGGCTGGGAGACGTTCCGCCTGATCCGCAACTCCAACGGCACGGTCAGCTTCCAGGCCACGGTCAACAGCCGCTACGTGTGCGCGGAGAACGCGGGCGCCGCCCCGCTCATCGCCAACCGCACCGCGATCGGCCCCTGGGAGCAGTTCGACGTCGTGTAGGCCGCGCGCCGGGTCGCGGCGACCGCCGCGACCCGGCTAGCCGTTGATCGCCCTGGCCAGCTGGTCCTTCGTCATCGTCGAGCGGCCCCTGATGTTGCGCCGCTTCGCCTCGGCGTACAGCTGGTCGCGGGACTTCGCCTTGTCCGAGGACCTCATCGTCGCCGACGGCTTGCCGAGGTCCTGCCAGCGGTCCGCGGTCATCTCGACGTCGTACTTCGCCGCCGCGCGGCGGATCCGCCGGAACGCCTCCTGCCGTTCGGCGTCGCTGGCGTCGCGCACCTGGTCGAACCGCGCGATGGCGTTGCGGACGTGCGAGGCGTCGTTGAGCGGCTCCTTGCGCAGCCGCGGGAACGCGTACGCGCCGGCGGGCATGGCGTTGCGGTCCGCGGCATCGAGCTCGTTCGAGCGCTTCCTACGAGTAGCCATGCGCTGCTGTTACCCATCCCGGGGCCCGCCATGCGGCCTGTGGCTGGTTGCGCGGGGCGGACACCCGGCATTCGCGCCGGTAGCATGCCGATTGCCGTCCGGCGGTCCCGCCGAGGGGGGCCGCCGGACGGCGCCTGGGTGCAGGCGCTACCTGCGGTCCAGGTAGCGCAGCACGGCGACCACCCGGCGGTCGGTGCCGTCGGCCGGGTCGAGGTCGAGCTTGGCGAAGATGCTGCGGATGTGCTTGTGCACGGCGCCGTCGCTGACGACCAGTTTCGCCGCGATCGCGGTGTTGCCCAGACCCTCGGCCATGAGGGCCAGGACCTCCAGCTCGCGCGGGCTCAGCCGGTCGAGGCGGGCGTCGTCGCGGGTGCGCACGAGCAGCTGCGCGACGACCTCCGGGTCGATCGCGGTGCCGCCCTCGACGACGCGGTGCAGCGCGGCCAGGAACTCCTCGACCCGGCCGACGCGCTCCTTCAGCAGGTACCCCAGCCGCGCCCCGCCGTCGGCGAGCAGCTCGGTGGCGAAGGCCCGCTCGACGTACGCCGAGAGCACCAGCACCGCCAGCCCGGGCCGCCGGCGGCGGGCCTCGACCGCCGCTTCGATGCCCTCGCGGGTGTGCGTCGGCGGCATCCGCACGTCGACGATCGCCACGTCCGGCTCGTGCTCGTCGACCGCCGCGAGCAGCTCGGACGGCGTGGCGGCGGTGGCCACGACGTCGAGCGACTCGGCCCGCAGCAGCAGCGCCAGGCCCTCGCGCAGCAGCGGGTCGTCCTCGGCGATCACGATCCGCACGGCAGGGTCACCTCCAGGGTGGTCGGTCCGCCGGCCGGGCTGGCCAGCGTGAACGTGCCGTCGTGGGCCTCCGCCCGGCCGCGGATGCCGGCCAGCCCCGAGCCGGCCCCCTCGTCGGCGCCGCCGGTGCCGTCGTCGGTGACGCGCAGCCGCAGCACCGCGCCGTCGGAGGCGACCGAGACCGTCACCGCGGACGCCCCGCTGTGCCTGGCGACGTTCGTGAGCGCCTCGGCCACGACGTGGTACGCGGTCGCCTCGACCGACGCCGCGCACCGCCCGACCGGCCCCACGTCGACCACGCACGGCACCGGGCAGCCGGCGGCCAGGGCGCTCAGCGCGTCCGGCAGGCTCCGGTCGGCGAGCACCGGCGGGAGGATGCCGCGCACCACCGAGCGCAGCTCGGCGAGCGCCTGCTCGGCCGCGTCCTGGGCCCGGTCGAGGGCGGCCGCGGCGCCTGAGGGGTCTGACGGGTCGCGGTCCAGGGCCCGCCGGGCGGCGCCGAGCAGCACGGTGACGGCGACGAGCCGGTTCTGGGTGCCGTCGTGCAGCGACCGCTCGATGCGCCGCAGTTCGGCGGCGTGCGCGTCGAGCGCGGCGGCCCGCGTGGCGGTGAGGCGGGCGATGCGCAGCGCGGTGTCGGCGGCCGGGTCCGGGGCGAGCAGCCGCCGCCCCGGCCACGCCTGCAGCCAGGCCAGCCCGGGCTCCAGGACCAGCAGCACGGCCACCCACCCGGCCCCGATGAGCGTCACCAGCAGCGATCCGGCCAGGGTGTGTACGACGGGAACGCCGATCGAGGACGTCGCCTCCCCTTCGGGCAGGTACTGCCAGTACAGCGGGAACGCCCCGTCCCGCACCACGCTCAGCGGCAGCGTCACCCCGGCCAGCCCGAGCAGCAGCCCCAGGGTCGCGTGCAGCGGCAGCCACAGCGCCTCCCGCCGCACCACCGGATCACCGGCCGCGGCCCGCAGCGTGCGCGGGGCGGGCCCGGCGGCGGCGAGCGGCGCCGCCCAGCGCGACAGCCGGGCCCGCTCCCGGTCGGCGACCGAGCGCAGCATGCGCAGGGCGGACGGCACCAGCAGCAGGCCCACGCCGGCCAGGCAGGCGACCGCGGTGACCACGAGCCAGGCCAGCGCGACGAGGGCGAGGACGGCGGTCGCGAGGCCGCCGGCGAGGTGCTCGACCCCGTCGAGGGCGGCCCTGACGCGGCCGCGCAGTCTGCCGCGCGATCGGCCCCGCGCTCGTTCGGGCGCCATGCCCACCTCCCCCGGAGACGCTACAGCGCCATGTAGTGTCACGACGTGGCGGCAGCGGGCAAGGACGACGGCGCGGAGGCCGCCGCGCCCACCCGCGTCACCATCCGCCAGGTCGCGATCCACGCCGGCGTCTCCGAGGCGGCCGTCTCCTACGCGCTCAACGGCCGGCCGGGCGTCTCCGAGCAGACCCGCGCCCGGGTCCTCGCCGCCGCCCGCGACCTGGGCTGGGCGCCGAACATCGCGGCCCGCTCGCTGGGCACCGCCCGGGCCAACGCGGTCGGGCTGGTGCTGGTGCGCCCGCCCCGCCAGATGGTCATCGACTCGTGGTTCACGCAGATGCTCAGCGGGGTCGAGGCCGAGCTCAACCGGCGCCAGATCGCGCTCGTGCTGCACCTCGTCGACGACATCGACGACACCGTCGACGTCTACCGCAAGTGGTGGGCCGGCCGGCACGTCGACGGCGTCATCCTCACCGACCTGCGCAAGACCGACCCGCGGCTCACCGCGCTGCTGGAGATCGGGCTGCCCGCGGCGATCATCGGCGGCAGCCCCGACCCGGCCGGGTTCAGCACCGTCGACGCCGACGTGGCCGGCACCGCCGGCGCGATCGTCGGCTACCTGCGCGCCCTCGGCCACCGCACGGTCGCCCGCGTCGCCGGCACCGAGGAGCTGTTCCACACCCACCAGCGCGACCTGGCCTATACGGCGGCGGTCGAGCGGGCCGGGCTGCGATACTCGGTGCTGTACACCAACTACAGCGCGGTCGACGGCATGCGCGCCATGCGTGAGCTGATGACCGGCGCCGAGCCGCCGACGGCGGTGGTGTTCGACAACGACGTGATGGCCGCGGCGTCGCTCAAGGTCGTGCACGAGATGGGCCTGTCGGTCCCCGACGACGTGTCGATCGTCGCCTGGGACGACTCCGACCTGTGCCAGATCACCATGCCGTCGATCACCGCGGTCGAGCAGACCCCGGCCCGGCAGTCGGAGCTGGCGGCGCAGGCGCTGCTGGCCACCCTCGACGGCGGTGAGGTGCGCCACGTGACGCTGCCGCCCGGCACGCTCAACCCGCGCGAGTCGACACGTCCGCTGCGCTCCGCCCGCCGCTGAGGCGAAGCGGTTCAGCCCCTGTTGGTTGACACTGCCGAACAATCGGCCCTACTGTCAGGTTCCCGTTACTTATCCGCTTCAGTACGCTGTTCGGCAGGAGCACCGCATGCCTGTACGCCCCCTCCACACCGGGTGGACCCTGCGCGCGATCGACGCCCCGGAGGATGCCCCGCAGGACGCCTCGGTCGACGGCCCGGTGCCGGCCTCGGTGCCGGGGTGCGTGCACACCGACCTGCTCGCCGCCGGGCGCATCCCCGACCCGTTCCTCGACGACAACGAGGAGCGGCTGCACTGGATCGGGCGCACCGCGTGGCGGTACGAGACGACGTTCGACGCCCCCGAGACGGCCCAGGGCGCCGACCGGGTCCAGCTGGTCGCCGAGGGCCTCGACACGGTCGCGACCGTGGTGCTCAACGACGTCGTGCTCGGCCGCACCGCCAACATGCACCGCGGCTACCGCTTCGACGTGCGCGACCTGCTGCGCCCCACCGGCAACCGGCTCAGCGTGCGCTTCGACTCGGCCTACGACTACGCCGAGACGGTCCGCGACGCGCTCGGGACCCGCCCGAACGCCTACCCCGAGCCCTTCCAGTACATCCGGAAGATGGCCTGCAACTTCGGCTGGGACTGGGGTCCGACCGTCGTCACCGCCGGCATCTGGCAGCCGATCGGCCTGCACGCGTGGTCCGTCGCCCGGCTGGCCGAGGTGCGGCCGCTGGTGACGGTCGACGGCACGACGGGCCGGGTCGAGGTGCACGTGACGGTGGAGCGGGCGTCGGGGCAGGCGAACGACCGGCCGCTCACCCTGACCGCCGAGGTGGGCGGGCAGCGCGCGGCGGTGGAGGTGCCGGCCGGGGCGACCGCGGCCGTCGTCGCGGTCGAGGTCCCCGACGTGCGGCTGTGGTGGCCCCGCGGCCTCGGCGAGCCGCACCGCTACGACCTCGTCGTGACCCTGGAGGACGACCGCTGGGAGCGGCGGATCGGCTTCCGCACCGCCGAGCTCGACACCACGCCCGACGCCGACGGCACGCCGTTCACACTGCGGGTCAACGGCACCCCGGTCTTCGTCCGCGGGGTCAACTGGATCCCCGACGACGCGTTCGTCACCCGCGTCGACCGGGCCCGCTACGCCGAGCGGATCGGCCAGGCCGTCGCCGCCGGCGTGAACTACCTGCGGGTGTGGGGCGGCGGGCGGTACGAGAGCGACGACTTCTACGACCTGGCCGACGAGCTCGGCGTGCTCGTCGGCCAGGACTTCCTGTTCGCGTGCGCGGCCTACCCGGAGGAGGACCCGATCGGGTCCGAGGTGGCCGCCGAGGCGCGGGAGCAGGTGGTCCGGCTGATGCCGCACCCGAGCCTCGTGATGTGGGTCGGCAACAACGAGAACATCTGGGGCTACCACGACTGGGGCTGGCCCGAGGAGCTGGAGGGCCGCACCTGGGGCCTCGGCTACTACCTGCGCGTGCTGCCCGGCGTCGTCGCGGCGGCCGACCCGACCCGGCCGTACTGGCCCGGCAGCCCGTGGTCGGGCGACGGTTCGCTGGAGCGGGGCCTGCACCCGAACGACCCGGCGCACGGCACGATGCACATCTGGGACGTGTGGAACCGCGAGGACTACCGCCACTACGGCACCTACCGGCCGCGGTTCGTCGCCGAGTTCGGCTTCCAGGCCCCGCCGGCCTACGCCACGCTGCGCCGCGCGGTGAGCGACGAGCCGCTCACCCCGTCCTCGCCCGGCATCGCCCACCACCAGAAGGCGGGCGGCGGCAACGACAAGCTCGCCCGCGGCCTGGAGGGCCACTTCCCGCCGCCGGCGACGTTCGACGACTGGCACTGGGCGACCCAGCTCAACCAGGCCCGCGCGATCGGGTTCGGCATCGCCCACTTCCGTTCGCTGCGCCCGCTGTGCATGGGCACGATCGTGTGGCAGCTCAACGACAACTGGCCGGTGACGTCGTGGTCGGCGGTCGACGGCGACGGCCGGCGCAAGCCGCTGTGGCACGCGCTGCGCCGCGTCTACGCCGAGCGCTTCGCCACCCTCCAGCCGCGCAACGGCGCCCCGGCGCTGGTCGTGGTGAACGACTCGGCCACGCCGTGGCTGGCGTCGTTCGACGTGCGGCGGCTCTCCTTCGGCGGCGACCCGCGGGCCAAGGCGACCCTCACCGTCGACGTGCCGCCGGGCGCCGCGGTCACCGTGGCGCTGCCGGCCGACGTCGCCACGCCCGACGACCCGGCCGGCGAACTGGTCGTCGCCGACACCGCCGACGCCGACCGGGCGCTGTGGCTGTTCGCCGAGGACGTCGACCTGGCCTACCCGGCGCCGGCCGCGGACGTCGCGGTCACTCCGGCGGCGGACGGTGTCGCGGTCCGGGTCACGGCCCGCACGCTGCTGCGTGACCTGACCCTGTTCCCCGACCGCCTCGACCCCGCGGCGTCGGTCGACCGCCAGCTGGTGACCCTGCTGCCGGGCGAGTCGGCGACGTTCGCGGTCACCGGCCCGCCGGCCCTGGCGGCGCTGCCCCCGGCAGCGTGGTCGGCGGCGCCGGTGCTCCGCACCGCCAACGACCTCGTCCGATAGCCGGTGAACGGCAGATGACTCACAGGGAACTCTGAGGTTGCCGTAGTTCACTGTCGCGGTGTCGACCCCCGACCGTGCGGGCCACGCGCTGCGCACCTTCAACGACGAGCGCGCCATGGTCGAGCACACCGCCGGCCAGCGGGTGACCGTCCTGACCGGGTACGACCAGACGGACCTGTGATGGTGCGGGTCCGGCTGTACTGGCGGCTGCTGGCCGCGTGCGCCGCGTTCGTGGTGGTCCTGGCCACGTTCGCGTCCGCCCGGATCCGGCCGTTCGTCACCAGCCCGGGCGCCGCCGCCACCGACCGGGTCGAGGTCGACGTCGCCGGGCGCGGCGACCTGTTCGACGCCGGCCGGCCCCACACCCTGCGGCTGACCTTCCGCGACGCCGACTACCAGCGCATGCTCGACGCCTACTTCAAGGAGGGCGCCAAGGAGTACCTCGAGGCCGACCTCGTCGTCGACGGCGTGCTCGTGCCGAGCGTCGGGGTGCGGCTCAAGGGCAACTCCACGCTGGGCGCGCTGTCGCGCAACGGCGAGACCCGCGGCCGCTTCCCCGGTGGCGGTGGTGGTTTCGGTGGTGGCGGGTTCGCGCGGACCCCGCTGCGCGCCGAGGAGCCCGAGACGCTGCCGTGGCTGGTCAGCTTCGACCACTTCGCCGCCGGCCGGCGCTTCCAGGGCCACGAGGAGATCGCCCTGCGGGTCGGCTCCGGCACCGTGCTCAACGAGGCGGTGTCCCTGGAGCTGCTGCGCGCGGCCGGCGAGGCGGCCCAGCGGTACACCTATGCCAGCTTGCAGGTCAACGACCGCCCGGCCGTCGCGCGGCTCGTCGTCGAGCACCCCGACAAGGAGTTCGCCGCCCGGCTCGGCGCCGACGGCGTGCTGTACAAGGCGCTGAGCACCAGCCGCTTCGCCGACCAGGGCGGCGACCCGGTCGACTACGCCGACGACTTCAAGCAGGTCACCATGAAGGGCAGCCAGGACCTCCAGCCGGTCATCGACCTGATCCGCTGGGCGACCACGGCGAGCGACGCCGCCTTCGACCGGGAGCTCGCCGGGCACGTCGACGTCGAGGCGTTCGCGCGGTACGCCGCGCTGCAGAACCTGCTGCTGAACTTCGACGACATGGCCGGACCCGGCCACAACTACTACCTCTGGTACGACCTGGGCCGCCGCCGGTTCACCGTCGTCGCCTGGGACCACAACCTCACCTTCAGCGGCAACGCCGGCCAGGGCCCGTACGACGCGGCCCGGATGGGCGGCCCGCGCGGCGGCAACGCGCTGAAGGAGCGCGCCCTCGCCAGCGCGGTGTTCCGGCCGGTGTACGAGCGCGCCTACCGCGACCTCTACCGCACGCTGTTCGCGTCGGGTCTTGCCCTGTCCACAGTGGACAAGGTGGCGGCCGCGGCCGGCGGCGCCGCCGGCGCCGAGGCGGCCCGCCTGCGCGACCTGATCGCCCAGCGCACCGAGCTGCTCGCCGCGAACGAGGTCGTGCGCGGCTGACTCACTTGCCGGAGCCGGCGGTGAAGCCGTTGTAGATGAAGCGCTGCAGGAACAGGAACACGACCAGGGTCGGGATGATCACCAGGATGACGCCGGCCGAGATGACCTCCCACTGGGCGCCGAACGGGCCCTTGAAGCGGAACAGCGACGTCGAGATCACGCCCAGCTCCTGCGACGGCATGTACAGGAACGGGATGTAGAACTCGTTGTAGATGGCGATGCCCTTGATGATGACCACGGTCGCGATGGCCGGTTTCAGCAGCGGCAGGATGATCCGCCAGTACACGGTGAACGGGCCCGCGCCCTCGATCGCGGCGGCCTCGTCGAGCTCGATCGGCACGCCCCGCAGGAACTGCTGGAAGATGTAGATCGCGATGATGTCGGTGCCCAGGAACAGGATGATCGCCGACCAGCGGGTGTTGTACAGCTCCAGGGCGTTGACCACCTTGAACGTCGCCACCTGCGTGGTCACCCCGGGCACCAGCGTGGCCAGCAGGAACAGCAGCACGACGAGGCGGCGCAGGCGGAACGCGAAGCGGTCGATCGCGTAGGCCGCCATCGAGCCGATGAGCACCGTCCCGGCCAGCGACACGGCGAGGATGATCGACGTGTTGGCGAAGCCGCGCAGCATGTTGCCCTTGGTGAACGCGGTGACGTAGTTGCCGAAGTCGAAGTGGCTCGGCAGGTCGAAGGGGCCGGTCGTGGCGAACTCGTCGTGCGTCTTGAACGAGGCCAGCACCAGCACGACCGGCGGCAGCAGCACCACGACCGAGGCGGCGACGAGGGAGACGTACTTCCACGTGACGGCCAGCGCGCGGATCATGACAGGTCCACCCTCTCGTCGGGCGCGACCCGCCGCTGCACCCACGTCACCAGCAGGATGATGAGCAGCAGCACGACCGCCATCGCGGAGGCCAGGCCGAGCTTGTAGTACTTGAAGGCCATGTTGACCGTCTGGATCACGAACGTCTCGCTCTCGTTCGCGCCGCCGGTCATGATGAACGGGATCTCGAACACCGACAGCGAACCCGAGATCGCCAGGATGAACGACAGCCCGACGACGGGACGGATGCCGGGCAGGATCAGGTGGCGGAACTGGTCCCAGCGGTTCGCGCCGTCGAGCTCGGCGGCCTCGTAGAGATGCGCCGGGATCGACTGGATCGCGCCGAGGAACAGCACGAAGTTGAGGCCGAGGTACCGCCAGACCGACGTCCCGGCGAGGGAGTAGTTCACGACGTCGGGGTCGCCCAGCCACTGCTGCGACAGCGAGCCCAGCCCCACCGAGGACAGCGCCGCGTCGAGGGTCCCGCCCGGCTGGAAGAAGAACAGGAAGATCATGCCGATGGCGACGCCGTTGATGAGGTACGGGAAGAAGATGATGCCCTTGAACAGGCTCCGGAACCGGGTCTGGAAGCTCAGGATCGTGGCGAAGTAGAGCGCGAGGACGATCTGCACGACCGAGGCGCCGATGTAGTAGAGGCTCACCTTGAGCACGCCGAACAGCTCGGGCCGCGTAGCGATCTCGACGTAGTTGTCCAGGCCCACGAACTCCTGGGTGGGGCTCAGCCCGTCCCAGGAGGTGACGCTGTACCAGAACATGTTCACCACCGGGATGTAGGTGAACACGATGAGCAGGGTGAGCGGCACGAGCAGGAACACGTACGGGGTGCTTGTCCTGCGCTTGCGATTCCCGCGCTGGCGGGACCGCGCCGGAGCCTCGGTTTTCGTGGCGGTGAGCATCTGTGGCGACTCTCCAGCAGCCTTGCGCGGGCGGGGGCGGCCCGCCCGCGCATCGACGAGGGTTACTTGAGTTTGGCCCGGGTGTCGGCCCACTTCTTGTTCAGGTCGGCGAAGATCTGCTCCTTCGACTGGTTCTTCGCGCCGCGGGCGGCGTCGACGATGCCCTGGCGGTACTTGCCGTCGTAGAGGGCGATCTCGGCCGCGTTGCCGATCTTCTCGGCCAGTCCCTCCTCGCCCTTCGGCGCCGGGTTGAACTCGATGAACTCGGTCTGCGCCGCGGTCAGCCCCTCCAGGGTCTTCGGCATGCCGGCCGTCTTCAGCGGCGAGACGCCGCCCTGGTCGGTCGCGTAGTTCGACTCGTCGGTGAACCAGTCGATCCAGGCCCGCGCGGTGGCCTTGTTCTTCGAGTGGATGTTGATCGCGTTCTTGTAGTCGCCGCTGACGACGGTGTGGAACTTACCGCCGGTCTGGTTCGGGAACGGCCAGTAGCCGATGTCGTCCGCGCTCGGCGCGGCCTGCTGCATCTGCACGACCGACCAGGAGCCGAGCATCATCGTGGCGATCTTGCCGGTGCCCAGCAGGCCCTTGGACTGCTCCCAGTTCGTGGTCGTCGGGTCGGCCTCGGTGTACCCGGCCTTCACCGCGTCGTACAGCAGCGAGTCGATGATGAAGTGCTCCTTGCCGGCCGCCCACGGGCTGTCGTCCTTGGCCAGCTTGATGGCGGCGTCGGGGTCACCGGACACGGAGCCGCGCGAGCCCTCCCACTGGCCGAGCGGCCAGCCGTCCTTGTAGTTGGTGTACAGCGGGGTGGCGCTCGTCTTCTCCTTGATCGCCTTGAGCGCGTCGAGGAACTCCTGCGGCGTCTTCGGCGGCTGCGTGACGCCGGCCTGGGTCCAGATCTTCCTGTTGAAGACGTACCCCTGGGCGTTGCCGGTGATGGCCAGCCCGTACACCTTCCCGCCGAAGGTCTGCTCGGTGCGCACGAAGCGGTACTTGCCCTGCAGTTCGTCGACGGTGCCGAGCGGCTCGAAGAACGAGGGGAGCTGGTCGGCGTTGACGGAGTTGGGGATGAGCAGGACGTCACCGTAGTCGTCGGTGTTCATCCGGACCCGGACCTCGCCCTCGTAGTCCGTGATCGCCTCGAACTTGACGGTCGTGCCGGGATACTTGGCTTCGAACTTCTTCTTGTAGTCCTGGAAGACCGTGTTCACGATGTCGGTGCGCTGCGTCAGGACGGTGATCTCACCGCCGATCTTGCCGTCGTCGCCGGCGTCGTCGCCGCCGCACCCGGCGAGCGCGAGTGCGGTGGCGGCCAGTGCCAGCAGCCCGGCGAGGGGTTTCTTCACGTCGATTCCTTTCAAGGGGGTGTTGGAAGTCGGCGCGGGGTACTGAACCGGATAAGTTCCATCAACGTAGGTGTGCGGTCTAATGCTGTCAATGGCGGGCCGGGCCGCCAGGGCGTGCACCTGAACCGCGTAACAGGGAAGGATGGGAAGCGTGATCAGCGTCGAACTCGCCCACGAGCTGCGCGCCGCCGGCCTGGTATGGGAACCCGCGCCGGGCGACCGCTTCGGCATCCCGGACCGCGGCCTGGACGACCAGGCCTTCGTCCTCAGCGACATGATCATCCAGATCCACGAGGTCCCGCACGGCACGGTGATCGGTTTCAACGGCACGACGGAGTGGGCGCTCGACGACATCGAGCGCGACGAGGCGATCTGGCTTCCGCGCGAGGACCAGCTGCGGTCGCTGCTGGGCGAGGGGTTCCGCCGGCTGGAGCGGGCGGGGGACGGGTGGCGCGTGACGGTGGACGGCCAGCCGGACGCGCTGGGCGCGACCCCTGAGGACACGTACGCCCTGGCCGTCCTGCGCCGCCTCATACCGCCGGCCGCGACGCACGAACGTCCGTGATCATGGAGCGTCGCTGTGCGGTGACGGTATGTACTGACTGGGTGGTTGACTGACAGTGGATTCTGACTGACGCTGCGCTGTTGTTGTCTGTCAGTGCGGAGTTCGCCTTGCCATCCGGACATTTACCACTGTCCACGCCAATCGCTCTCGCGGCGTCTGCCAGAGTGGCGGGCGTGTCGGTCATCGGTGCCCCGCAGCTTGTCGGCCGTGACGCCGAGCTGGCCGTCGTGCGACGGCTCGCCGACGGGGCCCGGAGCGGGCACGGGGCGGCCGTGATCATCCGCGGTGAGGCCGGCATGGGCAAGACCGCGCTGCTCGCCGCCGTCCGCGCGGAGCTCGGCGGGTTCGCCGTCGCCGGTGCCACCGGGGTCGACTCGGTGGGCCGGATGCCGTACGACGGCCTGCGGCGGCTGCTGCAGCCCTTCCTTCCGTACGCCGGCGAGCTCGGGACCCAGCACCAGGAGGCGCTGCGGGCGGCGCTGGGGCGGTACGACACGGAGCCGGCCGTCTATGCCGTCGCGCTCGCCACCCTCGAACTGCTCGCCGAGGCCGCGCCCGTCGCGCTGCTCGTCGACGATCTGCACTGGGTCGACCGGGCCACCCGTACCGTGCTGTCGTTCGTCGCCCGGCGCATCGGCGACCTGCGGATTCTGGCGGTCGCGGCGACCGACCAGCGCGGTGGGGAGACCGTGCCGGGGCTGCCCGAGCTGACCCTCGCCGGGCTGGCCCGGCCCGATGCCGAGCGGCTCCTCGACCGGGCCGTGCCGCGGCTTCCGGCGGGTCTGCGGGAGGCCGTGCTCGACCGGGCCGGCGGGAACCCGCTGGCCCTCGCCGAGCTGCCCGCGGCGCTGCGGTCGCCGGCGCCGCCGCCGCGCGTCCCGCTCGCGGGTGCGGAGCGTGTGGCCGAGGCGCGGGTTGGCGCGGAGCGAGTGACCGGGGCGCGGGTGGGTGCGGAGAGTGCGGTTGAGGCGTGGGTGGTCGAGGGGAGCGCGGCTGAGGGGATAGCGGGGGGCCTGGTGGAAGCGCCGGGCGCTGAACCCGTCGTGTCGCTCGCCGAGCGGCTCGAGGTGGCTTTCGCGGCGCGGGCCGGGGCGCTCAGCTCGGCGGCCCGAGCGTTGTTGCTTGTCGCGGCGGCCGAGCCCGGGTGTGACGCGGGGCGGCTGCGGCTTGCGGCTTCCGCGCTTGCCGGTGAGGCGGTCGGGTCGGCGACGACGCAGGAGGTGGCCGGTGCTGACCTGCTGCTCGCCGGCGGGGGTGAGCTGCGGTTCCGGCATCCGCTCGTGCGGTCGGCCGTGTACGCCCGGGCCCGTGCCGGTGAACGGCTCGCCGCCCACGATGCGCTCGCCGAGGTGCTCGGGGACGACCCGCACCGGCAGCTGTGGCACCGGGCCGCCGCCGCCACCGGGGTCGACGAAGGGCTCTCGCTGCGGCTGGAGACGTTCGCGAACGGGCGGAGCGACGGGCTTGCGCTCGCTGCCCTGCGCCGGGCCGCCGAGCTGACCCGCGATGCCGGGCGTCGCGGTGGGCTCCTCGTCCGGGCCGCCGAGCTCGCCGCGCGGGTAGGCGCCCACGCCGAGGCCGCCGCCCTGGTCACCCAGGCAGAACAGGCCGAGCAAGCTGGGCAAGCCGAGCAAGCTGGGCAGGCCGGGCAGGCCGGGCAGGCCGAGCAGATGCAGGGAGCACAACAGGCGGGAGGAACACAGCCAACCCAGCGGCCGGGCCATCCCGAGCGGCGCGGAAGGCTGCTCAGCCTGGCCGAGACCGTCGCGTTCGAGCCCGGCGGCGGTGCGCCCCGGATCCAGGAGCTCGCCGCCGCCGCCCGGGCCAGCGGCAGCAGCGACGTCGGCGCCGAGCTGCTCTGGCGGGCCGGGGCCCGGTGCTTCTTCCTCGCCGGCGGTGCCGCCGAGCGGGCGGCGGTGGCCGACGCGCTCGACGCGCTGCCCCTCGGGGCCGACGACGGGCGGCGGCTGACGATCCTGGCGTTCAACGCGCCCGATGCCCACGGCGCCGACCTGCTGCGGCGGCTCGCCCGGCAGGCGCCGCGGGGCGTCGAGGAGCTGCGGTACCTCGCCAGCGCCGCGTTCGTCCTCGGCGACCTGCCGCGGGCCGCCCGGTGGTACGCCGGCGCGGCCGACGCGAGCCGTGCGCAGGGGCTGCTCGGCTCGCTCGCCCGGTCGCTCGGGGTCGGCGGCTGGGGGCGGATCTGGCTCGGGCAGCTCGACCGGGTCGTCGCCGACTCGGTCGAGGCCTGCGAGCTCGCGGTCGAGACCGGCGAGCACATCGCCGAGATGTTCGCCCGCACCAACCTGGCGATGGTCGCCGCGCTCCGCGGTGACGCCGGCGGCGCGGAGGTACACCTCGCCGGGATCGAGCACCTGTCGCTGCCCGGCGGCCTCCAGCAGATCCGGGCCCGGCTCGCGCTGCTCGACGGGCGGCCCGGCGACGCGCTGCGGCTGCTGACGGACGGGCTCGCGGGGGGCGGGCACCCGACGGTGCGGTGGTGGCTCGCGCCGGACCTCGCCGACGCCGCGGTGGCGGCGGGGGCCGTCGCGGAGGCACGGGAGGCGCTCGGAGAGCTCGCCGAGGCCGCGCGCCGCGTCCCGGCGCCGATGATGCTCGTCTGTGCGGACTATGCCGCAGCGGTACTGCGGGAAGACCGGGACGCCGGCGCCCTGCGCGGGGAGCTCGGCCGGTGGCCGCTGTTCCGGGCGCGCCTGCAGCTGCACCACGGCGAGCGGCGGCGGGACCCGGAGGCGTTGCGCGCCGCGCTCGCCGTGTTCGACGACCTCGGCCTCGCCCCGTGGGCGGCGCGGGCCCGGGCCGCGCTCGGCCTGCCCGAGGCGCCGGCCCACCCGGCCGGCCGGCTGCCCGCCTGGGAGCTGCGGATCGCCCGCCTCGCCGCCGAGGGCCTGACCAACCGGCAGATCGCCGAGCGGCTGTACCTGTCGCACCGCACGGTCGCCGCGCGGCTCGGCCGCGTGTACCGGCGGCTCGGCGTCGCCGGCCGCGCGCGGCTCGCCGCGCTCTTCGAAGCGGGCAACTGAAGCGACGGGGGACTGAAACCCGACAGCTCGCCCGAGATGCGCCCGGCGCACGCTTCGCTACAGTAGGGCCACATGGCGGTCATCCTCGATACGTCCGCCCTGCCCCCGCGGGAGCGGATCGAGGCCCTGCGGTCCGTCCTCGTCGACGCCACCGCGCCGTCCACCGTCGGCCTGGCCGAGCGGCTCGACGACGGCCGCCCGGTCGCGGCGCTGGTGGAGTTCTGGCAGATCGGCGCGATCCAGGCGGTGCGCACCGAGTCGAGCCACGGCCTGAGCCTCACCCGCAGTCCCAAGCAGGTCCGGCAGGGCTGCGGCCCGCTGGTGTCGTTCGCCGTCCAGGAGCGCAACCTCGGCCGGCAGGAGCAGTTCGGCCTCGGCCGTGCCGTGCCGGTGGGCACGCTGACCTGTACCGACCTCACCGAGCCGTACCACTTCTCGTGGGGCGGCCCGGGCGCCGGCCGGGCGCTGCAGATCCCGGTCGACGAGCTCGCCCTGCCGCCCGACGTGATCCGGCGGGCCGCGCCGAACCTGCTGCGCAGCCCGCTGTACGAGCTGGTGGCCGTGCACGTCGCGGCGATCACGCGGGACCCCGAGCGGCTCAGCGACGAGCGCGTCGCGGCCGGCGTCGGGCGCTCGAGCGTGGAGCTGGCCCGGGCGGTGCTGCTGTCCGCGGCCGGCGAGGAGCGCCACCCGGCCGCCGCGGACACGCTGCCCACGCAGATCCGCGCGTACATCCGCCAGCACCTCGGCGACCCGGAGCTCGGCGCGAACAGCATCGCGGCCGCGCTGAACATCTCGACCCGGCGCCTCTACAGCGTGTGCGCCGCGGCCGAGTTCAGCGTCGAGCAGTGGATCATCAGCCAGCGGCTCGACGCGGCCCGGGCCGACCTCGCCGACCCGGCCAACGACCACCGGACCGTGGCGACGATCGCCCGCCGCCACGGCTTCCGCGACCCGGCCCACTTCGCCCGCCGGTTCCGGGCGGCGTTCGGCGTGACCCCGCGCGACTGGCGCAACATCGCCGCCGGCCGCTGAGGCTCACCGCGCCGGTGCGCCTCAGCAGCGACGCGGTCCCCGGACACGGAGCCGCCGCGGAGGCGACCGTGGAGCCTCCGCGGCGGCGGTTCGAGGGGTTGCGTCAGGCGGCCGTGCAGGTCGGCGTGAGCGTGCCGGCCGTGCCGCTGGACTGGAAGCCGAACTCGGTGAACTGCCCCGCGTTGATCTTCCCGTTGTAGGACACGTTCGTGAACGTGACCGCGCCGCTGCTCGCGCTGCGGTCGGCGTTCCAGGCGTTGCTGATGGTCGCGCCGGACGGCAGGGTCAGCCGCACCGACCAGGAGTTCGTGCCGGACGAGCCGGCGGTGACCCGGACCGTGGCGACGAACCCGCCCTGCCACTGGTTGATCGAGACGGTGGCGGTGCATCCGCCGGTGCCCGGGTTCGGGTTCGACTGGGAGGGCGAGGGCGACGAGGGGTTCGACGGCGACGGCGACGACGGGTTGGACGGCGACGGGGAGGTCGGGTTGCCGCCGTTGAGCGCCTGGAGGACCGCGTCGTAGGCGGCCTTCTTGGTGCCGTTGCCGTCGAAGAGCAGCGGGGTGCCGCTGGCGCGCCACGAGTCGCTGTCGCGGATGCCCCACACCGTGATGCCGGTGCAGCGCGAGACGTTCAGGCAGGCCTGGGTGACCGTGCGGAAGTTGTTGGCCTGCGCGGTGCCGGAGCCCTCGATGTCGAGCTCGGTGATCTGCACGTCGACGCCGAGGTTGGCGAAGCGCTGCAGGTTCGCCTGGTAGTCGGACGGGACCGGCGACTGGGGGTTGAAGTGCGACTGGAAGCCGACGCAGTCGATCGGCACGCCGCGGCTCTTGAAGTCCTGGACCATCGCGTAGACGGCGTTGGACTTCGCGTTCTGCCCGTCGGTGTTGTAGTCGTTGTAGCAGAGCTTCGCGCCCGGGTCGGCCGCGCGGGCGGCGCGGAACGCGGCCTCGATCCAGTCGTTGCCGGTGCGCTGCAGGTTCGAGTCGCGCCGCGCGCCGGTGCTGCCGTCCGCGAACGCCTCGTTGACCACGTCCCAGGCGTAGATCTTGCCCTTGTAATACGTGGCGACCTGGGTGACGTGGTTGAGCATCGCGTTGCGCAGCGCGGTGCCGGACAGGTTGTTCACCCAGCCGGGCTGCTGCGAGTGCCACGCCAGGGCGTGCCCGCGCACCCGCATGCCCTGCTGCTGCGCGCGGGCGACGATCTGGTCGGCCGAGCCGTACGAGAAGCTGTTCTGCGACGGCTCGGTGGCGTCCCACTTCATCTCGTTCTCGGGCGTCACCATGTTGAACTCGCGGTTCAGGATGGTGCTGTACGTGCTGTCGCTGAGCTTGTACGCCGCGACCGCGGTGCCGAAGTAGCGGCCCTTCTCGGCCGCCGAGGCGCCGAGCGTCGTCGCCGCGTTCGCGGTGGTGGCGAGGCTCACCACGACGCCGGTGACGAGCGCACCGACGGCCGCGACGGTGATCGCTGCGCGCGACCGCCTCCGGTTCCTGTCCATGCTGTGCCTTTCCAGTACGGTTCGCCTGAGTGCGTTTTCGAAAAACGATTCGGCGGTGGGCGGGGATGAACCCCAGCATTGTCGAATTCGCAATCCCTGTGCAGCGCCCGTCGACGGGCAATTTTCGGACCCGGCCCGACCAGGCCTGGGAGCGCAAAGAATGCGGTTCCGGGGGACGGTTTTCGAAATACTGGAAGTGAAACTTTCAGTGATCGGCGAAGCGACCGGTGACGATGTCGACGACGTCGTTCAGGGACTGGCCAGCCGCGCGGGACAGGGTGAGCGCCGCGAAGCCGAGCTCGGCGGCCGCCGCCATCCGGACCCCTGCGGCCCGCAGCCGCTCCAGCGCCGGCCCGGTGTCCGGGTAGGCCTCGACCGGCGGCCCCGGCGGTGGCGCGTCGCGCAGCAGCACGCCGCCGGCGTCGAACAGCACCCCTTTCACCAGGCGGCCAGCTGCTCGCAGGCCGGGGCGTCGAACTCGCCGTCGGCCACCACCACCGCGTAGCGCAGGGCGAGAGTGGCACCCGCGGCCAGCTCGACCGGGCGCAGGGCGAACGGGGCCGGGCAGACCACGGCGTACACGCCGCTGCGGACGAACCACGGCGTCGGGTGGCCGGGGTTGTCCGGGTGATCGGCGAAGACGAGCGTCGAGGACGCCCCGTCCGTGTCGTGGCGGCCGGTGAAGGCGAGCCACGGCGCGGCCGTGCCGTTGAGCTCGTCGGTACCCTCGGCGGTCGCGGTGCGCACGGTGCCGCCGCTGAAGCTGCGCGGGCCGCGCCAGAACAGGCCGCTGTAGGCGGCGCCCGCGCGCCCCTCCGTCTGCGGGCTGCCGATCGCCAGGCCGGCGCCGCTGACGTTGCGCAGCTCGGTCGCCACCTCCAGGCGCCAGGCCCCGGCGTCCGGCCGCACGGTCACGGCGAGGGAGCGGCGCTCGGCGAGGACCGGCCCGCCGCGCTCGGCGGTCCAGTCGAGGCGCTGCACCAGCAGTACCGCCGAATCGTCCGTGGAGATCTCCTCGAACCCGGCGTGGTCCTGGCTGCCGTTGTTGGGCAGCTGCGCGTAGCCGCCGAGGTCGCGCAGGTAGGTCGGGCCGCCCCAGAAGTTCTCCCGGCCGACGTTGCTGAGCGCGATCGACAGGCCCTTGTGCCACACGTGGTCGTGCGGGCGGTACAGGCTGACCTCGCGCCCCGACAGCGTGCGGATCGGGTGCAGGTACGGCTTCGGCGACTCCACGCGGGCGTCCCACGGCCCGTGGACGTAGCGGAACAGCTCGCCGCCGCGCCACGACACGCGCAGCGACCGGTCGTGCTCGTGGGTGAGCGCCAACCCGGCGGGAACAGGTTCGGTCACGGTGCCTCCCAAGGCGGGCCGGAGCCCTGCATGCGGTCGTAGAAGGGGCTGCCCGGCCCGACGTCGGCGGGCCGGACCGGCCGGCCGGTGAAGGCCGACGCGTAGATGGCGGCGACGAGGCTCAGCGTCCGGCGGGCCTCGGCCGCGGTCACCGGCAGCGGCTCGCCGGCTACCAGGGCGTCGAGCACCGCCGCGAACTGCGCGCGGTGCCCGCTCGCCCCGCTCGGGCCGGTCCACGCCGCCTCGTGGCCCGGCGCCGGGGTGACCCGCCAGTCGTCGTCGCCGTAGCCGTAGAGGTGGGTCAGCTCGACGGTGGCCCGCTCGAAGTCGAAGCGCAGCCGGCTCTCCTCGCGCGGCGACAGCACGCTGTTGACCACGCTCGCCACGGCGCCGCTGTCGAACTCGACGAGCGCGAGCGACAGGTCCTCGGTCGCGACCCGGCGGGCCTGCCGCCGGGCCACGGCCCGCACCTCGGTCCAGTCGCCGAGCACGGCCAGCAGCAGGTCCATCTGGTGGATGCCGTGGCCCATCGTCGGGCCGCCGCCCTCGGTGTCCCAGTTGCCGCGCCACGGGACGTCGAAGTACTCCTGCGGCCGGAACCAGCTCGTGTCGCACTGGGCGACGAGCGGGCGGCCGAAGTCCGCCGCCCTGAGACGCTGTACCCCGGCGCCGAAGCGGTGCTGGAAGACGGTGGCGACCGGGCCGGCCGCGGCGAGCTCGTCGAACTCCCGCAGGGTCAGCGTCGGCGGCTTCTCGACCAGCACGTGCGCGCCGGCCGCGAGGGCGGCCCGGGCCGCGTCCAGGTGCGCGCCCGGCGGGGTGCACACGTGGACGAGGTCCGGGCGGGTGGCGGCCAGGACCGCCGGCAGGTCCGCGCCGGCGCGCGGGATCCCGTGCGCCGCACAGAACTCGCGGGCCCGGGCCTCGTCGATGTCCACCCCGGCCACGACGGTGACCCGGTCGCCGAGCTCCCGCAGCGCCTCGACGTGGATCCGCGCGATGTTGCCGGTCCCGACGACCGCGATCCGCACGCTCACCTGACTTGCACGCTCACTTGACGCCGAGCTTCTGCAACTGCTCGGTGAACTCCTGGCGGACCTTGTCGCCGCCCTGCGACCGCCAGTTCTTGATCATCTCGTCGAGGTGGGACAGCGGCTGGCGGCCGGCGATGATGTCGTTCTGGCCGTTGTTGACGATGCCGCCGAGCACCGGCTGCTTGCGCGACCACTCGTCGGAGAAGAGGCCGTTCGCGATCACCGGGTCCGGGACCGAGGTGGCGATGACGGCCTTCTGGTACTCGTACGAGCTCTTCGTCGCCTCCGGGTTGCCGGGGATGAAGATGGCGTCGGGCGCGTCGACGATGTACCGCACACCGAGCGCGGTCTGCGTGACGCCGGCCTGCGTGTAGACCGGCCCGCCGTTCTGCATGGTGTAGTGCGTGCCGGCCACGCCGTAGCGGCGGAACAGGAACTCCGCGGTGCCGAACGGGGCGGCCAGGTAGTTGCAGAGGGTCAGCAGCTCCTTGATCCGGCCCTTGTCGGCCTTCTTGAACACGGTGAAGTTGTTCGTGGCGCCCGCGCTGGACTGCCAGGTCGACGCGAAGCCGCCGCCGTCGTACTTCGGCGGCCGCATCCCGCTGATCCTGAAGGCCGGGCCGGCGACGTTCTCGGCGTAGTACTGCGGCCAGGCCGTGTACCGGTCGGCGGTGAGCACCGCCTCGCCCGCGTTGAACCAGCGCTTCGTCGGCGCGTTGTTGGCGAAGCTGTCCGGGTGGACGACGCCCTCCTTGTACATCGCCACCACGTCCGACAGCGCCTTGCGGAACTCCTCGCTCTCGACCTGGTGGGTGAGCTTCGTGCCGTCCCACCGCCAGCCGTTGGGCCCGCCGAGCATCTGCTGGACCAGGAACATCAGGCCGCCGGCGTTGACGATCGCCCACCGGTTCGCCTTGGCGTCGGTCACCTTGCGGCAGAAGTCGCGGAACTCGGCGAAGCTCTTCGGGTCCGGGTCGACGCCGAGCTTCTGGACGAGGTCGTCGCGGCGGAACATGAGGGTGCCGGCGACGCCGCGGGGGACGGGCACGCCGTAGATGCCGCCGTTGTACACGCACTGCTTCCAGGCGGCGGTCGAGATCGCGGCGAGGTTCGGGTACTCCTTGACCGCGTCGCCGCCGAGGTACTCGGTGAGGTCGGTGCACTTCGTCGCCATCCACTGCGGCAGGTTGCCGATGCCGGCGGGCACCCCGTTGGGCAGGAACAGCGCCGGCACGATGAGGTCGGGCAGGTCGTCGCCGGTGATGAGGGTGGAGAACTTGGCCGCCATCTCGGCGCTCGGCGTGATGGTGAGCTTCAGCTCGGTGCCGAGCCGCTTGTCGAGCTCCTGCCAGAACGGGTTGTTCTCCTTGGGCGGCGGCACCGGCGAGCCGGTGAGCACGAACGCCGACACCGTGCCGCCCTTGAGCGGCGGGCCGGTGAACTGCTGCACCGGCGGGTCGGGGTAGGACAGGAACGCGTCGAGCAGGCCGTCGGCGTTGCCCGGCAGGTCGGGCTTGACGACGGTCGACGGCGCGTAGGCGGGCAGCTTGACGCCCTGGTTGCGTTCGGTGGTGTTCTGGCTGCCGGTGTCGCCGTCGCCGCAGGCGGCGAGCAGCGGACCGCTCACGGCCGCGGCGGCGGCGCCGCGCAGCAGCGTTCGTCTGGTTGGCATGGCTCTCCCTTTGCGAAGTTCTTGCGAAGGTCTCTGCGAGGTCAGCCCTTGACGGCGCCCACCAGGACGCCCTTGGTGAAGTGGCGTTGCACGAACGGGTAGACCAGCAGGATCGGCACGATCGAGATGACGAGGATCGCCATCTGCAGCGCCTCCTGCGGGGGCAGGCTCCCGGCGCCGACCTGGTCGACGCCGAGCTGCTGCTGGTTCACGACGTAGGTGCGCAGGACGAGCTGGACGGGCCATTTGGCCGCGTCGTTGAGGTACAGCAGCGCGGTGAAGAAGGCGTTCCAGTAGCCGACGGCGTAGAACAGCCCGATGACGGACAGCACCGCCTTGGACAGCGGCAGCACGATCCGGGTGAGGATCTGCCAGTCGCCGGCGCCGTCGATGCGGGCGCTCTCCACAAGCTCGGCGGGGATCTCCATGAAGAACGCGCGCAGGATCACGACGTTGAACGCGCTGACCACCGCCGGCAGGATCACGGCCCAGTAGGAGTCGAGCAGGCCGAGGATGCTGACGGTGAGGTACCCCGGGATGATGCCGGGCGTGAACAGCAGCGCGCCGACGACGAGCGAGAGCACCGGCCGGTGCCCGAGCGAGCCCGGCCGGCTGAGCCCGTAGGCCAGCAGCGTGGTCGTCGCCAGGCTCAGCGCCGTGCCGACGACCGTGATGAAGACGCTCACGCCGACGGCCCGGGGCACCACGCCGCCGGTGAACAGCGCTTCGTAGGCGGCGAAGGTGATCTCGTCGGGGACGATGACGAAGCCACCGGCGTTGACGATCTGTTCGCGGGTGGAGAGGCTGGTGGCGACGATGCCGACGAACGGCACCACCACCAGCGCGCAGCACAGGGTCAGGACCAGGGCCTTGAGGGCTTTCACCGTGGGCTCCGCTGGTAGAGGCCGGGCTCGCCGAACGCGTGGGCGAGCCGGTTGGCGCCCAGCACCAGCACCACCCCGACCAGGCCCTTGACCAGGCCGACGGCGGCGCTGACGCCCCAGTCGCCCATGACGACGCCGTGGTTGTAGACGTAGGTGTCGAGGACCTCGCTGGCGTCGACGCCGACTGCCTGCTGCTGGAGCAGGATCTGCTCGAAGCCGACGGTGAGCGCGTCGCCGAGCCGCAGGATGAGCAGCAGGACGATGACGCTGCGCAACCCGGGCAGCGTGATGTGCCACAGCTGGCGGGCCTTGCCGGCGCCGTCGACGGCCGACGCCTCGTAGAGCTCCGGGTCGATCCGCGACAGCGCGGCCAGGAACAGGATCATCGCCCAGCCGGCCTCCTTCCACAGCACCTGGCCGGTGATGAGCTCCTGGAACACCGCGGCGTTGCCGATGATGTCGACGGTGGCCAGGTCGTGGCGGCGCAGGAAGGTGTTCAGCGGGCCGCTGCCGCCGAGCAGCTCGTTGAAGATGGACACGACGATCACCCAGGACAGGAAGTGCGGCAGGTACAGCACCGTCTGCACGATCCGCTTCCACCGCTCGGTGATCAGGCTGTCGAGCAGCAGGGCCAGGGCGATCGGCACGGTGAACACCACGCCGATCTGCAGCAGCATGATCACCAGGGTGTTGCCCAGCGCCGTGACGAACTGCGGGTCGCCGCTCGTGAGCACCTCGAAGTTCGCCCAGCCGTTCCACGGGCTGTGCAGGGTCCCGAGGTACGGCTGGAAGTCCTGGAAGGCGATGACGTTGCCCAGCAGCGGCAGGTAGTGGAACGTGAGCAGCACCGCCAGGCCGGGCACCGTGGCGAGCAGCAGCACCCGGTCGCGGCTCAGGCGGTACCACCGCGGCCGTCCCCGGGTCTCGGCCGCCGCGGTGGGTGTCACCGCCGGCCGGCGTTGCGTCTGCGTCAAGGCCCGTTCCCTTCGCTGGGCAGGGGTGATCAGCCGGGGCTGGGCGGGCCCCGGCGCACGGAAAGATTCCGGAAATGTTTCCTCACGCTACGATCGACGCCCGTCTTCGTCAATGCCCGTCGATCCGCTCGCCCGACTTTCCCAGCGAGCCCCTTCGATGTTGGCCGGACGTGCTTAGAATGCCGTCGTGGCTGGGAAGAACGCGCACGAGCAGCGATCCGGGCGGCGCCGGGGTGAGGTCACCGTGGCGGCCATCGCGGAGCTGGCCGGGGTGTCGCCGCCGACCGTTTCGAAAGTTCTGAACGGTCGGGCCGGCATCGCCGTCGACACCCGCGAGCGGGTCGAGGCCCTGCTGCGCGAGCACGGCTACCGGCGGCCGGAGGCGACGAGCCCGTCGAAGAGCGTCGAGGTGGCGTTCTTCGGCCTGGAGAGCCACCTCGCGATGGAGATCATGCGGGGGGTCGAGGAGGTCGTGCGCGACCGCGGCCTGGCCGTCGGGTTCACCGACCTGCAGGCCCGCGGCAGCGCCGGGCGGCTCACCGCCGACCGGCTCGTCGCCCGCCGCCCGGCCGGCGTGATCGCGGTCCACTCGGCGCTCAGCCCGCGGCAGTACGAGCAGCTCACGGCCAGTGGCATCCCGCTCGTCGTGCTCGACCCGACCGGCGAGCCGATGCACCCGACGCCGTCGGTCGGCGCGACGAACTGGAGCGGCGGGATCGCCGCCACCCGCCACCTGCTCGACCTGGGGCACCGGCGGATCGCGGTGATCACCGGCCCGGTCGAGTACCTGTGCGCCCGGGCCCGCCTGGAGGCCTGCCGGGCGGCGATGGACGCGGCGGGGGTGCCGTTCGACCCGTCGCTGGTGCGCAACGGCACGTTCTGCTTCGAGGACGGCCTGGCGCTGGGGTTGTCGCTGCTGCGGCTGCCGGACCCGCCGACCGCGATCCTCTGCGGCGACGACCTGCAGGCCCTGGGCGTCTACGAGGCGGCCCGCCAGCTCGGCGTCGCCATCCCGGACCGGCTGAGCGTCATCGGCTTCGACGACATCGAGGTCACCCGCTGGTGCGGCCCGCCCATGACCACCGTCCGCCAGCCGTTCGCCGAGATGGGGGCGGCCGCGGCCCGGATGGTCCTGGCGCTGGCCGCCGGCGAGGAGCCCGACCCCGGCCGCGTCGAGCTGGCGACGACCCTCGTGGTCCGCGGCAGCACCGCCCCGCCGCTCTGAAATGTTGCCATGCTCGGCGCGAAAGTTTCACGGAGTCCGCTCGTCGCCGATTGGACCGATCGGGGACGGCGGACCCGGCCGTACCGTGGCGGGATGGATCGCTGCGAGGAGTGCGGCTTCGACTATGCCGGCGTCGCCGCCGGGGCGGTGCCGCAGCGGCTGCGGGGTTTCGGTGCGCGGTTCGCGGCGGCGCTCGCCGCGGTGCCGGAGGCCCGCAGGCGTCCGGCCCCGGACGTCTGGTCGCCGCTGGAGTACACCTGCCACGTGCGGGACGTGTTCGTGGTGCAGCGGGAGCGGCTGATGCTGGGGCTGCGGGAGGACCGGCCGGAGTTCGCGCCGATGGGGCGGGAGGAGCGGGTCGTCGCCGACGCCTACAACGACCAGGACCCTTCGCTGGTGCTGGCCGCGCTGTCGGTCGCGGCCTCGGCGCTCGCGGCCTCGTTCGAGGTGTTGAGTACCGCCGAGCTTGCGCGGACCGGGCGGTACCCGTGGCCGGAGCCGGCCGAGCGCACACTGCTGTGGCTCGGCCGGCACACGGTTCACGAGGGCGAGCACCATCTGCTCGATGTGACTCGCTTCTAGCAGGCGTTGCTGCGGAAGTCCGACACCGCGACGCCGGAGAAGCCGCAGGTGTACGGGGTGAAGCGGGAGTCCTGGTTCAGCCAGCGCTTGAACCAGGCCACCAGGGCACGGGACAGGGTGGCGTTCGTCGACTGCGGGAAGAAGTGGCTCGCCCCGGTCAGCTCGACGTACGACTTCGGACCCGCGAGGGTGTTGTAGAACGGGATCGAGTGGGACGAGACCGGGGCGACCGTGTCGGACTGGCCGCCGACGATGATGACCGGCTCGCTCACGTTGTTCCACGTCTTGTCGCTGTTCCACGGCGCGATCGGCACACCGGCCTTGACCAGCCCGGTGGTGTCCGCGGCGAGCGCCTCCAGGGTGCCGCCGCCGCCCATCGAGTGGCCGGCGACGCCGCGGCGGCTGCCGTCGGCCCGCGAGCGCACCGCGGTCGACGACGAGTTGACGGCCCAGTTCAGTGCGGCGAGCAGTTGGCTGCCGCGGCTGGCGGGCTGGTCGTAGATGCTGTTCGTCTCGATGCCGACCACGACGAAGCCCCACGACGACAGCCGCGGCCCGATCCAGCTCAGGCTGGACCAGGTGGCGGTGAAGCCGGGGGAGATCGCGATCACCGGGTACTTGCCGGCGGTGGTCGGGTAGTACACGCGGCCGCCCCCGAAGCCGCTGACCAGGCTGGAGATGCTCTCCGACGTGGTGGCGAAACTGCCGTTGCCGGTGATGTTGCTGGCGGTGGGTGCCTGGCCGATCTCGTCCGCGACCGCCGGGGCGGCGGCGGCCGTGATCCCGGCCCCCATGAGTGCGAGCACCATGGCGGCACGGACGAGGAACCGGGTGGCGGGGTGTTGTCGTTGCAAGGCTGCACTCCCTCTGGCTCGGGGTCTTACTTCGACGTCCGTCAGTGTGTGCAGCACAGGGAGCATCCGGGATCGGCGAAATCACCGGTGTTCCCGATGGCGTTCCGCGCCCATGATCGGGAGACTGCCGGCTATGACGCAGGGCTTCGGGATGGTCACCGATCGGGTGCTCAAACTTGCGCGGGAGGAGGCCGACCAGCTCGGCCACGACCAGGTCAGCACCGCGCACCTGCTGTTGGGCCTGTCCAGGCTGAGCACCGGGGCGGCCTGGACCACGCTGGAGCTCATGGGCGCCGACCTGACCCTGCTGCGGGCGGCGGTGGCCGGCGCGGACTGGGAACTGCGGGACGGCGGGGTGGTCGCCATCATCGGCGGCACCGTGGGCTTGGCCCTTGGCGCGTTCCTCGGCGATACCAACACGATCTCATGGAGGGCGAAGGCAAAGGTGCCGGCGGCCGTCCCGGGTGGGGAGCAGGTGCTGCTCGGCATCGCGCGCAACCCTGGATGCGACGGCGCGCGAATCCTGGTGGGAATCGGCCTGCCGCTGGCCGCGGTCGTTCAGCAGGTGAACGAGGTGACACGAGGGAAGCGCGGTCCGGCGATCGCGACCGTCACCCGCCCGGCGCTGCCGACCCCGCCCGCCGAGGCCGCGCCGGGCCCCGAGGCGGTGCTCGTCGTGGACTTCGGGACCTCGGCCTCGTCCGCCGCGGTCGTGATCGGTGGGGAGGTGCGGCTGATCAAGGAGCCGGCGAGCGGGCTGTACTCGTGGCCGTCCGCGGTGTGCCGGGACGGGGACGGGCTCGTGGTCGGCAGCGCGGCCAATGCGCGGAAGCGCGCGGTGCCGACCGCGTACCGGACGGAGTTCAAGCGCGACCTCGGGCAGGCCGCGCCCGTGCCGCTCGGTGACCGCGAGTACGCGCCGCGGGAGCTCGTCGCGGCGCTGCTGCGGCAGTTCGGCGCGCTCGCCGAGCAGCAGGCCGAGCGGCCCGTGCGGCGGCTGCTGCTCACCGTCCCGGCCAGCCACGGGCCCGGCGACCCGCGCGCCGCGGACCTGGTCGCGGCCGGCGAGGCGGCCGGCTTCGCCGAGGTGGAGCTGCTGGCCGAGCCGGTCGCGGCGGGCCTCGGGCCGCTCACCGGCAGCGCGTTCGGGGCCGGCGACCTGGTGCTCGTCTACGACTTCGGCGGCGGCACCTTCGACGCCGCGCTCATCCGGCACGCCGGCGGCGACGGGCACGAGGTGCTCGGCCACGCCGCCCTCGACGACTGCGGCGGCCGGGACGTCGACGCCCTGCTCGCCGCCCACCTGCGCGACACGGGCGGCGAGGAGTTCACCGCGGCCGTCGTGCCGCCCGGGCTCACCGGCGACGCCGCCCTGCGGGCCCGGCTCCACCTCGCCGACTTCGTGCGCGGGCTCAAGCACCAGCTCAGCGAGGCCGACCGGGTCGAGGACTACCCCTCACCGGCCGCGCCGCCGGCGGTGCTGGACCGCGTGGCGTTCGAGCGGCTGGTCCGGCCGCTGCTCGACCGGACCGTCGAGTGCTGCGAGGCCCTGCTCGATCGGTGCGGCGTGGGTGCGGCGGACCTGACCGCGGTACTGCTGGTGGGCGGCACGACGCGGATGCCGGCCGTCGCCGACCGGCTCACGGCCCGCCTCGCCCGGCCGCTGCGCCGGCCCGAGGACCCCGACCTCGCCGTCGTGCGGGGCGCCGCCACCCGCGCCGGGACGGTGCGCACGGTCGCGGCCGACCGGCCCCGGCCGGCCCGCACGCCGCTGAGCTGGGCGGTCCCGACCGGCGGCGGGCGGCTGGTGCGCTGGCTGGTCGAGGTGGACGGGCGGTACGCCGCGGGCGCCCCGCTCGCCCTGGTGCGCGCGGCCGACGGCACGCTGTGGCGGCTCACCGCCCCGGACCGGGCCGGGACGGTGCTCGCCCACCACGCGGACCCGGGCGGCCCGGTGGCCGACGGCGACTGGCTGGTGACGACTTCGGAGTGACGTACGCTACGGTCGGTCGCGTGGGCGTCACTCCATTGACCTACGCCGGTGCCACGGCGCTGCTGGGACGGCAGGATCGGCCGTTCGTCGAGGCGCTGGACCGGCTCGCCGGCGCCGGTATCCTGCTCGGCGCTGTCGTGTTCCCCGGCGCGCTCGCCCTGGTCGACGCCAAACAGGAGCTGAAGGGCATCCTGAGCCGGCTGGCCGGGCGTATCGCCGACCGGCTGCGCGGCAGCACCGGCCGCGACCGGCACGACCTCATCGCCGCCGCCCACACGACGCTCGTCGTCTCGGCACTGTTCGACGCGATCGAGGAGCACGCGGGGGCCCGGTTCCGCACGCTCGCCGTGACCGACGAGGAGAAGCTGCGGCTGGCCACATCCCGGGGCACGGTCATCACCCAGGTGAGCTGGATCGACCAGCTCAACCGCACCGAGCTGAGTCTGCCGGCACCGAGCCGGGGCTTCGAGGAGAACCTTCGCGACGCGCTGGCGCCGAGGGTCCGCGAGCTGATCGGCGGTGCGGTGGCGTTCTTCGAGGGCCTGGCCGCGTGGCAGCGCCTCCGGGTCGACTCGGCCCGGCTGCAGACCGACGTCCTGGACCGCTGGGAGCGGCTGTACCGCGACCGCTACCTGCGCCTCGCCACCGACGCGCCGGAGTTCTTCATCTGGGCGGCGCTCGGCGCGCACGCCGCGACCCAGTTCGACGTCGGCGCGGTCGGCGCGCGGGTGACCTCGGCGCTGAACGCGCATTCGGAGACTCTCGGCAAGCTCTACGACCTGCTCGCCCTCACCGTTCCCGACGCCACGCCCGAGCGGACCTCGTACCGCGCGAAGCTCGTCGCCGCGGCCGGTGCAGTCCTGCGCAAGCCGCTGCTGCGCTCGTCCATGGTGCCGGACGGCCTGTCGTTCCCGTCGGTCGCCGAGGGGTTCGTGACGCCGTCGTTCCGGACGGCGGTCGCCGGCCCCGGCGTCGTCGCGTCGTCGGAGACCTGGTGGGAGGAGCTGCCGGTACGGACCGGCCTCGACGAGTTCCTGGCCGGACACCTCGCGCATCCCGTCGCCGCGCTGCGCCCGCTCCTCCTGCTCGGCCACCCCGGTGCGGGCAAGTCGCTGGTGAGCGAGGTCCTCGCGGCCCGGCTGCCACCGGCGGGGTTCATGGTGGTGCCGGTGCAGCTGCGCCGGGTGAACCCGGAGGACCGGGTGCTCAGCCAGGTCGAGAGCGCGTTGCGGGACATCCTGCACGACACGGTGTCGTGGGGCCGGCTCGCCGACGAGAGTGCGAACCTCACCCGGGTCGTCGTGCTCGACGGGTTCGACGAGCTGGTCCAGGCGACCGGTGCGACGCAGTCCGGGTACCTGGCCGAGGTACAGCGCTTCCAGGAAGAGGAGCACGACCTGGGCCGCGCGGTCGCGGTCGTCGTCACCTCCCGGACCCTCGTCGCCGACCGGGCGCGCATCCCCGACGGTTCGACGCTGGTCAAGCTGGAGGACTTCGGCGACGAGCAGATCGCGGAGTGGATCGGCAACTGGAACGCCGCCAACGCGGGCCGCCCCGGATTCCGCCAGCTCACCCCGGCCGCGGTCGGCGCGCACCGGGCCCTCGCCGGCCAGCCGCTGCTGCTGACCATGCTCGCCATCTACGCCGCCGGGCACGGCGGTCTGTCGCGCCGGGACCGGAGCCTGTCCACCGCGGCGCTCTACGAGCGGCTCCTCGACACGTTCATCCGCCGGCAGGTGATCGACAAGCCGGAGCGTCCACCCGATCCGGCGGTCGTGCCCCGCCTGCTGGCGGAGCAGCGCTGGCGGCTCAGCGTCGCAGCGTTCGCGATGTTCAACCGGGGCCTGCAGCACACCCGCGAGGCCGACCTGGAGCGCGACCTCCAGGCCCTCGGCCGCGGCGCCGAGGCCCGCCCGGCGACCGGGCTCAACGCGCCGCTGAGCCTCGCCCAGCGGACGGTCGCCGACTTCTTCTTCGTCCACGTCGCCGAGGCCGACGAGAACAGCGGCAACGGACGGCGCACCTACGAGTTCCTGCACGCCACCTTCGGCGAGTTCCTGATCGCCGAGCGGTCACTGAGGCTCGTCGACGGCTACCTCGCCGCCGCCGACCTGTACGCCTCCGACCCGTCGGCACACGAACCGGCCGACGACAGCATGCTCCGCGCGCTGCTGTCCTACCAACCACTGCTGCAGCGCCGTCAGATCGTCGACTTCGTCGAGGAGATCGCCGACAGCCTGCCGCCCGAACGGCGCAAGCGACTCGAGGGCGTCGTCTGTGAGCTACTCGGACGGGCACGGGAACGAGCCGCCGGCGCGTACACCCGTTACGAGCCGGCCGGGGCCGACGTCGTGCGGGCGGTGGCGGCGTACAGCGTCAACCTCGTCACTCTCGCGGCGGCGCTGGGCCGCGCGTGCCCGGTCGACCGGCTCACGCCCGACGGTCAGGACAGCGCTCGCTGGTGGCGCTCGTCGGTGCGGCTGTGGCGGGCCGGGCTGGAACCGGCGCCGTGGCGCAGCGTCGCGAAGGGCCTGTTGCTCGGCCGCCCCGACAGCTTCCCCGACAGTGGCCAGTGGCACGTGCTGCTGAGCCCGGACCGGCAGGACGCGGAGCCCGACGCCGCCGACGACGACATGGACGACGACCGGTTGATCGGCTTCTCACAGCCACGGCCGGACGTGCTCGCCGGCGGCGTATTGGGCGGCGACCCGGTGCAGGAGGTGGTTCGTCCGGGTCGGATCGAGCGCCCGCCGCCGCAGCGCGTCGAACGCTCGGGAGTACGCTGCGACCTGTGACGGGCTCTCCACCGCGGTGTCCTCGGTGAGGGCCTCCAGGTAGAGGGCCGCGGTGCCGTCGTCGAGGTCGGCCAGGACGAAGTCACCGTTCGCCAGGTGCACCCCGGCCTCCAGCGGCAGCACGCGGATGTCGATCCGCGGCCGCCGCGCGAACTCGGCGACCAGGAGGAGCTGCTCGGCCATGACGGCGGCGGACCCCGTCAGCCGGTAGAGCACCGCCTCGTCGAGCACGACCGACAGCTCGGGTGCGTCCGGGCCCTCGTACGTGCTGCGGCGTCGCTGCCGGACCACGACGCCGGTGGCGATGCGTTGCTCGTCGGCGGCTCCGGTGACGAGCTCGCCCGCGAAGCGCAGCACCGCCTCGGCGTATCGAGCGGTCTGCAGCTGGCCGGGCACCGTCAGCGTCGCGAACTGACGGATCCTGACGGCATCCGACTCCAGATCGATCAACGCGGCGCTGGACTGCGTCAGGTGTTCGCGGTACTCGAACCACCAGGACTTCTCCTGCCCGGCCGTCGCGTGTCCGGCCAGACGCTCCGTCACGGCCGCACCGAGCTCGTACAGGCCGCACAGGAGCTGCACGTCCCGCGGCGCGATCGACACCGCGCCGCTCTCCATGCGCATGAGCTTGGAGAGCGACCATTGGAGCCGCTCCGCGACCTCCCGCTGCGTCATGCTGGCGACCTCGCGGGACTCCCGCAGCGCCGTGCGGAGCCGCCGCCGGGCACCGGACGGGGAGAGCCGGTCACCGGGCATGGATCCGACGGTAGCAGCCGGGAACTTTTTCCGAGCCGGCTGCGATCAGACCGGAAGTGACCCGACGGGGAAGGAGCTTGACATGCAGGACTGGGACGACGACGGCTTCGCCGACGTGCACGAGGACCACAGCGAACCGGTCGCCGAGGACGATCCGGACCAGCTGCTGGGGACGGCGCTCGACGTCGACGGCCAGACGGAGGACGGCAACCCGGTCGCCTGGTCGACCTCGTACAACGAGTACTACGACACCGTAACCGGCGAGACGGTCGAGCCGAAGTAACCGCTCGTGCGACCGTGTTCCAGGTGGGCGGCGGCTACCGTGATCACGAGCATTCGGCGGGCACACGCACGGTCAGGTGACGGGTGGAAGACGAGACGACCCTGGTCACGCGTGGCGCGGCCGGCGACCAGGCGGCGTTCGCCGAGCTCGTCACCCGGCACCGCTCGATGATCCACGCCGTGTGCCTGCGCATCACCGGCGAGCCGCAGGCGGCCGCCGACGCGCTCCAGGAGACCCTCATCCGGGCATGGCGCGGGCTGCCGAAGTTCCGCGGCGACGCCCGGTTCTCGACCTGGCTGTACCGCATCGCGGTGAACGCCGCCGTCGCCGAGGCGCAGCGCGGCGCCGACCGGCCGCAGCCCGTCGACCCGTTCGAGCTGACCCCGCCGACCAGCGGCGCGCCCGGGCACGCCGACGCGATCGCCGACCGGCTCGCCGTGCAGGCGGCGCTGCGCCGGCTGCCCCCGCAGTACCGGGCGGCGATCGTGCTGCGCGAGTGCGCCGACCACTCGTACGAGGAGATCGCCGAGATCCTCCAGATCCCGCTCAACACGGTGAAGAGCCGCATCTCCCGGGCCCGCCAGGCGCTCGTGGCACTGCTGCGGGGGGCCGACGCATGACCGAGTGGCTGGACATGTCGGTGTTCCCCGACCTCGACCCCGACACGGCGGTGAGCCCGCAGGACCTCGCGGCGCTGCGCGACGGCATCGGGGCGCCGGTGCCGCAGCTGCCCGAGGAGGACTGGGCGCACCTGCTCGACGTGGCGTTCGACCCCGGCGAGGACATCGTCGACGTGGCCGCCGACGGCTTCGACGACCCCGGGTACGAGGACGTGCCCGATGTCGAGGACGGATCGGACGGCGCCTACGACGGCACCGAGCACGACGACGAGGATCTCTGGTGACCGGGAACAATCCGCGGGGCCGGGCCGATCTGAACCGCACCACCACAGGGAAGGGTCTCGGGGATGCGGGATTTCGACGCGGTACGTGATGACGTGCTCGCCCTCTTCGGCGAGCTGACGGACACGGCCCGGCGGCGCGGCGCGACGACGGCCGTCGGCCGGCTCGACGCCGCCCACCAGCGCCTGGCCGACGGGCGGCTGACCGTGGTCGTCTGCGGCGAGTTCAAACGGGGCAAGTCCAGCCTGCTCAACGCGCTGCTCGACGAGTGGCGGGCGCCGCTGCTCTTCCCGGAGGCCGGCGAGATCGCCACCAACGCGGTGACGACGGTCTCGTACGGGCCGAAGGAGGAGATCGACGTCCTGATCGACGCGAAGGGCGCGACCGAGACGCTGTCGATCGGCCGCGACGAGATCGCCAGGTACGTCACCGAGAGCGGCAACCCGCACAACACCCGCCGGGCCCGGCTGCTCAGCGTGACCACGCCGAACCCGAAGCTCGCCTCGGGCCTCACGCTCGTCGACACGCCCGGCGTCGGCAGCGTCCACCAGGAGCACACCGCGATCACCATGGCGTTCCTGCCCAGCGCCGACGCGATCGTGTTCGTCGCCGACGCGACCCAGCCTCTGCTGGAGAGCGAGCTGCGGTTCCTCGGCCGCGCCGCCGACGCCGTCGCGGCCGGCGACTCGGCCGACGCGCTGCAGTTCGTGCTCACCAAGACCGACGGCGTCGCCGACTTCACCACGATGCTCGCCAACGCCCGCCGGAAGATCGCCGACACGCTCGGCTGGCCGCTGGAGCGGGTGGTCATCACCCCCGTGTCCGCGCACGCCAAGCGCGACTACCTCGTCGACGGCGAGGACGAGGACCTGGAGCTGTCGAACTTCGTCGAGTTCGAGACCCGGCTGTGGACCTCGCTCGGCCGGTGGCGGGCCAAGCGGCTGCTCGGCGACGCGCTCGGCGAGCTGGAGCGCGGCGCCCATGGCCTGCAGACGCCGCTCGACGAGGCGATCGAGGCGCTCGCCGACGAGACCAAGCAGAAGGTCGGCGAGCTCACCAAGCAGGCCGAGGAGCGCCAGGCCAAGCTCACCGAGCTCCAGCAGGGCTCGGCCGGCTGGCGGCGCGACCTCGCCGACGAGCTGGGCGGCATCGGCCGGCAGCTGGCCAACCAGGGCCAGCAGCGGCTCGACAAGGTCTGGCAGGTGTTCAACACCGAGTACCTGCGCGACGACACCTACCTGTACAACCCGGACCGGCTCGTCGGCCAGCTCACCGCCGACGCCGCCCAGGTCATCGGCGAGCTCAACGAGCAGGCCGGCCGGGCCGCCGCCGGCGTGCTGCGCGACTTCACCGCCCGCAACGGCCTCGACCTGGGCCACCCGCAGCTCGGGCGGCTGCCCGACCCGCCGGTGCCGCACCTGGACGTCCACGGCGACCTGCACGGCGAGAACCGGCCCAACGCGATGAAGCGCAAGCTGCGCGACGCCGGCCTGGGCAGCGGCGTCGGCGCGGCGATCGGCGGCTTCCTCGGCAGCATCCTCATGCCGGGCGTCGGCACCGTCATCGGCAGCGCCCTCGGCAGCCTCTTCGGCAGCGCGGTCGGCTACCGCAGCGGCAAGGTCGACGAGCGCAAGGCCGACCGGCAGTCGCGCCGCAGCAGCCTGCAGAGCGAGCTGCGGCTGCTGGAGCAGGAGCAGCGCCGGCACGTCACGTCGGCGGTGCAGGAGGCGATGCGGGTGTTCGCCCGGTCCGTCGTCGCCGAGCTCGACAGCCGCATCGCGCAGGAGCGCGAGACGGTACGCGACCTGCTGCCGCGGCTCGCCGACGCGCGGCAGGCCACCCAGGAGAAGGCGCGGCAGCGCACCGCCGAGCTCAACGCCGAGAAGACGCCGATCGTGCGGGCCCGGGGCCGGATCACGGCGCTGGCCCGCGACGTCGACCGCCTCGCGGCGGCCACCGCCACCGCTGCCACGCCGGCGAAGGACGCCCCGGCGCCCGCCCCGGCCCAGCGCCCGGCCGCCCACGACGACGACTGGGCGGACGCATGAGCGGTTCCGCAGCGAAGCGGAGGAGGCCGCTCATCATGGGCTCAGCTTTGGGCTCGTGCGGCCGGAGCGAAGCGGAGGTCGCATGAGCGAGTTCGAGAACTTGGTCGAGCATCTGCACGACCTCATCGACATCATCACCGGCGGCGACGACGACCATCACCAGGACACCGTCGCCGAGCCGCTGCCCGACCACCCCCACGACGACGACCCGGCCGTCGTGGGGGAGCCGGCCGCGGCGGCCGAGCACTGGCACATGCAGGAGCGCGCCGACACCTGCGCCGTCGCCAGCCAGGAGTTCATCCTCGACGAGCTCACCGGCGCCGACCACAGCGAGGCCCAGCTCACCGAGCTCGCCGAGGCGCACGGCTGGTACCAGCCCGGCGGCGGCACCGCGATGGCCGACGTCGGCAACATCCTGGAGTACTTCGGCGTGCCGGTGCAGCGCGAGTACGGCGCGACGTTCCAGGACCTCCAGCAGGCCCTCGACGGCGGGCAGAAGGTGATCGTCGGCGTCGACTCCGACGAGATCTGGACCCCGGGCCACGACCCCGACGAGCCGCTCGACGCCTACCCCGGCATCCCCGGCCAGGGCGCCGACCACGCCGTGCAGGTCACCGGGGTCGACTACAGCGACCCGGCCCACCCGGTCGTCGTCCTCAACGACCCCGGCACGCCCGACGGCGGCGGGGAGCGGGTGGCGCTCGAGGCGTTCCTCGACGCCTGGGAGGACTCCGGCAACTACCTGGTGACCGCGGGGAGCGGACATGCCTGAACCGTCGAGCACGCGCACCGGCAAGCTGCTCGCCGACGTGCGCAAGATGCCGCTGTTCCGGCAGCTGGCGCCGATGGAGTCCGGGGTGGGGTGGCCGATCCCGATCCGGCACCGCCCGGCCTGGCACGGCGGGACCGCGGTGTTCCTGAAGCTGCCGCTGTACGGGTACCAGCGCGCCGACGACGGCAAGGGCGCCTCGCTGTACCCGCCGTTCGCGACGCTGACGGTCGACTGGGCGACGGGCCGGCCGATGGAGTACGCCGATCTGCGGTACACCAGGCCGTGGGAGATGAGCGGCCGGCCAGGTGCGGTCGGCACGTTCCCGCACGACGCCGTCCGCGGCAGCGTCCGTGAGTACATCGCGGCGAAGGAGGCGCTGCTCGCGCTGTACGACGAGATGCTCGACGCACTCCACGAGGGCGTGCCGTTCGGGGCCGCCGACGAGTTCGGCGCGGCGCTGTCGCGGCTGATGGAGCCGAGCCTCCTGCCGTACTACCGGATCCTCGGCGGCAAGTTCATCGAGCGCTTCCTGGGTCCCGCATGAGCGGCTCGGAGCTGCGGGAACGGGCGCGGGCGGCGTTCGCGACGGCGGGGGCCGCCCTCGGTACCGGCGAACCCCTGCGACCCGTCCGGGAAGCCCTCGCCGCGCACCGCGAGCGGCTCGACGCGCCGATGCGCGTGGCGCTGGTCGGGCGGGTCAGCTCCGGCAAGTCGACGCTCGCCAACGCCATGCTCGGCGGCGAGCTGGCGCCCACCGGCGTCGAGGAGCTCACGTTCAACGTGAACTGGCTGCGGTACGGCAGCAGCCGCGAGCTGACCGTGCACTTCCGCGACGGCCGCAGGCCCGAGCGGCGCGACGCCGTCGAGCTGGCCGAGCTGACCGTGCGCGCCCGCGACGGCGACCGCGAGCGGCAGCGCCTGCTCAAGGCCATCGACTACCTGGTCATCACCGATCCCAACCCGTACCTCAAGGCGTTCGACCTGGTCGACACGCCCGGCCTCGACTCGGTGTTCCACAACGACTCGCAGAACACGCTGCGGTTCCTCGGCCGCACCGGCGACGAGGTGCGGGCCGCGTCCGAGGCGCAGGCCAGCAAGGCCGACGCGCTCGTCGTGGTGTTCGCCCGCGGGCTCGCGGCCAACGAGGAGGAGCTGCTCGCCGACTTCGTCGGGCCCGGGTTCGGCGGCAGCGGGCCGATCACCACGATCGCCGCGCTGACCAAGGTCGAGCTGGCCTGGCCGCAGCACCCCGACCCGATGGCCGAGGGCCGGCACCTCGCCGAGCGGGTCATGGCAGCGGCCAGCGCCCGGCGGGTGCTCTACGACGTGCGGCCGGTCGCCAGCCTGGTCGGCGCGGCCGCGGCCACGTTCACCGACGACGAGTTCGGCGCGCTCGCCGAGCTGTCCACGATGGACGCCGAGACCCTTGAGAAGCGGCTGCGCCGCGGCCCGTACTTCGCCACCCGCGAGTACGACGACGTGCCCGTGCCACCGCAGCGCCGGGCGCCGCTGCTGCGCCGGTTCGGCCAGTACGGCATCGCCCTGGCGACCGGGCTGCTGCGCGAGGGCGTCGCCGACCCGGCCGCGCTGCGCGCCGAGATGACCGCGCGCAGCGGCATGACCGAGTTCAAGCGGCTCCTCGTCGACCACTTCGGCAACCGCGCCGACCTGATCAAGCTGCGCGGCATGCTCGACCACGTCTACCAGCTGCGCGACGGCCTCACCGACCGGCTCCCGCCGCGCGACCGGATGACCCTGCTCGACGCGGTCGGCCCGCTGCTGTCGCTCGACCACAACGAGCACGCGTTCAAGGAGCTCGACGTGCTGCGGCACTACTACGACGGCGAGCTGACGTTCACCGAGCAGGACGCGGCCGACCTGCTGCGGGTCACCGGCGAGCACGGCACCAGCCTGGCCGACCGGCTCGGCCTGCCGCCCGGCGCGTCCCGCGACGAGCTGGCCGCCGCGGCCCGCGAGCGGCTCGGCGGCTGGGCCGAGCGCGACCTCGACCCGGCCTACTCCGGCCGCAGCCGCCGCGCCGTGCAGATCCTGCGCCGCTCCTACGAGCGCCTGGTCGGCACCATCCGATGACCGCGCCGCGGCGTGCGGGTCAGCTCCCGAGCGCCCGCAGGGTGACCGCGGCCAGCCCGGCCAGCACCGCACCCGCGTGGCCGGAGCGCAGGCCGGCGGCGCGGACGGCCACGTCGTGGGCCCGGCCGCGGGCGGCCACGACGTCGCCCTCGCGGTAGGTCTCGTACGGCGCCCCGGCGACCGGCGCCACCCCGAACTCGGCGCCGGCCGGCTGCCGGCGGAACCCGGCCCGCAGGTGCTCGAAGAGGCTCGGGCCGCCGTGCGGCTGGACGTCGACCGCGGCGCTCGTGCCGTCGGCGAAGCGGACCGTCCAGCCGATCCCGGTGACTGGGTGCCGCAGGTACGCGCTGAGCAGGTCCGGGGGCACGGCGGCGAGCCCGAGCGGGTGACCGACCGGCACCGGCGGCAGGGCGGACAGGTCCGGTGGACCGCCCGGGTCGCCCGGCTGCCGCCTGAATCGTCCGATCATGCGGCCATGGTGCGGCCGGCGGGCCCCGCCGTCTTGCGAGTGACGGGGGCCGGACAGACAGCGCGCGACGGACGAGTGGTCTGGCCCGGCGGTACGGCCGGATGCCAGGATGACCCACATGGAGCCCGGGCCACTTGAGTCAGCCATCGAGCAGGCGCCGTACATCCTGATCGTCTGCGAGGGGCCGGACCTGCGCATCGCCGCCCTCAATGGGACCGCCCGCGCGCTGTTCCCCGGCCGTGACCCGGCCGGGAAGCCCATGCGGGACGCCTTCGCCGACCTCGCCGGCCAGCAGTGGATCGACCTCTACGCCGAGGTGTATCGCACGGGCACGGCGATCACCGGGCAGCAGTGGCGGGCCCACATCGCGCTGCCCGACGGCTCCACCAGGGAGCTCTACGCCGACTTCAGCATCACGCCGTGGCGTCACCCGGACGGTGGAATCCGCGGGGTGATCGGCGGCGGCACCGACGTCACCGAGATCGTCCGGGCCCGCCTCGCCGCCGAGCGGCACGCCGAGGAGCTCCAGCAGCAGTACCGCCGGGCGCGCGACGTCGTCGACACCCTGCAGCAGGTCCTCCTGCCCCGCGGCCTGCCGGTCCTGCCGGCTGCCCGGATCGCCGCCAGCTACCTGCTCGCCGCCGCCGACACCTCGGCCGGCGGCGACTGGTTCGACGCCGTCGTGCGCCCCGACGGGAGCGTCGCGCTCGTCGTGGGCGACGTCGTCGGGCACGGTGTGACCGCCTCCGGGGTCATGGGCCAGCTGCGGGCCGTGCTCCAGGACCGCCTCCAGGGCGACGGCGGCCTGGTCGACGCCCTCGCCGCCGCCGACCGGCTGGCCCGCCGGCTGCCCGCCGCCCACGCGGCCACCGTGTGCGTGGCGCTGCTGCACCCCGCCGACGGCACCGTCGAGTACTGCACCGCCGGCCACCCGCCGCCCCTGGTCGTGCCGGCGACCGGCGGCGCCGGGTTCCTCGACGCGACCGGCGGCGGCCCGCTCGGCACCGGCGGCGGCTTCCCCGTGCTCCGGGCCCGCCTCGACACCGGCGGCGTGCTGCTGCTGTACACCGACGGCATCGTCGAGCGCCCCGGCCGCACCGCCGCCGAGGGCGCCGCCGAGCTGGCCCGGGTCGCCGCCGACGCGGTCGCCGGCCGGGCCCTGCAGGCGCCGGACGCGTCACCGGCGGAGCGGGCCGCCACCCAGCCGGTCGAGCTGCTGGTCCGGGCGACCGGCCACGGCGACGACATCACGCTGCTCGCCGTGCAGCGCACCGAGCCCCCCGCCCCGTTCACCCTGGACCTCCCGGCCGACCTGTCCCGCCTCTCCGCCCTGCGCCGCGCCCTGTCGGCCTGGTTCGCCGGGTTCGGCACCACCGCCGACGACGTGTTCCTCGTCCAGCACGCGGTCGGTGAGCTGGTCACCAACGCGATCGAGCACTCGCTGAGCGACGACGTCGTCACGGTCCGGGGCGAGCTGACCGCCGAGGGCGAGGTCGTCGTCCGCGTCGCCGACCGGGGTCACTGGCGCGAGCCGGACCACGTCTCCGAGCGGGGCCGCGGCCTGGCGGTGACCTCGCAGCTCGTCGACGCGCTGCGGCTGGAGCGGGGAGCCGAAGGCACCGTGGCCGAGGTCCGCCACCGCCTCACCCGCCCGGCGTCGATGCTCACCCCGGCCGCCCCGACACCGTCCGCCGTGCCGCGCCCACGCCCGCCCGCCGAGCTGTCCATCGTGGACACGGGCAAGGGCAGCGTGACGGTCACCGGCCCGATCGACGCGGCCAACGCCGACCGGATGCAGCACGAGCTGCTGTACCGCTCGCGCGGCGGCACGCTGGACCTGACCCTCGACCTGTCGGGCGTGACCCACCTGGCCAGCGCGGGCGTCGCCGCCCTGCACGCGATCGCCGACCGCCACCGCGCCCAGGCCAGCGAGCTGGTCCTGCTGGCGCCGCCGGGCAGCCCGGCCCGCCACGTGCTGGCGCTGGTCGCGCTGCCGTACACCTGAGCCCGGCACGCGCCGCCGCCCGGTCGCGCGGTCGTCCGCGTGGGCCCGGCACGCGCCGACGGCCGGTCGCGGGGTCGTCCGCCCGGGCCCGGCGTGGCCTGCGGCGCGGTGGCGCTCGCCCGGTCGCGGCGGCTCAGGCTCGCGGTGTGCTGTCTTCCATCGCTCTGTCTTCCATCGTTCTGCCCTCCATCGCCCTGCCGTTCGCCGCGGTGTCGGGCGGGGTGCGGCGGAAGCGGCCCGGGGCGGTGCCGACGTGGCGCTTGAACGCGGCCGCGAAGGCGAACTCCGACGTGTAGCCGACCCGGGCGGCGACGGCGTGCAGGGGTGCGTCGGACTCCCGCAGGAGGCGGGCGGCGGTGGTCATGCGCCACCAGGTGAGGTACGTGAGCGGCGGCTGACCGGCGAGCGCGTTGAACCGCCGCGCGAAGGGTGCCCGGGACAGCCCGGCGACCCGCGCGAGCGACGCGACGGTCCACGGCGCGGCCGGATCGGCGTGCATCGCGTGCAGCGCCGCGCCGACGGCCGGGTCACGCAGCGCCGCCGCCCACCCCGGCCCGGTGTCCTCGTCGATGCGGGTGCGCATGATGTACAGCAGGAGCAGCTCGAGCAGCGCCGGCACCAGCGCCTCCCCGCCGGGCCGCGGCGGTCGCTCCAGCTCGCCGGCCAGCAGCCCGACCGTGGCCCGCAGCTCCGGGCTGCGGGTCAGCTCGGCCGGCAGGTGGATGAGCTCGGGCAGGCTGCGCAGCAGCGGGTGGGTCTGCCGGGGATCGAGCTCGTACGCCCCGCAGAGGACGATCCCGTCCGGACTGTCCACGGTGGAGGGCGGCGGCAGCCCCATGTCGCACGGCTGGATCGGCGCTCCGGGATCGGCCGCGAGGGCGTACCCGCGACCGTGGGGTGCGAAGAGGACGTCCCCGGGCGCGAGCGGCACGGGCCCGCGCGTGATCGGCACGCGGTCGGGTGTGAGCGGCGCGCCGCCGAGGGCCGGTGGCAGACGGTCGGGGGCGGGCGGTGCCGGCTCGGCGTCGTCCGGTAGCAGCCAGCACTGACCGCGGAGGATGACCTGCACGCCCGCCGCGCCGGGCACCGACGCGAACCGCTGCCCCCACCGGCCGCGCCAGGCCAGCCGGACCGACACGGGCCGGCCGGTCCGCAGGATCGCGATGACGTCGCTGAGTACGTCCACGTATGAAGACGGTACTCTGCCGCATGGATCGTCTCGCCCGGCCCGCCTAGGTTCGTCCGGGTGAGAGCTGTGCGAATCCACGCCTACGGCGGCCCGTCCGTCATCCACGTCGACGAGATCCCCGTGCCGGTCCCGCGCCCGAACGAGGTCCTGGTGCGGACCGCCGCGACGTCGTTCAACCCGTCCGAGGTCGGCCTGCGGATGGGCCTGCTGCGGGGCATGTTCGACCTGCCGCTGCCGCACACGCTGGGCTGGGACCTGGCCGGCACGGTCGAGGCAACCGGCGAGCGGCTGGTCGGCCATGTCGACGGCGGGGCGGCGGCGCAGTACGTCGCCGCGGACCGTTCCCTGCTGGTGGCGGCCCCCACGACGGTGCCGCTGGAGCAGGCCGCCGCCCTCCCGGTGGCCGGCCTGACGGCCTGGCAGGCGGTCTTCGACCACGGCCGGGTACGCCCGGGCGAGCGCGTCCTGGTCAACGGCGCGGGCGGCGGGATCGGCGGTTTCGCGGTCCAGTTGGCCCGCCACGCGGGCGCCCAGGTGGTGGCGACGGCATCGGGCCGCAGCGCGGCGAAGGTCCGCTCGCTGGGCGCCGGGGAGGTGCTGGACTACACGTCGGCTCCTCTCGATGCCTTGCTGTCGGCCCCGGTCGATGTCCTGCTGCACCTGGCCCCGGCCCCGGTGCCGGCGGGCGTGCTGCGTCCGGGCGGCAGGCTGGTGTCGGCGACGACCCCGGGCCCGGACCACTTCGTGATGCGCAACGATCCCGGCCAGCTGGCCGCGCTGGTCGAGCTGGTGGACACGGGCGTGGTGAGCCTGGACATCTCGGACACGGTGGACTTCGACGGCGTCGCTGCCGTGCACCGCGCGGCCGAGGCGGGCGAGGTGCGCGGCAAGGTCCTGATCGTTCCCGAGCTCGGATAAGCGCAGACAGCGGTCGCGGCGGCGCGCGGCTCACCGCGGAACGCAGTGGCGAAGTGGACCGGGTCGAACCCGCCGCCGGTGCGCCCCGTCCTGTGGGTGCCCGTGCTGGTCAGGTGGGGTCGGTGGGGCGCATGGGGACGACCAGGTAGCGCAGCGTCGTCGTCGGGGACGTCAGCTCCGTGGCGCGGTTGAGCTCCTGGATGCGTAACGCGATCGGGGCGTCGCGGAACGCGCGGGCGGCCTCCGACAGGAGGCGGGACTGGTAGTGGCGGGTGGCCTGGCCGTGGTGGACCGTGGCCTTCAGCGTCTCCTCCGACTCGCCGTGCAGCGGGTCTGCAGCCTGGACCAGGACCGCGCCCTCGATCACCTGGAGGGCCATGCGGCCGTGCGGGCCGGCGTAGCGCGCCGCCCGGTCGACCGCCGCGGCCAGCGCCTCCGCCTCCAGCTCCACCACGCACTCGGGGGTCACCGTCAGGAGGCGGTCGAACTGGGCGTCCGGATACGACGTGCCGAGCGTCGGGGTCAGGAGGCTGCCCGCCGGCCAGGAGACGGCGAACAGGTCCGCGGACGTGTGCAGGGTCACCTCGTCGTCGCGGGACGGGGCCGATGCGGCCCGGGTCAGCAGCGTGGCCGGGACCAGCGTCTCGAGGGGTGTGGCGGAGGGCCAGGGGAGGGTGGCGGCGGCCAGGCGGTAGCGGTCTGTGGCGAGCAGGGACAGGGTCGACGCCGTCGTGCGCAGGCGGACGCCGGTGAAAAGGGGGAGGGCGTCGTCGCGGGAGGCGGCGCCCGCGACCGCGGCCACGGTGGAGCGCAGGTCGGCGGCCGGGAGGGTGCCGGCCGCCGGGGGC
>NZ_JAHYSG010000087.1 GCF_022095675.1 Dactylosporangium sp. AC04546 | reverse complement strand
CCCCCGGACCTCGACCCGTCCTGGCTCCGCCCGGCCCGCCCGTAGCACTGCACCGCGTGGCGGCATCAGTCAGGATCGCCGCGAGTCGTGCGCGGCGTTGGCGACTTCGTGCTTGCCGATAAGGCCACCGAGGCCGTGGCCCAGTGGCAGAACAGTCCCCTGGACCTGGTGTACCGATGGTTCGACAGACCCGTCGGGTAGGTAGACGTTGTCTCCCTGCCCGTCGTAGATGACCAGGCGATGTTCTTGCGCGAGGCTCCGCACGAGGTCGATTGCAGGGGTGCTCACCGTGCCCGTGCCCATGTACATGACGACGTGATCTATGCCGAGGGTGAGGGGCATCGATGACCAGGGCGCGTCGTCGGAGTACGGCGGGCGGTCGGGAAGTTGCTGGGTGAGCTCCACGTAGAACGCCGCGATCCGTGGGTCCATGTCACCTTCTGGGTGGCGCCTGGACTCGTATTCGCAGCTCTCGGCCATGGCACGTGCCTCTGATGCTGTCGCATCCGGGTTCATCGCCAGCACGACGAGGTCGAAGCTCATCACCAGATTCAACTTCGCTCAGGCCTATGTTCAGGGGCCACCGCGTGATCCTGGCTGTTCGTGAGGACAACTGAATCTGCGGCCGCACTGGTTCTGAGCGCGAGTAGCGGTCCCGTTTGGGCGGGAGTCTGGTCCCGGTATCTGCCTGCGGGTTTCTTTGGGCGTCAGTCTTGGACCAGGTGGAATTCGCGGACTTCGGCAGCGTCCAGATCCGCCGATGACGGCGCGTTGACGTTCAGGCGCGGGCACTCCGCATCGCTTCCACCACCGCCGGGCCCATCAGTTCGAGGGCGAGCGGAGGCACCTCCTCAGGCCGGAACCAACGGATCTCGTCATGTTCATCGGGAGCGACGTTTGTCGGTGTCCCCTCCCACTCGCCGACAAGCCAGGCGCTGAAGCGTACGGATTCCTCTCCGTGGCCTGCCTCCAGCCGACACAGATGGATCGCCGAGTCTGTTGCTATCTGCACGCCCAGTTCCTCGTGCATCTCCCTGGTGAGCGCAGCCAGCTCTGTCTCGCCTGTCTCGATGTGTCCGCCGGGCAGATCCCACACGTCCGGGTAGGCGCGGCGTTTCGGACTTCGGTGGACGAGTAGGACTCGACCTTCGCGAACCAGCGCCGCGGTAACAATCTCGTGCATGGTTGGGGATTGTGGCATGACCATCCGACCAAGAACGTGATGCTCGCACTCACCCGCCGATCTCTGCAGGGTGGGACCCAAACTCACGCATATTGATCACAGGGAAACGCTCAGCCCGGGGCCCGGAAGGGACGCCCATACGGTCCCCATTCCCGCGACCGAAGCCACTGCACCGGGGCCGGGGTGCCCGACGACGTGCCTTGCACAGGGCACGTCAATCCCGCCGGCGGCGACTCGATTGCGGGTCCGGCCATCGCGACTTCAGCTGCTCGTACTCGGCGATCAGTTCGTCGCGGCTCAGGCCGCCGCCGTAGACCGAGCCCCACACCAGGTCTTCGAAGCGCAGGTAGTCCTGCTCCATCGGGGTCACGTCGTGCTCGGGACCCAGCACCCAACCTTTCTCCGCGGCGAGGATCAGCCCGCCGGCACTGATGTCGGCGAAGTGGCTCCAGAGGTCGTAGTCTCCGAACGCCGGATCGTGTGGGTCGACGACCGGCAGGACCTCCCGCTCCGACGGGTAACCGAGTGCGGCGAACAGCGCCAGCACTGTGTCCTCCCTGAATGGCGATTCGTCCCAGGTGCCGTGGACGACGGCTGAGATGGTCTCCGGCACCGGGGTCCGCCCGGCCTCGTGAGCCCAGGCCTCGAACGCTTCGACGGCACTGTGTGGTTCGACCCGTCCGGGCCGGCCGTCCAGGTGCTGGTATCCACAGTTCTCGTCGGTATTGGGCAGGTGCACGGACACCGCCACACCCGCGGGGGTACGGGCTTCCAGATGCACACACGAACTCTCCGACACCCACCCCGCCAGCACCGGAGCGGCGGTCACGGCGGCCAACTCCTGGACGCCTGCCGCCAACCGCAGCCGCTCTCTGTTGAACAGACGCACGCCGACCCGCTGCCAGCCGCCACCCAAGTCGTGCAGCCCCAGCCGGTTGCCGAACATCGGCATCACGCTCGGTGTGACGAACCGCGACCCGAACGCCTGCCGCACCCCCTGGCACGCCGGAAGAGTGCCCTCGGCGGGCTTCGCGAGCAGGAGCGTTCCGTACCAACCCATGAACCGGCACTGTACGAGATGAGCCTTTGTCGAGCCGCGTGGAGGCGCATCGTGGGTGGCCGGTTACGGCCAATTGTCTAACCGTCGCTACACAGTGGCGCTAGCGTTCGCGGGCATGGCGGACAGCAAGGGTGAGGCGCGGGCGTGGCCCGGGGTCGTGGCGTTGGTGGGGCTCGTCGTCGGGGTCATCCTGGTGTGCAGCGGGCTGTTCCGCCAGCCCTGGAGCGACGAGGTCGACTGCGGCGGTGACAGCATGCAGCCCGGTGACATCTGCCGGTCCTCGCGCGGCGCCTCGTACACCTACGAGGATCGGCTGGCGGTGCGGGAGAACGGCACCTGGCTGCTGCTCGCCGGGGTCGCCGCCATCGGCGGCGGCGCGCTCTTCCTCGGCGTCCGCGGACGACGAAAGGACTAGCGGCGCTCCAGCAGGACCACCGGGATCTCGCGCGCCGTGCCCGCCCGGTAGCTCTCGTAGGTCGGGAACAGCTCGGCCATCGTGCGCCACAGCCGCTCCCGCTCCTCGGGGGGCGCCGTGCGGGCCAGGGCGCGGAACTCCTCGGCGGCCACCTGCACCGTGACCTCGGGGTCGGCGAGCAGGTTGTGATACCAGAGCGGATGTTCGTCCTTGCCGCCGTTGGAGCCGACCACCACGTAGTCGTCGCCGGACCGGCCGTAGATCAGGGCCGTGCGTCTCGGTTTGCCCGTGCGGCGGCCGCGGGTCGTGAGCAGCAGGCTCGGCCACTGCTGGAACATGTGGCCCTTCGCGCCGCCGGTCGACACATACTCGCGGATGTGCTCGGACACCCACCACACGGGACTGTCGAGCGGCTCGTCGTCATGCTGTGCCATCGCGACCCACCCTACGCCGGAGGCTCGACGCGCGCGGACCCGTCGAGGCCGGCCTCGCCGAGTGCCTCGTCGAGGGCGTCGTGGCGCGCGTAGCAGCTGATGCGGCCGCCGGTGAGGACGAACCGCGAGGCCACCAGGGCGTCCGCGGTGAGCACCTCGCCGGTCGCGACGTCGCGCCAGGTCGCCAGCTCCTCCACGACGGCGTTGGCGCGGCCGTCGAAGAACCAGCGGCGCGGACGGTACGACAGGCCGGCCCGGCGCAGCCAGTCGAGCAGCACCGGCCGGCCGTGGCCGACGCCGCGCGGGCCGACGACCGTGATGTCCTCGGTCGCCAGCTCGGCCAGCGCGTCGGCGTCGACCGCGTTGACGGCCGCGTGCCAGCGCTGGATCGTCGCGAGCGGCCCGGTGGAAGTGACCATGCTCCAGACGGTAATACATGCGATTCGCATACTCAAGCCAGTGCGGCGACCGCCGCGACGAGGTCGGCCTGGCGTACCGCGTCCGCCCCGTCCGCCCCGTCGGCCGCGAGCGCCGGCCCGGCGCGGACCGCCGTCGCGAACGCGGCGAGGCGGTTGGCGGCGTGGTCGTCGGCGACCAGCCGCACCGTCCGGCGGTCGCCGCCGCACGCCAGCTCGGCGGTACCACGCACACCCGGCCCAGGAGTGAAGACGTGCTCGACGCTCAGGCGCCCGCCGTCCCCCACGAGGGCGTAGCGGGACACGTACTGGTGGGCGAGCCCGAACGACACCTGGGCGGTGACCCCGTCGGGGCGGGTGAGCAGCGCGGCGCCGCCGAGGTCGACCCCGAGCGCCGGGTCCCGCCAGAGCGCGGCGCCGGCGACGCCGAGCTCGTCGCCGAGGAAGTAGCGGGCGGCCCGCAGCGGGTACCCGCCCACGTCGAGCAGCGCACCGCCGCCCAGCTCGGGCCGCAGCCGGATGTCCCCCGCCGGGCGGGCCGGGATGGCGAAGGCGGCCTCGAACGCGCGCAGCCGGCCGAGCCGGTGAGCGACCAGCGCGGCGACCTGCCGGTGCATGGCGTGGTGGACGAACATGTAGTTCTCCGCCAGGACCAGGCCCCGCGCGGCGGCGGTAGCGGCGAGCTCCGCGGTCTGGTGGCGGTCCGCGGTGAGCGGCTTCTCGGCCAGCACGTGCCGGCCGGCCGCCAGCGCCGCCGCCACCCACGGCGCCCGGACCGCGGGCGGCAGCGGCAGGTACACCGCGTCGACCTCGGGGTCCTCCAGCGCCGCCCGGTAGTCCGGTGCGGCCCGCACCCCGAGGGTCCGGGCGACCGCGGTGGCGCGGGCGGGGTCGCGGCTGGCCACGACCGTGAGCCGGACGCCGGGCGTGCGGCTCATCGCCGGGACGATCCGGCGCAGCGCGATGTCGGCCAGGCCCAGCACGGCCATCCGCAGGCTCATCCGGCGACCCGCTGTTCGATACGCCGCTCCAGGCAGGTCAGCAGCGAGCGGGCGCCGACGCTGACGTGGCTGCCGTACCTTACGAACCCGGTCAGCTGCGGCACGCTCATCCACAGGTAGTCGTCGGGCACGCGCAGGGGTACCGAGTCACCCACGTCCACGACCACGTAGCGGTTCTCGGCGTGGAAGAACCGGCCACCCTCCTCGGAGTGCACGACATCGACGAGCAGCGATGAGGGCCGCGCCGACAGCACCGCGTCGAGGTAGCGGGGCCAGCGCTCCCGCGGCAGGAGGCGGTAGTTCTCCGGGGCGCAGTTCACGGTCGGCGACATCTCCACCACGTCGGCCGTGCCGGCCTCGGTGCGCGCCTGCACCAGCACGTGGAACACGTCGCCGAGCCACCGGCCGAGGAACGCCACCACGCCCCGGCCGCGCGGCGCCAGCATCGGCTGCGACCAGTGGCTCACCTCGCGGTTGCTGGCCTGCACGTCGACGCCGATGACGCTGAAGTACAGGCCGCGCTCGTGGGCGATCTCGTCGTCGGCGTTGAGCCAGTTCTTGACGTCGTCCAGCGCGATGCGGCGGCGGTCCAGCTGGTACGCCGACTTCGCCTCGCAGAACCAGCTCAGCGCCTGCTCGGTGGTGTGCAGCGCGCCCGCGTCGCGCTCGCGGGCCGGCATCCGCCCGTAGCCGGTGGCGCCCGCCCGCTGCGCCTTGGACAGGAACGGCATCCCCGACAGCACGGTGCGCGAGTCCATGTTGACCAGGTTCGGCTCGGTCAGCAGCGACCGCAGCTGCGCGACGGTGAGCCAGCAGTAGTCCTCGTGCGGCTCGACGTCCTCGTCGACCTCGACGATGAGGTTGCGGTTGCGCTTGTTGAGAAACCACGACCCCTGCTCGGACTGCAGCGCGTCGAAGATGACCCGCCCTCGCCGCGGTGCCCGGAAATGCTCCAGATACGGTACCGCGGCGCCGTGGTGGACCCGCGTGTAGTTGCTGCGGGTGGCCTGCACCGTGGGCGAGACCTGGATGAGGTTCACGTTGCCGGGCTCCATCTTCGCCTGCATCAGGCAGTGCGGTACCCCCTGGAACCGCTTGACGAGGATGCCGAGGATGCCGATCTCCGGCTGCACGATGATCGGCTGGCTCCACTCCCCCACCTCCCGGTGGTCGGTGCGGACCCGCAGCCCCTCGACGGTGTAAAACTTCCCGCTGCGGTGGCCGAGGTTGCCGGTCTCGGGGGCGCGGTACCACTGGTCGAGCGCGGCCAGCGGCACCCGCTCGACCCGGTAGCGGTGGACCCGCGACCGCCCGGCGAACCACTCGTGAAACTCCGGCAGGCTGGCGAACACGCTGCCCAGCATTCGGCGTGGCGGTCAAGTATCCCTGGAAGCCAGGTCGCGGACGCCCGCTGCGGCGAGCATGTCGCGCAGGGAGGCGTCGACGCCCAGCCACGGGCGCCAGCCCAGCACCCGGCGGGCCCGGGCGGTGTCGAGGTACAGCACGTCGCGGGCCCCGGCCCGGTCCACCGCCGGGCCGTCCTCGACGACGTCGACCGCCGCGCCGCTGAGCTCGGCCAGGCGGTGGACCAGGGCCCGGACCGGCACCGGCGCGCCCCGGCCGACGTTCACCGTCAGGCCGGGCGCCTCCGCCCGGCCGGCCGCGGCGACCACCGCCGCGGCCACGTCGCGCACGTCGACGTAGTCCCGCTCGGCGTCGAGGCGGCCCATCCGCAGCCGCACCGGGCCGGCGGCGGCCGCCAGGCGGGCCGCGACCCCGCCGAGCAGGCTGGCCGCCGGGGAGCCCGGGCCGTAGACGTTGGCGACCCGCAGCACGACGGCGTCGAGCCCGGCGGCGCGGACCAGCTCGGTGCCGCGCAGCTTCGACGCGCCGTACGGCGTGGACGGCACCGGCGGGTGCTCCTCCGGGATGGCCCCGCCGGCCGGCGCCGGGCCGTACTCGTGGACCGTCCCGAGGTGCACCAGGCGCGGCGGCGACGGCAGCGTGGCCAGCGCCGCGAGCACGTTGCGGACCAGCTCGGCGTTGGTGCGCCACATGTCCCGCTCGGAGGCCCGCCAGACGGCGCCGGCCGCGTTGACGACGGTGTCGGCGGTGCCGAGCACGGTGGCCAGGCGGGCGACGTCGATGCCGGTCAGGTCGAGCGGGACGGCGCGGCCCGGCACGCCGCTGCCGGGGGCGGCGCGCCGCGACACCCGCACCACGCGGTCACCGGCCCCGTCGAACGCCGCGCAGACGTGGCGCCCGACGAAGCCGTTGCCGCCGAGCACCACGATGCTGCGGCTCAACCCGGGAGCCTGATCGACAGGGCGTGCCGGAAGACGTCGCGCGGGTCGTAGCGCTGCTTGACCGCCTGGAGCCGCGGGTAGCCGTCCTTGTGGTACAGCGTGCTCCACGGGACGCCGGAGGTGTTCAGGGCCGGGTCGGCCAGGTCCATGTCGGCGTAGTTGATGTAGCAGCCGTCGGTGACCGGGCCGGGCCTGGGCACCCCGCCGTCGGCGGCGTGCACGTCGGCGTAGAAGCGGCGGATCGCGGCGAGGCTCTCGGCGTCGCCGGAGGCGTCCGGCCAGAACGCGGCGAACCAGGCCTTGAGCACCGAGTCGCGCTGGGCCACGGCGGTCGCCCCCGGCGCCACGTCGTTGACCCGCCCGCCGTAGGAGTACGCGGTCGTGACGAGCAGGCCCCGGCCGACCGGCCGGGTCAGGTGGTCGCAGACCGCGGCGAGCTGCCGGTCGTCCCACGGCGCGCGCAGGTAGGCGCCCTTGCTCTTGGTCCGCGCGCCCGGCCCCGGGTCGAAGGCGAGCGCCGCCGTCAGCCAGCGGCTCGTGGTGGTGCCGGTGACCGGGGCGCTGCCGACCCCGGCGCGGACCGCCGCGCAGTACGCGTCGAGCAGCCCGGCGGCGTCCGGGACGGCGGCGTCGATCTGCATGCTCAGCTCGACCGAGGTGGTGTACTGCGGGGAGACCAGCCGCTGGTAGGCGCTCAGCGCGCTGTAGAGGTCGGCGTAGGGGCCGGCCGAGCCGGCGTTGGCGGCGTGCCAGCGGCCGTGGTTGCGCAGGATCACCGGCAGGTCCTCGGCCGCGAGCTGCGCCCACGACCAGGTGACCGTGCGCTGGAGGACCTCCTGGGGCGGCCGGGGCAGGATCCGGCCCGGGTCGCCGCCCTGCGCGCCGGGCGAGCGGAACCAGTACCGCGTCACCACGCCGAGGCTGCCACCCCCGCCGCCGGTGTGCGCCCACCACAGGTCGTGGTTCGGGTCGTCGGGCCGGCGGGTGGCGACCACGATCCGGGCCCGCCCGGCGGCGTCGACCACGACGACCTCGACGGCGTGGAGGTGGTCGACGACGAGGCCGTGCCGGCGCGACAGCGGCCCGTACCCGCCGCCGGCCACGTGCCCGCCCAGCCCCACGTCGGGGCAGATGCCGCCGGGGATCGTGACGCCCCAGTTGAGGAACAGTGCCCGGTACGCCTCGCCGAGCGTGAGCCCGGCGTCGACCGCGACCGCGCCGAGGCGCTCGTCGTACTCGACCCGCTTCATCGCCGACAGGTCGATGAGGACGCGGACCGCGGGGTCGTCGACGAGCCCGTCGAAGGAGTGCCCGCCGCTGCGGATGCCGATGCGCCGGCCGGCCCGCACGGCCCGCTCGACGGCGTCGCGGACCTGCTCGGCGGAGTGGACGAGGACGATCTCGTCGGGTGTGGCGGTGAACCGCTTGTTGTAGCCGCGCTCGGCGAGCACGGGGTAGCGCGGGTCGCCGGCCCGGATCAGCGCGGCCCCGGCGCCGGACCCGGCCGGCCCCGCGGCGGCCGGCTCCGGCAGGAGACCAGTGGCCGCGGCGGCGGCGACGGCTCCGCCGAGCGCCTGGCGGCGGGAGAGGAGGGGTTTCATGCCGGGATCATGTCAACGGCGGCGGCCCGAACGGTCGAGGCTGGCTGGAGGCCAGATCCAGCCCGGTGCGTCCGCTCGACCGCCTCTCCACCGGCCGCTGAGACGGCCTGACGAGCATGGCCGGCATGACCTCTACGATCGGCGCCGACCACCGCCCATACGAGTCGCAGGCCGACCCGTACACCTTCTACCGGCGGGCCCGCCGCGAGGAGCCGGTGTTCTTCTCGCCGCAGTTCGACGCGTGGGTCGTGACGAGCTACGACGACGTGCGCGAGGTGCTCGCGAACCCGGACGTGTACTCCCTCGCCACCGTCCTGCGGTCGCTGCAGGAGCTGGTCCCCGAGGCCCTGGAGGAGCTGCAGCGGGCGATCCCGCCGCTGCCGGAGGACCACGCCGAGCCGGGCGACGAGGCGCGCAAGCGGGCCCGCCCGGCCATCCAGCAGGCGTTCACGCCGGAGCGGGTCGCGGCCATCGAGGACCACCTGCGCACGCAGGTGTCGGCGCTCGTCGACCGCTTCGCCGCCGGCGGTCCCGGCGACCTGATGAGCCGGCTGGCCCGCAAGCTGCCGGTGTACGGCAAGGCCCGGGTCCTCGGCCTCGAAGCGCAGGACATCGAGACGGTCGTGGAGGGCAGCTACTCGCTCACGTACCTCATGTCGGGCTCGGCCAGCCTCAGCCCCGCCGAGCAGGTCGAGAACGCCCGCCGGGTCGCCGGCTACCAGCGGCTGCTCGACACGTACGCCCAGCGCCGCCGGGAGGAGCCGGCCGACGACCTGTTCACCGCGGTCGTCGAGGCGGTCGCGCCGCACCCCGGGCCCCTGGAGGTGTTCGAGCGCAAGACCGTCGTCGAGTCGATGGCCGGGCTCATCGGCGCCGGGCAGAGCACGACGACGGCGGTGATCGGCAGCGGCATCTGGCACCTGACGGAGCACCGCGACCAGTGGGAGCTGCTGCGCGCCCGGCCCGAGCTGGCGCCGAACGCGGTCGAGGAGATCCTGCGGTACGACATGCCGCTGCAAGGGCTGCTGCGGACCACGACCCGGCCGGTCCGCCTCGGCGGGCACGACCTGCCCGAGGGTGCGCTGCTCATGGTGATGTTCGCGTCCGCCAACCGGGACGAGGCGGTGTTCCCCGACCCGGACCGGCTCGACATCACCCGCCCGGTGAAGCGGCACTTCTCGTTCGGGCACGGCCCGCGCGGCTGCGTCGGCAAGCACCTGGCCCGCAAGCTGCTGCACCTGACGCTGCTCGACGTCAGCGCCAAACTGCCCGGCCTGCGCCCGGCCGGGGACATGACCTTCGTGCCGGGGTTCCACCGGATCCTGCGCCGGCTCGACGTGACCTGGTGAGGAGCGACGCCATGCGGATTCTGTTCGTGACCAACCCCGCGCAGGGGCACTTCTTCCCGATGGTGCCCCTCGCGTGGGCACTGCGCGCCGCCGGGCACGACGTCCTCGTCGCCTCCCCCGCGGCGCTGCGGCCGGAGATCCTGGCCGCCGGCCTCCCCGCCGCCGTGACGGGCGGCGAGTTCGACATGATCGCGGCGATGCGCCCCGACCGCGGCGACGGGCCGCCCACCCGGGCCACGGACCCCGCGGTCGTGACGGCCCAGACCGCGCAGGGTTTCGCGAAGCTGACCCGGCGCGCGGTCGACGAGGTGGTCTCGCTGGTACTGCGGTGGCGCCCGGCCCTCGTCATCGCCGAACCGACGGCGCAGTCGGGGCCGATCGCGGCGCAGCGCCTCGGCGTGCCGTGGGTCGAGCACCGCTGGGGGCTGGCGCTGAGCTCCCAGCTGATGGCGATCCTGCGGCAGGAGGTCGGGCAGGGCGACCAGGCGCCGCCGGCGCTCGTCGTCGACGTGTGCCCGCCGGGCTTCCAGTTCCCTGCCGCGGCTGCGGCCTGGTCGATGCGGTACGTGCCGTACAACGGCGCGGCCGGGCACGAGGACTGGATGGTCTCGCGCGAGCGGCGGCGGATCCTGGTGACCCTCGGGACGGTGCTGCCGCGCTACGGCGACGCGTCATCGTTGCGCTCGTTGCTCTCGTCGCTGGTCGCCACGGCGCGGGAGCACGACGCGGAGGTGCTGCTCGGCATCGACCCGGCCGACGCGAGCCGGCTCGGCCTGTCGGCTGACGGGGTGCGGGCCGCGGCCTGGCTGCCGCTGGGGCTGGCGCTGCCGTCGTGCGACGCGGTCGTCCACCACGGCGGTTCGGGCACGACGATGACGAGCCTCGCGCGGGGGGTGCCGCAGCTGGCGCTGCCGCACTTCGCCGACCAGTTCGCGAACGCCGGGCGGCTGGCGGAGACCGGCGCCGGGCTGTCGCTGCCGCCGGACCGCCTGCCGGCGCTCGGCGAGTCGCTGGCACGGCTGCTGAGCGAACCGTCGTTCGCGGCGACCGCGCGGGCGTTCGCCGAGGAGAACGCGAAGCAGCCGACGCCGGCGGAGACGGTGGAGCGTATCGTCGCGCTCTGCTAGCGCGTTCGTTTGGCCGCGGTTTCGGTGGCCGCCGATTCGGTGGCCGCCGATTCGGTGGCCGCCGATTCGCTCGACGCTGTTCCGCTCGACGCTGTTTCGCTCGACGGTGTTCCGGTGGACGCCACGTAGAACGGCTCCGCCAGCCGCCCGGCGGACAGGCCGGCCGCCTCGGCCACGCGCGCCTGCCGGGCGGGCAGCGACCGGCGCAGCGCCGCCGGGTCGGCGATCTGCGACCGGTGCGCGCACAGCGCCGCGAGCTTGCGCTCGAACGTGGCGGTGACGTCGACGAAGTGGTTCGGCTGGGGCGCGCCCATCAGCCACAGCTCGGTGACCGCCCACGGCTGCAGCCCCTCGCGCAGCAGCAGCTCGCGGTGCGCGGCCGGGTTGCGGGCGTCGGGGAACACCGCGCCGAGCGCCGCCTCGCCCGCCGCCCGGTGGTCGGGGTGGCTCACGGCGAGGAAGTCCCACGCGATCTGCGGGCTCTGGGCGAGCACCCGCTGCGGCCGAACCTGCCGGACCACGCGGGCGATGTCGCGGCGCAGCCCGCTGGTGACGGTGAGGACCCCGTCCGGGTACCCGAGGAACCGCACGTCGCTCACCCCGACCGCGGCCGCCGCCTCCACCTGCTCGGCCCGCCGCCGCGCGGCGACCCGCTGCGGCGGTTCGGCGGCGTCGCCGGTGCCGGCCTCGCCGTCGGTGAGCACGCAGTAGGTCACGACGGTACCGCCGTCGACCCACCCGGCCACGGTCCCGGCCGCCGCGTAGTCGACGTCGTCGGGGTGCGCGACGACGACGAGCGCGCGCTCGGGGTTCACCGCTCGCGAACCGTCAGGTACGCGGGCGCGACGACGCTGTCGAACTGCTCGCCGACCTCGCCGAGCACGGCCTGCGCGTCGCGGTCGATGGGCAGGTCGGAGCCGAGGAACCGCCGCGAGGTCTCGCCGAAGTCGTCGGAGCACTGCAGCAGCACGACGACGTCGACCTCCCCCCGCTCGATGTACGCGCACTCCCACAGCAGCCCGTTGTTCCGCATCGAGGCGAGCGCTTCGTCGTGCCGGTCGCCGAAACTGGAGACGAGCCACTGCTCCATGCGGTCGGCGGTACCGGGCTTGAGCCGGATGCGGATGCGACGTGTCTGCATGGGCACTCCTGTGGGGCGGCGCGATGCGTTGGTGGCCAGATCGTCAGCCGCGTGCCTCAAGCCCGGGTCCACACCACGTCCACCGCCTCGGTCGGTCGACCGACCACAGGAAAGCGGACAGTCGGTCGGTCGACCGACCGAAAGCAACCACGAACATCCGGTCGGTCGACCGACCGAAAGCAACCGCGGACACTCGGTCGGTCGACCGACCGAACTGCCGTGGCGCTGCGGTGGTCGGGCGATCTCCGGTCGCGATCCGCCAAGGCCGACGACGGGCCGCTGAAGCAGCACGCCCGCCTCACCTCCGCGGCCCAAACACCGATCAAGCCGCCAGCCCCCATGATCGAGGGAAACTTCCGGTCGTTGGGGCAGCCAGAAGTTTCCCTCGATCATGGCGCGGCTGCCCGGAACGCCGCGCAGCCCGTAGACGTTGGTCGATCCACCCGAGCGGTACGGCTCGATCGAGGCTCCAGGCCGCCGCGACAGGCAGCGCCGACCGTGGAGCGCGACCGCCCACCGACGAGAGGCAGGACCATGAGCGCCGACCCGCACCCCAAGGACCTCGGGCGCCTCATCCGCGCCGCCGGGGCCGGCGACAGCGAGCTCCGCGAAGCCGTCCAGCGGCTCGGCGCGGACGCCACCGCGCGGGTCGTCGTGACGGAGCTGCTCGACCGGGCCGACCTGCCGGCGGCCGACGTGCCGCTGCCGGTGACCGTGCGGTTCGACCTGCGGTGGGCGGGAGGCGTGGTGCCGCACGTCGCGGAGCTGTCCGCGGAGCCGCGCGAGTATGCAGCACCCGCAGCAGCGGCCCAGGTGGTCGTGGAGCAGGACCTCCTCGACGCCGTCCGCGGCGTGTACGGGCCCGACGCGGTGCGGCGCAACCCGAGCCGGCGCATCATCTGGACCGACGACACGCCGGTGAGCGCCTTCTCCGAGGTACCCCGCGCCGCCCCCGCCACCCACCGGCTGCTGCGCGGCGCCGAGCCGGACCGGCCCGACCTCGCCGAGCTCATCCTGCGCATGGGGTCCGACAAGTGGGGGCTGCACTACTACACGCAGCACTACGACCGGTACCTCGCCCCGCTGCGCGACCTGCCGGTCGTCATGGTCGAGATCGGGGTCGGCGGGTTCGACCACGCCGGCGTCGGCGGGGGCTCGCTGCACGCCTGGAGCCGGTACTTCCACCGCGGGCTCGTGTACGGCATCGACGTGGCCGACAAGCGCGACGTGCGCCATCCGCGCGTGACGACGCTGCAGGGCGACCAGGCCGACACCGGGTTCGTCGCGCAGGTGCTCGCCGAGACCGGGCCGCCGGACATCGTGCTCGACGACGGCAGCCACCGCAGCGCCGACGTCATCGCGTCGTTCGAGCTGTTCTTCCCGCACCTGCGCGACGGCGGGCTGTACTTCGTCGAGGACCTGCAGACGTCGTACTGGCCGGGCTTCGGCGGGCGCAGCGACGACCTCAACACCACCGTGACGAGCATGGGGCGGCTCAAGGCGCTCGTCGACGGCCTCAACCACGAGGAGATCGGCCGGCGGGCGCCGGCGCCGACCGACCGGCAGATCCGCGGCGTGCACTTCCACCACAACCTGGCCGTCGTGGAGAAGGGCAGCAACGCCGAGGGCAGCCTGCCGCCGTGGCATCCGGCCCGGGCCCAGTGACGACAGGAGAGGACTGGCGATGACGACGACCACCTTGACCGACGGCGAGCTCGGCTCGTACCTGCTCGACCTGCGCGGAAGGCAGTGGATCGCCGGCGCGGTGCACGACCGCGACCCGTACGCGCTGCTGCTGCGCGGGTTCGGCGACCCGGCCGCGCACCACCGCCGCATGGCCGAGCGCGGCCCGCTGTTCCTCAGCTCGGCCGGCGTGTGGGTCGCGACGGCGCGCGACGTCTGCGCGGCGGTGATCGACGGGCCGGAGTTCGGCCTGTGGTACCCCGACCCGGCCGACGGGCGGCGCTCGCCGTACGCGATGCCGCGCCCGCTGCTCGCGCACGTGCTGGGGCTGGACGAGGCGTCGCTCCGCCGGCCCCGGGGCGAGTACGAGGCGATCGACCCCGAACCGTGGCGGCCCCTCGCCGAGCGGGTCGCGCAACGGTGGCTGGCCGGTGCGAGCGGCCCGGGTGACCCGGGTGACCTGGGTGACCTGGCCCGGGTGGCCCGCGGCATCGCGGCCGACGTGGTCGCCGGCGCCGTCGGCGTCGACGCCGGGCTGTGCCACGACACGGCGCCGGCGCTCGACGCGCTGTGCTGCCCGCCGCCGTTCCCGGTCGCCCGGCGGCTGACGGCGGCGGTGCGGGAGCTGCGCGGGCGGCCGCGCAACGCGGTGCTGCTCGCCGTCGCCGGCACGGAGGTGGCGGCAAACCTGATGTGCGCCGTCCTGCTGGACGCCGGCGAACCACCGGTACACCTGCAGCACCGGGTCGCCCAGCAGGACCTGGACCTCGCCGGCCACGCCGTCGAGGCCGGCAGCGAGATCGTGGCGCTGACCGGACCGCACGAGGAGCTCGCCCTGGCCGGCGGGCTGTACCTGTCGGCGGTCGCGCCCTTCGCCCGGATGTGCGCGCAGGTCGCGCGGGCCGCCGCGGAGTCCGCCGGCAGGCTGCCGCGCCCGGCCGGGCCGGGGGTGCGCCGGCTGCGCTCCCCCGTGACCCAGGCCTGGGCGAGACTCCCGGTCACGTTCGGCTGAGGCCGAAGGCCGCGGCCGAAACGGCGGCCGGAACGGCCCGACCAGAAGGTCACCGCCGGCTGAGGCGCTCCAGGACCGGGACCAGGTCGTTGGGGCTCGGCTGGGCCCGCATGTCGTCGCGGACCCGGCCGGCCCCCGCCCCGAACCCGCCGCCCAGCACGTCGAGCAGGGCCGAGCGCAGCGCCCCGGCCGAGAAGTCCGTCAGGTGCACGCCCGCGCCGTTGGCGGCGACGTACTCGGCCTTGGCGGAGGTGTCCCAGAAGCCGTGCGGGACGATGACCTGCGGCACCCCGTGGACGATCGCGGTGCCGAACGTGCCGGTGCCCCCGTGGTGGATGACGGCCGCGCAGCTGGGCAGCAGCGCGTGCAGCGGCACGAACTCGACGAGGCGCACGTTGGCCGGACGGCTGCCGAGCGTGGCGATCTGCTCGGCGCTCAGCGTCGCGACGACCTCGGCGTCGAGGTCGGCGACCGCCTCGAACAGCTCGTCGACCGGCACCTTGCTCACGTCCCAGCCCTCGCGGGCGGTCAGCCCCAGCGTGAGGCAGACCCGCGGCCGCTCGGCGGGCTCGCGGACCCAGGCGGGCACGGGGGCGGGCCCGTGGTACGACACGTAGCGCATCGCCTCGTAGTGCCCGGCCACCGGCAGGCGCATCGCGGCCGGCATCGGGTCGACCGTCCACTGCCCGACGACGAGGTCCTCGCCGAACTCGCCGCCGAAGCGCGGCAGGATCCAGCTCAGCCACTCGGCGAGCGGGTCGTCGCGGGCCTCCTGCGGCTGCTGCGCCATCAGGTCCAGGAACATGCGCCGCATCTGGCCGACCAGGTCGAGGCCGAACAGGATGCGCGCGTGTGCCGCGCCGCAGGCCGCCGCGGCGGCCGCGCCGGCGAAGCTGAACATGTCCCACACAACGAGGTCGGGGCGCCAGGCCCGGGCGAAGTCGACCAGCTCGTTGCGCAGCGTCTCGGGCTCGTAGAACGGGAACATGAGCCCGCTGAAGACCGCGAACTTGCCCAGCATGTACTCCCAGTCGAGCTCCGCCGGCCGGGGCTCCGGATAGGCGAAGTCGGCCATGGTGAGCCGGCGGGCGGGCGGCAGCGGCGCGCCGACGGGCACGGCGGTGAGGCCGGTCTGCACGATCTTGTGTTCCAGGCTCGGGTGGCTGGCGATGCACACCTCGTGGCCGGCCGTGTGCATCGCCCAGGCGAGGGGCACCTGGTTGTACAGGTGGGTGGACTGGGCGACGGTGGTGAACAGCACGCGCATGCGGCAACGCTAGGCAGCGCGGGTCGAGCCTGACTGGAGCGCCGCGCGAGCGGCCCCGCCGAGAATGCGCGAGTGGACGATCAGCTGCTCGCACAGATCCTGTCCGGCGTCCGGGACTACCACCGCTCGGCCCCGCCGCGGCCGTTCGTGCCGGGCGAGACACCGATCCTGCCGTCGGGCGCGGTGCTCGACGAGGACGACCGCGTCGCGCTCACGCGGGCCGCGCTGGAGTTCCGCATCGCCTCCGGCGTCAACGCGCGCCGGTTCGAGAGCGAGTTCGCGCGGTACTTCGGCCTGCGCAAGGCCCACCTGGTCAACTCCGGCTCGTCGGCGAACCTGCTCGCGGTCGCCGCGATGTGCTCCCCCCGGCTCGGCGACGTGCGGCTGCGGCCCGGCGACGAGGTGGTCACGGCGGCGTGCGGGTTCCCGACCACGGTGAACCCGATCGTGCAGCACGGCCTGGTGCCGGTCTTCGTCGACTCGCGGCTCGGCACCTACAACCCGACGGTCGAGGACATCCGCGCGGCGATCGGCCCGCGCACCCGCGCGATCATGCTCGCGCACACGCTGGGCAACCCGTACGAGGTGGCGGAGGTGGCGGCGCTCGCCCGCGAGCGGGAGCTGCTGTTCGTGGAGGACAACTGCGACGCGGTCGGCTCGCTGTACCGCGGCCGCCTCACCGGCACGTTCGGCGACCTGGCGACGGTGAGCTTCTACCCGGCGCACCACCTGACGGCCGGCGAGGGCGGCTGCGTGCTCAGCCCGACGGTCGAGCTGGCCCGGGTGGTGGAGTCGCTGCGCGACTGGGGCCGCGACTGCTGGTGCGAGCCGGGCGTCGACGACACCTGCCGCAAGCGGTTCGGCTACCAGCTGGGCGGCCTGCCGTTCGGCTACGACCACAAGTACATCTTCTCCCAGGTCGGCTACAACCTGAAGGCGACCGACCTGCAGGCCGCGCTGCTGCTGACCCAGCTGGGCAAGCTCGCGGCGTTCGGCGACGCGCGGCGGCGCAACTGGCGGCGGCTGCGCGACGGGCTGGCCGGCGTGCCGGGGCTGCTGCTGCCCGAGGCGACGCCCGGCGCCGACCCGAGCTGGTTCGGCTTCGTCATCACGGTCCGGCCCGAGGCGCCGTTCGAGTGCGCCGACCTGGTGCGGTTCCTGGAGCAGCGGCGCATCGGCACCCGGCGGCTGTTCAGCGGCAACCTGACCCGCCACCCCGCCTACGACGGCGTGCACTTCCGGGTGGCGGGCGAGCTGGCCGACTGCGATCTGATCACCACGAGCACGTTCTGGATCGGGGTGTACCCCGGGATCACCGACGAGATGGTCGACTACATGGTGGAGTCGGTCACCGAGTTCGTGAAGTCGCGGTGAGCGCCCTCAGTGGGCGGTGGCCGCGGCGCAGAACCGCACGAGCAGCCGCGCGAACTCGGCCCGGTCCTTGACCGACCAGTCGTGGGTGAACTCGTCGAACACCGTGTTCTGCCACTCGCGGGCCGCGGTCACCAGGGCCTCGCCCTGCTCGGTGAGCAGCAGGGCGGCGTGGCGGGTGTCGTGCGCGGCGGTGCTGCGGGTGAGCAGCCCGGCCTGCACCGCGTCGCTGACCATCCGGCTGGCCCCGGAGTGGTCGATGCCCAGCGCCCGCGCCACGGCCGTCACGTCGACGAACTCGGCGTGCTCGTGCGCGGTCGCCACGGCGTCGATCACCAGGATGCGCGGCACGTCCTTGGCCGAGCCGGTGGCGACCATGGCGCTGCGCTGGGGTGCCCGCCGCGCCCAGTGCCGGATGAGCCGGAACAGGGCGACGCCCGGGTCTCCGGAGGAGTCCAGGGCGGAAACACGCGTGGCGGGCTGGGTCTGGTCCATGCAGCAAGGATCTCATCCCGGCTTGACCGTGTGCCAGGAGCCGGGGCTAACATATGCGTATCGCACACAACTTGCTCAGGCGGGACACCACCATGACCGAGATGATGATCCACGCACACCACCTCACGAAACGGTTCGGTGAGGTCACGGCGCTCGCCGACGTGACCCTCGACGTGCCCGCCGGCACCATCGCGGGCCTGCTGGGTCACAACGGCGCCGGCAAGACCACGCTCGTCAACATCCTCGCCACGCTCCAGCCGCCGACGTCCGGCACCGCCGCCGTCGCCGGGTTCGACGTCGTGCGCCAGGGCCGCGACGTGCGCCGCGCGATCGGCCTCACCGGCCAGTTCGCCGCCCTCGACGAGCAGCTGTCGGGGCTGGACAACCTGGTCCTGATCGCCCGGCTGCTCGGCGCGCCGCGCCGGGCGGCGGCCGCCCGCGCCGCCGAGCTCATCGAGGCGTTCGACCTGGCCGCCGCCGCGAAACGCCCGGTCCGCACCTACTCCGGCGGCATGAAGCGGCGCCTCGACCTGGCCGCCGGCATCGTCGGGCAGCCCCGGGTCATCTTCCTCGACGAGCCGACCACCGGGCTCGACCCGATCAGCCGGGCCGCGGTGTGGGACATCGTGGAGAACCTCGTCGACGACGGCGCCACGGTCCTGCTCACCACGCAGTATCTGGAGGAGGCCGACCGCCTCGCCCACTCGATCACCGTGCTGTCCGACGGCCGGGTCGTCGCCTCCGGCACGCCAGACGCGCTGAAGGCCGGCGTCGGGCAGCGCACCGTCCACGTCACGCTGACCCGCCCCGAGGACGCCGGCACCGCGCTGCGCGCCCTGGAGCGCACGCCGTTCGCGGTCTCGTTCGACGACGGCAAGCAGGAGCTCAACATCCCGGTCGGCGGGTCGACCGACCTGGTGCGGGTGGCCACGGCGCTCGCCGACTCCGGCGTGGAGCTGGCCGGCCTGGAGCTCACCGACCCGACCCTCGACGACGTCTACATCTCGCTGTCGCGCAAGACGACCGCGGCCGCCTGAGCACACCAGCCGGAGGGCATGGCGATGACCACGATCGGGGCGCACACCGCCCACAGCAAGGCCGCGGTCGCGGGCGACGGCTGGCAGGGCGCGCACCTGCCCGGCCAGATCGCGCTGCTGGCCGGGCGGTCCCTGCGGGCCCTCGCCCGCAACCCGAAGCTGCTGATCATCTCGCTGCTGCAGCCGATGGTCTTCCTGGTGCTGCTCACCCAGGTGTTCAGCAGCCTCGGCACGACCGCCAACTTCCCGGCCGGCGCCACCTACGTCGACTATCTGATGCCCGGCTTCCTGGTGGTCTCGGCGCTGTCGGTCGCGTCGGAGGCCGGTGTCGCGCTGACCACCGAGCTGCGCAGCGGCCTGCTCGCGCGCTTCCGGGCGCTGCCGATCAGCCGGTCCTCGGTGCTGTTCGCGCGCAGCGTCGCCGAGGTCATCCGCAACGTCATCCTCATGGTCGTGCTGCTCGGCCTGGCGATGCTGGTGTTCGGCTTCGACCCGGCCGGCGGGCTGGCCGGCCTCGGCGCCGCGCTGCTGCTGGCGACGCTCATGAGCGCCTCGATGGTGTGGGTGTTCCTGGCCCTGGCGGCCTGGTTGCGCAACCCGGAGGCGATGCAGGCGCTGGGCTTCCTGCTGCTGTTCCCGCTCATGTTCGTGTCGAGCATGTTCGTGCCGGTCGCCAACCTGCCCGGCTGGCTGCAGGCGGTCGCCAAGGTCAACCCGGTGACGTATGCGATCGACGCCTCCCGCAGCCTCACCCTCGACCTGCCGGTCGGCAACCTGATCGCCGCCTCGGTCGCCACCAGCGCCGGGCTGATGGTCGTCGGCATCGCGGCGGCCGTGGCCGGCTTCCGCCGCCCGTTGTAGCGCCCATGACGGCCTTCGAACCCCTGCCGGTGCCGGGTGCGCTGCTCGTGCGCCCGAAGCCGCTGGCCGACAGCCGCGGCGTGTTCTTCGAGTCGGTGCGCTTCGCCGACCTGGAGGCCGCGACCGGCCAGCGGTTCCGCCCCGAGCAGGTCAACTACTCGGTGTCGCGCCGCAACACGCTGCGCGGCCTGCACGGCGTGGCGGTGCCGCCCGGGCAGGCCAAGTTCGTCACCTGCGTGCGCGGCGCGGTCCGGGACATCGTCGTCGACCTGCGCCTCGGCTCGCCGTGCTTCGGCGCCCACGCCGTCAACGTCCTCACCGCCGCCGCGGGCGACGCGGTCTACGTCCCGGAGGGCGTCGTGCACGGCTTCCTGGCCCTGACCGACGACGCCTGCGTCGCCTACGTGCTGTCCACCGCCCACCAGCCCGGCACCCAGGTCGACGTCAACCCCCTCGACCCGGCGCTGGCCCTCCCGTGGGACTTCGCGGCCCCGCCGCTGCTGTCCGCGAAGGACGCCCAGGCCCCGACGGTCGCCGAGGCCCACGACCGCGGCCTCCTCGCCACCTGGACCGGCTGATCGCGGCCGCCCGGGCTCGCCGAGCGGCCACCCGGACCGGTTGACCAGAGGCGGCCGCGTTGGCCGGGCGGCCACCCGGACCGGCTGATCACGACCGCCCGGGCTCGCCGAGCGGCCAGCTGCCGGTCCGGTTGAACGCGGCCCACTCGGCGTCGATGTCTCCGGCCGGGACGGTACCCACATCCACCGTCCCGGCCGGAGCCACGTCCCGCACCGGCCCGGCCGGCGCCACCGGCTCGACGGGCTCGACCGGCCACACCCGTTCGTACGGCTCGCGGACCGGCCATATCGGCGGCATCACCCCGAAGCAGCAGGCCACGCCCGCGAGGCCGCCGCCCGCCGCGGCCAGCAGCCGGCCCACCCGGGCGAGCAGGCCGGCAACCTTCGATCGCATGGCGGTCAGCCTCGCCGACGCTCCTCGAGGCGGGCTGGGGTTCACATCCGGAAGCGGGCCAGCAGGCGGTACATCAGCTCGGCGCCCTCCCGCAGCGCCTCGACCCGGACCCGCTCGTTGTCGCCGTGCATGGCGGTGAGCTCCTCGTCGTCGACGACGTACGGGTAGACGCCGTAGACCGGCACGCCCCGCTCCTGCCAGGGCTTGCCGCTCGTCGACGCCTCGAAGAGGGCCGGCGTGGCGGGGACCCCGGGGTACACCTCCCCCACCGCCGCCTCCCACGCGGCGAACACGTCGCCGTCCAGCGGCGCCGGGGCGCAGCGCCAGTCGCGCTCCCACCGGGCGAGGGTGTCGCCGGGCTCCTCCCCCGGCGGGCCCACGACCCGCAGCTCGACCGGCTGCCCGGCCAGGTGCGCGCGCAGCGCGGCCAGCACCTCGGCGGGCGACTGCCCCTGCGGCGTGAACCGCAGCTGGAGCAGCGTCGAGGCCTCGGCCGGGATGACGTTGGCCCGCAGCCCGCCGTCCTGGACGACGTGCGCGACGGTGGCGCGCAGCATCGCGTTGTGCAGCGCGGGATACGGGCCGGCCGCCACCACCTCGGCGGCGGCCGCGGCGCGCTCGCCCGCGGTGTCCGCGGCGAGCAGCCGGCCGAGCGCCCCGACGAGGCGGGGATCCTCCGACGCCTTCGCGAGGGTGCCGAAGTACCGCCGGGTCAGCCCGGTGAGCGCCACCTCGGGCGTGAACCCTTCCAGGGTGCTCACCGCCCGGGCCAGCACCATGATCGCGCTGTCGGGCAGCGGGCGGGACGAGTGGGTCGCCGCCCCGCGCGCGGTCAGCCGCACCGCGCCGAACGTGCGGTCCAGGACGGTCATCGACGCGAGCATCGGCCGGGACCGGCCCGGGTGGGACAGCGTCCAGCCGCCCTCGGTGAGCACCGCGCCGGCCCGGACCTTCTCCGGGTGGTGCTCGACGAGCCAGCGGGTGCCGAACCAGCCGCCCTCCTCGTCGCAGTCGGCGAGGTACAGCAGGTCCCGGTCGAACGTCGCGCCCTCCCGCACGTGCCGCAGGACCGCGCTCATGATCGCGGCGGCGGCGCCCTTCATGTCGACGGCGCCGCGGCCCCACAGCCGCCCGTCGTGGATCTCACCGCTGAACGGCGGCACCCGCCACCGCTCGGCGGCGGCCGGCACGACGTCGGAGTGGCACAGCAGCAGCAACGGCTCGGGCCGGCCGGCGCCGGGGACGCGGGCCAGGAAGTGCACGTTGCCGGGCTTCGGCGTGGCGATGATCTCGGTCGCGACGCCGTGGTGCTCCCAGACGCGGGCGAGCATCGTCGCGTACGGCAGGGTGTCGGCGCCCTCGCCGTTGTGCGACGTGTCGAACGTGATCATCGACTGGGCGAGCGACACGGGGTCGATGTCGTCGGCGCGGTGCAGCGCCCCGAGCGGCTGGCTCAGCTGCGCGGTCATGCGGCCCGCTCCCGGTCCCGGTCGAGCGGCCGGCGGCCGGTGACGTACCGGACCGGCACCCGCAGGCGCAGGCCGCCGGCGGCGTCGCGGAGCCGCTCCACGCCGGCCGCGACGCTCGCGCGCAGCGGGGCGGCGTCCGCGGCCGGCACGTTGTCCCAGGCGGCCCGCAGGCCGGTCGACATGCTCCAGGCGATCCACTGCTCGCCCGACTCGAGGACCATGTCGAACGTCTCCTCGTGGACGTGCACCCGGTCGAAGCCGAGGCCGCCGAGGGCCCGTTCGATGTCCTCGACCCGGTGCGACCAGCTGTCGCGGCCGCGTTCCCGCGGGTCGGGGCCGGCCGGGAAGTACGGCCGCAGCAGCTCGAACACGGGCCGCGGCACGAACGGCGGGAGGCCGTCCTCGTCGACCAGGTCGCTGAAGCACAGCACCCCGCCGGGCTGGAGCAGCCGCAGGTAGCTGCCGAGGACGCCGGGCGCGCTCGGCATGTGCATGATGCTGAACCCGGCGAGGATCGCGTCGAAGCGCAGGGCGCCGAGCCGCAGCCGCTCACCGTCCATCACGACCGCGGTGACGTGGGCGAGCCCGCTCCGGTCGGCCTCGGCGCGCACCGCGTCGACCATGCCCTGGGCGACGTCGACGCCGAGCACCGAGCCGCCGGGCCCGGCCGCGCCGGCCGCCGGGAACAGGATCGCGCCACGGCCGCAGCCGATGTCGAGCACCGCGTCGCCGGGCCGGACCCCGGCGAGCTCGACCACACGCCGCCCGATCGGCCCGAAGAACGCCACACCGGAGCCGTCGAACTCGGCCGCGGCGCGGTCGAACACCTCCGTGATCGCGCGCTTGTGCTTGACGACATCCATCACCGGTTCCTCCAACGGCGCACGGCAGCGCGCCCGGCGGTCCGGCCACGTCAGGCGATCCGCCGGCTGGCCCCCGACTCGCGCTGCTCGAGCAGGTCTCGGACGTCAATGGGTGTGCCGGAGTCCGACTGCAGGATGGCCTGCTGGGTTTGGCGCAGCATCCAGGACGGCTCCAGCCCGAGCTGGGTGATGAGGGTGCTCCGCAGCCGCTGGTAGACGTCGAGCGCCTCGGAGCGGCGGCCGGACACGGCGAGCGCGACCATGAGCAGCACGTGCAGGCCCTCGTGCATGGGGTGCATGGCGGTGAGCCCGGTCAGCTCGCCGACCACCTCGCGGTGCCGGCCGACGTGCAGGTCGACCTCCAGCCGCCACTCCATCGCGGTGAGCCGCCGCTCCTCCAGCTCGACGGCGTGGACGTTGAGGACCGGGCCGGTGGCGACGTCGGCGAAGGCCGGGCCGCGCCAGAGGTCCAGGGCCCGGCACAGCCGCGCCGACGCGAGCTCGTGCTCGCCGCGCTCCATCGCCGCCCGCCCGTCGGCGGCGAGCCGCCGGAACAGCAGGATGTCGAGGTGCTGCTCGTCGACCGCGATCGAGTAGCTCAGCGGTTTGGTGTTGAGGATGCTCTGCGCGCGGTCGCGGCCGAACGTTTTCGCGAGGGCCTTGCGGATCTGGAAAATGTACGTCTGGAGCGTGGTGACCGCGCTCGTCGGCGGTTCGAGCCCCCACAGTTCCTCGACGAGCGTCGAGGTCTGCACGGGGCGGTTGGCGTCGGCGAGCAGCAGCGCGAGCACCTTGCGCGGCTTCGGCGCCGTGAGATTGAAGGTCGCCGTCCCGTTGTGGACATGCAGTGGTCCCAACAGTTGAAAATGCACGTAGCCTCCCCGAGGGCCTTGGAAGCACGCGGCGGCGGCGCGGTCGCACGGCCGCCGGCGCCGTGGATGACGTGCGACAGAAAGAATCGGCGGCAGCGCAGACCCGCCAACAACCTCGAACCTAGCCGTCCCCCCTGATTGCGTAAATCTACGCACATCAATTTTTACGAATAGCATGCGCATGTCGCAAACCAAGCGTGAAAACCACCGACAACGGGCATGATGGTGCGCCGTCATCGGCCCGGTCCACCCGAGTCGCGACCGGCCCTGCCCATTTCGGGCACGGTCTTGCATCACCGGCAATGTATGTGGAAAGCATACGTCGGTCATTCTGCGAGGGCAACCGGACAGTTCCACCGAAGCTCCAGGCTGCGCTGCGCGGCCCGGCCGACGATCTGCGGCGTACGGAGCCGGGCTGCGCACGAAGGGAACCGCGATGACCGCCTTCACGATCCACGACCTCGGACGGCTGTTGCAGGCGGCCGCCGGGGAGCCGGAGCCGCGCGACCTCGGCGGCGCGGTGCTCGACACGCCGTTCGCCGACCTCGGCTACGACTCCCTCGCCATGCTGGAGACGACCTCGCGGGTCGAGCGCGAGTTCGACGTGCGCATCCCCGACGACACGGTCGCCGAGCTGGCCACGCCGCGGCAGTTCGTCGACCACGTCACGGCCCGGCTCGGTGGCGCCACCTTCCGGGTGGTGCTGCGCATGGACATCCGGCCCGGTGCCGAGGCGGACTTCGAGGAGGCCTGGCGCAAGGTCGGCGACGCGGTCACCGGCAACCCCGGCAACCTCGCCCAGTGGCTGCTGCGCAGCACCACCGAGCCGGGCGTGTACTTCGTCATGAGCGACTGGGTCGACGAGGCCCGCTTCCGCGAGTTCGAGCGCAGCGAGGCGCACGTCGCCCACCGCGAAAGCCTGCACCCGTACCGCAGCCGCGGCTCGATGGACACGATGCGCGCCGTCCACCACATGCCCGGCGCCGCCGGAGCGCAGCGATGACGGTGACCGCGCAGCGAGCCGGGCAGTCGATGTGGCTGCTGTGCGGCGGCTGCCGCACGCCGGTCCCGGCCGCCCGGTTCCGCCGCGCGCTGCACGTCTGCGAGGCGTGCGGCCGGCACGCGCCGGTCGGCGCCCGGGAGCGCATCGATCAGCTCGCCGACGAGGGCAGCGCCGTCGCCCTGCCGGCGCCGCCGGGGGCGGAGGACCCGCTCGGCTTCGCCGACCTGGTCCCGTACCGGCAGCGGCTGCGCGCCGCCCGCGCCGCGACCGGCCTGGCCGAGGCGATCGCCTGCGCCCGGGTCACCGTGCACGGGCTGCCCGCCGTGCTCGCCGTGCTGGACTTCGGGTTCCTGGGCGGCAGCCTCGGTACCGCCGTCGGTGAGGCGTTCGCCCGGGCGGCCGAGACCGCCCTGCAGCGGCGCTGCCCGCTGGTCGTGGTGAGCGCGTCGGGCGGCGCCCGCATGCAGGAGGGCACGCTGTCGCTGCTGCAGATGGCCAAGACCACGCAGGCGCTGGCCGAGCTCGACCGGGCCGGCCTGCTCACCGTCTCGGTCCTCACCGACCCGACGTACGGCGGGGTCGCGGCGTCCTTCGCGAGCCTGTGCGACGTGCTGCTGGCCGAGCCGGGCGCCCGCTGCGGGTTCGCCGGGCCGCGGGTCATCGAGCAGACCACCGGCGAGCCGCTGCCGCCCGGGTTCCAGACCGCGGAGTTCCTGCTCGACCGGGGCCTGATCGACGGTGTCGTACCGCGCTCCCACCTGCGCCAGGCCCTGGCCCACCTGCTGCGCACCGCCGCGCCCGGCGCGCGGGCCCGCCTCGCCCGGACCGCCGCCCGGACCGCCGGCCGGCCCGCGGCCGCGCTCGTCACCGCCCCGGAGCGGCTGGCGGCGGCGGACGCGTGGGACACCGTGCGCCTCGCCCGGGACCTGGGCCGGCCCACCACCCGCGACTACCTGGACCGCCTCGTCGAGGACTTCACCGAGCTGCGCGGCGACCGCACCGGCGCCGACGACCCGGCGGTCGTCGGCGGGCTCGGCCGGCTCGCCGGCCAGCCGGTCGTCGTGCTCGGCCACCAGAAGGGCCACCGGATCGACGAGCTGCGCCGCACCAACTTCGGCATGCCCGGCCCGGCCGGGTACCGCAAGGCCCGCCGCGTCATGCGCCTGGCCGCCCGGCTGCGGCTGCCCGTCGTCACGTTCGTCGACACGCCCGGCGCGGAGCCGGGCCGCGCCGCCGAGGAGCAGGGCCAGTCCGGCGCGATCGCCGAGTGCCTGCGCGCGATGCTGCGCCTGCCGGTGCCGGTCGTCAGCGTCGTCACCGGCGAGGGCGGCAGCGGCGGCGCGCTCGCCCTGGCCGCGGCCGACCGGCTGCTCGTGCTGGAGCACGCGTACTACTCGGTCATCAGCCCCGAGGGCTGCGCGGCGATCCTGTGGAAGGACCGGGCCGCGGCGCCCGACGCGGCGCGTGCCCTGCGCTTCGACGCGCCGGCGCTGCTGCGGGCCGGGGTGGCCGACGGGGTGGTGCCGGAGCCACCCGGCGGCGCCCACGCCGACCCGGCCGCGACCGCCGAACGGGTCGGCGCCGCCGTCGCGGGCGTGCTGCGCGAGCTGCTCGGCACCGACGAACGGCGGCGGCTGGCGCAGCGCGCGGCCCGGTACCGCGCGAACCCGGCCGACCGGCTGGAAGGGCTGGCGAGGAGCGCCGATGAACCAGCTGCCTGAGCACACCCAGGCCCTGCTGAGCAGCGCCGAGGGCATCATCACCCGGCTGCTGGCCACGGCCGGCACCGCGACCCGCCGGGTGCGCATCAGCGCCGGCGACGTCGCCATCGAGTGGACGGGCGCCGGCACCCTCGCACCCGCCGGCGCGCCGCCGGCCGCGTCCGGCGCCCCGGGGTACGACACCGAACCCGGCCCGAAGCCCGCGGAGAGCCCCAACGGGCGCGCGGCGCACCACCTCAGGGCGCCCACCGTCGGCACGTTCTACCGCGCGCCCGCCCCGGGCGAGCCGCCGTTCGTCCGGCCCGGTGACACCGTGCGCGCCGGCCAGCAGGTCGCGATCGTGGAGGCGATGAAGCTCATGATCCCCGTGGAGGCCGACGCGGCCGGCACGATCGCCGAGGTGCTCGCCGAGGACGGCGCGAGCGTCGAGTACGGCACCGAGCTGTTCCGCCTGGACCCGGCATGAGGACCGTGCTCATCGCCAACCGCGGCGAGATCGCCGTGCGCATCGCGCGCACCTGCCGGGAGATGGGCCTGCGGACGGTGGCCGTGTACTCCCGGGCCGACGCCGACGCGGCCGTGCTCGACCTCGCCGACGAGGCGGTCTGCATCGGCGAGGGCGCGCCCCGGCGCAGCTACCTCGACACGCTCGCCCTGCTGGAGGCCGCCGTCCAGCGCGGCGCCGACGCCGTCCACCCGGGGTACGGCTTCCTCTCGGAGAACGCCGACTTCGCGGAGCTGTGCGCGGCGGCCGGGCTGACCTTCGTCGGGCCGCCGGCGCCGGTGATGGCCGCGCTCGGCGACAAGATCGCGGCTCGGCGGACGATGGCCGACGCCGGGGTGCCGGTGCTGCCGGGCAGCGCCGGGCCGGTGCGCGACGAGCGCGAGCTGCTGCGGGTCGGCGCCGAGATCGGCTACCCGTTCATGGTCAAGGCGGCCGCGGGCGGCGGCGGGCGCGGCATCCGGCTGACCAGCCACCCCGGCGCGGCCCCGGCCGCGTTCCGCGAGACCCGCCACGACGCGGCCGCGCTCTTCGGTGACGACCGCGTCTACCTCGAGCGGTACGTCGAGCAGGCCCGCCACCTGGAGGTGCAGATCCTCGCCGACGGGCACGGCAACGTCGTCAGCCTCGGCGAGCGCGACTGCACCGTGCAGCGGCGCCACCAGAAGCTGGTCGAGGAGTCCCCCGCCCCCGGCCTCGACCCGGCGACCCGGGAAGCGCTGCACGACGCGGCCGTGCGCGGCGCCCGGCGGGCCGGCTACGTCGGCGCCGGCACCTGGGAGTTCCTGCTCGACGCGGCCGGCCGGTTCCACTTCACCGAGGTCAACTGCCGCCTGCAGGTCGAGCATCCGGTGACCGAGATGGTCACCGGCGTCGACATCGTCCGCCAGCAGCTGCTCATCGCCGACGGCCAGCGCCTCGACCTGCCGGGCGTGACGAGCCGCGGCGCGGCCGTCGAGTGCCGGATCAACGCCGAGGACCCGCAGCGCGGGTTCCTGCCGACGGCCGGGCTGATCACCGACTTCCGGCCGCCGGGCGGGCCGTTCACCCGGGTCGACACCCACTGCTACGGCGGCTGCCGCATCCCGGCCCACTACGACTCGCTGCTGGCCAAGGTGATCACCTGGGGCGCCGACCGGGCCGAGGTCCTCGCCCGGATGGACCGGGCCCTCGCCGAGCTGGTCGTGGCCGGGCCGGGCATCCGGACCACGGCGCCGTTCCTGCGCACGATCCTGGCCGACCCGCGCTTCGCCGCGGCCCGGCACACGACCACCCTGCTGGACCCGCCGGTCGCCGAGGCTCAGTACTCGGCGACGACCTCGTAGACGTCGTACACGGGCGTCCGGCCGGCGTCCTGGAACGGGCGCAGCGCCGCGGTGGCGTCCCGGTGCTCGCCGCCCTCCTCCCACTCGCGGAACTCGGCCAGGCTGGCCCACTCGCTCTGCACCGCCACGACGCCGGGGTGCAGCCGCGACACGAGCAGCTGGTTGCCGACCAGCCCGGGGGTGCCGGCCAGGCGGCGGCTCACGTCGTCGTAGGCGCGCCGGACCGCGCCCGGGTCGCCGGCCGGCTCGCGGCACCAGACGACGACCCGCACGCGGCGCTGCTCAGGCACCGCCGTCCACCTGGATGGTCGTGCCCGTCACGTAGCCGGCGAGGTCGCTCACCAGGAACAGCACGACGGCGGCGACCTCGTCGGGGCGGCCGAGGCGGCCCAGTGCCGTCATCGCCTCGTACCGGGCCCGCTGCTGGGGCGCCAGCCGGTCGACCGCGGCCGACTCGATGACGCCGGGCGCGACCACGTTCACCCGCACGCCGTCGGGCCCGAGCTCCTTGCAGAGGCTGCGGGTCAGCCCGGTGAGGCCGGCCTTGGCCGCGGTGTAGTGGGCCCGCAGCGGCACCCCGACGGAGGCCACCTTCGACCCGACGTACACGACCGAGCCCCCGCCGGCGAACAGCGGCAGGCAGGCCTGCAGCAGCTGGTAGGCCGCGGTCAGGTTGGTGTCCAGGACCCGGTGCCACTCCTGTGCTGGCAGCTGCGCGAACGGCACGTGGCTGATCGCGCCGGCGTTGTGGACCAGCCCGTCGAGGCCGCCGAGCGTGTCGGCCGCGGCCCGGGCCAGCTCGGCGACGCCCTCCGGCGTGCCGAGGTCGGCCCGGACCGCCCGCAGGTCCGCCTCCGGGCGGCCGAGGTCGGCGACGAGCGCCTTGGCGTCCTCGTCGTCGCTGCCGTAGCCGGCCACCACCCGGGCGCCGCGCCCGGCCAGGCCGGTGACGACGGCCCGGCCGATCCCCTTCGTACCGCCGGTGACGAGGACGCGCTTGCCGGTCAGCTCCATCGGACCGCCTCCGCCTCGACGATGCGCTTGATCCGGGCCAGCTGCACACCCGAGTTGCGGTTGATCCGCTCGGTCATCGCCGCGTCGTCGACGGGCGCGTCGGGCCGCATCTGGAAGCGCTGCCGCCAGCGCATGCGCACGCCCTGCGCGGTCTCGGCGTAGTCCCACTCGATGTCCATGAACTCGAACGGCCCCGGCTCGACCCGCCGCGCCCGGACCGTGCGGGTGTGCGCGTCCGGGGTCCGCTCGGACACCCAGCTCCACACCCGGCCCTGCTCGTCGGGGTGCATGGTGAGCCGGAACCGGACGGTGTCGCCGTCGCGGCCCAGGATCTCGGCCTTGGCGTACTCGTCGAACAGCTCGGGCCAGCCCTCCACGTCGTTGGTCAATTGCCACACCAGGTCCATCGGCGCGGCGATCGTGATCTGGTTCTCGGTACTGCCGGTCACGCGGTTCCTCCTTGAACGGTTGGTGCGGGGCGGGTCAGCACCACGGCGGCGTTGAAGCCGCCGTAGCCGCGGGCCACCACCACGCACAGGTCGACGCCGGCGCGGCGCGGCGCGCCGACCACGAGGTCGAGGCCGAGCCGCGGGTCCGGCCGCACGTGCACGGCCGGCGGGATGAGCCCGTCGCGCATCGTCAGCAGCGCGGCGACGACGTCGAGCGCCGCGCCGCCCGAGTAGAGCCGGCCGACGCCGGACTTCGGCGCCGCGACCGGCACGCCGCCGGGGCCGAACACCTCGGCCAGGGCCGCCGCCTCGGCCCGGTCGAGCTCGGCGACGCCGGCGGCGTCGGCGAACACGACCCCGACGTCCGACGGGGCCGCGCCGGCGGCGTCGAGGGCCTGCTCGATCGCGTGCCGCAGCCGCCGCGGCCGGCCGGAGCGCGGCGGCGGGTCGAACGTCGCGGCGTAGCCGGCGACCCGCCCGTAGCCGCGGGCCGCGGGCGCGTCCTCGACGACGAACATCGCGCCGCCCTCACCGCAGACGTAACCGGAGGCGGCGGCGTCGAAGGGCAGGTACGCCCGCCGCGGGTCGCCCGACGGGCTGAGCCGCCCGCTGGCGAGCTGGCAGACCACCCCGAACGGGCTCAGCGGCGAGTCGGTCCCGCCGGACAGCACGGCCCGGGTCTCGCCGCGGCGCAGCGTGGCGGCCGCCTGGCCGAGCCCGTCGAGCGCGCCGGCCGCCTCGGTGACGACCGCGTCGCACTGCCCGCGCAGCCCGTGGCGGATCGACAGCTGCCCGGTGGTCGCGGCGTAGAACCAGGCGATCGACTGGTAGGCGCTGACGCTGCGCGGGCCCTGCGACCACAGCCGCTCGATCTCGCGCTGGCCGAACTCGACGCCGCCGGCCGAGCTGGCGGTCGCCACGCCGACGCCGTACTCGGGCAGTTCGGCCGGGTCGAGCGCGGCGTCGCGCAGCGCCTGCGCCGCGGCGGCAAGGCCGTGCTGGGTCCAGACGTCGGTCTGCGGCAGCAGCCGGGACGGCACGTCGCCGGCGGGGTCGAAGCCGGGCAGCTCGCCTGCGAGCCGCACCGGGTACCCGCTCGCGTCGAACCGGGTGATCGGCCCGATCCCGCTGCGGCCGTCGAGGGTGGCCCGCCAGTACGCCTCGGTGCCCAGGCCGGTCGGGGCGAGCACGCCGAGCCCGGTGATGACGGCCGTCACCGGCGCACCCCGCCGTCCGGGGCGGTGAGCACGATCGCGGTCTGGAAGCCGCCGAACCCGCTGCCGACGCTGACGATCGTGTCGACCCGCCGGTCGCGGGCGTGCACCGGCACGTAGTCGAGGTCGCACTCGGGGTCGGCCCGGTGCAGGTTGGCGGTCGGCGGGACCACGTGGTGGCGCAGCACCAGGGCGCAGGCCGCCAGCTCGAGCGCGCCGACCGCGCCGAGGGAGTGCCCGATCATCGACTTGATCGAGCTGACCGGCACCCGGTAGGCGTGCGCGCCGAGGCTGGCCTTGAACGCGGCCGTCTCGTGCCGGTCGTTCTGCCGGGTGCCCGAGCCGTGGGCGTTGACGTAGTGCACGTCGGACGGGTCGCGGCGGGCCTGGCCGAGCGCGACCCGGATCGCCTCGGCCATCTCGCGGCCGTCGGCGCGCAGGCCGGTCATGTGGTAGGCGTTGGCCCGGCTGGCGCCGCCGGCGACGACGCCGTAGGCGGGCGCGTCGCGGGCCGCGGCCCGCTCCGGTGACTCCAGCACCAGCACGGCGGCGCCCTCGCCGAGCACGAAGCCGTCGCGGCGGCCGTCGAACGGGCGGCTCGCCGTGGCGGCCTCGGCGTTGTTCGGCGACGTCGCCTTGATCGCGTCGAAGCAGGCCGAGGTGATCGGCGAGATCGGCGCGTCGGAGGCGCCGGCGAGCACGACGTCGGCGAGGCCGTCCTCGATGAGCCGCGCGCCGTGGCGTACCGCGTCGAGGCCGGAGGTACAGCCGTTGGACAGCAGGCTGACCGGGCCCTCGGCGCCGGCGTCCCAGGCCACCTCCCGGGCGATGCTGCTGGGCACGAGGTACGAGTGCAGGTCCGCGTCCGTGGTGTGGGCGACCGTCCAGTGCCGGCCGTGGTCGCTGGCCCGTACGTAGTGCCGCTCGAGGCTCATCGTGCAGCCCACCGCGCTGCCGATGCTCACCGCCGTGCGCTCCGGCGGCAGCGCGCCCGGGGCGAGCCCGGCGTCGGCGAGCGCCTCGCGGGCGCTGACGACCGCGAACTGGGCCGCGCGGTCGAGCGTGCCGGCCTGCCCGGCGGTGAGCCCGGCGGCGAGCGGGTCGAAGTCGCACTCGGCGGCGATGCGGGACCGGAAGCCGGTCGCGTCGAACAGCGTGATGTCCCGCGTCGCCGTCCGGCCGGCCGTCAGCAGGTCCCAGTACGCCTTGACCCCGATGCCGCCCGGGGCCACCACGCCGAGGCCGGTGATGACCGCGCGGCGCATCAGGCCTGCCCCCGCAGGTAGTCCGCCTCGGTGTCGACGTGGCCGAGGTCGGGCCGGGGCGCCAGGCCGAACAGCGCGAACGTGACCCGCGCGGGGGCGCCCTCGGCGTGCTCGACCCGGTGCCGCACGCCGACCGGGACGAGCACGGCCTCGCCGGCGTGCAGCAGGACCGCCGCGCCGTCGAGCCGGGCGGTGACGGCGCCGTCGACGACGAACAGCGTCTCCTCCGAGTAGGGGTGGTAGTGCTCGCCGACGACCTCGCCCGGCCCGAGGGTGACCACGCCGAAGAGGCCGCCCCGCGCGCCGGCGGTGGCCGGGCTGACGAGCGTGCGCAGGTCGCCGCCGCGGCGGGTGTTCGCCGGCACGTCGTCGACCGAGATCTTGCGGTACTGCTGGGCCGGCATACCGGACCTCCTAAACGTCAGCCGTCCACTCGTAGAACGGGGTCGCCATCGCGTCGGCCGGCGAGCGCCACTGCGGCGAGTACGGCCGGATGAACTCGGCCAGCCGCCGGTTGACGTCGGTGAAGTCGGGGTGGGCGCGGTGGTCGGTGAGCCGCTCGCCGAGCCCGTCGGCGCTGTCGATGAGGTGGAAGTACAGGTCGTGGAAGCGGAACAGGACCCGGCGGCGCACGCCCATCAGGCCGGGCAGCTCGGTCCGCGTGTCGGAGCGGGCGAAGATCCCGGCGACGTCGGGCGCGGCCGCGGCCTGCATCCGGGCGACGATCAGCGTCGGTGGCACGGCGCCGTCCTTCCCGCGGCCGTCGCCGCGGCCGGGTCGGCCGGCGGCTCGCGACGGCCGTCAGCCACCCACGGTGGGGGTCCGCGGTGAGCCCACGGTCGAGGAACGGTGGAGGGCCCGGAATCGTGCGAAATCTTTCCGGATGAAAGGTTCTCCACCGGTTCTAAAGCGACAATCAAGGCCGCGCGGCAACTGTACGGAGCGGAAACATCCACATGCGTACATCGAAGGGCCCTCCCGATGTGGGACAAGACCGCAACCGTCGCGATCGTCGTGGGCAGCGGGATCACCGCGGGTGTCCTGTGCTGTGTCGCGCTGAGCCTGGTGCCGGCGTTCGCCGCCCTGCCGCCCGGCGAGTACGTGCGGGCGCACCGGCTGTTCGGCCGGTACTTCGACCGCGTGATGCCGCCGCTCGTCGTGGCGACGACCGTGGTCGCCGCGGTGACCGCGGCGCTGCGCTGGGGCGGGCCCACCGGGTCGGCCGCGGCCGCCTGCGCCGGCTGCCTGTTCGGGGTGTCGCTGGTGTCGCAGTTCGGCAACGTGCCGATCAACCGCCGGGTGAAGCGTCTCGACCCCGGCGCGATCACCGCCGCCTGGCGCGACGAACGACCGGCGTGGCGGCGCTGGCACCTCGCCCGGACCGGCCTGTCGCTGCTGGCCCTGCTGCTCGCCGCCCTGGCCGCGGTGCACCTGTAGCCGGCGCCCGCCGGCCGCACGTACACCCGAGGGCCGGGCCCGGCCAGCGCGGTCCGGGCCCGGGACGCCACCTGCCCGGCCCGACCTCAACCGTGGAGGCTACGTGCAGATCAACCTGCTCGGTCCGTTCGAGCTCTTCGCCGAAACCCGGCCGGTGAGCCTGACGGCACCAAAGATCCAGCAGACCCTGGCGGTGCTCGCGTCCAGCGTCGGCTACACCGTGCCGACCGAGAGCATCATGACCGAGCTGTGGCCCCGCCGGCGCCCGCGCAGCGCCGGCACGACCGTGCAGACCTACATCTACGTCATCCGTTCGGCGCTGCGCGACGACGCGGAGGGCGACGGCGGCGCGGGCGTCAGCATCACGACGGAGCCCGGCGGGTACCGGCTGAGCCTGCGCCGCGAGCAGATCGACGCGGAACGCTTCGGGGACCTGGTCGCCACGGCCGGCCGGATGCTGGAGGAGCACCACGCGCGCGAGCACGGCCACGACGACCTCGGCCCGGTCCGCGACGCGGCGAAGCTGCTGGGCGAGGCGCGGGAGCTGTGGCGGGGCCGGCCGTTCACCGGCATCGCGACCGGGCCGGTGCTCACCCCGATCGCGGTGCGCCTGGAGCAGCTGTGGGTGCGCTCCCGCAAGCTGCTGATCCGCACCGAGCTGCTGCTCGGCCGGCACCGCGAGCTGGTCAGCGAGGTCAAGCAGCTGACCGCGGCGTTCCCGACCGACGAGATGTTCCACGCCCAGCTGATGGTGGTGCTGTACCGCTGCGGCCGGCGCGGCGAGGCGCTGCAGGTGTACCGCCGCTTCCGCGACACGCTGCGCACCGAGCTGGCGCTACGGCCGTCACCCCGCATCGAGCAGCTGCGCAAGGTCATCTCGGTGGACGAGCACAGCGCGTTCCACCTGCCGCCGGTCCTGCCATGAGCACCGGCGCCGGGCCGCCAGCCATCGGGCGGCCCGGCGCCGGCTTCACCACACGACGGGGATCGCGGTCGGGATGACGTGCAGGCCCGGCATGAACCGCACCTCGGCCCCCGGCGCCAGCCGCAGGTCCGGCAGCCGCCGGGTGAGCTGCGCGAGGCACTCCCGGAACATCGCCCGGCCGAGCGGCGCGCCCACGCAGGACCGGGAGCCGTGGCCGTAGCCGAGGTGCTCGCCGGGTGCCCGGGTGATGTCGAGCTCGTCGGGCCGCTCGAAGACGGTCTCGTCGCGGTTCGCCGACTGGTACACCACCATGAGCTCGGTCCGCGGGGGCAGGTCGAGGCCGGCCAGGGTGACCGGCTTGGTGGTGCGCCGCATGAGCCCGCGCAGCGGCATGTCGTAGCGGGCCAGCTCCTCGATCGCGGTGTCGAGCAGCTCGGGCCGCTCGCACAGCAGCCGCCACTGGTCGCGGTGGCGCAGCAGGTGGTAGACGCCGGTGCCGATCATGGCGGTGCTGGTGAAGTGGCCGGCCGCGATCAGCCCGGTCATCGCGTCGACGAGCACCTTGCGCTGCGCGACGCTCAGCTCCTGCCCGGGCCCGCCCGGCGCGAGCGCGGTCACGAGCCGGCTGAACAGGTCGTCGCGCGGCTCGGCGCGGCGGCGCCGGGCGTGCGCGTCGAGCAGCAGCTGGTAGCGCACGACCGCGCGGGCCTTCTCGACCTGCCGCTCGACCGGCAGCTGGGCGGCGACCGAGTGCAGCTCCATGAAGTCGAACGTGCCGGTGACGAACGCGTCGACGTCGGCCTCGTCGATGCCGAGCACCGGCGCCTTGACCCGCACCGGCACCTGCCGCGCGAACTGCGCCATCAGGTCGGCCCGACCGGTCCGGCCGGCGCCGGCGAACGCGTCGACGAGCCCCCCGACCTGTTCGGCGATGAACGGGCCCATCGACGCGACGACCTCCGGCGAGAACGCCTGGAGGATCGGCGTGCGCACGCGCTTGCGGGCCTCGTCGACGGCGTCCTCGCGGATCGCGACCGGCACCTCGGAGAACGTCCTGGCCAGCTCGGTGTAGGCCTCGTCCGACAGCCGGGCGAGCGAGTCCGGCACGGTGGCCAGCGAGTACGCCTTCGGGTTGCCCAGCACCTCGCGCACGTCGTCGTAGCGGGTGACCACCCACGCGCCGAGGGCCGGGCTGAAGAACACCGGCTCCTCGTGGCGGGCCCGGCGGTACAGCGGGTACTGGTCGAGGTCGACGAACGGCCGGTACTCGGCGCCGATCGGCGTGGTCGTCGCGGTCATGCCCCGGCCTCCCGTCCGGTGGTGCACAGCAGGCGGGTCAGCGCGTCCGCGAGCTCGGCCCGCGGGTCGGCGGCCAGGGCGCCGGCCCGCCAGGCCACGAAGCCGTCGGGGCGCACCAGCACCGCACCGGCCGCGCCGAGGCGGTAGCGGCGGGCGAAGCAGTCGTCGGCCGGGACCAGGTCGCCGAGCGCGCCGACGGTGTGGCTCGCCGCCCGGGCGCCGACCGCCGCCGCGACCGCGTCGAACGCCGTCGCCCAGGCCCCGCCCTGCGGCCCGGTGAGCAGCACCAGCGACCGGTCGAACAGGTCCACTGTGGACAGCCGCTGGCCGCCCTGCTCCAGCCAGGCGTGCGGGGCCCGCGCGCCGGGCTCGGCCGACGGTTCGTCCGGGTCCTCGATGCCGTAGCCGCCGGCGCCGTCGTAGCGGTAGCCGAACGACATCACCAGCTCGTCGAGCATCGCCCCGGCCACCGCGTCGTAGGGCTTGCCCTCGCGGATCTCGAAGCGCAGCATCGACTGGCTGACCATGAGCTCGGCGATCGGGCGCCGCTCGCTGTCGTAGGTGTCCAGCAGGTCCGGGCCGGCCACGCCGTGCAGCACCGCGGCCAGCTTCCAGGCCAGGTTGTGCACGTCCTGGATGCCGGCGCTGGCGCCGAACGCGCCCGTGGGCGGCATGACGTGGGCCGCGTCGCCGGCCAGGAAGACCGGGCCGCTGCGCAGCCGGTCGGCGCAGCGGGCGGCGATCTCCCACGGCAGCAGCGGGGTGCGCTCCAGCTCGACGGCCAGGTCCGGGTCGCCGACGCCGAGCCGGATCAGCTCGACGCACCGCTCGGCGGTGAAGTCCTCGGGCTTCTCGCCCTGCTCCGGCTCGTAGGAGACGTTGAAGACCCAGCGCTGCCGGTTGTCCAGCGGCATGAGGGTGCCGCGCAGGTGCTCGTTGTTGACGTAGGCGGCGATGATCCGCCGGTCGCCGATGGCGGCGCTCAGGTCGGCGTCGAACATGAAGCTGACCATGCTCGTCAGGGTGCCGGCGCCGTGCTGGGCGACGCCGGCGAGCTGCCGGACCGGGCTGCGGTTGCCGTCGGCGGCGATGAGGTACCGCGCCCGCAGCTCCTGCTGCTCGCCGGTGCCCCGGTCGCGCAGCACGGCGGTGACGCCGTCGTCGTCGATCTCCAGCGCCGAGAGCTCGGTGTGGTACCGCAGCCCGGCCCCGTTGCGCCGCACCTGCTCCAGCAGGATCGGCTCCAGGCGGTTCTGGTCGATGAGGGCCCAGCCGCTCGGCGTGAGCGCCGACATGTCCTGCTGCGACGGGCGCGGCAGCCGCACCCGCTCGGCCCCGGCGAGGGTGACCACGTGCACGAGGTCGGTGTTGCCGGCGATGGGCGAGCGGTTGGCCATGACCTCGTCCTCGATGCCGATGGCGCGCAGCACCTCGGTGGTGCGCGGGTTGATCGCGCGGGCCTTCGGGTGTACCGAGGTGCCCTTGTGCCGCTCGACGAGCACGGACTCCACGCCGTGCAGGGACAGCAGCGCCGACGCGGCCAGGCCGGTGAGCCCGCCGCCGACGATGAGGACCGGGGTGTCGTAGGTTTGCATGGCGACCTCTCAGCGGTACGCGACGACGACGGTGTGGTCGTCGAGGACGGCGTGGTGCTCGATGCTGGTGAAGCCGGCCTCGCGCAGCCACGCGCGGCACTCGTCGACGCTGTACTCGGAGCCGCCGGCCGACGCGAGCATGAACGTGAGGCTGAAGAACAGCCGGTTGAGGTCGGTCGGCGTGCCGTCGATCATGCGGTCGTAGACGACGAGCGCCCCGCCGGGCCGCAGCGCGTCGTGGGCGCGGGCCAGCAGCTGCCGGCGGTTGTCCGGGCCCCAGTCGTGCAGCACGTGGCCGTAGACGAGCACGTCGGCCTCTGGCAGCGGCGAGCTGAAGAAGTCGCCCGCCTGGAACGTGATCCGCTCGGCCAGGCCGAGGCGCTCGATGTGCTCGTCGAAGAACGGCTGCGACTGCCGCCGGTCGAAGCAGACGCCGGTCAGGTGCGAGTGGGCCTTGGCGATGACCGACGCCAGGTTGCCGCGGGCGCCGCCGAGGTCGGCGAACGTGCGGTACCGCCGCCAGTCGATGAGCTCGGCGAGCGCCTCACCCATCCGCGTGCTGTGCGAATCCATGGCGGTCATGAACCGGCGCACGCGCTCCGGCTCGCGGGTCGAGTCGAGGCGGAACAGGTGCACGTCGTCGTCGGGCGGCTGCGGCGCCTGCGCCTGGCCGGTGTGCAGCGCCTTGGTCAGCCGGCCCCAGGCCGGGTAGAAGGTCTCGCTGGTCATCTCGGCGAAGCCGCCCACGTAGGAGGGCTTGTTGCGGTCGAGGAACACCTCGGACAGCGGGGTGTTGCGGTACTGCTCGCCGTCGCGTGCCAGCAGCTCCAGCGCCACCAGCGCCTCCAGGAAGTGCCGGGCGAAGCGCGGGTGCAGGTTCAGCCGCCGTCGCAGCTGCTCCTCGGTCGCGGCGCCGAGCTCCGCCAGCACGCTGAACAGGTCGACCTCGACCGCGCTCATCAGCGTCTTCGACCCGCAGTAGGCGAGCAGGACCTGGTGGAACCGCTCCGGCGTGAGCGCCTTGGCTTCCTGCGTCATGGGATGTCGTCCTCCTGCACTGGGCGTCGGGCACGGGCCGGCGTCACCCGGCCGCGCAGAACTCCGGCATCGTCACCGGGCCGGCTCAAGGACCCCTTGAGAACCCGGTGCGGTGCCCCTCTCCACCCAGGCTCGAGCGGCCCGCGACGACACCCGGCGACCATGGCGCGGTCGAGACGGTTTCCTACGCGAAGGCGGTCTGGCGTGCAGCAGCGTGCACTCACCCCACACCTCACGGTGCCGGCGATCGGCCTGGGCACCATGGGCATGACCGGCGGCTACGGCGTCGAGGACGAGGCCGCGTGCGAGGCGACCGTCCGCGCCGCGCTCGACGCCGGCGTCGCCCTCGTCGACACCGCGCACTTCTACGGCGACGGCCGCGGCGAGCGGCTCATCGGCCGGGCCCTCGGCGACCGCCGCGACGAGGCCGTGCTCATGGTGAAGACCGGCATCCGGCCCGACCCCGACGCCGGCGGCATGAAGCTCGACGGGCGGCCGGAGTTCCTGCGCCGCTCCGTCGACGAGTCGCTGCGGCGGCTCGGCACCGACCGCCTCGACGTGTCGTGCCTGGCCTGGGTCGACCGGGACGTGCCGGTCGAGGAGTCCGTCGGCGCGCTCGGCGAGCTCGTCACGGCCGGAAAGGTCCGGCACCTGGCGCTGTCCGAGGCGGCCCCCGCCACGCTGCGCCGGGCGATCGCCGCCCACCCGGTGGCGCTGCTGGTGACCGAGTACTCGCTGTGGACCCGGCACGTCGAGGAGCACATCCTCGACGTCCTGGCGGACCTCGGCGTCGGGCTGGTCGCCTACGCGCCGCTCGGCCGGGGCTTCCTCACCGGCACCGTGCGCGGGCTGGCCCACCTCGACGAGGGCGACTGGCGCAACAACTTCCCCCGCTTCGCCGACGGCAACATCGAGCGCAACCTGGAGCTGCTGGCGCCGCTGCGGGCCGTCGCCGGGCGGCACGGCACCAGCCCGGCGGTCGTCGCGCTGGCCTGGGTGCTGTCCCGCGGCCCCGCCATCGTCGCCCTTGCCGGCTGCAAGACCCCCGAGCACATCCGGGAGGACGCCACCGCCGCCGGCCTGCGGCTCACCGCGGACGACCTCGCCGAGCTGGAGCAGGCGTTCCCGGCCGGGCAGCTCGCCGGGGAGCGCTACGGCGAGCTGGTCACGATGCTGATTGACGCCTGATGGAGCACCGTGAGGTCGCGTTGCTCGCCGTCGGCGCCGGGCCGGGCAACCTCGCCGTCGCCGTCGCGGTCGAGGAGCTCGCGCCCGACGCGTACGCCCGCGACGCGCTCGTCATCGAGCAGGCCGAGACGGTCGCCTGGCAGCGCGGCATGCTGCTGCCCGGCGTGCAGAGCCAGGTGTCCTTCCTCAAGGACGTGGCGACGCTGCGCAACCCGCTGAGCCGGTTCACGTTCGTCAACTACCTGCACGAGACCGGCCGGCTCAGCCAGTTCGTCAACCTGGGCCGCGTCACGCCGTACCGGGTCGAGCTGTCCGACTACTTCCACTGGGTCGCCGCCTCCCTGGCCAAGGTCCGGGTCGAGTGCTCGCAGCGCTGCGTCGCGCTGACGCCCCGCCGGGCCGGCGACGGGCCCGTCACCGGCTGGGTCGCGCACCTCGCCGACGGCTCCACCATCGGCTGCCGGCACCTCGTCGTCGGCGCCGGCCGCGAGCCCAACGTGCCCGCCGCGTTCGCCGCCCTCCCGCCCCGCCACGTCATCCACAGCGCCGAGTACCGCGGGCGCATCGCCGCCGTGCCCAGGGGCGTCCCGCAGCGGGTGGTCGTAATCGGCGGCGCGCAGAGCGCCGCGGAGATGTTCGACGCCGTGCAGCACGACCTGCCCGGCTGCCACCGCACGATCGCGATGCGCTCGATCGCCATGCGCACCTACGAGAACAGCAAGTTCACCAACGAGCACTACTTCCCGTCGGCCGTCGACGACTACTACGGCGCCGGCCCAGCCGCCCGCCGGCAGATCCTCGGCGAGATGCACCTGACGAACTACTCGGCGCTGGCCGAGCACACCCTGGAGTCGATCTACGAGCAGCTGTACCTCGACCGGCTCAGCGGCAAGGGGCAGCTGCAGGTGCTGACCATGGTCGACGTCACCGACGCCCGGCACGAGTCCGGCGAGGTGGTGCTGGAGCTCACCGACCGGCGCACCGGCCGCCGCGACGTGCTGCGCTGCGACCTCGTGCTGCTCGGCACCGGCTTCCGGCGCGACCCGCCGCCGCTGGTCCGCGGCCTGGCCGACCGGCTCGGGCTGGCCCGGATCACCGTGAACCGCAACTACCGCCTCGACCTGCCCGACGCCGACGGCGCCGCCTGCTACCTGGTCGGCGTCAACGAGGCCACCCACGGCATCTCCGACTCCCTGCTCAGCATGATGGCCCCGCGCGCCGCGGACATCGTCGGCGACCTGCTCGCCGACCTGCGCGACGCGGCATCCACCAAGGAGTGACCATGCGAATCCGCCACCTCGACCGCGCCGCCCTGCACCCGGACAACGCCTACTCCCAGCGGCTGCTGCCCTGGCCGGAGCTCAACGCCCCGTTCGAGGGCGCCTGGTGCGTCGTCAACCCGCACAGCGCCACGACCGCGCACGCGCACCACGAGTACGAGATCTTCATCGCCGTCTCCGGGCAGGGGGTGCTGGCCTCGGCCGGCGAGCGGGTGCCGTTCGTCGAGGGCGACGTCGTGCACTTCCCGCCGCACGTCGAGCACCAGGTCGTCAACGAGACCGACGAGCCGTTGCAGTTCTACGCCGTGTGGTGGGACGCGCCGATGACCGCCGTGTTCGCCGAGCGGCACGGGAGCCACGGGAGCACGGAGGCATGAGCGCCGACCGCCTCGCGATCGTCGTCGACACCCCGCCCACCTCCAACGGGGACCTGCACGTCGGCCACCTCGCCGGCCCGTTCATCGCCGCCGACGTCTACGCCCGCTACCTGCGCGGGCTCGGCCGCCGGGTCGTCTTCAGCAGCGGCACCGACGACAGCCAGACCTACGTCCTGGCCTCCGCGCAGCGCAAGGGCATCGACCCGGCCGAGCTGGCCGGGCGGTCCTGGCACGAGATCCGGGCCACCCTCGCCGGCATGGCGATCTCGCTGGACGGCTTCGCCCCCTACGACGGGCGTTACCGCGCCGCGGTGCTGGACTTCCTGGCCCCGCTGTACCGCGGCGGCGTCTTCGAACCGCGGGACGTGCGGCTGCCGTACTCCGAGCGGACCGGCACGTTCCTCGTCGAGGGGCTCGTCGCCGGCGACTGCCCGGTCTGCCTCACGTTCAGCCGCGGCGGGCTGTGCGAGACGTGCGGGCACCCCAACAACTTCGACGAGCTGCTCAACGCCCGCTCGACCGTCGACCCCGACGACCCGGTGACCACCCGCGAGGCGCGGATCCTGGTGCTGCCGATGGAGCGCTACCGCGACCGGCTCACCGCCTACTACGCCGAGCGCACCGGCCGCATGCGGCCGCACACCGTGCAGCTGGTGCGGGAGTTGCTCGACAGGCCGCTGCCCGACTTCCCGGTCACCTACCCGGTCGCGTGGGGCATCCCGGCGCCGTTCGCTGAGACGCCCGGGCAGACCGTCAACGCCTGGGTGGAGGGCATCCCGGCCGTCATGTACTGCACCCAGTTCGCGGCCGAGCAGGCGGGCCTGCCGCGACGGGCCGACGACGAGCTGTGGCGCGCCGAGCACGACCCGCACATCGTCTACTTCATCGGCTTCGACAACGTCTACTTCTGGGGGATGACGCACCTGGCGCTGCTGATGGCCCACGGCGAGCGGTACGCGCTGCCCGACACGTACGTCTCCAACGAGTTCTACGAGCTGGAGAACGACAAGTTCTCCACCAGCCTGGGCCACGTCCTGCACAGCCGCGACCTGCTGCGCGAGGTGCCGCGCGACCTGATCCGCTTCTACCTGGCGCTCACCTGCCCCGAGCACCAGCGGACCAACTTCAGCCGGGAGGCCCTCGACAAGGTCGCCGGGGAGCGCCTGGTCGGACCCTGGGACCGGCTGGCCGGGCTGCTGGACAAGCTCGCCGCCGACGCGGGTGCCGGCACCGCGGCGCTGCCGGTGAGCGCCGCCGCCGCGGACCGGGCCGAGGCCGTGGCGGCCCGCTTCCGGCTCTGCTACGAACTGGCGACCTACAGCCTGACCCGGGCCGCCGACCTCGTCGTCGCGCAGGTCGCCCGGCTGCTGCGGCGGGCCGGCGAGCTGGCCGGCGCCGGCCGGGCGGCCACCCCGCAGGAGCTCGGCGACCTGTACCACGAGGTGGCCGTGCTGCTGGCCGGGGCCGCGCCGATCCTCGCCGACGCGGCCGCCGGCCGCCGGCTCAGCCTGGCCGAGGGCGCGTGGACCGAGCGGCGCACCCAGCCGTTCCCGCTCCCGCGCCTCGGCCCGCCCCCCATCGACTAGGAAAGGTGCACGGGGAAGATGTCCACCGATACCTATGCCGCGGCCCAACCGCTCACGCTGGAGCCGCCCGAGACCGCCGAGCTCGGCCGGATCGCGGCCGCGGTCGCCGGCACCGAGCCGCGCCTCGTCGACCACCCTGACTGGCTGCGGGCCGCCCGGCGCGGCGCCGACGCCATGCCGGCCCGGCTGCGCCAGGCCCTGCGGCAGTTCCGCCGCGACTCCGGCCCGGGCGGTGCGCTGCTGCTGCGCGGCTTCCCGGTCGAGCCGGCCGCGCTGCCGCCGACCCCGGCCGTCGCCGAGTCCGTGCAGCGGGCCGCGACCGGGCCGGCCGCGCTGCTCGTGATGACCGCGTGCGTGCTCGGCGAGCCGGCCGCGTTCCGGGCCGAGAAGACCGGCGCGCTCGTCCAGGACGTGGTGCCGGTGCCCGGGCACGAGGAGTTCCAGGGCAACGCCGGCTCGGTGCGGCTGTCGTTCCACAACGAGAACGCGTTCCACCCGCACCGGCCCGACTACGTGCTGCTGCTGTGCCTGCGGGCCGACCACGAGCGCACGGCCGGGCTGCGCACCGCCGGCATCCGCGAGATGCTGCCGCGGCTCGACGGCGCGGTCGTGGCCGCGCTGCGCAGCCCCGAGTTCGTCACCGCGCCGCCGCCGTCGTTCGGCGCCGGCGGCGGGGGCACCGAGCCGCACCCGGTGCTGTCCGGTCCCGAGGAGGACCCGGACATGCGGGTCGACCTGGCGGCGACGGCGCCGCAGACGCCGCGGGCCGAGCACGCCCTCGCCGAGCTGGGCCGGGTCTTCGGCGAGGAAGGCGCCACGGTCCGGCTGGCGCCGGGTGAGCTGGCGATCGTCGACAACCGGGTCGCGGCGCACGGGCGGACCGGGTTCCGGCCCCGCTACGACGGCCGCGACCGCTGGCTGCAGCGCACGTTCGCGGCGGCCGACCTGCGCCGCTCGCGCGCGTACCGGCCGGGTGACGGGCACGTCCTGACCTGATGACGTTCACCGTGGCGATCGTCGGTGCCGGCCCCCGCGGTACCGGCGTGCTGGAACGGCTGCTGGCCAACGCCGGCGAGCTGCTGGGGGGCGCGCCCATGCGGATCGAGCTGGTCGACCCGTACCCGCCGGGCGGCGGGCGGGTGTGGCGGGCCGACCAGCCGCCGCTCATGTGGATGAACGCGATGGCCGAGGACGTCACGATGTTCCCGGACGAGACGGTCCGCTGCGCCGGGCCGCCCCGGCCGGGGCCGTCGCTGTCCGAGTGGGCCGCCGGCGAGGGCGCCGTGGCCGGGCTGACCGGCATGTCGTTCGCCAGCCGCCGGGTCCAGAGCCGCTACCTCGGGTGGGTCTTCGAGCGCCTCGTCGCCGGCCGCCCACCGAACGTCACCGTGCGGGTCCACCCGACGCTCGCCGTCCGCCTCGACACCGGCCCCGGCGGCCGCCAGCGGGTGTGGCTGCGCGACGCGCCGGGCTGCCTCGCCGCCGACGTCGTGGTGCTGTCGATGGGGCATCTCGACAACGCCCCCGGCGAGCACGAGCAGGCGATGGCGGCGTTCGCCGGGCGGCACCGGCTGCCCTACCTGCCGCGGGCGTACTCCACCGACGCGGACCTCTCGGCGTTCGGCGCCGGCCAGGTGGTCGCGATGCGCGGGCTGGGCCTCGCCTTCACCGACCTCATGGTGCTGCTCACCGAGGGCCGTGGCGGCCGGTACCGCGAGCGCCGCGGCGAGCTGGAGTACGTGCCGTGCGGCGCCGAGCCGGTGCTGCTGGCCGGCTCCCGCCGCGGCGTGCCGTACCGGGCGAAGTTCACCTACCGCCTGCCGGCCCCGCCGGCGCCGCTGCCCCGGTTCTTCGACGCCGATCGCGTGACCGGCTCCCTCGCCGGCCGGTCGATCGACTTCCAGGCCGACCTGTGGCCGCTCATCGCCAAGGAGGTCGGCTGGGCGTACTACCACCAGCTCTTCGCCGCCCACCCGGGGCGCACGGCGCTGCCGTGGGCGGCCTTCGCCGACGGCTACGCCGAGCTGGACTGGTACTCCCCCGCGCGGCGCGACCTCGTCGCCGCCGCCGTGCCCGACCCGGCCGACCGGCTCGACTTCGAGGCGTACGACCGGCCGCTGCATGGGGTGTCGCTGCCGTCCCTCGCCCGGCTCCAGGAGCACCTGCGCGGGCATCTCGCCGCCGACCTGCGCCGCCGCGGCGACCCGGCGCACAGCGCCGACCTGGCCGCCTTCCACGGGCTGCGCTCCGCCTACGGCCAGATGGCCGACATCCTGGCCACCGGGCGGATCCACGCCACCTCCTACGTCGAGGACGTGCGGGGCTGGTGGCAGAGCTTCTTCGAGTACTACGGCAGCGGGCCGCCGGCCGTGCGGGTCCGGCAGCTGCTCGCGCTGTCCCGGGCCGGGATCGTGCGGTTCGCGGGCGCCGGCATGCGGGTCCACCGCGACGAGCGCGGCGGGGTGTTCCGCGTCGCCGGCGACACCGCGGCCGGGATCGCCACCGCCACCGGCCTGATCGAGGCGCGGCTGCCGGCCGGCGACGTGCGGACCTGCACCGACCGCCTGCTGCGCGACCTCTGCGAGCGCGGCGAGGCCGGCGAGCAGCTGCTCGTCGCCGCCGACGAGCGGCCACAGCGGCACGGGCAGCTGCGCGTCGACGCGGACTTCCGCCTGATCGAACGCGACGGCCGGGCCCACCCGCAGCGCTTCGCCGTCGGGCCGTTCACGAGCGTGACCTACTTCGGCACGTTCGCCCGGCCGCGCAGCAACGCCCTGTCGTTCCGCCAGAACGACCGGATCGCCCGCAGCGTGCTGGCCGTGCTGCGCCGACAACCCGCCATCGTGGAAGGAGTCTCACCGTGACCAAGGCCGTGCTCTTCATGGGCGACCTCATCATCGTCGCCCGCCAGCTGCGCCTCATCACCGAGGCCAAGCGCCGCGGCTACGCGCCGCTGCTCGTCATCACGCCCGACACCGATCCGGTGCGCTTCGAGCGCTACCGCGCCGACCCGAGCCACCCGCTGTCGCTGCTCGAGGACGTGGTGCTGGTCCCGGAGGCCACCGTCGAGCACGTCCTGCCGGCGATCCAGCCGCTGCTGCGCCGCTACGACGTGCGGGCCGTGCTGTGCATCGGCGACCTGTTCGTCGAGCCGGTCGGCCTGGTCGGCGACTGCCTCGGCCTGCCCGGCACCGGTGCCACCGCGGCCCGCGTCTGCCGCAACAAGCTGCTGCAGCGCACGACCCTGCCGCACCTGTCGCCGCGCTGGATCCCGGTGACACCCGGGCAGCGCTCCACTGTGGACGCCTCGGAGCTGCGCTTCCCCGTGGTCGTCAAGCCGGTGGCCCGGTTCTCCAGCCTCGGCGTGCGCAAGGTCGACGACCCGGCCGCCCTGCCGGCGGTGCTGGCCACCTACGGCCCGGACGAGACCGTGCTCGTCGAGGAACGAGTCGTCGGGCCGGAGTTCTCGGTCGAGGCGCTCACCCGCGACGGCGAGGTGTTCTGGACCGGGGTGACGGCGAAGCAGACCAACGAGGTGGACAGCGTCTACTTCACCGAGATGGGCCATGTGAGCCCGGCGCCGATCACGCCCGCCGAGCTCGACGCGCTCACCGTCGCCAACGCCGACGCCCTGCGCAAGCTGCAGTTCCGCGACGGCATCACGCACCTGGAGTTCCGGCTCGTCGACGGCGTGCCGGTGCTGATGGAGGCGGCGGCACGGCTGCCCGGCGACGGCATCATGTTCCTGTGGGAGCTGGCGACCGGCCAGCCGCTCGAACCGGCGATGCTCGACCTCGCGCTCGGCACGCCGTCGAGCCATCCCGCGCCGGTGCGGCGGGCGGTCCAGGTGTACCTCGAGCACCCGCACGGCATCCTGCGCGACGTGGCGAGCTCGGCCGCGCCCGTGTCGTGGGTGGAGCGCGACGCGCGCTGGCCCGCGTTCTCCCCGGCGCCCGCCGACGCGCCGCCGCGCACCCTGGCGGTCCTGGTGACCCGGCTGGCCGGCGAGCGGCTGGGGCCGCAGACCGACAGCGAGGCCCGCTCGACGTCGGTCATCCTCGACGCGCCGCTCGACGAGCCGATCCCGCCGCTGGTGAAGGCGGCCGCCGACACCGTCGCCGTCGTCGTCGAACCCGCCGCGCACGGCTCGGCACATGGCCCGGCCTGAGCGGCCCATCGACCCGCACGCGAGCCCGGTCGCGGCGTTCGCGTCGGACCTGCGCGAGCTGCGCCGGGCGGCCGGCGGCCCGAGCTACCGGGCCATGGCCACCCGCGCCCGGTACTCGCCGTCGGTGCTGTCCACCGCCACCAGCGGCGGCGGGCTGCCGACCCTGGCGGTGACGCTCGCGTTCGTCGAGGCGTGCGGCGGCGACCGGGACGAGTGGGAGCAGCGGTGGCGCCGGCTGGCCGTGGCGACCGACGGGCGGTACGCCGGCGGGGACCCGGTGCCCCGCCACGTCCTGCCGGTGCCGATGCAGCTGCCGGCCGGCCCGGCCCGGTTCACCGGCCGGGCCGCGGTCCTCGACCGGCTGACCGAGCTCGACGCCCCGGCCGGCGTGACCGGCCCGGCCCCGACGCTGCTGCACGGCGCCGTCGGGACCGGCAAGAGCGCGTGCGCGGTGCGGTGGGCGGCGACCCACCGCACCCGCTACCCGGACGGGGTCCTCTACGCCGACCTGCGCGACGTCGACCCGGACGAGACCGGCGGCGTGCTCGCCGAGCTGCTGCGCTCGGTCGGCGCGCCCGACTGCGGCTCGCTCGCCGAGCTGGGCCGCACGCTGCGGTCGGTCCTCGCGCAGCGGCGGCTGCTGGTCGTGCTCGACAACGTGTGCGGCGAGGCGCAGGTACGGCCGCTGCTCGGCGAGGCGCCCGGCAGCCGGATGCTGCTGACGAGCCGCTCCCGCCTGCTCGGCCTCGACGGCGTCGAACGGGTCCCGGTCGGCCGTCTCCCGCCCGCCGAGTCGCTGGCGCTGTTGCGCGCCCTGCTGGGCGGCGAGCGGGTCGACGCCGCCCCGGCAGCGGCGGCGGAGGTGGCGGAGCTGTGCGACCACCTGCCCCTCGCCCTGCGCATCGCGGCGGCCCGCGCGGCGCCTCCCGGCTGGACCCTGGAGCAGGCCGCGGCCCGCCTGCGCGACCCGCGGCGCCGCCTGGCCGAGCTGCGGGCCGGCGACACCGACCTGCGGGCCCGCCTGGCGGACGCGGCGGCCGCGTTCACAGCGCTGGAGCGCACACGGGCCGTGCTGTGCGCCCTGGCCGCGGACCGCCCTCCCCCAACGGAGGGCGCCCTTCCCGCGGACCGCCCTTCCCCAACCGACGGCGCCCTTCCCGCGGACCGGCCGGCCACGGCCGGCGGTGCGGCGCCCGACGGCGAGGCCGAGGCGGCCATGGAGGCGCTCGTCGATGCCGGCCTGGCAGAGCCCGACGGCGGTCCCGGCCGCTACGCGCTGCCGTCACTCGTCCGCCTGTTCCTCGCCGAGGACCGCGCCGCCGGGCCGGCCCCGGTCAACGGCGCGATCAACGACGGAGCGTTGCGGGCCCCACCGTGATGTGCCCGCTCCGCGCGACATTCCTGTGGGGAATATGTATTCCTGAGCGGAATATCGCCGGACGAGCCACCATGCCCCCGGCGGCCTACAGCGGGTTGCGGCCCCGCTTGAGCTCGCTGAACTGCGGCACCTGCGACAGCAGCCGCAGCGCGTCGAGGAGCCGGTCGGCGTCCGCGCCCTGCGGGACCGGCACCAGCACCGGGCCGAAGAACGCCGGGCCGTCGCCGACGGCGAGCACCGGGCTGCCGCTCTCCGTGCCGACCCGGGCCTGGGCGTCGTCGTGGCTCTCCCGCACCGCCTTGTCATGGGCGGTGTCGTCGGCCGCGGCGCTCAGCCCGGCGGGCAGCCCGGCGGCGGCGACCGCGGCGGCGATCGTCTCGGACGACAGCGGCTCGTCCCGGTCGTGGACCCGCGCGCCGAGCTGCGTGTAGAGCGCGTCGACGGCCTCCTGGCCGTGCTGCTCGTCGGCGGCGGCGAGCACCCGCAGGGCGCGCAGCGCGGCGGCGTGCGCGGTGCGGAACCGCTCGGGCACGCCGTCGCGGCCCTCGTTGAGGATCGCGAGGCTCAGGAAGCGCCACCGGACGGTCTCGCCGCGGCGGGCGGCGGTGTCGCGAATCCAGCGCGACGTGCGCCACGTGAATGGACAGCTGGGATCGAACCAGAATGTCGTGCTCATATATTTCATCGTAACGAACAATAGGCGTGTGAATTGATTGTTCTGTTCGCAATCAACCGCATCTCTTGAGGGTCCCCGGAATTGCGGGTTACGTTGTGTCCCGGACCGATGAGCTGGGGGTGCGTCATCTCGGGCACAGTTTCCGCCGAACCCGCCGCGCCCGCTCCACGAGGCCGGCTGCGGGCGGCCGCGGCGGCCCGGTTCGGCGGGCTCCCCGGCGCATTCTGGATCATGTTCAGCGGCATGATCGCCAATCGCGTCGGCAACATGGTCGTGCCGTTTCTGGTGTTCTTTCTCGGCACCCGCCACGTGTCCGCCGGCGCGGCCGGGCTGGTCGCCGCGGCTGTCGGGTTCGGCGGACTGTTCGGCCCGGCGCTGGGCGGCCTGCTCGCCGACCGGGTCGGCCGCCGCTTCACGGTGATCCTGGGCCTGACCCTGACCCCGTTCGGTCTCGGCGCCCTGTTCGCCGCCCCGTCGGTGCCGCTGTTCATCGCCGCGGCCGTGGTCCTCGGCGCCGGCAGCAGCGTCCCCAAACCGGCCGCGTCGGCGCTCGTGTCGGACATCGTCGCCCCGGCGCAGCAGATGAAGGCGTTCAGCCTGCTGCACTGGGCGATCAACATCGGCACCGCGATCTCCAGCGCCGCCGCCGGCTTCCTCGCCGCGCACGGCTACTGGCTGCTGTTCCTGGTCGACGGCGTGGGATGCCTGGCCTTCGCGGTCATCGTGTACCTCGGGGTGCCCGCCGGCACCCACCCCACCGCCGGCGCCGCGGAGCGCACCACCGGCTACGGCGTCGTGCTGCGCGACCGGGTCATGCTCGGCTACCTGGCAATCAACCTGCTCGGCGTGCTCATCTACTCGCAGACGGAGTTCGCGGTACCCCTCGCCATCAAGGTCGACGGCCTGTCCCCCACGGTCTTCGGCCTGGTCGGCGCGACCAACGCGATCCTGGTGATCGTCCTGCAACCGTTCGCGTACCAGTGGATGGTCGGCCTCGACCGGGTCCGCATCCTGGTCGCCGCCTGGCTGCTCATCGGCCTCGGCGTCGCGGGCACCGGCCTGGCCGACCACGCGTGGCAGTACGCGGCGACCACGGTCGTGTGGACGGTCGGCGAGGTGGCCCACGCGATGGTCGGCGCGACGATCGTCGCCGACCTGGCCCCGCCCGACGCCCGCGGCCGCTACCAGGGCGCGTTCGCGTGGATCTGGTCGGTGGCCCGCTTCGCCGCCCCGGCGATCGCGTCGTTGCTGTTCGTCACGGCCGGCGAGGCGGCCCTGTGGTGGGGCTGCGTCGGCGTCGCCGTCCTGACGACCGCGGCCACGCTGCGGCTGGCCGGCCCGATGCGCCGCCGCGCGGCCGCGCTGGCCGCCGCGACCCGGGACGCCTGACGTGCGGGTGCTGTTCACGGTGTCGAGCTGGGCCACCCACTACGCCACGATGGTGCCGCTCGGCTGGGCGCTGCAGGCGGCCGGCCACGAGGTGCGCGTGGTGTGCCCGCCGTCGCAGGTCCCGTCGCTGTCGGCGACCGGCCTGGTCCCGGTCCCGGTCCTGGACGGCCTGGATGTCCGGCAGCGGCTCAGGTTGCAGTACTACGACCAGGCGGTCGCCGGTGCCTGGCCCTACCCGTGGCTGCCGCCGCACCCGCTGACCGGCGCACCACTGCGAACCCTGGCCGGCTTCGACCGGGCGGCGTACGCGGCGACGCAGGCCCCGCTGCTGGCCGCCCGCGCGGCCGCGGGCCACGACGCGGCGCTGGCGTACGCCCGCTGGTGGCGCCCGGACCTGGTCCTGCACGACCCGGCGAGCCTGGAGGGTGCGCTGGTCGGCGCGGTCCTCGGCGTCGCGTCCGTGATGTGCCTGTGGGGCCCGGTCGGCACCCACGAGCCGGGCCACGCCGCGATCGTCCCGCCCGACCACAGCGGCTCGTTCCCCCGCCACGGCCTCGGCGAGTTCACCCCGGACCGGATCCACACCGTCATCGACCCGTGCCCGGCCGCGGTCGCCCCGCCGCTGCGGGCGGCCCGCCTGCGGGTCCGCTACGTCCCGTAC
>NZ_JAHYSG010000086.1 GCF_022095675.1 Dactylosporangium sp. AC04546 | reverse complement strand
GTGTGGGGTGTGGGGAGATGGTGTGACGGGGCGGAAGGGGTTATCCGGGGCCTGAAAGAATGGGGGTGTGAACCCCCGCGAGATCGTGCTCCTCGGTTCCACCGGGTCGATCGGCACGCAGGCCATCGACATCGTCCGGCGTAACGCCGACCGGTTCCGGGTCGTCGGGATCGGGGCCGGTGGCGGGAACGTCGGGCTGCTCGCGCAGCAGGCGCTCGAGCTCGGCGTCGACGTCGTCGGCGTGGCCAGGGCCAGCGTCGCCCAGGACCTGCAGCTTGCCTTCTACGCCGAGGCGAGCCGGCGCGGGTGGGCCACCGGCGACTTCAAGCTTCCCAAGATCCTGGCCGGGCCCGACGCCATGACCGAGCTGGCCGAGTGGCCCTGCGACACCGTTCTCAACGGTGTTGTCGGGTCGCTCGGGCTGGCGCCCACGCTGGCCGCGCTCAAGGCCGGGCGGACCCTCGCGCTGGCGAACAAGGAGTCGCTCGTTGCCGGTGGGCCCCTGGTGCGAAGCGTGGCCAGGCCGGGGCAGATCGTGCCCGTCGACTCCGAGCACTCGGCGCTCGCCCAGGCGCTCCGGGCGGGCAGCCGGAGCGAGGTCAAGAAGCTCATCCTCACGGCCTCCGGCGGGGCGTTCCGCGGGCGACGCCGGGAGGAGCTCGAGCACGTGACGGTACAAGAGGCGCTCGCTCATCCGACCTGGGACATGGGGCCGGTCGTGACGATCAACAGCGCGACGCTCGTGAACAAGGCGCTCGAGGTGATCGAGGCGCACGAACTGTTCAACGTCCCGTACGCAGACATTCACGTCATGGTGCACCCGCAATCGGTGATCCACTCGATGGTCGAGTTCGTGGACGGGTCGACGCTCGCGCAGTGCAGCCCGCCCGACATGCGGTTGCCGATCGCGCTCGCGCTCGGGTGGCCGGAGAGGGTGCCCGACGCGGCGACGGGCGTCGACTGGACCAAGGCCCACACGTGGGAGCTGCGGCCGCTCGACGACGACGCGTTCCCGGCGGTCAGGCTGGCGAAAGCGGCCGGCGAGGCCGGGCGGTGCCGGCCGGCGATCTACAACGCGGCCAACGAGGAGTGTGTGGCCGCGTTCACAGCCGGTGACCTTCCGTTCCTCGGCATCGTCGAGACGTTGGAGCGGGTGCTTGCCGCCGCACCGGATTTCGCCGAACCAGGTACCGTCGATGACGTGCTCGCCGCCGAATCCTGGGCGCGAGCGTCCGCGCGCGAGATCATCGCGAACGAGAGAGGGGCCTGATGGCGTTCGCGTTGGGGATCATCCTGTTTGCCCTCGGCATTCTGGTCGCCGTTGCGCTGCACGAAGCCGGTCACATGTGGTCGGCCCGCGCGTTCGGGATGAAGGTCACCCGCTTCTTCATCGGCTTCGGCCCGACCATCTTCGCGTTCAAGCGTAAAGGCGTTGAATACGGTCTCAAGGCCCTGCCGTTCGGCGCCTTCGTGAAGATCACCGGCATGACGCCGCAGGAAGAGGACATCGACCCGGAGACCGGCCGCCCCGGCGCCGATGATCCGAAGGCCATGTGGCGATACCCGGTGTGGAAGCGGACGATCGTGATGTCCGCGGGGTCGATCACCCACTTCGCGCTCGCGCTGGTGACGTTGTGGGTGCTGTTCTCGTTCGTGGGCGTCCCCGACGGGACGAAGGCCAACGAGGTGCCGGTCCGCGTGGGTGCGGTGGCTCAGTGCGTCAGCCCCAAGTATGTGTACGACCCGTCGACCGGCACCCAGAAGGCGTGCGACCCGGCGACCGACCCGAAGAGCCCGGCGGCGCAGCTCGGCCTCCAGCCCGGCGACATCATCGTCTCCGTCGACGGCCAGGCCATCGGCGGCAACCAGCAGCTGCGTGACGTGCTCAAGAACTCGGTCAACAAGACCGTCGAGGTGCAGTACAAGCGCGGCGACCAGCTGCTCAGCGGTAGCGCCAGCATCCCCGAGGCCGAGCGCGTGAAGGTCAGCAAGCCGGCCGACGAGGTCACGGCGGCCGACCTCGAGCGCGGCGGCCTGCTCGGCATCCAGGTCGACATCCGCAACTCCGACCTGCCGGTGTACCGCTACGGCGCCGTCGACGGCGTCGGCCAGACGTTCTCGGTGACGGCGACCCTGGTCGAGCGCACGTTCGCGTCGTTCAAGGACATTCCGGAGAAGGTCCCGAACCTGTTCAAGGCGATCTTCGGCGAGCAGCGCGACCCGGAGACGCCGGTGAGCGTCGTCGGCGCCAGCCGGATCGGCGGCGAGCTGTTCGAGCTCGGCGACTGGGCGTCGCTGCTGTCGCTGTTCGCTACGCTGAACCTGTTCTTCGGCATCTTCAACCTGTTCCCGTTGCTGCCGATGGACGGCGGCCACATCGCCATCGCCTGGTTCGAGCGCGTGCGCTCGTGGCTCGCCGCGAAGCGCGGCCGTCCCGACCCGGGCCGCGTCGACTACTACAAGCTGGCGCCGATCACGCTGGCCGTGATCGGTGTCCTCGGCGTCTTCGTCCTGTTGACGGTGACGGCCGACTTCGTCAACCCGATCTCGCTCAAGTAGGGGCGCCCTTTCATGACCGCAGTCAGCCTTGGCCTGCCCACCGTGCCTCCGCCCGCGCTGGCGCCGCGCCGGAAGTCCCGTCAGCTCATGGTCGGCTCGGTGCCGGTCGGCGGCGGGGCGCCGATCTCGGTCCAGTCGATGACGACCACCCTCACCGCCGACATCAACAAGACCCTGCAGCAGATCGCCGAGCTGACCGCGTCCGGCTGCCAGATCGTGCGCGTCGCGGTGCCGAGCCAGGACGACGTGGAGGCGCTGCCGGCGATCGCCAAGAAGTCGCAGATCCCGGTCATCGCCGACATCCACTTCCAGCCGAAGTACGTCTTCGCGGCGATCGACGCCGGCTGCGCCGCGGTGCGGGTCAACCCGGGCAACATCCGGCAGTTCGACGACAAGGTCAAGGAGATCGCCAGGGCGGCCTCGGACGCGGGCATCCCGATCCGGATCGGGGTCAACGCCGGCTCGCTGGACAAGCGCCTGCTGGAGAAGCACGGTAAGGCGACCGCCGAGGCGCTCGTCGAGTCGGCGCTGTGGGAGTGCTCGCTGTTCGAGGAGCACGGCTTCCGCGACATCAAGATCAGCGTCAAGCACAACGACCCGGTCGTGATGATCCGCGCCTACCGCCAGCTGGCCGAGCGGTGCGACTACCCGCTGCACCTCGGCGTGACCGAGGCCGGCCCGGCATTCCAGGGCACGATCAAGTCGTCGGTCGCGTTCGGCGCGCTGCTCGCCGAGGGCATCGGCGACACGATCCGGGTGTCGCTGTCGGCGCCGCCGGTCGAGGAGATCAAGGTCGGCCAGGCCATCCTGGAGGCCCTCGGGCTGCGCGAGCGCGGCCTGGAGATCGTCTCCTGCCCGTCCTGCGGCCGTGCCCAGGTCGACGTGTACACGCTGGCCGACCAGGTCCACGCCGCGCTCGACGGCTTCCCGGCCCCGCTGCGGGTCGCGGTCATGGGCTGCGTCGTCAACGGCCCCGGTGAGGCCCGCGAGGCCGACCTCGGCGTCGCGTCCGGCAACGGCAAGGGCCAGATCTTCGTCAAGGGTCAGGTCATCAAGACCGTGCCCGAGTCGCAGATCGTCGAGACGCTCGTCGAGGAGGCGCTGCGCCTGGCCGACGAGATGGGCGTTGAGCTGCCCGAGGAGCTGCGCGGCGTCGGCCCCTCGGTGACCGTTCACTGACGCGAGGGTATGTGCAGCCACATTCCCGCTGATCTGGCAGGCTTGTACGCATGCTGACGGTGGCGGCGCGGCTCCTCGGCGACGCTGAGCGTGGTTCGGTCGAGCGACTGCTCGACCAGGACCCGTTTGGTGGTGCCCAGGTCGCCGAGCGGATTTCGATGGCCGGGCTCGCCTGGTGGCGTCAGGACGCCCGGATCTTCGGCTACGGTTCGCGCCGCCACCTGGAGTCGCTCTGCTGGCTCGGCGCGAACTTGATCCCGGTGCACGCCACCCCGGCCGCCGTCGCCGCGTTCGCCGAGATGGTCGTCAACGAGCCGCGCGGCTGCTCCTCGATCGTGGGCTCGGCCGACGCTGTGCTCGGCCTCTGGGAGCGGCTCGGGCCGAGCTGGGGGCCGTCCCGTGACGTGCGGCCCGACCAGCCGCTCATGGCGACGTCCACGCTCGCGCCGGTGCCCGCCGATCCTGGGGTACGACTCGTGCGTCCGGACGAGATCGACCTGCTGTTCCCCGCCGCGGTGGCGATGTACACCGAGGAGGTCGGCGTGTCGCCGACCGTCGACGGAGGCGAGCGGTCGTACCGTGACCGCGTGGCGGAGCTCGTGCGGGCACGCCGCGCCTACGCCCGGATCGTCAACGGCCAGGTGATCTTCAAGGCCGAGCTCGCCGTCGTAACCCGGCACACGGCCCAGATCCAGGGCGTGTGGACGGCGCCGGAGTGGCGGGGCCGGGGCGTCGCGCGGGGCGGGATCGCGGCGGTCGTCCGCGACGCGTTGCGCCGGGTGGCGCCGTCCGTCAGCCTGTATGTCAACGACTACAACACCCCCGCCCGCAGGGTGTACGAGCGCTGCGGGTTTCAGCAGGTAGGAACCTTCGCCACGGTGCTGTTCTGAGCGGCGATTCCCCCACAGATCGCCCGGCCATGGCGGATGATCACCAGGGACCCGCTTGAGCCGACGGATGGGATGCTCCGCATGGGCCAGATCGTCAGGCAGCTGTCGCCGAACAGCACCCGCTACTACTGGTACCCCGGCGAGAAGAAGGACTGGCTGCGCGCCCTGCTCGCGGTCGGCGCCGGCGCCTGCGTCTTCGGCCTCAGCTACCTCGTCACCCGCAGCACCCTGACCGCCGCCGTGCTCGGCCTCACGGTGCTGACCGGCGTGGTCGGCTTCAACCTCGGCCGGCGCGACCTGCGGGCGCTCGACGACAAGGCCTTCGACAAGGGCCGCCGCGAGGCGATCGGCGCGTCGGGAAGGGCAACCTGGCGCGGCCTTGTGCAGGGCGGCGTCGCGGCCCTGGCCGTGCTCACGATCGCGCATCTGCCGGCGCGCGGGCTCGTCGCCGACTGGCTGCTGCCGCTGGTGCCCGCGGTCGTCGGCGCGCTGGCCCGGCAGGCCGGCCTGCTGAGCGGCCGCTTCGCCCGGGAGTCGGAGAAGGCGTCGGCCTACGCGACGACCGCCTCGCGCAGTCCGCACAGCACCGACGCGGTCGGGGAGCCCGGCGCGGCCGTATAGAAGACCACGCGCTGGCCCTGCTCGTCGGCGTGCAGCACCTGGCACTCCAGGACCAGCTCGCCGAAGACCGGGTGCCGCACGGTCTTCAGCGTGGTCCGCCGCACGCACACCCGGTGCTCGTCCCACCGCCGCACGAACTCCGGGCTGGCCGCGCGCAGCCGGGCGATGAGCGAGCGGATGCCGGGGTCGCCCGGATATCGCACGGACGCCGCCCGCAGGTCGGCCACGCACTCGTCGGCGAACGCCTGCGCCTCCGGCGGCGAGTCGGCGTCGAGCGGCCACGGGCCGCAGAACGCGTTCCAGATCAGGTTGCGTCCGTGCGCGTCGGGGTCGCCCATGAGCCGCACGGCCATCCGGTTCCACGCGAGCAACTCGTACTTCGCGTCGATCACGAACGCCGGCGTGTCGTCGAGCCGGTCCAGCAGGTGGCGGATGCCGGGGGAGACGACGGCGCTCGGCCCGGCGGGCGGGCCGGGTTGCTCGCCGGCCACCTGGAACAGATAGTCGCGCTCGTCGTCGAACAGGCGCAGCGCCCGGGCCAGCGCCGCCAGGACGTGCCGCGACGGGCGCGGGCCGCGGCCCTGCTCCAGCCGCGCGTAATAGTCGACGGAGATGCCGGCGAGCCGGGCGACCTCCTCGCGGCGCAGCCCGGGGGTCCGCCGCCGCCCGCCGTCGGGCAGCCCCGCGTCGGCCGGCCGCACGCGCGCCCGGCGGCCCTTGAGGAACTCCGCGAGCTGATCCCGGTCCATGCCACCATGCTGCCGAATCCGCCGCACCGTAACCAGGGATCGCCGATCCCCGGTTGGACAGGCCCCTGCTACTTTCCGCCCAGCCGGTGAATGCTCGACGCATGACCAACCGGATCGCTCTCGTCACGGGGGCCAACAAGGGCATCGGGTTCGAGATCGCGCGTTCGCTCGTCACCGACCACGGCATGACCGTGCTGGTCGCCGCCCGCGACCCGCAGCGCGGCAAGGAGGCGGCCGAGGCCGTGGGCGGGACCGCGGTCCAGCTCGACGTGACCGACCCCGCGTCGGTCGCCGCGCTGGCGGCCGAGATCGATGAGCTCGACGTGCTCGTCAACAACGCCGGCATCCTCCTGGAGCGGGGCGCCCCGCCCAGCGGCACCCCGGTGGAGATGCTGCGCGAGACCTTCGAGACCAACGTGCTGGGCGTCGTCGCCGTCACCAACGCGTTCCTGCCGGCCCTGCGCCGCTCGCCGGCCGGCCGCATCGTCAACCTCAGCAGCGGCTTGGGCTCGCTCGCCTTCACGACCGACCCGGCGCACGTCTACGCGCAGAACCCGCTGCTGGCCTATAACGCCTCGAAGTCGGCGCTGAGCGCGGTCACGGTGTCATACGCCAACGAGCTGCGCGGCACGCCGATCAAGGTCAACGCGGCCGACCCCGGCTACTGCGCGACCGACCTCAACCACCACTCCGGCTATCGCACGCCGGCGCAGGGCGCGATCGCCGCGGTGCGCCTGGCGACCTTACCCGCGGACGGCCCGACGGGTGGCTTCTTCGACGAGGACGGGCCCGTGCCCTGGTGACGTGGCTACAGCCGCGCCCGTGCGTGCGCGAGCCAGGCGGCCGCCGCCGGCCCGGCCGGCCCGGCAAGGCGCCAGGCGAGCCCGAGCCGCCCGCGTAGCGCGGGATCGGTGATGCGCAATGCGCGCAGCCCGGCCCGGTGCCGTGAGATCGACGAGGGCACGATCGCGATCCCGAGCCTCCGCAGCGCCAGGTCGGCCAGCACTCCGGGCGACCCGGCCTCGAACACGACCTTGGGCGCGAACCCGGCCGCCGCACAGGCCGAGTCGAGGATCGCCCGGATGCCCGACCCGCGCGGCAGGCACACGAGCGGCCGGTCCCGCAGCTCGGCGAGCGCGACGGACTCCCGCCCGGCGAGCTCGTGCCCGTCCCACACGGCGGCGTCGATCGCCTCGTCGGTGACGACGTGCACGCCCAGCCCGCCGGGCAGCGGGCCGTAGGCGATGACGGCCGCGTCGAGCCGCCCGTCGAGCAGCCCCGCGACCAGCCGCTCGGTGCTGTCCTCGACGAGCGTCACCTCGATGCCGGGGTGGCGCTCGTGGAAGCCCGCGAGCAGCCCCGGCAGGTCGACGTCGTGGGAGGTGACGGCTCCGATCGCGACCCGCCCGCGGGCCAGCCCGGCGAGCGCGGCGACGGCCTCCCGGGCACCGTCGACCGCCTGCAACGCCGCGCGAGCGTAGGGCAGCACGGCCTCCCCGGCCGCGGTCAGCCGCACGGCCCGCCCCGACCGGTCGAACAGCGCCTGCCCGAGCTCCCGCTCGAGCCGCTTGACCTGCGCACTGACCCCGGGCTGGGCGATGCGTAGCCGCTGCGCGGCCCGCGTGAACCCACCCTCCTCGGCCACGGCGACGAAGTACACGAGCTGATGCAGCTCCATAACGACTGATTCTAGATCCGATCACAAACCACGCTTGGACTTCTGAAGGCCGCCGCGCGAGGGTTGAGGCATGAAGGCGACGACCCCGGAAGACATCTCACGCCTGTTCGTCGAGCGCGCCAACGCGGGCGACGCGGCGGGCCTGACCGAGCTCTACGAGCCGGACGCGGTGCTCGCGTACCCACCGGGCTCCCGCACGGTCGGCCGCGAGGCGATGCGCGAGGTCTTCGAGCAGATGCTCAAACACGTCCCGAGGTTCGAGCCCGAGGACGCGCTCCCCACGATCACCCACGGCGACCTGGCCCTGACGTCGACCCGCCCCAAGGACGGCACGGGCGGCCGCGTCCAGCTCGTGCGCCGCCAGCCCGACGGCAGCTGGCTGCGGGTGATCGACCGGCCCGAGCTCTAGATCTTCGATATCGCCAAATCACCGTCGGGCGTACGACCGTCGCTCCCGTCGGACACCGCTCGTGCCGCCGGTGCATCCGCCCCGGCGGCACGGACGCTGCCAGCGCCGTCGCCACAAGAACCCGCGGCCGGACGCTCGCGATCAGGCGCGGACACGGAGCATCTTCGGGTCGTAAAGCGGCTCGGTCCGCACCACGGCCGGGATCCAGCGGTCGAAGACGCTCACCTCGACCGGCGTGCCGACCTCGACCTCCGCGGGCAGGTACGCGTACGCGATCGACGCGCCCACCCGGTAGCCGAAGCCGCCCGACGTGACCCGGCCGCAGGCGACGCCGGCCACCCGGACCGGCTCGCTGCCCAGGCAGACCGTGCCCGGGTCGTCGAGCACCAGGCAGCGCAGGACGCGGGAAGGGCCGCCGGCCGACCGCAGCGCCGTCAGTGCGTCGCGGCCCAGGAACGGCTTGTCCAGGCGTACGAACGAACCCAGGCCCGCCGCGAACGGATCGGTGTCCGTGGTCAGGTCCGAGCCCCAGACCCGGTAGCCCTTCTCCAGCCGCATCGAGTCGATCGCCCGGTAGCCGGCCGGGCGCAGGCCCAGCGGCTGGCCGGCGGCGCTCAGCGTGTCCCACAGCGTCAGGACGTACTCCGTCGAGGCGTAGAGCTCCCAGCCCAGCTCGCCGACGTACGTCACCCGCTGGGCCAGCACCGGGACGTGGCCGACGGTCAGCCGGCGCGCCCGCATGAACGGGAAGTCCGCATTGGACAGTGACGCGTCGGTCAGCGGCTGGAGGATGTCGCGGGCGGCGGGGCCCCACAGGCAGAGACAGCCGTACGCGCCGGTCACGTCGTCGACGAGCACGTCGTCAGTGGCGTGCTTGCGGATCCAGTCCGCGTCGCGGACGCCGCACGCGGTGCTGGTGACGACGCGGAAGTGCTGCTCGCCCAGGCGGGTCACGGTGAGGTCGGCCTCGATGCCGCCGCGGGCGTTCAGCAGCTGGGTGTAGACGAGCGAGCCGACCGGGCGGTCGATCTCGTTCGCACACAGGTGGTTGAGCAGGGCCAGGGCGCCGGGGCCGCGGACGTCGAGCTTGGCGAAGGACGACTGGTCGAACAGGCCGGCCGCGGACGTCGTCGCGGCGACCTCGCCAGCGATGGCCGGGGACCAGTAGCGGCCCGCCCAGCCCTTCGGGCGCTGCGCCTGCGGGGTCAGCCCGGCGTTCACACCGAACCAGTTGGCCCGCTCCCAGCCCGCCTTCTCGCCCAGCGCGGCGTCGAGCTCGCCGAGGCGCGGCCACACCGCCGAGCGGCGCAGCGGGCGGGCCGCCTGCCACTCCTGGCCCGGGTAGACCACGTCGTAGTACCGCGAATACCCGTCGATGGCCTTCGTGCTCGCCCACCGGCGGCTCGCCGCGTGCCCGCCGAAGCGGCGGACGTCCATCGTGGACACGTCGTACTCCGGTGTGCCGTCGACGATCCACTCGGCCATCACCTTGCCGACCCCGCCGGCGGCGGCCAGGCCGTGGACACAGAACCCGGCCGCGACCCAGAGCCCGGCGACGGGCGTCTCGCCGAGGAGGAACTCGCCGTCGGGCGTGAACGCCTCCGGGCCGTGGACGACGCGGGCGATCCCGAGGTCGCGCAGCGTGGGCACGCGGTGGCGGGCGTTCTCCCACGACTCGGTGAACTTCGGCATGTCGGGCTCGAACAGGGTCCGCGGCTGGTCCATGGACGCCGGCCAGAAGAGGGAGGGGTCGCGGACGTACCCGCCGACGAGCAGGCCCGTCTCGTCGCCGCCCCTGAAGTACACGATGCGATCAGGGTCCCGGACCGTCGGCAGCTCCATCGTGGGCATGCCCAGGGTGTCCGAGACGACGTACTGGTGCTTGATGGGCACGATCGGCAGGTCGACGCCGGCCAGCAGGCCGACCTGCCCGGCGGCGGCGCCGGCCGCGTTGACGACGACCTCGGTGGTGATCCGGCCGACCGGCGTCTCGACCGCGCTGACCCGGCCGTTCGAGACCGAAATGCCGGTCACACGGGTACCGGTGACGATCCGCACGCCGAGCGAGCGCGCACCCGCGGCCAGCGCCTCGGCGAGCTGGGCCGGTTCCAGCCAGCCGTCGCCGGGCAGCCACCCGGCGAGCCGCACGTCGGCCACGTTGAGCAGCGGGAGCCGGTCGACCGTCTCGGCCGGCCCGAGCAGGTCCATGTCCAGGCCGTACGTCGTGGCCGAGCTCGCCTGCCGGCGCAGCTCCTCGACCCGCGCGGCCGTGGTGGCCAGCCGCAGCCCGCCGACGCCCCGCCAGCCGGGGTCGAGGCCGGTCCGCTCCCGCAGCTCGGCGTAGAGGCCGGACGAGTACATGATCATCCGGGTCTGGCTGATCGTCGAGCGCAGCTGGCCCACGAACCCGGCCGAGTGCCAGGTCGTGCCCTCGGTGAGCTCGTGCTGCTCGACGAGCACCACGTCGGTCCAGCCCAGCCGGGCCAGGTGGTAGGCGATGCTGCAGCCGGCGACCCCGCCGCCGATGACGACCACACGCGCCGTTGCGGGAAGCATCGCATGATTGTGGCCCTTGGACCGGCCCCGCAAAAGGTCTGAAGCCGTGCCACTTGTTTCCGCCAGGTAAACGCGAGCGGTCCTCTTGACGGGCGGCTGACGGGGGCGTTAACTCTTGCACACCATGACGCCGATCACTTCGGGCCAGCCTCGTTAAAGGCACGAAACCGGCGTTTGATCGCGGCGAAGGGGCCGGGTCATGAGCGCGGTGCCGTCAGTGGCGGACCTGCTGGAGCGGGTCCCGTCGTGGGTGGGCCGCGCGGTGGAGTGGCAGCGCCTCGACGGCGGCCTGTCACACCACATCTTCCGCGTGGACGTCGACGGCCAGCCCTACGTGTTGCGGGTGCTGGAGCCGGCGGTCTCCGCGGCCGGCCTGGGCATCCCGCCCGAGCAGGAGATCGTCAACACCGTGCGGGCGGCCGAGACCGTGGGCGCCCGGGTCTACGCGGTGCTCGACGACGTGCCCGCGGTCGTGCTGGAGTTCCTGCCCGGCCGCACGCTCCACGCCGCAGACGTGCGGCAACCGGCGGTGGTGCCGGCGATCGCGGAGGCCTGCCGCCGGCTGCACGCCGGTCCGGCCTTCGGTAACGACTTCGACATCTTCGCCAAGCGGGACGAGCTCCTCGCCGTCTGTGCCCGGCACGACCTGCCGTTGCCGGAGGGGTACCTCGACCGCTCGTCCACAGTGGACGAGATCCGGGCAGCGCTCAGTGTCGCGCCGTTGCCCGTGGTGCCGTGCCACAACGATCTGCTCGCCGAGAACTTCATCGCCACCGGCGACGGCGTCCGGATCATCGACTACCAGCTGTCCGGCAACAATGATCCCGCGTTCGAGCTGGGCGACATCGCGGCCGAGGCCGACTACGACCCGGATCAGGTCGAGCTCCTCGCCGGCGCCTACTTCGGTGCGGACCGCACACAGGCGCTCGTCGCCCGGGTGCGGCTCTTTCTGATCGCGTCCAACGTCACCTGGGCGCTGTGGTTCACCGTCCACCATGGACTGCTGACGGCGACGGGCTTCGACTACGCCGCCGAGGCGGCCGACAAGTGGAGCCAGGCCCGGCGCTCGCTCGACGACCCCGGGCTCGGTGGCCTGCTCGACACGGTGACTGGAAGGAACACCACCACCCCCAAGCACTAGCACCGAGGAGGTGCCCATGTCGGCATCGCCGACCCAGGCCGACCGGCCGCTCGACGACGACGAGCGGCGGCTCGCCGAACTGGGTTACAAGCAGGAGCTCCGGCGCAAGTGGAGCGGGTTCTCCAACTTCGCCATCTCGTTCTCCATCATCTCGATCCTCGCCGGCTGCTTCACCACGTTCGGCCAGGCCTGGATGAACGGCGGCCCGATCGCCATCTCGTGGGGCTGGCCGCTCATCTCGATCTTCATCCTGATCATCGGCTTCTGCATGTCGGAGCTGGTGTCGGCGTACCCGACGGCCGGCGGCATCTACTGGTGGGCCGCGAAGATGGGCAAGCCGGTCCACGGCTGGTTCACCGGCTGGCTCAACCTGGTCGGGCTCGTCGCGGTGACCGCCTCGGTCGACTACGGCTGCGCGACCTTCCTCAGCTTTGTCCTCGAGGCGTACACCTCGTGGGACAGCTCGAACCTGAACCTGACGTTCCTGCTCTTCGTGCTGATCCTGGCCGCCCACGTGGCGATCAACATCTGGGGTCACAGCATCATCGACGTGCTCCAGAACGTCTCGGTATGGTGGCACGTCGCCGGCGCGGCGGTTGTCGTGCTGATCCTGGTCTTCGTGCCCGAGAAGCACCAGAGCCTGTCGTTCGTCTTCACCGAGCGGTTCAACAACTCCGGGTACTCCGACGCCACCTACTGGTTCCTGGTGCTGCCGTTCGGCTTCCTGCTCACGCAGTACACCATCACCGGGTTCGACGCCTGCGCCCACGTCTCCGAGGAGACCAAGGGCGCCTCGACCGCCGCCGCCAAGGGGCTCTGGCAGTCGATCTTCTACTCGGCGATCGGCGGCTGGATCCTGCTGCTGGCGTTCCTGTTCGCGGCGACCAACGTCGAGGCGATCACCGCGGCCGGCGGCTACTCCACCGCCATCTTCTCGACCGCCCTGACCTCCGGCTTCTACAAGGCGGTCATCCTGATCTCGACGATCGGGCAGTTCTTCTGCGGCATGAGCTGCGTGACGAGCATGTCCCGGATGACCTACGCGTTCAGCCGCGACCGGGCCGTGCCGGGCTGGCGGATGTGGTCCAAGGTGGACCGCAACGGCACGCCGGTCAAAGCCATCATCGGCGCTGCGATCGCCGGCCTGGTGCTCACCCTGCCGGCGCTCTACAAGAGTCCGACGGGTGTGCCGACCGCCTTCTACGCGGTGGTCTCGGTGGCGGTCATCGGCCTCTACGTCGCATTCCTGATCCCGATCTACCTGCGGCTGCGGATGGGCGACCGGTTCGTGCCCGGCCCGTGGACGCTCGGCAGCAAGTACAAGGTGCTCGGCTGGATCGCGGTCGTCGAGATCGTCGTGGTCTCGATCTACTTCATCATGCCGTTCACGCCGACCGCGATTCCCGGCAACAAGGACTTCGCGTTCACGGCCGTGAACTACGCGCCGGTCGCGCTGCTGATCGTCATCGGCGGCGCGGCGATCTGGTGGGTCGCCTCGGCCCGGAACTGGTTCACCGGGCCGATCCGGACGATCGACGAGGCCCAGGAAGCGGACACGGCCAAGGCCGCGGAGTAGGGAATGATGTGGTCCGGGCCGGGCTCCGGCCCGGACCACGACGCGGGAGGACGGATGCCGGTGGCGGCGGAGCCCTTGTCGAGCGTGCCGATGTGGCGCCCGGTGCGGGGCGGCAACGCCTTCGAGATCACCGTCGCCCGGCTCGCGCAGGCGATCCGGCTCGGGCTGGTGCCCGTCGGTGAGCGCCTGCCGCCCGAGCGCGAGCTCGCCGAGCGGCTCCAGGTGAGCCGGGTGACCCTGCGGGAGGCGATCGCCGCCCTCCGCGAGGCCGGGTTCCTGGAGTCGCGGCGCGGGCGGTCCGGCGGCACGTTCGTGGTCCGCGCGTCGGGCGACGCCGTCGTCGCGCACGACCGCGACGCGGTCGCGCTCGCCCGCGAGATGGGCGACGCCTTGCACGACGCGCTGGACTTCCGGCGCGTGCTCGAGCCGGGCGCCGCGGCCCTCGCGGCGACCCGCACGCTGTCCGCGGCCGACCGGGCGCACCTCGTCGCCTGCCTCGGCGCGGCCCGCACCCGCGACCCGGTCACCCGGCGGGTCAACGACTCCCGACTGCACCTGGCGGTTGCCTCGGCGAGCGGCTCGACGTCGGTCACCGCCGCGATCGCCGACGTGCAGCTGCGCCTGGACCGGCTGCTGGCCGCGATCCCGGTCCTGCGGCGCAATCTCGACCACTCCGACGCCCAGCACGAGCGGGTCGTGGAGGCGATCCTGGCCGGCGACCCGGCCATGGCGCGGGCCGAGATGGAGGAGCACTGCGACGCCACCGCGGCGTTGTTGCGCGGCCTGTTGGGTTGAGTTTATGGTTTGGTTCTAGACCTTTAGGGGAAGCCGATGTTGACCGTCGAGCAGCTGCGCATCGCCGTGGACGAGGGCGAGATCGACACCGTCGTCGTGGCGATCACCGACATGCAGGGGCGGTTACAGGGCAAGCGCTTCCACGCGCGCCACTTCCTCGACGAGGTCGTCGCCCACGGCACGGAGGGCTGCAACTACCTGCTCGCCGTCGACGTCGAGATGAACACCGTCGACGGCTACGCCATGTCGAGCTGGGCACGCGGCTACGGCGACTTCGCGATGATCCCCGACTTCGCCACCCTGCGCCGCATCCCGTGGCAGCCCGGCACCGCCCTGGTGCTGGCCGACCTGAGCTGGCTCGACGGCTCCGGCCCGGTGCTCGCCTCGCCGCGCCAGATCCTCCAGGCGCAGCTGGCCCGCCTCGCCGACGGTGGCCTGCGGGCGTTCACCGGCACCGAGCTCGAGTTCATCGTGTACCGCAACAGCTACGAGGACGCCTACCAGCGCGGCTACCGGGACCTGACCCCGGCCAACGTCTTCAACGCCGACTACTCGCTGCTGCAGACGGCCCGGATCGAGCCGCTCCTGCGGCGCATCCGCAACGACATGGCGGGCGCCGGCCTGGTGCCGGAGAGCGCCAAGGGGGAGTGCAACCTCGGCCAGCACGAGATCGCCTTCCGCTACGACGAGGCGCTGCGCAACGCTGACGGCCACACGCTGTACAAGAACGGGGCGAAGGAGATCGCCGCCCAGGAGGGCGTCTCCATCACCTTCATGGCCAAGCCCAACGCGCGGGAGGGCAACTCCTGCCACATCCACTTCTCGCTGCGCGACGCGAGCGGCCCGGTCGGCGACGCCGTCTTCCATCACGCGATGGCCGGCCTGCTGGCGACGATGCGCGAGTTCACGCTGCTCTACGCGCCGAACATCAACTCGTACAAGCGGTACCAGGCCGGCTCCTTCGCGCCGACCGCGGTGCGCTGGGGCGAGGACAACCGCACCTGCTCGCTGCGCGTTGTGGGCCACGGCGCGTCCCGCCGGGTGGAGAACCGGGTCCCGGGCGCCGACGTGAACCCGTACCTGGCGATCGCCGCCCTGGTGGCCGGCGCCCTGCACGGGATCCGCAACGAGCTGCCGCTGGAGGACATCTACACCGGCAACGCCTACGAGGACGCTGCGGCGCCGCGCGTGCCGGCGACGCTGCGCGAGGCGCTCACCCTGTGGGAGTCGAGCGCCCTGGCCCGCGAGGCCTTCGGTGAAGAGGTGGTCGAGCACTACGCGAACAACGCCCGCGTGGAGCTGGCCGCGTTCGACGCGGCGGTGACCGACTGGGAGCTGCTGCGCGGCTTCGAGCGCCTGTGAACCGCGCGGCTCTGGCGCCGATCTTGGAGTTGTGGTCCCGGATAAAACGGATATGCCGGGAATATTAGGGACCATAAGTCCAAGATCGCGGCGAGATTGGAAGGGATACGGCAGTGCATGACGTCATATCGCCCGTGACCGAAGAGGTCGTGGCCACCGTGCCGGCCACCTCCGTCGAAGAAGCCGACGGGGCTATCGAGCGGGCGCAGCGGGCGTTCGAGAGTTGGCGGAAGGTCGCGCCCGGCGATCGGGCGCGGCTGCTGCGCCGGTTCGCGGCCGTGGTCGACGCGCACAACGAGGAGCTCGCGCAGCTCGAGGTGCGCAACTCCGGCCACACCATCGGCAACGCCCGCTGGGAGGCCGGCAACGTTCGGGACGTCCTCGACTACTACGCGGGCGCGCCCGAGCGGCTCAGCGGCCGCCAGATTCCCGTCGCCGGCGGCATCGACGTCACCTTCTACGAGCCGCTGGGCGTGGTGGGCATCATCGTGCCCTGGAACTTCCCGATGCCCATCGCCGGCTGGGGCTTCGGCCCCGCCCTCGCGGCCGGCAACACCGTGGTGCTCAAGCCGGCCGAGCTCACCCCGCTGACCGCCATCCGCCTCGGCGAGCTGGCCCTGGAGGCGGGTCTGCCGGAGGGCGTGTTCACGGTACTGCCGGGGAAGGGCTCCGTCGTCGGGCAGCGGTTCGTCACCCACCCGCTCGTCCGCAAGGTCTGCTTCACGGGCTCCACCGACGTCGGCAAGCAGATCATGGCCGGCTGCGCCGACCAGGTGAAGCGCGTGACCCTGGAGCTGGGCGGCAAGAGCGCCAACATCGTGTTCGCCGACGCCGACCTGGAGAAGGCGGCCGCCGGCGCGCCCGGCGCCGTGTTCGACAACGCGGGCCAGGACTGCTGCGCCCGGTCCCGGCTGCTGGTGCAGGCGAGCGTGTACGACCGGTTCCTCGGCCTGCTGGAGCAGTCCGTGAAGGCGTTCCGCTGCGAGGACCCGGCGCTGGAGACCGCGCAGATGGGCCCGCTGATCTCCAGCGGCCAGCGTGAGTCCGTCAAATCGTACATATCCGAAAAGGAAGTGCTTTTCACCGGCTCCGCGCCGGACGGCAAGGGCTGGTGGATGCCGCCGACCGTTGTCGGAGCCCGGTCCACCGACGACCAGCACTGGCGTGAGGAGATCTTCGGCCCGGTCCTGTCGGTCATGCCGTTCGACGACGAGGACGACGCGATCCGGAAGGCCAACGACACCGAGTACGGGCTGTCGGGCTCGATCTGGACCGGCGACCTGGGCCGCGGCATCCGGGTCGCCCGCGGCGTCGAGGCGGGCAACCTCAGCGTCAACTCCAACTCCTCGGTCCGCTACTGGACCCCGTTCGGCGGGGTCAAGCAGAGCGGCCTGGGGCGCGAGCTCGGGCCGGACGCGGTCGCCGCGTTCAGCGAGGTCAAGAACGTCTACTTCAGCACGGAGGCATAGGTGCAGGCACGTCTGCAGGACCGCGTCGCGGTCATCACCGGCGCCGGCAGCGGCATCGGGCTCGCCACCGCCCGCCGGTTCGCGTCGGAGGGCGCCAAGATCGTGGCGGTCGACCTCAACGAGGACGCGGGGAAGGCCGCGGCCGAGGAGGTGGGCGGCGAGTTCGTGGCCGCCGACGTGGCCGACGAGGAGGCCGTCAAGGCGCTCTTCGACGGGGTCGCCGCGCGCCACGGGCGCATCGACATCGCCTTCAACAACGCCGGCATCTCGCCGCCCGACGACGACTCGATCCTCGAGACGGGCATCGAGGCCTGGGAGCGGGTGCTGAAGGTCAACACGACCAGCGTGTACTACTGCTGCAAGTACGTCATCCCGCACATGCTGGCGCAGGGCAAGGGCTCGATCATCAACACGGCCAGCTTCGTGGCCCTGCTGGGCGCAGCGACCTCGCAGATCGCCTACACCGCGAGCAAGGGCGCCGTGCTGTCGATGACCCGCGAGCTCGGCGTCCAGTTCGCCCGCCAGGGCATCCGGGTCAACGCGCTGTGCCCCGGCCCGATCGCGACCCCGCTGCTCATGGAGCTGTTCGCGAAGGACCCGGAGCGGGCGGCCCGGCGGCTGGTGCACGTCCCGATGGGTCGCTTCGGCACCCCGGAGGAGATCGCCGGTGCGGTGGCGTTCCTGGCCAGCGACGACTCGTCGTTCATCACGGCCTCGACGTTCCTGGTCGACGGCGGCATCACCGGCGCCTACGTGACCCCGCTATGAGACCGCTGGTCGGGATCACGGCCTATGCCGAGCCGGCGCGCTGGGGGGTGTGGGACACCCGGGCGGTGCTGATTCCGGAGTCGTACGTGCGGATGGTGCGCGACGCCGGAGCCCGCCCGGTCGTCCTGCCGCCCGACGCGGGGGACGACGCCGCCGGGCTGCTCGGGCGGCTCGACGGCCTCGTGCTGGCCGGCGGGGCGGACATCGAGCCGGCGCGGTACGGCGCCGAGGCGCACCCGACGACGAAGACCCGGCCCGACCGCGACGCCGGCGAACTGGCCGTGCTGCGGGCCGCGCTCGACGCCGACCTGCCGGTGCTGGGCGTGTGCCGCGGCATGGAGCTGCTCGCCGTCGCCTACGGGGGCACGCTGTACCAGCACCTGCCCGACCTGCTGGGTAACGTTCGCCACCAGCCGGCCCCGGGCGTCTACGGCGCCCACCCGGCGCGCTTCGCCGCGGGCTCCCGGGCGGCCGGGATCTTCGGGCTGAGCGCGGAGGTCAACTCGTACCACCACCAGGCGGTCGACAAGCCCGGCACGCTGACGGTGACCGGCTGGTCCGACGACGAGGTGACCGAGGCGGTCGAGGACCCCGCCCGCCGGTTCGTCCTCGGCGTCCAGTGGCACCCGGAGGAGGCGAGTGACGTCCGACCCTTCGCGGCGCTCGTGCGGGCGATCTGAGTAGGTTGGGAGGCATGCGGATCGGGTTCGGGCTGCCGGTGTCGGGCTCGTGGGCCACGCCGGAGCGGCTGGTGCAGGTGGCGACCGAGGCGGAGCGGCAGGGTTACGACTCGCTCTGGACGTTCCAGCGCCTGCTGGTGGGGGCGGACCAGGAGCTCGACCCGGTGTACCGCAGCGTCCTCGACCCGATCGTCGCGCTGAGCTTCGCCGCCGCGCGGACCAGCACGATCCGGCTCGGCGTGGCGGTCGTCAACCTGCCGTTCGTCTCGCCCGCGTACCTCGCCAAGCAGGCCGGCACCCTCGACCTGCTCAGCGGCGGCCGGCTCGACCTGGGCCTGGGCACGGGCTGGTCGCCTGCGGAGTTCGCCGCCACCGGCGGGTCCGTGGAGCACCGGGCGAAGCGGGTGCGGGAGTACGTCGCGGTGCTGCGCACGTTGTGGGACGACGACGTCAGCTCGTTCGACGGCGACCTCTACACGGTGCCGCCGAGCCGGATGGCGCCGAAGCCCCCGGGCCCCCAGCTGCTGCTCGGCGGCTCGGTGCCGGCGGCGCTCGCGCGGGCCGGCGAGATCGCCGACGGCTGGGTCAGCCGCAGCGCGACCGACCTGGCCCACATCCACCGCGACGTCGAGCTGGTCCGGGCCGGCGCCGAGAAGGCCGGCAAGGACCCGGCGAAGGTGCGCGTGGTCTGCCGTGGCGTGGTCCGGCTCAGCGACCAGCCGCTCGGGGCCGAGCGCCGCCGCCTGGAGGGTTCGTACGAGCAGTTGCGCGAGGATGCGGCCTGGCTCGCCACCCAGGGCGTCACCGAGGTCTTCTACGACCTCAACTGGGATCGCCGGATCGCCCACCCCGAGGCTGACCCTTCGGCTGCCCTGGATCTGGCCTTGGAGATCCTCCACAACCTCACACCCGCCGGGTTAGGTTGATGGTATGTCGCGACCGGTCATCGGCCTGACCACATACGCCGAGGAGACCCGTTTCGGGCTCAACGACACGTTTTCCGCGGTCCTGCCCCTGTCGTATGTCCACGCCGTGCACGCCTCAGGCGGCCGTGCGGTGCTCGTCACCCCCGACGACCCGGACATCGACGTCCTGGAGGGCCTGAACGGGATCATGTTCACGGGCGGCTCCGACGTGAACCCCGACCTCTACGGCGAGCCGCCGCACCCCACCACCAAGGTCAAGCCGGAGCGGGACGCGGCCGAGCTGCTGCTCATGCGCGCCGCGCTGGACGTCGACCTGCCGCTCTTCGCGATCTGCCGGGGCATGCAGCTGATGTGTGTCGCCTACGGCGGCCGCCTCCACCAGCACCTCCCCGACGTGCTGGGCCACAACAACCACCGGCCGGTGAGCGGACCGAAGTTCGGTGAACACCCCGTCCAGCTCGCGCCCGGGTCGAGGGCTTCAGCGGTACTGGGGGAGGCCGTCATCGTGAACTCCTTCCACCACCAGGGCATCGCCGACCCGGGCAAGCTCACGGCGACGGGCTGGTGCCCGGAGGACGACCTGATCGAGGTCGTGGAGGACCCGTCGAAGACCTTCGCGATCGGCGTCCAGTGGCACCCGGAGGACACCACGGACTTCCGCCTGTTCGAGGCCTTCGTCGAGGCCGCCCGAGCACACCAGGGGCATTAGCCGCCGGCGAGCACCGGGGCCACTGGTCCTACGACGAGGCGCAGTGGAAGGACGCCAACACGATCGAGTCGGCCCGGGTGCGCCGCGGCTTCGGCGCCGCCAAGTACGGGCTCGTCCTGGGCGTCGTCGTCCTGCTCATCGGGCTGCTCGTCGGCGGTGAGGACGGCAGCTCCATCGCCTTCGTCGGCGGACTCCTGATCCTGACCACGTGCGGCGCCATGGTCCTCATGTGGCTCAGCGGGTCCGCGACGTTCGCCCGGGACGCCCGGACGGGGCAGGTGTCCATCAGCGAGCTCGGCGTGCTGCGGCGGCCGGGCGGCTACTCGGCGTTCGCGGGGGTCGGTCCGCTGAAGTCGGTGCGGTTCGTCGCCGATCCGTCGCCGAGGGTGGTCTTCACCGTCGTCCTGACCGGGCGGTACGGCGCCGTGTCCGACTACCAGACGGCCGACCTCCTGGTGCCGGCCGGGCGCGAGGACGAGGCGAAGGCACTGGTCGCCCAGTTCAACAGCGAGGTGCTCAAGTAGTGGCCTCGTCCGTCTTCGATCATGCTCGTGGGGTTACCCGGACGGCCGTGTGTTGATGCGCGTTAGGCTTTCCGCATGACCGTCCGCGCCTCGCTCGTCCCCGGCGTCCAGACCCCCTGGCGCCAGGTTCCCGCCGGCATCGCCCGCCCGGAGTACGTCGGGAAGCGGGCACCGCAGAAGCATCGCGGGTCCGACGTCCAGACGCCGGAGATCATCGAGCGGATGCGGGTCGCGAGCCGGCTGGCCGCCCAGGCGACGGCGCTCGCCGGCGAGCACGCCAAGCCGGGGGTGACGACCGACGAGATCGACCGGGTCGTGCACGAGTTCCTGTGCGACCACGGCGCCTATCCGTCGACGCTGGGGTACAAGGCCTTCCCCAAGTCCTGCTGCACCTCGCTCAACGAGGTCATCTGCCACGGCATCCCCGACTCGACGGTGATCGAGGACGGCGACATCCTCAACGTCGACGTCACGGCCTTCATCGGTGGCGTCCACGGCGACACCAACCAGACGTTCTGCGTCGGCGACGTCTCGGAGGAGGCGCGGCTGCTCGTCGAGCGCACCCGCGAGGCGATGATGCGCGGCATCCGGGCCGTCGCGCCGGGGCGCCCGCTCAACGCGATCGGCCGGGTCATCGAGGCGTACGCGAAGCGGTTCCACTACGGCGTGGTCCGGGACTTCACCGGCCACGGCATCAACGAGGTCTTCCACACCGGGCTCTACGTGCCGCACTACGACAACCCGCGGCTCACGACGATCATGGAGCCGGGCATGACGTTCACGATCGAGCCGATGATCACGCTCGGCACGCACGAGTACGACATCTGGAAGGACGGCTGGACCGTGGTCACCAAGGACCGCCGGTGGACCGCCCAGTTCGAGCACACAATCGTGGTGACGGAGGACGGCCACGAGATCCTGACTCTCCCGTGAGTCACCCTGCTGCTGAGGACGCGCATCATCACGCCGACGTTTCCGGGGGCTGGCTGCGGGCCGCCGTGTTCGGGGCGATGGACGGGCTGGTCACCAACATCGCGCTGATCGCCGGGGTCGGCGGCGGCGGGGTCGGGGCCGACGACATCGTGCTCACCGGCACGGCCGGTCTGGTCGCCGGGGCGATCTCGATGGGCCTGGGGGAGTACACCAGCGTCCGCGCCCAGAACGAGCAGCTCGCGGCCGAGGTGGCCAAGGAGCGGCAGGAGCTCATCAAGCATCCGGAGGCGGAGGCGGCGGAGCTGGCCCGCGTCTGGGAGGCCCGCGGGGTGCCGCCGGAGCTGGCGCTGCAGGTCGCCTCGATCGTGGGGCGCAACCCCGACGAGGCCGTGCGCGTGCACGCTCAGGAGGAGCTGGGGATGGACCCGGACGACTCACCGAGTCCGTGGGTCGCCGCCGGATCGTCCTTCGTCTGTTTCTCGATCGGTGCTCTGGTACCGCTGCTGTCCTACCTGCTGGGAGCGTCGTCGTTGACGCTCTCCCTCGCGGCAGGCGGCGCCGGGCTGTTCGTGGCCGGGGCACTGGTGGCCCGGTTCACCCGGCGGCCGTGGTGGTGGTCGGGGCTGCGGCAGCTGCTGCTCGGCGCGGCCGCGGCCGGGGCTACGTTCGGGATCGGTCTGCTGTTCGCGGCCTAGTCCGTCTCGGGGTTGTGGTGGACCCCGAGACGGCAGGGCTCACGAGACGGGTAGTGACTAACGACGCGGCTGCATCGTCGGACCGGCCCACGCGGTGCGGCGCATGTTGGCCTCCTCTCGTTCGGACGCTCGTGGCGTGATGCAACGATCGTCGCGGAGCGGACAGCCCAACGGGGTGACGCGGCCTTGCTGTGGCACGCTTTCGGGAGTAGTGCCGTCAGACCTTTCCCGGGAAGGGGACGGACACCGGCGTCGTGCCGGCCGCCTGACGGAACGCCACGGCCCGGGTCGCGCAGTCCACCAGCGCGTCCAACGACAGCTTCCGCACCTCGCCCGCGGTCACCGGCAGCGCGAGCCGCCACTGCGCCGCGGTGCGCTCCTCGATCAGCACGGCGAGCTTGAGCGCCGAGGCGCGGTCGGTGACCGGGAACGGCATCTGGTAGGCCGGCGCGGCCGCCGGCGCCGTGACCCCGGCGCCGGAGAGGCGCACGACCAGCGCATCGCGGCGGTTGCGGTGCGCCGTCTCGGCGGTGCGGGCCAGGCCGATCGTGCCGCTGTCGAGCTTCGGCCCGGCGATGCCGAAGCCGTAGATCGCGGCGTGCTCGGCCTGGAGCGCCGCGATGAGCCGCTCGTCGGCCGGCGTGGTCATGCGTCCTCCGCTTCGCTGAGCCTCTGGTGGCCGGCCGCTCCGCCCCGCGCCGGACCGGTCACGTCAGGACCTCCACGTGGCCGGCGCGGCAGGCGGCGATCGAGCCGAGCAGCGCGGCCCGGTACGACGGCGCGGCCAGGCAGGCGCCCTCGGCCTCCTCGCGCCCCTTGCGCTCCAGGTTGGTCAGCTCGGTGAGGGCGGCGCCCTGGTCGGTGGGCAGTGCCGAGGGCGAGCCCGACGACGCGGACGGCTGCGGGAACGGGCCCGCCTCGGGCAGCCCGATCTCCCGGGCGAGCGCGATCACGTGCTGCTCGTGGTCGTCCTTGAGCGGGCCCAGCCGGTCCTGGAGGGCCGGGAACGCGGTCAGCGCCTCGCCATATCGATCGCGCAGCTGCACGGTCCGCTGGAGCAGCGGGAGCAGCACGTCGGGCGCCGGGTGCCAGACGGCGGTGCGCTCGGTGGGAATGTCGCACCCCGCGGCGAGCCCGGTCGCGAGCGCGGCGGCACCGGCGAGCACGGCTCTGCGGGCGATGGACACGCGCAATAGTCAACACCATCCGGGCCGCTCGCGGTGTACCAGACTCACCGTCCGGGTCGCCTTTGGAGCGCCGCTGGGACGCTTCGCGCCGCGTCGCGTTACGCTCTGCCTGAGCCGCCCGCGAGATTCGACGCAGGCGGCGTGAAGCCGTGCGCCCGTGAAACGGCGTTAACAGGGAAGGTGTCGACCGTGGTTCAGCATCGTCAGCGCCTGCTTGCGGTGGTCGAGCCCGTCGTCACCGCGGCGGGTTACGACCTGGAGGACCTGTCGGTCAGCCGGGTCGGCCGCCGCCATCTCGTCCGGATCGCGGTCGACAGCGATCACGGCGTCGACCTCGATCGCGTCGCCGACCTGTCCCGGGCGATCTCCACCGCCCTCGACAAGGCCGAGGCGGAGGGCGACGAGCTCATCGCGGGGGAGTACGAGTTGGAGGTCGGCTCGCCGGGTGTCGACCGGCCGCTGACCGAGCCCCGGCACTGGCGGCGCAACCGCGCCCGCCTCGTGAAGGTGCGGGTGGACGGGCGCCAGGTGACCGGCCGCGTGCTGGCCGCCGACGACACCGGCGTGACGCTGGACGTCGACGGCGCGAAGCAGGCGGTGGCCTACGGCTCGCTCGGGCCGGGCCGGGTGCAGGTCGAGCTCAAGCGCCTTGAGGAACTGCCCGACCTGCCTGACCTTGATGATGACGACGACGAGGAAGAGGAGGACGGGGAGTGAACATTGACCTGGCGGCCCTCCGCGCGCTGGAGCGCGAGCGGGAGATCCCGTTCGACACCATCCTCGCGGCGATCGAGACTGCCCTGCTGACCGCCTACCGGCACACCGAGGGCGCCAACCCGCACGCCCGCGTCGAGATCGACCGGCGCACCGGCGCGGCCTCCGTGCTGGCCCAGGACCTCGACGAGGACGGCACGATCGTCCGTGAGTACGACGACACCCCGCACGACTTCGGCCGCATCGCCGCGATGACCGCCAAGCAGGTCATCCTGCAGCGGCTGCGCGAGGCGACCGACGAGGCGCACTTCGGCGAGTACGTCGGGCGCGACGGCGACCTCGTCACCGGCGTGATCCAGGCGCACGAGGCCCGGACCGAGAAGGGCATCGTCACCATCGACCTCGGCAAGATCGAGGGGATGCTGCCGGCGGCCGAGCAGGTGCCCGGCGAGCGCTACGAGCACGGGCAGCGGATCAAGGCGATCGTGGTCCACGTCGCCAAGGGCTTCCGCGGCCCGCAGGTCACCCTGTCGCGGTCCCACCCCAACCTGGTGAAGCGGCTGTTCGCGCTGGAGGTGCCGGAGATCGCCGACGGTACCGTGGAGATCGCGGCCATCGCCCGCGAGGCCGGCCATCGGACCAAGATCGCGGTCCGTTCGACGGTGCCGGGGGTGAATGCGAAGGGGGCATGCATCGGCCCGATGGGCCAGCGGGTCCGGGCCGTGATGAGCGAGTTGCACGGCGAAAAGATCGACATCATCGACTGGTCGGATGATCCGGCGCAGTTCGTCGGAAATGCCCTTTCTCCCGCGAAAGCGCTCAACGTCGAGGTGGTCGACGCGGCCAACCGGGCGGCCCGTGTGACCGTCCCCGACTTCCAGCTTTCCCTGGCCATCGGCCGTGAGGGCCAGAACGCACGGCTCGCCGCGCGCCTCACCGGCTGGCGTATCGACATCCGCCCAGACAACGCGCCGGACGGCAACGTCGATCACGTCACCGGACCGGGCGCGGCGCGAGCCGAAAGTGCAGGGTAGACTTCTTGACGGTACGTCGCACGCCCCCGGCTGGCTTGCCTGCGGAACCGGCTGCGCCGGTTCGCACCTGTGTTGGTTGCCGGAAGCGTGCGTCTTCCTCCGAGTTGTTGCGGTTTGTCGCGATCGAGTCCGGCCCTGACCAGTTCACGGCTGTGCCCGATCCGGCCCGCAAACGGCCGGGTCGGGGAGCGCACCTGCATCCTGATCCGGCTTGCCTCGCGCTGGCGGAACGCAAACGCGCCTTCGGGCGTGCCCTGCGTCTCACCGGGGTCTTCGATTCCGGTCCGCTGGCCGAAGCGATTGCGGCTGTGGGCACTTCGCAGTGATTTCGGAACCGCCGGTGGTGAGTGCGCGACGCACTCACCCGGACACGCAAGGTAGGACGACGGACATGAGCACACGATGAAGTCCCTGAGATGACCAGGCTTCAAGTGCACGAGTGAGGTCGGAGCGGTACTTGCCGCCCGGCCTCGAGGTGAGGAGTGTAGTGGCAGGCAAGGCCCGCGTACACGAGCTGGCGAAAGAGCTCGGGGTCGAAAGCAAGACCGTGCTCGCGAAGCTGCAGGAGCTTGGCGAGTACGTGAAGTCCGCATCCAGCACGGTCGAAGCGCCTGTGGCGCGCCGGCTGCGTGCGAGCTTCGAGTCCGGAGGGTCCGTTTCGGCGCCCTCGGCACCTCCTGCGCCGGCACCTTCGGCTCCGGCCGCGCCCGTTCCGACGGCACCGCGCCCGACGCCGGCCAGCCCGGCAGCCAAGCCCTTTGCGCCTCCGAAGCGGCCGCAGCCGCCGACGAGCGGCGGCCCGGGTGGCGGGTCGGGCGGTGGACGAGGCCCTGTGCCCGGTCCGCCGCGCCCAACGCCGCCGCCGGCGGTCAAGCCGACGAGCGCACACGACATCGAGGTGGCGGCCGCGGAGCAGCGCGCCGCCGCGCTGAAGGCTGAGCAGGAAGCGACCATGAAGGCCGCTCAGCAGGCTCGTCAGCGCGAGAACACCCGGCGCGAATCGCCCCCGTCCGGTGGCGGCGCGCCCACGCCCGGCCCGCGTCCCGGCCCGGCCCCGGCCCCGCCGGGCGCCGGTGGTCCGACGCCCGGCCCCGGTCCGCGCCCCGGTCAGGGTCCGCGGCCCGGCGGCGGTCCGCGCCCGCCGGCGCGTTCCCCGGGCAACAACCCGTTCGGCGTGTCCGGCGGCGGGGCCCCGCGTCCCCCGGCGGCCGGCGGCGGCAACATTCCGCGGCCCAACCCGTCCTCGATGCCGCCGCGGCCCAACCCCGCCTCGATGGGCGGCCCCCGGCCGAACCCGTCGCAGATGCCGAGCCAGCGCCCGGGTCGCCCGGGGGGTGGCCCCGGCGGTGACCGTCCCGGTCGTCCGGGCGGTGGCGGAGGCGGTGGCTTCCGCGGCGGTCCCGGTGGTGGCGGCGGAGGCGGTGGCTTCCGCGGCGGTCCCGGTGGCGGTGGCGGTGGCGCGCCCGGCGCGGGTGCCGGCACGGCCGGTCGCCCCGGCGGCGGCGCCGGCGGTCGCGGCCGTGGCGGCGGTGCCGCGGGTGCCTTCGGGCGTCCGGGCGGTCGCCCGACCCGTGGCCGGAAGTCGAAGAAGCAGCGCAGGCAAGAGTTCGACAACCTGTCCGCGCCCACCATGGGCTCGGGCGCCCCGCGGGGTCAGGGTCAGGCGATCCGTCTCCCGCAGGGTGCGTCGCTGTCGGACTTCGCCGACCGCATCAACGCCAACCCGGGCTCGCTCGTCCAGGAGATGTTCAACCTGGGCGAGATGGTGACGGCCACCCAGTCGTGCACCAACGAGACGCTGCTGCTGCTCGGCGAGCACCTCGGCTTCGACGTGCAGATCGTCAGCCCCGAGGACGAGGACCGCGAGCTGCTGGCCCGCTTCGACATCGACCTCGACGCCGACGTCGACGAGGAGCGCCTCGTCACCCGGCCGCCGGTCGTGACCGTCATGGGCCACGTCGACCACGGCAAGACCAAGCTGCTGGACGCGATCCGGCAGACCAACGTCGCCGGCGGCGAGGCCGGTGGCATCACCCAGCACATCGGTGCCTACCAGGTGCACGTCGAACACGACGGTGAAGACCGCGCGATCACGTTCATCGACACCCCGGGTCACGAGGCGTTCACCGCCATGCGTGCCCGCGGTGCCCAGGCCACGGACATCGTGGTCCTGGTGGTGGCGGCCGACGACGGCGTCATGCCCCAGACGATCGAGGCGTTGAACCACGCCCAGGCGGCCGAGGTGCCGATCGTGGTCGCGGTCAACAAGATCGACAAGCCGGAGGCGAACCCGGGCAAGGTCCGCCAGGAGCTCACGCAGTATGGGCTGGTCGCCGAGGAGTACGGCGGCGAGACCATGTTCGTCGACATCTCGGCGAAGAGCCGCATCAACATCGAGGGTCTCCTCGAGGCTGTGCTGCTCACCGCCGACGCGGCGCTCGACCTGCGGGCTCCGATCGACGGCCCGGCCCAGGGCATCGCGATCGAGTCGCACCTCGACCGCGGCCGTGGCCCGGTGGCGACCGTGCTGGTCGAGAAGGGCACGCTCAACGTCGGTGACTCGATCGTCGCCGGCCGGGCGTACGGTCGCGTCCGCGCGATGCTCGACGAGAACGGCAAGCCCGTCCCGCACGCCGGCCCGGCCCGCCCGGTGCTGGTGCTCGGTCTGACCTCGGTGCCCGGCGCCGGCGACACGTTCCTCGCCGCCGACGACGACCGCACCGCGCGTCAGATCGCCGAGCAGCGGCAGGCCCGCCGCCGCGCGGCCGAGATGGCCTCGCGCACCGGCCGGGTCACCCTCGAGACGCTCTTCGAGCAGCTCAAGGAGGGCGAGAAGACCACGCTCAACCTGATCCTCAAGGGTGACGGTTCGGGCTCGGTCGAGGCGCTCGAAGACGCCCTGGTCAAGATCGTGGTCTCGGACGAGGTCCAGCTGCGCATCATCCACCGGGGTGTCGGTGCGGTCACCCAGGACGACGTCAACCTGGCGAGCGCGTCGGACGCGATCATCATCGGGTTCAACGTGCGGGCCGAGGGTCGCACCCGGGAGCTGGCCGACCGCGAGGGCGTGGAGATCCGGTACTACACCGTCATCTACCAGGCCATCGAGGAGATCGAGACCGCCCTCAAGGGCATGCTCAAGCCGATCTACGAGGAGGTCGAGCTCGGCACGGCGGAGATCCGCGAGGTCTTCCGGTCGTCCCGGTTCGGCAACATCGCCGGCTGCATCGTCCGGACGGGTCTCATCCGGCGCAACAGCAAGGCGCGTCTCATGCGCGACGGCGCGGTGGTGTCCGACAACCTGTCGATCGCCGGCCTGCGGCGGTTCAAGGACGACGCCACGGAGGTCCGCGAAGGGTTCGAGTGTGGTATCACGCTCGGCAACTACAACGACATCCAGGTGGGCGACGTCATCGAGACCTGGGAGCTGCGCGAGAAGCCGCGCGGCTGATCCCAGCCGATCACCGAAGGGGCCGCGGGTGCATCCCGCGGCCCCTTTTGGCACGCCAAAGACATCGACTGCGGCCGACGCGGGGCGTAGCGTCGACGGCGTCATGAGCCTGTCCTGGTGGTCGATCGAGGTCCGCGACGGGGAGCACCCGGCGCGGCAGTGGCGCGACGCCTACGCGGCCGCGCTCGTCGAGTCCGCCGTCACCCACGGCGCCCGCGACTGGGCCTGGCGCTTCGAGCCGTTCGGAGTGGTCCTGGAGCTCGGCTTCGCCGAGGCGGACGACTGGCAGCGCTTCCGCGCCCTCCCGGCCGTCGTGGCGGCCCTGGACGCGGTGGAGCCGTCGACGCTGTATGTCTACCCGGGCCGCGGCGGCAGCGCCGGTGCCGGCCTGCCCCGGCGCCGTGGCCCCTTCCCGGCGGCCGGCGCGGCGCCGCTGCCGGTCGAGCCGGAGCCGCCGCTGGTCGCCCGCCCGCCGCTCGACGCCCGCCCGCCGATCCTTGTCCCCTGAGGTCCCCTCAGGTCCCCCGAGCGCGAAATATCGGGCGGCATTCTTCCGATCCGGCCGTTAAGATCATGCGCCGTGTACACCGGAACCGCCGTATTCGACGTGCTGCTGCCCAGTGACTCCCGCTCGCTGAAGGCCAAGCGGTCCTACGTGCGGCCGATCGTCGCGGCCCTGCGCAAGTTCGAGGTCTCGGCCGCCGAGGTGGGGTCCCTTGACCTGCACGGACGGGCCGAGATCGGGGTCGCGGTGGTGGCCGCGGAGGCCGCGCACGTGCGCGAGGTGCTCGACACCTGCGAGCGGGCGGTCGCCGGTCGGCCGGAGCTCGAGCTGCTCTCTGTTCGCCGTCGGCTGCACGGCGACGACGACGAGTAATCCTGGGCTTCGAAAGCGGCCTCGAGGGCGAGGCGCGGGTACTGTCAGAGCGTTGGTCAGATCTTCGGATCCGCGGTGGTCTAGGACCGACCAGCGGATCGTTTGGCTGCGGAGGTGTTCGAGATGACGGATCCGGCAAAGGTGCGACGGCACGCGGAGCGCGTGCGGGAACTGGTCGCATCGGTGGTGCGGACGCAGATCAAGGACCCGCGGCTGGGCATGATCACGATCACGGACGCGCGGATCACAGCTGACCTGCGGGAAGCCACCGTGTTCTACACGGTCCTCGGTGACGCGGCCGCCCAGGCGGGCACCGCTGCCGCCCTGGAGAGCGCCAAGGGCCTGCTCCGCTCGACCGTGGGCAAGGCGCTCGGCCTGCGCCACTCGCCGAGCCTGACGTTCGTGCACGACGACGTGTCCGAGCACGCGAAGCACATCGACGAGCTCCTGGCCAGCGCCCGGAATGCGGACGCCGAGGTCCAGCGGCTCGCCGCGGGTGCGCACTACGCGGGTGATTCCCAGCCGTACAAGCTGGAGGACGACGACGAGGACGAGCTGGGGGCCGACGGCGCCGACGACGAGGTGGTCGTCGGCCAGGACCGGCGGTAACCGGTTCCGGAGCGCAGCGGAGGAGGCCGGTCACCATGGGTTCAGTCCGGTGGGAGCGCGGCCGGAGCGAAGCGGAGGACGCGTGACCGGGCTCGCGCCCGGCCACCCGCCGGGCGCGGGCGCCGAGCTCACCACCCCGGCCTCACCTGCCACGGAGGCCACACACACCCCGCTCGGCCCGGCGCCGGGCGGGGTGCCGTCCGAGGCGGAGTGGGACGCGGCCGTCCGGGCGCTGCGCGGGCTGCCTGACGGCGCCCGGGTGCTGCTCGCCTGCCACGTCAACCCCGACGGCGACGCGCTCGGGAGCATGCTGGCCGTCGGGCTCGGGCTGCGGCAGGTCGCCCCCGGGCTGCGGGTCTCCGCGACCTTTCCCGGGCACATGGAGCTGCCGGCGCCGTTCGACCGGCTGCCGGGCGTCGAGCTGCTCATCGACGAGGCCGACGCCGAGCCGGCGCCCGACGCCGTGCTCGTGTTCGACGCGGCCAGCATCGAGCGGCTCGGGGGGCTCGCCGGGCGGCTGCGCGCGGCGCCGGTCGGCATCGTGCTCGACCACCACGCCTCCAACCCCGGGTTCGGGCAGCTGAACCTCGTCGACCCCGCCGCGGCCGCCACGTCCGTGCTGTCCGACGGGCTGTTGCGCCGGCTCGGGGTACAGCTGGATCAAAAGATCGCCGAGTGCCTCTATGTCGCCCTCGCCACTGACACGGGGTCGTTCAAGTTCGCGTCCACCACGCCGGCCGTGCACGAGCTCGCGGCCCGGCTCATCGCCACCGGCATCCCTGTGGGCGAGATCTCGCGGCGGCTCTTCGACACCCGGCCGATCGGTGCCCTGCGGCTGTTCGGCATCGCCCTGGCCCGCGCGGTGCTGGAGCCCGAGGTCGCGGGCGGGCGCGGGCTCGTCTGGACGTATGTGACGCTCGACGAGCTCGCCGCGCACGGCCAGCCGCCGGCCGCGGTGGAGGCGCTCATCGACTCGGTGCGCAGCGCCGCCGAGGCCGACGTCGCCTGTGTGGTGAAGCCGGTCCGGCCGGGGGAGTGGTCGGTGTCACTGCGCAGCAAGGGCGGCGTCGACGTGAGCGCGGTCGCGGTCGCCCTCGGCGGCGGCGGGCATCGGTTCGCGGCCGGGTTCAGCGCCGGCGGGACCGTCGAGGACATCATCGCGGCGATTCGCATCAGGGTGAACTCCGGGCCAATTCCGGGTCCCTAATGGCTGGCCGGTTGGCGGTCGGTCCGGCGACAATCGATGGATGGAACGACCCGAGCTGGTAGCGGAGGTCGACCGGGCCTGGACCCGGCCGGTGGTGCTCACGCCCGTCTTCGCCCTGATCTCCCTCGTGGGCGGGGCCCTGCCCTCCTTCTCGCTCCGCGCCAACCTGCTCGTGCTCGGCGTCGGCGGCGCCATGGCGTGGCTCGGCCTGTCGGCCGCCGTCCAGCGGCGACCCACCCCGGCCCGGCTGCCCCGCGCGGCGGCGTGGTGGCTGGTGCCGCTGCTGCTGTTCGCCGTGGTCGAGGGCGTCACGTTCCTGATCGGCACGCAGGCCTACCCGACGCTGTCCCGGCTGGCCGACCCCGTGCTGGAGCACTACCTGGCCCGGTCCGCCGCCTATTTCGGCTGGCTGTGGGCGTTCTGGGCGATGGTGCGCCGATGACCGCGGGGCAGGTGCTCATCGCCACGCTGTTCGCGGTCGCGCTCGGGCTCTTCGGCGTGGTCGAGGTCATGGCACGCCGGGAGGGATCGAAGGTGCCCACGCTCGGCGAGGTGTGCGGCGTCGTCATGCGCTACCGCGTCGGCCCGCTCCCGGTCGGCCGGATCGCGATGTTCGGCTTCTGGTGGTGGCTCGGCTGGCACTTCCTGGCCCGCTGAGCACGATGATCCGCCCGTTGAGCTGGGAACTTGACATTCCAAATTCCGGGATAACGTCGCACATGCTGGACCTGAACGATAGCTTAGCTGTCATGCGCACAGTACGAATTCTTCGCTGCCCGTCCCGGGGCAACCGCTTCTGACAAGCGGCATCCGGTGGCGGGGAAACGGCCCATGACCAGCCGCCGGAAGCGAGGAACCCCAGTGCGCACCAACCACGTCGTCAGGCCGACACCACCCTGGTCGGTCTCCTTCGCGTGCGCTCGCGTGGTTGCCGGCGACCCCGGCAGAACCGTCCACACGCAACTCACCAGCATCGCGTCACAAGGAGACACCGATCATGCCTGAGCAGCCGAAACCGCAGCCCAAGCCACAGGAGCCGACCCCCGACACGCGTGAGCGCGCCCGCGCCGCGCTGCAGATGTCGATGGACCGCCGCGGCTGAGCTTCGCCGCCGACACAACCTCCGGGAAACCGGGACGCCGCACCCTGACGTCAAGGTTTCCCGGAGGTTGTGCCGTGTAAGTGGCTTTCCGGCGCGACTCTCCTTACGCTGGCGACCGTGACCGTGACCGCGACGAATTCCTCGACCATGCGCCGCGTCGCCGCCCTGGCTCTGCCGGCCCTGGTCGTGCTGGCCGCCGAGCCGCTCTACGTGCTGGTCGACACCGCCGTCGTCGGTCATCTCGGTCGCACCCAGCTCGCCGGGCTCGCCATCGGCGGCTCCGTGATGTCGTTCGCCGTGTGGCTCGGCACGGTCCTCGCGTACGGCACGACCGGGCGGGCCGCCCGCCGCTTCGGGGCCGGTCAGCGCGCCGCCGCCGTGGAGGAGGGCGTGCAGGCCTCCTGGCTCGCCCTGGCCGGCGGCCTGGTGATCCTGCTCGTCCTGGAGGCGTTCGCCGGCCCGCTCACCCGCGCGCTCGCGGGCGGTGCCGGCCCGGTGGCCACCAACGCCGAGCACTGGCTGCGCGTCGCGGCGCTCGGCGCCCCCGGCCTGATGCTCGGCACGGCCGGCAACGGCTGGATGCGCGGCGTCCAGGACACCCGCCGCCCGCTGTACTACGTGCTCGGCGCGAACGCCCTGTCCGCCCTCCTCTGCCCGGTGCTGGTCTACCCGGCCGGCCTCGGCCTGGTCGGCTCCGCCGTCGCGAACGTCGTCGCCCAGACCGTCGTCGGCGCGCTGTTCGTGCGCGCACTGGTCACCGAGCGGGTGCCGCTGCGGCCGCAGCCCGCCGTCATCGGCCGCCAGCTCGCCCTCGGCCGCGACCTGCTGCTGCGCGGCGCCGCGTTCCAGGCGTGCTTCCTGTCGGCGTCGGCCGTCGCCGCCCGGTTCGGCGACGCCGCCCTGGCCGCCCACCAGATCGCCATCCAGCTGTTCTTCTTCACCGCCCTCGCGCTCGACGCCGTCGCGATCGCCGCCCAGTCGCTGGTCGGCGCCGCGCTCGGCGGCGAGCGGGTCGCCGAGGCCAAGCACCTGGCCCGCCGTATCTCCTTCGCCGGCCTGGTCTCCGGTGTCGGGTTCGCCGTGCTGGTGGCGGGCGCCCTGGCCACCGTGCGTCCGTGGTTCGGGGCCGATGCCGAGGTGTACGCGCAGGCGCAGCCGGCCTGGTGGTTCTTCGTCGCCATGATGCCGGCCGCGGGCGTGGTGTTCGCGCTCGACGGGGTGTTCCTGGGCGCCGGTGACGTGCGGTACCTGCGCAACCTGACCCTGGTGAGCGCGCTCGGCGGCTTCCTGCCCGGCATCTGGCTGGCCTACTTCTTCGAGCTCGGCCTGCGCGGGGTGTGGGCCGCGCTGACCCTGTTCATCGTGCTGCGCCTGGCCGGGCTGCTGTGGCGGCTGGCCGGCGACGCCTGGGCGGTCGCGGGGGCCGACCGTGCTCACTGACGCGCAGCTGGCCGCGCTGGCGTTCGTCCGCGCCGTCGGCGGTTCCCCGTACCGCACCGACGCCCCGATCACGATCAACTTCCATCCGGACCGCACCGCCGACGGCCGGACCGTCATCGAGGGCCTGCTCGCCGACGGGCGCTTCCGCAGCCAGTTCGAGACGGGGATCTCCAACGGCGGCCTGACCGCGCACCCCGGCGGCGACCGCGATCGCTGGGAGGAGCGCATGTTCGGCGGCGCCTATCAGCGGCCCGGAGTTTCGCCGATCGATCGCCCGAAATACGGCGCGCTCAATGTCTTCCACCACCCCGACGGCGCCGCCCCGCGCTTCGGCTCGGCCTACCTGCGGCTGCGCCCGGCGGTGCTGGAGCGCGCCACCTACACGTTCGGCGACAGCTTCCGCGATCCGACCGAGTTCGGGACGATCGATGCCTTCTCGGCGGTACTGGCCGGCCTCGAACGGCGCTGGGGTGCCTCGGCGCTGTCGGGTCCGCGGTCGCTCCGGCCGGGTCGCGCGCTCGACGACTACGTCGAGGCCCAGGTCCACGGCCCGGTCGAGCTGGCCACCGACGTGGCGGCGCTGGTGCTCGACACCGCGTTCCGCGACACGCCGTGCGCGGCGGCGGCGCTCGCCGTCACGGCCCGCTACGGCGTGGCGGTGGAGTGGCGGGAGGGCTTCCGGATCGCCCCCGCCGACGTCCCGCCGGAGTTCCGCGGCCCGTCGGTTCCGTTGCTGGCGGTATATTTGTCCGACTTGTACGACCGTGAGCTCGTCGACGCGGAGCTGATCGGGCGGGCCGCGCGGGCGGTGGTCGCGGCACCGGCGGAGTGGTCGCGGTGGGGGGCCGTCGACGAGGCGCTCCAACTGCTCAAGTACCTCTGGCACGTCCTCGTCGAGTACGGTCACTAGGCTCTGACGTCGTGGCGAACAAGGTGGCGACGCAGGGCGGCCTGGTGGTCGTGGACAAGCCTGGCGGGATGACCTCGCACGACGTGGTGTCCCGGATGCGCCGGCTGGCCCGCACGCGGCGGGTCGGCCACGGCGGGACGCTCGACCCGATGGCGACGGGCGTGCTCATCGTGGGCGTGGAGAAGGCGACCCGCCTGCTCACCTACGTCATCGGCAGCACGAAGGAGTACCGCGCGACGATCCGCCTCGGCCAGGCGACGATCACCGACGACGCCGAGGGCGACGTCGTGTCCACCATGGACGCCGCCGGGGTCACCGACGCCGACGTCCACGCCGGCTTGACCCCGCTGCGGGGCGAGATCATGCAGGTGCCCAGCGCCGTCTCGGCCATCAAGATCAATGGGGTGCGCTCGTACCACCGGGTGCGCCAGGGCGAGGAGGTCGCCCTGCAGGCCCGGCCGGTGACCGTCTCGCGGCTCGACGTCCTGGCGATCCGCCGTTCGGAGGCCGTGGTCGACGTGGACGTCGACGTGGCGTGCTCCTCGGGCACGTACATCCGGGCGCTGGCCCGCGACCTCGGTACCACGCTCGGCGTCGGCGGCCACCTGACCGCGCTGCGCCGAACGGCCGTCGGCGCGTTCACGCTGGCGGAGGCCGCGTCGCTGGAGGAGCTGGCGGCGCGCGAGGACCCGGTGACGCTGCCGCTGGCCGACGCGGCGGCCCGCTCGTTCCCGCGCCGCGACGCCACGGAGGCGGAGGCGAAGGTCCTCTCGCACGGCGGTCCGCTGCCGGCGCTGGGCATCGAGGGCCCGTACGCGGTCTTCGCCCCTGACGGCACCGTGCTCGCGATCGTGTCGGAGCGCGAGGGCCGGGCCCGCCCCGAGATCGTCCTCGTCCCGTAGCGCCGGGCATTTGCGTAGACGTTGGTCGATCTACCCTCGCGTGAGGCCGTGGTGGCGGCGTACTTCCTGGCCGCCGGCCGCGACGCTCTGCTGGTAGATCGACCAACGTCTACGCGGACGTGGTGGGCGTGTGCAGATGGAGCCTGCCGTCCGCCGGCGACGCCAGGGCGTGCAGGACCGTGAGGTCCGGGACGTCGAAGTCGGCGCCCGGCACGCCCCGCAGGCCCGCGACCAGGCTGCCGGCGGCCTTTCCCGCCAGTACACCTGCCGGAGCGTCTTCGACGACGAGCGTCGTGGCGGGGTCCACGCCCAGCTGGGCCGCCGCGGCCAGGTAGCCCTCCGGATGTGGCTTGGCCCGCTCGACCTCGGAGATGGTGACCAGCACGGCCGGCGGATCGATGCCGGCGGCCGCCAGGCGGACCAGGGCGAGCGGCCGGTCCGACGAGGTCACGACCGCCCACGGCACGCCCCACGCGTCGAGCGCTCGCAGCAGGTCGTGGGCGCCGCGCGTGGCGACGACGCCGTCGACGTCGGCGCGCTCCAGGTCCAGCAGCGCCGCCGCGTCGCCCGCCTGCTCGTCCGGGCTGAGCCAGGGCGCCAGCTCGGGGATCGTCTCGCGGGCCGGCCGCCCGGGTGTGACCCGCATGACGTGGTTGTAGTCGACGCCGCGCAGTCGCGACCAGCGCAGCCAGGTCCGCGCCACGACCGCGTCGGAGTCGACGATCGTGCCGTCCATGTCGAAGAGCACCGCAGTGACGTCCGCCATGGGCGGATCATGCCCCGGCGCTAGGCTCGGTGGCATGCAGCGGTGGCGGGGAACACAGGCGGCGCCCGGCGGGTGGGGCCGCGCGGTCGCGACGATCGGCGTCTTCGACGGTGTGCACCGGGGGCACCAGCAGATCATCGGGCACACCGTGAAACGGGCCGGTGAGCTGGGCGTCCAGTCGGTCGTGATCACGTTCGACCCGCACCCGTCGGAGGTCGTCCGGCCGGGGTCGCACCCGGCCGTGCTGACCGAGCCGGCCCGCAAGGCCGAGCTGATCGAGGCACTCGGCGTCGACGTGCTCTGCGTCATTCCCTTCACGGTGGAGTACAGCAGGCTGTCGCCGGAGGCGTTCGTCCACGACGCATTGGTGGAGCACCTGCACACGGCGCTGATCGTGGTCGGCGAGAACTTCCGGTTCGGTCACAAGGCGGCCGGCGACGTGGACCTCCTGCGCCGGCTCGGGCGCACCTTCGGCTTCGGGGTCGAGGGCGCGCCGCTCGTGGCCGACGAGGGCACCGTGTTCTCCTCGACGTACATCCGCGCCTGCGTCGACGCCGGGGACGTCGTGGCGGCGTCGCGTGCGCTCGGGCGGCCGCACCGGCTGGAGGGTGTGGTGGTGCGCGGCGACCAGCGCGGCCGTGAGCTGGGCTTCCCGACCGCCAACCTGCTCACCCCGCCCAACGCGGCGGTCCCGGCCGACGGCATCTACGCGGCCTGGCTGATGCGCGACCGCAGCCCCGAGCCGCTGCCGGCCTCCGTCTCGATCGGGACAAACCCGACATTCGCCGGCAAGGAGCGCCGGGTCGAGGCATTCGTCCTCGATTTCCAGGGCGATCTTTACGGCGAGCGGGTGAGCCTGGATTTCGTCGCGAGGCTGCGGGAACAGCGCACGTATACCGCCATCGAACCGCTCATCGCGCAGATCCAGGAGGACGTCGAGCAGACCAGACAGGTGCTCGGGAGATAGGTCTGTTAGCCTTGAGTTCACGCCGGGTGACCGGTGGGGGTCAGGCTGCCTGCACGACGCCGCGGGCACCCTCGACTCATCTTTCCGCAAAAGACCCAGCATTAAGGGAGAAAATGGCGCTCGACTCTGCGCAGAAGACCGAGATCATGACGAAGTATGCGACCGTCGAGGGTGACACCGGTTCGCCCGAGGTGCAGGTCGCGATGCTGACCAAGCGGATCGCGGATCTGACGGAACACCTCAAGCAGCACAAGCACGACCACCACAGCCGGCGCGGCCTGCTGCTGCTGGTCGGCCGTCGCCGCCGCCTGCTCAACTACCTGCAGCGCAGCGACATCGCCCGCTACCGCTCGCTGATCGAGCGGCTCGGCCTGCGGCGATAACGACGCACCGACGGGGGAGTGGCGAACCACCCGGACCGGCTCGGTTGATGCTTTCGCGGAAACCGACCCGGCCCGGGGCCCGGTAATTCGCCACTCCCCCGTCCGGTAGTGACACACTGGAATGGAAGCGTCCCGGCCGAGCGAGTCGGCGCACCGGTCCTCGGTAGTGGCTTCCGGGCATCAGCCCCGTGAGCTTCGATCGAAGACCGGCCGCGGACAGCTCCGCCAGGGCGCACCAACGACCTGAAGGAGCAACAGGACAACATGACCGAGCAGAGCACTCTCGGTAGCCACAGCAGCACTGCGATCATCGACAACGGCACGTTCGGCACCCGCGAGATCACGTTCTCGACGGGCCGCCTCGCGCGCCAGGCGGCGGGCTCCGCCCTCGCCCAGCTCGGTGAGACGGTGGTGCTGTCCGCCACGACGGCGGGCAAGCAGCCGAAGGACCAGTTCGACTTCTTCCCGCTCACGGTGGACGTCGAGGAGCGTATGTACGCGGCCGGGCGCATTCCCGGCTCGTTCTTCCGCCGTGAGGGACGCCCGAGCGAGGACGCGATCCTCACCTGCCGCCTCATCGACCGCCCGCTGCGCCCGAGCTTCGTCAAGGGGCTGCGCAACGAGGTCCAGGTCGTCGAGACCGTGCTGGCCCTCGACCCGGCCCACCCCTACGACGTCGTCGCGATCAACGCCGCCTCGATGTCGACCAAGCTGTCCGGCCTGCCGTTCTCCGGCCCGATCGGCGCGACCCGCATGGCGCACGTCGACGGCCAGTGGGTGGCGTTCCCGACCGTCGAGGAGCTCGGCCGGGCCACGTTCGACATGGTCGTCGCCGGGCGCGTCCTGCCCGACGGTGACGTGGCGATCATGATGGTCGAGGCCGAGGCCACCGAGCACACGGTCGGCCTGGTCGCGGGCGGTGCCCCGGCGCCGACCGAGGAGGTCGTCGCGAGCGGGCTGGAGGCCTCGAAGCCGGCCATCCGCGAGCTGTGCCGGGCGCAGTCCGAGCTGGCCGACGTCGCCGCCAAGCCGGTGCAGGAGTTCCCGGTCTTCCTCGACTACCAGCCCGACGCCTACGAGGCCGTCGCCGGCGCGGTGAAGGACGAGGTCGCCGAGGCCCTGCGCATCGCCGCCAAGGCGGAGCGCGAGGAGGCCCTCGACCGGATCAAGGAGGCCGCGTTCGAGCGGCTCGCCGCCCAGTTCGAGGGGCGCGAGAAGGAGATCGGCGCCGCCCTGCGGTCGCTGACCAAGAACGAGGTCCGGGCCCGCGTCCTGCGTGACCAGGTTCGCATCGACGGCCGTGGCCCGCGCGACATCCGGCCGCTGACCGCCGAGGTCCAGGTGCTGCCGCGCGTGCACGGCTCGGCGCTGTTCGAGCGGGGCGAGACGCAGATCCTCGGCGTCACCACGCTGAACATGCTGCGCATGGAGCAGACGCTCGACACGCTGGCGCCGGAGAAGTCCAAGCGCTACATGCACAACTACAACTTCCCGCCGTACTCGACGGGTGAGACCGGCCGGGTCGGCGCGCCGAAGCGGCGCGAGATCGGCCACGGCGCGCTCGCCGAGCGGGCCCTGATCCCGGTCCTGCCGGCCCGCGAGGAGTTCCCCTACGCGATCCGTCAGGTGTCCGAGGCCCTCGGCTCCAACGGCTCGACGAGCATGGGCTCGGTCTGCGCCTCCACCATGGCGCTGCTGTCCGCCGGTGTGCCGCTCAAGGCGCCGGTCGCCGGCATCGCGATGGGCCTGATCTCCGACGAGGTCGACGGCAAGACGCAGTATGTGACGCTCACCGACATCCTCGGCGCCGAGGACGCGTTCGGCGACATGGACTTCAAGGTCGCCGGCACCCGCGAATTCGTGACCGCGCTGCAGCTGGACACCAAGCTCGACGGCATCCCGTCGGACGTGCTGGCCGGCGCCCTGCAGCAGGCCCACGACGCGCGGCACGTCATCCTCGACGTGATGGCCGAGGCGATCGAGTCGCCGGCCGGCATGAGCCAGTACGCGCCTCGCGTCACCACGGTCCGCATCCCGGTCGACAAGATCGGCATGGTGATCGGCCCGAAGGGCCAGACCATCAACGCGATCCAGGACGAGACCGGCGCCGAGATCAGCATCGAGGACGACGGCACGATCTACGTCGGCGCGACCGACGGCCCGTCGGCCGAGGCCGCGGTGGAGCGGATCAACGCGATCGCCAACCCGACCATGCCGAAGGTCGGCGACAAGTTCCTCGGCACCGTGGTGAAGACCGCCGCGTTCGGCGCCTTCATCTCGCTGCTGCCCGGCCGCGACGGCCTGCTGCACATCTCCAAGGTGGGCAACGGCAAGCGGGTCGAGAAGGTCGAGGACTTCCTCAACGTCGGCGACAAGGTCGAGGTGCAGATCGCGGACATCGACAACCGCGGCAAGATCTACCTCGACAAGGTGCTGGCCGAGGGCGAGCAGCCGCCGGCGCCGGCCGAGGGCGGCGAGCGCCCGCCGGCGCGCGACCGCGGCGACCGTGGCCCGCGCGGCCGTGACCGGGGCGACCGTGGCCCGCGTCAGGCGTCCGCGCCCGCGTCCGAGGGCTCCTCGGACGCGCCGGGCCCGGACGAGGGTGGCGAGGGTGGCGAGGGCGGCGAGTTCCGTCGTCGGCGCAACCGGCACAGCTGACCCAATGGCGAGTCGAGCGTCGACCCAGACCCTGTCGCACGACCCTCTGGGTGGCACGGTGCGTCGCACCGTGCTGCCCAACGGGCTGCGCATCCTCACCGAGTCCATTCCGGCGATGCGCAGCGTGTCGTTCGGCGTCTGGGTCGGCATCGGCTCGCGGGACGAGACGCCCACCCTGTCGGGCGTCTCGCACTTCCTGGAGCACCTGCTCTTCAAGGGCACCAAGCGCCGCTCGGCGCTGGACATCTCCTCGCAGATCGAGGCCGTGGGCGGCGAGACCAACGCGTTCACGGCCAAGGAGTACACGTGCTACTACGCGCGGGTGCTCGACGCTGACCTGCCGCTCGCCATCGACGTGGTGTGCGACCTGGTGACCGAGTCGGTGCTGACCGAGGCGGACGTCGAGACCGAGCGCGGCGTGATCCTCGAAGAGATCGCGATGCACGACGACGAGCCCGGCGACGAGGTCCACGACGTCTTCACCGAGGCCATCTACGGCAACCACCCGCTCGGCCGGCAGATCTCCGGCACGGTGTCGAGCATCTCGGCGCTGAGCCGCAAGCAGATCGACGGGTTCTACCGCCGGCGGTACCTGCCCTCGACCATGGTCGTGGCCGCCGCCGGCAACCTCGACCACGCGAAGGTCGTCAAGGCCGTGCGCGCCGCGTTCGACCGGGCCGGGTTCTCCGACGCGGCGGACCCCGGCGAGCGCCGGTCCCGCACCACGCGTGTGCCGGCCCGCTCCCGGCAGGTGGTCGTGCGTAACAAGGACACCGAGCAGGCGCACCTCGTGCTGGGCTGCGTGGGCTATCCGCGCCAGCACGCCAACCGCTTCGCGCTCGGCGCGCTCAACAACGTGCTCGGCGGCGGCATGTCCAGCCGGCTGTTCCAGCAGATCCGGGAGCAGCGCGGGCTGGCGTACTCGGTGTACTCCTTCACCTCGCAGTACAGCGACTCGGGGCTCTTCGGCGTCTACGCCGGCTGCGCGCCGGGGAAGGTCGAGGAGGTCCTCGACATCACCCGGGACGAGCTCGCCCGCGTCGCCGCCGACGGGGTGAGCGACACCGAGGTCGAGCGGGGCAAGGGCATGCTCAAGGGCGCGGTCGTGCTGGGCCTGGAGGACACCGGGTCGCGGATGAGCCGGCTCGGCAAGGGTGAGCTGCTGTACGACGAGATGCTCTCGGTCGACGACGTGCTCCGGCGGGTCGACGCGGTCACCCCGGAGATGGTCCGGGAGGTTGCCGCCGAGCTGCTGGCCCGGCCGATGTCCCTGGCTGTCATCGGCGAGTTCGACGATCAGGATTTCGCCGACGCGTTGGGATAAGTTGTCCCGCGTGAGCGATGTTGAGCCGATCCGGGTCGGTGTGCTGGGCGCACGCGGCCGCATGGGGACCGAGACCTGCCGCGCCGTCGACGGTGCCGATGACCTCGCACTGGTCGCGATGGTCGACGAGGGCGACTGGCTGTCCGGCGTGGCCGACGCCGGCGCCCAGGTGGTGGTGGACTTCACCAACCCCGGCACGGTGATGGAGAACCTGCGCTGGTGCATCGACCAGAACATCCACGCGGTCATCGGCACCTCGGGGTTCACCACCGAGCGCCTGGAGCAGGTGCGGGGCTGGCTCGAGCCGAAGCCGGAGCTCGGCGTCGTCATCGCGCCGAACTTCGCGATCGGCGCCGTGCTCATGATGGAGTTCGCGGCCCGCGCCGCGCGCTACTTCGAGTCGGTCGAGGTCGTCGAGATGCATCACCCGCAGAAGGTCGACGCGCCGAGCGGCACGGCCCTGCGCACCGCGCAACTGATCGCCGAGGCGCGCTCCGCGGCCGGCCTTGCCGAGCCGCCGGACGCGACCAAGGAGGAGCTGCTCGGTGCCCGCGGCAGCGACGTCGAGGGCGTGCGGGTCCACTCGCTGCGCGCCTCGGGGCTGGTCGCCCATCAGGAGGTGCTCTTCGGCACCGCGGGGGAGACGCTGACGATCCGGCACGACTCGTTCGACCGGAAGTCGTTCATGCCGGGCGTGCTGCTGGCGGTCCGGGAGGTCGTCCGGCGGCCCGGACTGACCGTCGGCCTGGGCGCGCTGTTGTCTTAGCGTCACCTTTCGTGTGGCTTTGGCAGTCCTGTTGACGGACACGCTGTGTGACGCCGTTATGTCCTATTGGCGGGGTCCACATCGTGGGATGCGTAGGACCCGATTGCATCGCAACACCATCACGTGGCGGTAACGACGGGCTCTTCCTCGGTCTCGATCGAGACGTGCCAGCGGATCTGCGGGACGAGCAGGTCATCAACATCGAGTGACCGGCTGACTCCGTCGGGAGCCCAGCCGGAACTCTCCAGAAATCGAGACGTAACACGGTCGTCGGCGAACGTCCACGCGAGTGCTGTCGTAAACCCGTCAGTACGCCATAAATCGACACTAGCCGCCAGCAATCGGCTGCCGTGCCCGCGCCGCCCCCATCGGGGCTCGACCAGCAGGTCAGTGATCGCCGCCGCGCCGCTCAGCGCCTTGTCAAGGGCCGTGTGATCTTCGTCGGGAGCCAATGCGGTGTCGTCTGCCGGACCTGACGCCACGAAACCCACGGCATATGATGACTCGGGTCCGGCTTCGGGTGACTCGCGTTGTTCGACCGCGACCAGGACCCGGTGTCGTGGTGACGGTGGTTGGGCGATTGCCTCCCGCCACCTGCGGGTAATCCAGTCCTCGTCAAGTTGGTCGAGGATGTGTTTGGGCAGCAGTCGTCGATAGGCGACCCGCCAGGTCGTGAGTTGGATTCGCGTGATCTCGACGACGTCGTCGATTCGCGCCGGTCGGACGAACCCGAGCGTCATGTTGCAGCAGCCTACGGATTTTGTGTGAAGCGCCACGTGGCGGGGTAGCGCCGGGACGTCACAGTTGGACCCGGGCCACCGTTGAGGAAACAGCAGCAGGTTAGCCAGCGAGTGAGTGGAGGGCAGCACAAGTGGCGGAGCGTGGACGAGTCGCCGTGTTGACGGCCGTCCGGCCCATCCTCCGGCGACCCGCCGTCAAGAAGGTGCTCATCGTCGCGGGCCTCTGGGCCGTGGTGTGGGCCTTCCTGTCGGTGGCGGCCGCGAGGAACGGGTATTTCGACCTCAAGGTCTACTACGGCGCCATGGACTACTGGGTCAACCGTGGTGGCGACATCTACGACTACCTGGTCCCAGGCACGCCATACGGGTTCACCTACCCGCCGTTCGCCGCGGCGCTTATGACGCCGATGGCGCTCATCGGCTGGCACACCGCCATCGCGATCAGCGTGACGATGAACGTGCTCGCGCTCTTCGCCATCCTCACCTGGCTCGTCGGCCCGATCATCAAGCGCCAGGGCTGGCAGTTCTGGTTCTCGATCGCGGTCGCGTTCGGCCTCGTCGCCGCGTTCGAGCCGGTGCGCGAGACGGTCAACTTCGGCCAGGTCAACATCATCCTGCTCTTCCTGGTCGTCGGCGATGTGCTGCTGCTGGTCCGCGGCGGGAGCCGCCTCGGCGGCATCGGCATCGGCCTGGCCACCGCCATCAAGCTGACTCCGGGCGTCTTCATCATCTACCTGCTCGTGACCCGACGCTGGCGGGCCGCCGCCGTGTCGGCCGCGACCGCCGCGACGGCGACCTGGGCCGCCGCGACGTTCGCGCCCGACGCGTCGCGCGTCTTCTGGACCGACGCGATGTGGAACACCGACCGGGTCGGCTCCTCCACCTTCGTGTCGAACCAGGCGCTGAGCGGCCTCGTCGCGCGTCTGTTCAACCCCGACCCGATGAAGCCGCTGTGGGCGCTGCTGGTCCTCGTGGCGCTGGCGATCTGGGCGTGGCGGGTGCGTCGCGCGATCAAGGCCCGCGACGAGGTCGCCGGGCTCGCGCTCACCGGTCTCGTCGGCTGCATGGTCAGCCCGATCAGCTGGATCCACCACCTCGTGTGGGTGCTCCCGTCGATCGTCGTGCTGTTCGACTACGCCACCGACAAGTCGCTCGACGCGCGGCGACGGCGCAACTTCGCGCTGTTCTTCGGCTTCTCGTTCCTGCTGCTGTGCAGCCGCACGCCGTGGGCCTTCCACGAGAAGTTCGACGGGCTGGGCCTCATCGGCAGCAACGCGTACATCCTGCTGATGATCGGGCTGCTCATCGGCCTGCCGATCCGGGAGCCCGCCGACGCGAGCACCGGCCCGGCCCGATCGGCGGACCCGGGCCAGTCGACCGGGCCGGCCGTCGAGGACGTGCCCGACCTGGTCGAGATCGACCGGAAGGTCAGCGCGGCGTTCGACGCCAAGGACGCCGGTGCCGCCGAGCGGCGGCCACTCGTCGGCGCCTGAGTTTCTCCAGTCGGCGGCCGTCCCTGCGGGGGCGGCCGCCGATTTTTGTCGTACCCCGGCGATAGCCTGCGTGCGATGACCGAGACACTGTCGCTCACCCAGGCCCGGCGGATCGCCCTCGCCGCCCAGGGCTTCACCGACCGCCTGCCCTCCGGCGAGCCGGAGCGGCGCCACCTGCGCCGGGTGGTGGCCCGCACCGGCCTGCTCCAGATCGACTCGGTCAACGTGGTCCAGCGCGCCCACTACTTACCGGCCTACAGCCGCCTCGGGCCCTACAACACCGACCTCCTCGACCGGCTGGCCTATCGGCGCCCGCGCGACCTGTTCGAGTACTGGGCGCATGAGGCCTCGCTCGTGCCGGTCCAGTTGCACCCGATGCTGCGCTGGCGGATGCGCTCCGGCGCCGCCTGGGGCCGCATGGTCCGCATCGCCCGCGAGCAGCCCGACCTGGTGCGCTGGGTGCTGGAGGAGATCCGGGCCAAGGGCCCGATGACCGCCACCGAGGTCGAGGGCGACCTGGTCCAGCCGCGGCGCAAGGACCACTGGGGGTGGAACTGGTCGGACACCAAGACCGCGATCGAGTGGCTCTTCTACTCCGGCGAGGTGAGCGTCGCCCGGCGCAACTCGTCGTTCGCCCGGGTCTACGACGTCCCCGAGCGCATCCTGCCTGCCGAGGTGCTGGCCGCGCCCGACCCGGAGCCCGCCGATGCCTACCGGGAGCTGGTCCGGGTCGCCGCCCGCGCGCTCGGTGTGTCGGCCGAGGCCGAGCTGCGCGACTACTTCCGGCTGCCGCTCGACGGCGCCCGCACCGCGATCGCCGAGCTGGTCGAGGCGGGGGAGCTCACGCCGGTGCGGGTCGAGGGCTGGGTCCCGCCGGCCTACCTGCACGCCGAGGCTCGGCTGCCCCGGCGGGTGGCGGCCGCGACCCTGGTCAGCCCGTTCGACCCGCTGATGTGGGAGCGGGCGCGGGTGCAGCGGCTGTTCGGCTTCAACTACCGCATCGAGATCTACGTCCCGCCGTTACAGCGCCTGTATGGGTATTACGTCCTGCCCTTCCTCCTCGGCGACCGGCTGGTGGCCCGCGTCGACCTCAAGGCCGACCGCAAGGCGGGCGTGCTCCAGGTGCCGGCCGCCTGGGTCGAGCCGCCGGCCGGGCGGGGCGCGCCCACCCCGGAGACGGTGGCCGAGGCCCTGGCCGCCGAGCTGCACCGGTTCGCCGGATGGCTGGGCCTGGGCGAGGTCGAGGCCCCGCAGCGCGGAGACTTGGCGGAGCTTCTGACAAAAGCGCTGGGTTCGCCGGTGGTCGGCGCGGTGTAGCGTGAAGAGCGTGACGACACCCCTCCCGGTTGCGCTCCCGGCGACGCCTGCCGGTGAAGCGCCGGTGCCGCCCGGTTCGCAGCAGGTGCCGCCGTATTACTACGCGTTCCCGCCGCCGCCCAAGAGCCGGTTCCAGCGCCTGATCGACCGGCTGCCGGGCTGGAGCGGGCCGGCCGGGGTCGGGGCGCTCATCGGCGGCGGCGTGGCCTACACGCTGCTCATGCGGCCGACGTCGGCCGGGGCGGCCGACACGCCCACCTGCATCGTCAAGCTGCTCACCGGGTTCGACTGCCCGGGCTGCGGCGGCACGCGCGCCGCGTGGTACATGCTGCATGGCGACATCCCGGCCGCCGCCCACCACCACGCGCCGCTGCTGTTCGCCGCACCCTTCCTGGCGTACCTGTATGTGAGCTGGACGGTCAACAAGCTCAACCTGCCGTTCAAGCTGCCGCAGCTGCGCATCTCCAACGGGGCGATGATCGGGTTCCTGGTGGCGTGGCTCGCATTCTCGGTGTTGCGCAACCTCCCGTGGGCGCCCTTCACCTGGTTCTTCGTCTAGGCTCACCCAATGCTCTCCGTCAAAGCCATTGCCTGGACCCACTTCGAACCCCCGGCGGACGTGCCGTGGGAGACGGATGCGGAGGGCGGCGAGGCGCTGGCCGAGTTCGCCGGGCGCGCCTGCTACCAGTCGTGGAGCAAGCCCAACCCCGCCACGGCCACCAACGCGGGGTACCTCCGCCACATCCTCGAGGTCGGCCACCTGAGCGTGCTCGAGCACGGCTCGGTGACGTTCTACCTGCAGGGCGTGTCGCGGTCGTTCACGCACGAGCTGATCCGGCACCGCCACTTCTCGTACTCGCAGCTGTCACAGCGGTACGTGCCGGGTCGCGAGGCGGCGATGGTCGAGCCGGCGGTGATCGCCGAGGACCCGGCGCTGCACAAGACGTTCGTCGAGGCCACCGAGGCCGCCCAGCGCGCCTACAACGAGCTGCTGGAGGGGCTGGAGGCGAAGTTCGCCGACGTCGCCAACGGCACCTCGCGGCGCAAGCAGGCCCGGCAGGCCGCGCGGTCGCTGCTGCCGAACGCCGCCGAGACGCGGATCGTGGTCACCGGCAACTACCGCGCCTGGCGGCACTTCGTGACGATGCGCGCGACGGAGGCCGCCGACGTGGAGATCCGCGAGGTGGCGATCGCGTGCCTGCGCGAGCTTCAGCGCATCGCGCCGAGCGTGTTCGGCGACTTCACGACCAGCACGCTGCCGGACGGCACCGAGGTCGCCGCCCCGCAGTTCAGTTGGGAATCTTGAGAAGAGCGAGCGAGAGGCGTCCGCTAGGTTGTGCGTATGACACGCACCGGTTCCGTCCCCAGCCGGCCCTTTGGGCGGCTGCTCAGCGCGATGGTCACGCCATTCCAGGCTGACGGTTCGCTCGACGTCGACGGTGCCGCCCGCCTGGCCACCCACCTGGTGGACGAGCAGGAGCACGACGGCCTCGTGATCAACGGCACCACCGGCGAGTCGGCGACCACGTCCGACGGCGAGAAGGACCAGGTGCTGCGCGCGGTCATCGAGGCCGTCGGCGACCGGGCAACCGTGATCGCCGGCGTGGGGACCAACGACACCGCGCACACGATCGAGCTGGCGCGCGCCGCCGAGAAGGCGGGCGCTGACGGCCTCCTGGTCGTGACGCCGTACTACAACAAGCCGCCCCAGGCCGGCATCGTGCACCACTTCCAGAGCGTGGCGGACTCGTCGGGCCTGCCGGTCATGGTGTACGACATCCCGGGCCGCTCCGGCGTGCCGATCGAGACCGAGACCATGTGCCGGCTCGCCGAGCACGATCGGATCATCGCCGTGAAGGACGCCAAGGGTGACCTCGGCGAGAGCGCGTGGGTGATCAAGCGGACGAACCTGACGTACTACTCGGGCGAGGACAAGCTGACCCTGCCGCTGCTCTCGGTGGGCGCCGTCGGCGTTGTCGGGGTCCCGACGCATGTGTTCGGACCCGAGACCAAGCGGATGATCCTGGCGCACGAGGCCGGTGACGTCGAGACCGCCCGTGAGCTGCACCTGAAGCTGCTTCCGGCCTTCTGCGGGTTCTTCCGCACGCAGGGCGTCATGCTGACGAAGGCGGCCCTGACCCTGCTCGGCCTGCCGGGCGGCCCGGTCCGACCCCCGCTCGTCGCGGCGAATGCGGCGGAAGTCGGCCGGTTGCGAGAGGATTGCGCTGAGGCGGGTCGCACGATCGGCACCGCCGACCAGATGGCGCACCACAACGAACTCGGAGTGGCCCTATGACGGTGGCGCACGTCGAGCTCGATCCGCCGCCCCCACCGGGGCCTGACACCCTGCGGGTGACGCCGCTGGGTGGGCTGGGCGCGATCGGCCGGAACATGACGCTGCTCGAGCACGGCGGCAAGCTGCTGGTCATCGACTGCGGTGTATTGTTCCCCGACGTCGAGCAGCCCGGCGTCGACCTCATCCTGCCGGACTTCTCGTCCATCCTCGACCGCCTCGACCAGGTTCAGGCGATCGTGTTGACGCACGGGCACGAGGACCACATCGGCGCGGTGCCGTACCTGCTGGCCCACAAGCCCGACATCCCGCTGGTGGGGTCGAAGTTCACCCTCGCCCTGGTCGAGGCGAAGCTGGCCGAGCGCCGCATCGAGCCGTACTCGCTGACCGTCAAGGAGGGCCAGGTCGAGCGGCTCGGCCCGTTCGAGTGCGAGTTCTTCGCCGTCAACCACTCGATCCCCGACGCGCTCGCGGTCGCGGTGACCACGACGGCCGGCACGCTGCTGCACACCGGCGACTTCAAGATGGACCAGCTGCCGCTCGACGGGCGGATCACCGACCTGGCCGGCTTCGCGCGGCTCGGCGCCCGGGGCGTCGACCTGCTGCTGTCCGACTCGACCAACGCGGAGATCCCCGGCTTCGTCACCCCGGAGCGGGAGATCGGCCCGGTCCTGGAGGGCATCTTCGGGCGCGCCACCGGCCGGATCATCGTCGCCTCCTTCGCCTCGCACGTGCACCGCGTGCAGCAGGTCTTCGACGCCGCCCACGCGCACGGCCGCAAGGTCGCGCTGATCGGCCGGTCGATGGTGCGCAACATGGGCATCGCCCGCGACCTCGGCCTGCTGCGCATCCCGGCCGGCCTGGTCGTGGCGATCGACGAGGCGATGAGCCTGCCGCCCGAGCGGATCGTGCTGATGTCGACCGGGTCGCAGGGCGAGCCGATGAGCGCGCTCGGCCGCATGGCCAACGGCGACCACCGGCACATCGTCATCGGCGAGGGCGACACAATCGTGCTGGCCTCCTCCCTGGTGCCGGGCAACGAGACCGCGGTGTACCGCGTGATCAACCAGCTCTCGCGGGCCGGTGCGATCGTCGTGCACAAGGACGTGGCCAAGGTGCACGTCTCCGGCCACTCGCCCGCGGGCGAGCTGCTCTACCTGCTCAACGTCGTCAAGCCGCGCAACTTCATGCCGGTGCACGGCGAGTGGCGCCACCTGCGCGCCCACGCCCAGCTGGCGCGCGAGGCCGGCGTGCCCGGCGACCGGGTGGTGCTGTGCGAGGACGGTGACGTCGTCGACCTGGTCGACGGCAAGGCCACCCTCGTCGGGCACATCCGCTCGAGATACGTGTACGTCGACGGGCTCGCGATCGGTGACGTCGGCGAGTCGCTGCTCACCGAGCGCCGCATCCTCGGCGACGGCGGGTTCATCGCCGCGACCGTGGTCATCGACTCCGTCACCGGCAAGGTGGTGGCCGGCCCGACGGTGTCGGCGAAGGGCTTCTCCGACGACCCGGCCGTGTTCAACGCGGTGCTGCCGCTGGTCACCGAGGCGCTCAACAAGGCGGCCACCGACGGGATCACCGACCCCCACCAGCTCCAGCAGATCGTGCGCCGCACGGTCGGCCGCTGGGTCAACGAGGCGTACCGCAGGCGGCCGATGATCGTTCCCACGGTGGTCGAGGTGTAGGACCGTGTACCGGGCGCTGGCGACGACGGTACTGGTGCTGCATTTCGCGTTTCTCGCGTACGTGATCCTCGGCGGGTTCGTCGCCTGGCGGTGGCCCAAGGCCTTCTGGCCGCACCTGGCGGCCGCCGCCTGGGGGCTCGCCGTGGTGTCGATCCCACTGACGTGCCCGCTGACCTACGTCGAGCACTGGGCCAGGCGCCGGGCGGGGGAGGCGGGCGTCGGGCGGGGGTTCATCGACCAGTACATCGAGGGCGTGCTCTATCCCGAGCGGTACACGCACTTGTTGCAGGTCATGGTCGGTGTCCTCGTCGTCGGCTCGTACGTCGGCGTGTACGTGGGGTACAGAAAGCGGCGGGACACGAAGCGCGGAACCGAAAAAATGTCGGAGCCCCCCGCTACGGTGTGACCATGGCGGGCCGCACCTCCCAGGCCGGCCGCGGCGGAGGCACGTCCAACGCACGCGGCGGTTCGAACACGCGTGCGACCGGTTCGGCGGCGAAGCGCACGCCGCCACGGGCCCGCACGACCGCGACGACGCCGACGCGCGCGCGGGCCACCACACCCCGCGTCACGCCGACGCCGGTGCGGCGCCGGCGCGCGGGCGTCGTGGTCGCCACGCCGTTCGGCCTGCTCGGCCGGGGCATGATCGCGGTCTGGATGGGCCTCGCGCACGGCGTCGGCTGGGGCGCCCGCGCCATCGGCCGCCAGGCGGCCAACGCCCGCGACCTCGACCCCGAGCACCGCCGCGACGGCGCCGGCCTCGGGCTCATCGGCCTCGCGGTGCTGCTCACCGCCGCCCTGTGGTTCCAGGCGGCCGGGCCGGTCGGGCGCTGGCTCGCCGGCGTCTGCCACACGTTCATCGGCGCCACCTCGGCGGTGCTGCCGGTGCTGCTGCTCCTCGGCGGCATCCGCGTCATGCGCTCCGGCGCCGAGGACGAGCACCGCGGCCGCGGCATCGTCGGCTGGACCGCCCTCTCGATCGGCGTGACCGGCCTGATGCACCTGGCCGCCGACAGCCCCACCAAGCCGCAGCAGATGGACCGCGCCGGCGGCCTGCTCGGCCGGGCCGGCGGCGGGCTGCTGGAGATGGCCGTGACCGCCTGGGTCGCCGTGCCGCTGCTCCTGCTGCTGTCCGGCTTCGGGCTGCTGGTGGTCACGTCGACCCCGATCAGCCGCATCCCGCACCGCTGGCGCCAGCTGCGCGACCTCGCGCTGGGCCGGGTCGAGGACCCGACGCTCGCCAGCGACGAGGAGGAGTTCGAGGAGCTCTACGACGAGCCCGAGCCGAAGCCGCGCCGCAGCACCGCCCGGCGCCGGCAGGGCTCGCTGCCGCACCCGCTCGACGACGACCCGGCCGACGCGGGGCGCGGTGTGCTGTTCGACCAGGCCGCGCCCGACCTGGAGCCCGAGCCGGTCCACGACACCGTCGTGCTCGACCGGATGCCGCCGCCCGCCAAGCGCAAGAAGGCGAAGGAGCCGCCGGAGCACTCGCCGCTGCCGACGCGGGCCGAGCAGCTCGCGCTCACCGACGCCGACTACCGGCTGCCCCCGCCCACCCTGCTGGGCACGGGCGACGCGCCGCGCGGCCGGACGCGGGCCAACGACGAGGTGACGGCGGCGCTGCAGGGCGTCTTCGAGCAGTTCGGCGTCGACGCGCTGGTCACCGGCTTCACCCGCGGCCCGACCGTGACCCGCTACGAGGTGGAGATCGGTCACGGGGTCAAGGTCGAGCGGATCACGGCGCTGTCGCGCAACATCGCCTATGCGGTGAAGTCGCCGGACGTGCGGATCCAGAGCCCGATCCCGGGCAAGAGCGCGGTCGGCGTGGAGATCCCCAACTCCGACCGGGAGAACGTGGCACTCGGCGACGTGCTGCGGTCGCGGCCGGCGACGTCCGACCACCATCCGCTGGTGGTCGCGCTGGGCAAGGACATCGAGGGCGGCTTCGTCGTGGCCAACCTGGCCAAGATGCCGCACATCCTGATCGCCGGCGCGACCGGGGCGGGCAAGTCGTCGTGCCTCAACAGCCTGCTGGTGTCGCTGCTGACCCGGGCCACGCCCGACGAGGTGCGGCTGCTGCTGGTCGACCCGAAGCGGGTCGAGCTGACCAGCTACGAGGGCATTCCGCACCTGGTCACGCCCATCGTCACCAACCCGAAGAAGGCGGCCGACGCCCTCGAGTGGGTCGTGCGCGAGATGGACATGCGCTACGACGACCTCGCCGCGGCCGGCGTGCGCCACATCGACGACTACAACCGCAAGGTCCGCGCCGGCCAGATCACCGCGCCGCCGGGCAGCGAGCGCGTGATCCGGCCGTATCCGTATCTGCTGGTCGTGGTCGACGAGCTGGCCGACCTGATGATGGTCGCGCCGCGCGACGTCGAGGACTCGGTCGTGCGGATCACGCAGCTGGCCCGCGCGGCCGGCATCCACCTGGTGCTGGCCACCCAGCGCCCGTCGGTCGACGTGGTCACCGGCCTCATCAAGGCCAACGTGCCGTCGCGCCTGGCGTTCGCCACGTCCAGCCTGGCCGACTCGCGGGTCATCCTCGACCAGCCGGGCGCGGAGAAGCTGATCGGCCGCGGCGACGCGCTGTTCCTGCCGATGGGCGCCTCGAAGCCGGTCCGCATCCAGGGCGCGTGGGTCTCCGAGACGGAGATCTCGGACGTGGTCAAGTTCTGCAAGGACCAGCGCGAGCCCGAGTTCCGCCCCGACGTGCTGGTCAAGGCCGAAGAGGGTAAGAAGAAGGTCGACGAGGAGATCGGCGACGACCTCGATCTCCTGCTGCAGGCCATCGAGCTGGTCGTGACGAGCCAGTTCGGCTCCACCAGCATGCTGCAGCGCAAGCTTCGGGTGGGCTTCGCCAAGGCCGGCCGCCTGATGGACCTGATGGAGACTCGCGGCATTGTGGGGCCTTCGGAGGGTTCCAAGGCTCGCGATGTTCTCATTAAGCCGGATGAGCTTGCTGACGCGTTGGCCGCTCTGCGGGAAGACGAGGACGAGTAGCTCGGTCCTGCACCGGCTGTGCGCGTCCACTCGCGTCCGCCTCGCTCGGCCCCGCGCCGCCCGCGTCCGCCTGCCCCGCGCGTGCTC
>NZ_JAHYSG010000085.1 GCF_022095675.1 Dactylosporangium sp. AC04546 | reverse complement strand
TCTTCCTGTTCCAACGGTTCTTCGTCAACAGCATGCTCGCCGGCTCCGTCCGGTAGCAGTTCCCCCCGCCACCTCCGAACAACGGGACAGCCCTCATGAAAACCGACACCGGTTCTTCCACCACCAGCCGCTGCCCGGCTACGGCTCGTACTGGTTCCGCATCGTCCCGCCCGCCCGGCGCGGGGGTGACGCCCATGCCCGATGAGGGCGACGTCGGCCTGTTCGAGGCGAGCCTCATGCTGCTGGCCGGCGTGACGACGCCGCGTGACACGAACCGCAGGGTCGAACAGGACCCGTGGGCCGCGCTCGGCACAGAGCTCCGGCTGACGGTCGAGTTCGAGACCGAGCCCGCGGCGACCCGGTTCACCGACCTGATGCAAGCGGTGCCCGACGCCAGCTGCTGGACGCGCCGACGTGTGACAGGTATTCGGCGGCGGTACGAGACGTTCGTCGTTGAGGTCGACGGCGTCGAACCGTCCACTGTGGTGGGTTACCTGCGTGATGAATGGACATGCAGTGCCGGTCTTCTGCTCGGCAGCGGTCCGGTGAAGGATGCCGCGCTGCGGGTGCGGGCTGCGGCTGTGTGGCGTTCGGCGCTGCTGACGGCGGCACCGAGGGCGTCCTCGTCCGGGCTCCGGTTGCGAGAACGGCACAGGTCGTCGGTGCGGCTGCTCGTGCGTGCCGCGCAGGTGCTGGGTGTCACCTGCCAAGTCCGCCCCGCGAATGGCGTCCAGACCATCTGTGTCACGGGGCGTGGCGTGATTACCCTGCTGTCCACGATTCGGCTGGGGTCCGGCTCGGAGGAAGCATGAGCAGACGTCCGTGCGACCGGCGTGCAGGCCCGCCCTGAGCGGCCTGCTGGAGCACTGTCGGTCGTGACTTCAGCCGATCGGGCCCGCCTCGACCTGCCGGCGCCCAAGGGCGCGACGCCGTCAGGACGCGAGCCGATAGCCTCGGCGCATGACCGTATGGATCAGCCGCGTGCCGTTGAGGGTGCGGCGTAGCCGGGATATCGCCACCTCGATGGCGTGGTCGTCGACGGCGCTGCCGGTCCGGATGTTGCGGCGGATGTCCGCGCACGACATCACGCGGCCCGGGCTGCGGGCCAGCGTCCGCAGTACCGCGATCGGGACCGGTTGGACCGGGATCAGCCGGTCGTCGACGATGACCGCCTGTCCACGGATCTCCAGCCGGTGGTGGCGCAGCGCCACCCGTACGGCGTTGGTGGGCAGCGCGGCGATCAGCGTCGCGACGAGGTCGTCGGTGTAGCCCACCGGTCCGACCAGGGGGCGCACCCCTTGGGTGACCAACGCCGCCGCGGTCAGCGGGCCCAGGCAGACGACGGTCGCCTCGTCGCACAGGGCGTTGAGCAGGACGGGCAGCCGCTGGTCGCGCTCGGCCTGTTCGAGCAGGTTCCCGGTCGCCTCCGGGCTGGTCAGCGCGACCGCGTCGACCTGCCGGCGGATCAGCTGGTCGGCCAGCCGCCGCAGGTGCTCGGCGTGGCTCGGCGGGAACGTGCGACAGGTCGGCACCTCCACCACGTCGGCACCCCGCCGGCGCAGCGCCCGGCACAGCTCACGCAGCGACGGCGTGTCGACCTGCACCACGATGCGCCGGCCCGCGACCGGACGCGTCAGCAGGTACCGCAGCAACTCGTCGGTCGAGGCGGCGGCGGTCGACCAGATCTCGCGCAGTCCGATCTCGCGCAGGCTGTCGGCGGCGGCGCCGTCACGGGCCAGGAGCCGCGCTCGCCCGAACGCGGCGGCCAGCCGGTCGGCGAGGTGCCAGCCCCGCGCCGATGCGAGCCAGGAGCGGAAGCCGAAGGGCGAGGTGACGATGAGCTCGTCGATCGGCACGGCCAGGCACTGTTCGGTGGCCGTGCGCAGCTCGCCTCCGTCCGGCTGGGCGACGACCCGCAGGGCCTGCACGGCGACGACCTTCGCGCCGGCCTCCTCCAGGGGTGCGGCGAGCGCCGGCCGCCGCTGCTCGGTCGCCAGCGCCACCGTGTACCCGGTCAGCGATGCGATGGCAGAGCCGCCGGAGCCGCCCGCGGCGTACCCGGCGGCAGGGCGCCGCGAGTCGGCTGGCGGTGGCGCCACGGCGTTGCTCCTCTCGATCCCGTTGGGCTGGCGGCAGGCGCATCCGGCGTCATCGGCGGCGGCGGAACAGGGGTGTGGCCGGATCGCCGGCGGGGGCCGGCGTCGAACGTCGGCCGTTCGTCACGAGATTGGCGTCCAGCGTGCCAGGAAATGCTCCGGAGCAGCATCACGATACGATAAACATCCGCTCACTGATTCCGGCTCCAGGCCGGTTGTTGCAAGAATAAATGCGTCGCCGAATGCTGCGGCCAGGGTTTTGCACCCCGAATCAGGGGGCAAAGTCCCAGCAAAGCCGCAAAACGGGCGCCGCTAGGAAGGCATTCCCGGGATCCGGGCTGTGATCTTGTGAGGGTCTTTTCGTTTCTATTGCGGACCGTTACCGGGTCTGGTCACCAACTCGTGAATCCGGCAACACTCGCCACACATCAATGAATTCGCCAGCCGTCGCGGCCTGTCCCTGGATGCGGGGAGGCCGTCAGGCGAATTCCGATGAATCCAACGAACCCCAGAAGATCGGGAGTGGTCCGTGGCGGAGGTCAGGCTCGACGAGGTGAGCAAGGTGTACGCCGACGGGACACGGGCCGTCGACGGCCTGAGTCTCGACATCGCCGACGGCGAACTGCTCGTGCTCGTCGGTCCGTCCGGTTGCGGCAAGACAACGGCGCTGCGCATGGTGGCCGGGCTCGAGGACATCAGTGCGGGGCTCGTCAGCATCGGCGGCCGTGTGGTCAACCGGGTGCCGGCCCGCGACCGCGACATCGCCATGGTGTTCCAGAGCTATGCGCTGTACCCGCACCTCGACGTCTACGACAACATCGGTTTCGGCCTGAAGCTGCGCAGGCTGCCCGGCGCCGAGATCGAGCGCCGGGTCACCGCGACCGGAGCCGCGCTGGGCCTGAAGGACCACCTGCGCCGCCGGCCGCGGGCGCTGTCCGGCGGGCAGCGCCAGCGGGTCGCGATGGGGCGCGCCATCGTCCGCGAGCCGCAGGCGTTCCTCATGGACGAGCCACTGTCCAATCTGGACGCCAAGCTGCGGGTGCAGATGCGGGGCGAGATCGCGCGCACGACCCGGCGGCTCGGTGTCACGACCATCTACGTCACCCACGACCAGACCGAGGCGATGACGCTCGGCGACCGGGTGGCGGTCATGAAGAAGGGCGTGCTGGAGCAGGTGGCCGCACCGCAGGAGCTCTACGACCGGCCGGTGAACATGTTCGTCGCCGGCTTCATCGGCTCGCCCGCGATGAACCTGGTCGCCGGAGTCTTCACGACGTCGGCGGAGGGCGTGGTGCTGCGGATCGCCGACCAGCACCTGCGGGTCGACCCGGCGCTGTTGCGGGCCCGGCCCGGCGTGCGGGCGTACTTCGACCGCCCGGTCGCCGTCGGCATCCGGCCCGAGGACATGCAGGACGCGAGCCTGGTGCCGGCCGGCGGCGCGGTGCTGCACGCCGCCGTCGACCTCGTCGAGGCGCTCGGGTCCGAACTCCTCGTGCACTTCCGGATCGGGGCGCCCGGCGTCATCACCGACGACACCCGCGAACTCGCCCGCGACGCCGGCCTGGATCCGGTCGACCCGATCGGCCCGGGTGGCTCGTCGGCGCCGACGACGGAGCTCGTCGCCAAGTTCAGCCCGCGTTCCCGGATCCGCCGGGACGAACTGGCCGAGGTCGCCGTCGACACGGCTCGCCTGCACGTATTCGACCTGGACACCGGTCGGTCGATCCAGTGAACCGCGCGACCCGCGGCGCGATCGACCGCCAACGCCCTCGCTGGGGCCCGGCGCGGGTTTCGTCTCTCATGGCACAGCTGGCAAGAAGGAGACCTTTCATGGCACGTATGGCACGGCTCACCGCGGCGCTGGCCGCGGTGGCGACGGTTGCCGCCTGCGGGGGTACCGCGTCGGAGCCGCCCGGCACGCCGGGCCTGAGCGGCACCGTCGAGGTCGTGGCGAAGTGGTCGGGCGTCGAGCAGTCCAACTTCAAGAAGGTGCTCGAGAACTTCGAGAAGAAGACCGGCGTCAAGACCGTCTACACCTCCGCCGGCGACGACGTCGCCTCGTTCCTCAACCAGAAGATCTCCGGCGGCACGCCGCCGTCGATCGCGCTGATCCCGCAGCCCGGCACCGTCGCCGAACTGGCGAAGAAGGGCAACCTCAAGCCGCTGGGCGGCGACGCGCTCGAGGCCGTCACGACGAACTACAGCGCCGCCTGGAAGGACCTCGGCACGATCGACGGGAAGGTGTACGGCTTCTACCTCAAGGCCGCCCACAAGTCGATCTGCTGGTACCGCACCGACGCGTTCGCCACGGCGGGCGTCAAGGAGCCGAAGACCTGGGAGGAGTTCATCGCCGCGGCCAAGACGCTCGCCGATGCCGGCATCACGCCGTTCGCGGTGCCCGGCGGGTCGGCCTGGACGCTGACCGACTTCTTCGAGAACGTGTACATCCAGGTCGGCGGCCCGCAGAACTACGACAAGCTGTCCAGGCACGAGATCCCGTGGACCGACCCGACCGTGGTCGAAACCCTCAAGACGATCGGCCAGCTGTGGTCGACGCCGCGGATGATCGACGGCGGCAACGCCGGTGCGCTGAAGATCGACTTCTCGCAGTCCGTCGCGGAGGTGTTCGGCGAGAAGCCGAAGGCGGCGATCCTGTGCGAGGGCGACTTCGTCGGCTCGGAGATCACCAAGGCGGGCAAGTACAAGGTCGGCGACACGGCCAGGTACCTGCCGTTCCCGTCGATCAAGGGTGCCAAGTCGTCGGTGGTGGTCGGCGGCGACCAGGCGGTGGCGCTCAAGGACGACAAGGCGACGATGGCCCTCATGGCGTACCTCGCCTCGAAGGAGTCGGCCGAGATTTTCGCCAAGGGCGGCGGGTTCATCACGCCGAACAAGACCGTCGACCCGTCGGCGTACCCGGACGACACGGTGCGCGGACTGGCCAACCTGGTGGTCAGCGCCGACGTGATCAAGTTCGACATGTCCGACCTGGCGCCGGCGTCCTTCGGCGGCGGCACGAACGCCGACGAGTGGAAGCTGCTCCAGGAGTTCCTGGGCAATCCGGGGATGGATGTGAACGCCCTGGCGGGCAGGCTCGAAGACGCAGCCAAGAAGGACTTCGGGAGCAACTGATGGTGCGCGCGTCCGAGCCGGCAGGCGCATTCGACGCCGCACCGGCAGCGAGGAACACGGGCCGGCGAACCGCCCGACAGGTCGGGGGCGGCGCCCTCGCCCACCGGCCGGGCGCGCCGGGCGGCAAGCCGAGGCGCCGAGGGCGGGGCGGGCGCCGGGGGGATGTCCCACCCCTCAGCCCGGTCCTCTTCCTCGGCCCGGCGCTGGTCGTCCTGGCCACCGTCGTGGCGTACCCGATCGTCGCCACGCTCTGGTACAGCTTCTTCAACGCCGACGGCACCCGCTTCGTCGGCCTGGCCAACTACGTCGAGATGTTCACCGGCCCGGCGACCCGCCGGGCCATCATCAACAACGTCGTCTGGGTCGTCGCGGCCCCGACGACGGTCACCGCGCTCGGGCTGTTGTTCGCCGTGCTGAGCGAACGGATCCGGCTGGCCACCGCCTTCAAGACCGTCCTGTTCATGCCGATGGCCATCTCGTTCCTCGCGGCCGGCGTCACGTTCACCATGGTCTACGAGGCGGACAAGGACCGCGGCGCGCTCAACGCCGCGATCGTGTCGGTGCACGACGTGTTCAAGCCGCCGTCGAAGTACTACGGGACGAGCCCACGCGAGGAGGCCGGCCTCGTGACCGTGGACGGCGCCGTCCAGACCGCGAAGCCGGCCGCCGCGACCGCGCCGGTCATGCTGCCGATGGTCGGCCTCCCGCCCGACCGGGTGCCGCCCGACGCGGTCGCCGCGGCGCCCGGCGTTCCCGGGACCGGCCTGCGGGGCGTGGTCTGGCTCGACTTCAGCCCCGGCGGCGGTGGCCGGCCCGGCTCCGTCGACGCGAACGAGAAGGGCCTGCCCGGCATGGTCGTCGAGGCGGTGCGGGACGGCACGGTGGTCGCCACCAGCCGGACCGACCCTGCAGGAGGCTTCGCCTTCCCCCAGCTCACCGGCGACGGGTACACGATCCGGCTGGCCGCGTCGAACTTCGCGCCCCCGTTCAACGGGGTCACCTGGCTCGCCGGCGGCGTCGTGACGCCCGCGATCATCGCCGCGTACATCTGGATCTGGGCCGGCTTCGCGATGGTGCTGATCGCGGCGGGCCTGTCGGCCATCCCGCGGGACGCGCTGGAGGCCGCCCGGGTCGACGGCGCCACGGAGTGGCAGGTGTTCCGGCGGGTGACGATCCCGCTGGTCCGCCCGGTGCTGGTGGTCGTGCTCGTCACGCTGGTCATCAACGTGCTGAAGATCTTCGACCTGGTGTACATCCTGGCGCCCGACCCGGTGACCCAGGACCGCGCGAACGTGGTGGCGCTGCAGATGTACCAGACCGCCTTCGCGCGCCAGAACACCGGCCTGGGCAGCGCGCTGGCCGTGCTGCTCTTCGCGCTCGTGCTGCCCGCCATGCTGTACAACGTCCGCAGGCTGCGAGGGGACAGGGACCGATGAGCTTCGTATCCACCGCCAGGGTGCCGACGATCGAGCCGGCCGGCACCGCGGTGACCGGCCCGCCGAGGCGCGGCGTGGTGTCCCGGATCGTCACGAGGCTCGGCAGCGGGCTGATGTACACGATCGTCGTGTGCGTCGCGCTGATCTGGCTGCTGCCGACGACCGGCCTGCTGGTGGCGAGCCTGCGTCCGGCGTCGGCCAGCGCCGCCACCGGCTGGTGGCACGTCTTCACCGAGCCCAGCGAGCTGACCCTGGCCAACTACGCCAACCTCCTGGACAACCGTGACATGGTCGGCGGCCTGTGGAACAGCGTGCTCATCGCCGTGCCGTCCACCATCCTGGTGGTGACGATCGGGGCGCTGGCCGCCTACGCCCTGGCCTGGCAGGAATTCCGCGGCCGCGACGCGCTCTTTGCCCTGGTGGTCGCGCTCATCGTGGTACCGATCCAGATGGCCATCATCCCGGACGCGAAGCTGTTCGGCGCGCTCGGCATCTTCGGCACCCTCGCCGGCGTGATCGTGTTCCACGTCGCGTTCGGGCTCCCGTTCGCCATCTTCCTGCTGCGCAACTTCTTCATCGGCATCCCGCGCGACCTGCTCGACGCGGCCCGGATGGACAGCGGCACCGAGTTCATGATCTTCACCCGGGTGGTGCTGCCGATCGGCTGGCCGGCGATCGCCTCGCTGACCATCTTCCAGTTCCTGTTCGTCTGGAACGACCTGCTGGTCGCGAAGGTCTTCGCCGGGGCGTCCAGCAAGCCCATCACGTACGTCCTGCAGGAGCAGATGGGCACCTTCTCCTCCAACGTCGACGTGATCGCGCCCGGCGCGTTCCTGTCCATGCTGCTGCCGTTGATCGTGTTCTTCGCCTTCCAGCGGTACTTCGTGCAGGGCGTGCTGGCGGGTTCGGTGAAGTAGCCAGTCATCCGCCGGGCCGGCCAACCCAACCGAGGCGGCCGGCTCGGCGGGCTCCAACCCCCTGTCGAGGGGTCACGGGACGCCATGGCGGCCGGCCGATGCGCCGGCCGCCAGTGCTGTACCGCTGTTCCGGCTCGGCCTGGCCGAGCGTGGTCTGCGCCGTGCGGTCGAGGTCGATCTATCCGCGAATGGCCACCCGATGCCGACGAGCCAGCCCGACAGCACGCGGGGGCGCGGCTGCGACGGTCTCGCGTCGCAGCCGCACCCCTCGCCCCGAGGAACCCGTGCCCGGGGCCGGTCAACCACTCGTTGACGCCGCCAGGGTCAGGGCATCCGGACCTCGGGTGCTCAGCATGCGCGGCCGTCGTTGACGCAGTCGACGATCAGGGCCATCAGGTCTTCGGGCATCACGTTGGCGAAGCCGGCGTGGTCGGTGTGCGGGCTGCGGCCTTCGCCGGGGAACGCGTCGAGGGCGAAGCTGCGGCCCGGCGGGATGGCGGCGTAGGTGAGGGTGATGACGAGTTTCGGGATGGCGCGCGTGCCGTCGGGGCACCTGCCGTCCTTGTCGGGGAAGGCGGTGTGGCTGCGTACGTCGTTGCTGCGGGTGTCCTTGCCGTTCCAGCAGCTCGGGTACTCGATGACGCGCTGCACGGCGCCGTCCGGACACAGTGGGTACTTCTCGGTGTACCGGTCCTTGAACCCGGCGCATCCCCACCGGGAACGGGCGTCCTTGAGTTTGCTCGTGATGGCTTTCGCGTTCCCCGTGAACAGGCGCAGGAACAGCGGCATCGGCACGACCTTCGACTGGGCGTTGCCGACGAACTCCATCCGCGCCTCCGCGAGGGGAAGGATCCGGCCGTGGTTGCCGTCCTTGCCGCCACCGACCTGTGCCGCGTCGGTGCCGGTCTGGGTGATGTCCCGCAGCACCGGCCAGAAATAGGACGACAGGTCGCCGAGCCGGCACGAGGTTTCCGTTGCTGCCGCGAGACTTTCGTCGGTGGTGCGCCAGTCCACCGACTGGTTGCCGAGGTAGTCGTGCATGTGGTGGGCGCCGCTCTGTTTGCCCGGCACGACGATGAAGTTGTCCGGGTTGTAGAACCCGTTCTCATTGCGGCCGCAGTCGTGGCGGTAGCTGCCGGTCGACGCGCTCGCGCCGGCCGGTGGATCCTGCCTGCCCGCCGGCACGCTGAGGATGTCGACGTAGTCGCTCGCGGCTGGTTGGCCTTCGTGCTGGTGCGCCGCGGGCGCGGCCGCCGCGGCGTCCGGAGGGCTGGACGTCGCGGCGGTGTTGCCCCGGAAGACCCACCACAGGCCGGTTGTCGTCACCAGCGTGAAGACGGCCACCCACGCCACGGCGCGAGCGGAGAGCAAGCGTTCGCGTCGTGGCTCACCATGTTCCAGGGTTGCCCGGTAGCTGCGCGGACGGTCGTATTCGACCAGGCTGTCGTTCGCCGCTGGTGCTTGTCCGCTCAAGGACCATCGGTGTCGGGTGGGTGTTTGGTAACTCATGTCGGATCACCTCTCTCGACGGGCTACGGGTGCTCGCCCGGTGGGTTGTGTCGACAGGCCGGCCCCGCACCGGCCGGCGCCCTGCCGGGCCGTCCCCGGTCAGGCCCGCCCCGGCCAGGCCGGTTCCGGTAAGGGCGGTTCCGGTCAGGGCGGCGACGACGACGGTGACGGCGAGCATCAGCCAGATGACGGCCGGGTGGATGCCGTCGTCGCGGTGCAGTCCTGTCGTGGTCAGTCCGGCCGCGTGTGGCGGAGCGGGGAGTTCTTCGTACCGGACCAGGCCGCTGGCTTCCAGGTATGCCATGTGCCGCAGGACCGTGCTGTTGGCGGCCGCGGCGAGCTCGCGGATCACGATGTTGCGGGTGCCGGTGCGGGTTTGCGCGCCGGCGAACAGCAGTGCCCCGTCCGCCGTACGGAGCTGGTTGACGAAGGTCTGGTCGAAGTCCGCGCCGCGGGCGGTCTCGAGGTCCGTCAGCGCCTGCTGCTGTTCGGCGCTCGGCCGGTCGGGTAGCGGCAGGTGCAGCCGTTCGACGGCCGACCGGACGGTCCGGTTGAGCTCCCGTGCCTCGTCGGTGATCAGGTCGCCGGCCTGCCTGATGTCCGCGCGGGTCGCGCGTTGCTGGGCCAGGATGCCCGCGAGCTGCTGCCAGAGGACGATCTGGCTGAGGCGGGCGAGGAACGCCCGGTCGGCCGCGTCGGCCGTGGCCGCTGCCGGGTGGCTGGCGAGTCCGGTGCTGTCCAGGTAGTCGAGGTGGCGTGCCACGTAGGCGTCGGCGGTGGTCGCGAAGGCGCGGACGGCGGTGTTGCGGGTGCTGGCCCGCGCCGCGGCGATCATCGGGAACGCCCGCTCGTACGCGGCACGGAGCCGCCCGACGAGGATCTGGTCGAACCGGTCGGCCGGCGTGGCCGCCAGTTCGCGGAGGAAGCCCCGGTCCTCGGCGGTCGGCGTGGCGGGTAACGGCACGCCGACCTGGACGGCGGTGGCGCGGGTGAGGCTGTCGAGGTTGGCGTGTTCGATGGCGAGTGTCTCGCCGGTCCTCCGGATCTGTTCGCCGGCGGCCCTGTCGCGGGCGGTGAGGCCGGCCGGATGGGTCAGCAGGCCCAGCAGGCGAACCTGGACCAGGAGGTCCCGGTCGGCTGTGCTGAGGTCGTCGGACGCGGTCAGGGCCGGTCTGGCGAGTGGAATCGCCCAGGCCGCGGCGGCGACGAGACTGGCGACCGCCGTGGCGAGGTGCAGGTGCTTCACGCCGTGCCTCCCGCTGAGAGATGCCGTCGCCGGCGCCGGGACGACGTGGGCAACCGGGTTCGATGATCGGGACGGGAAGGCTCCACGGTTCCGTGATCGGACGACACACGGAACCGTGGAGCGGCGGCCGCGATCACATGCCGGACGGCGTGGCCCGGAAGATGTCGCTGCCCTCGACGCGGACCGCGACCTCGGGCAGTGCGCCGGTCGCCGGGCCGTTGACGACCGCGCCGTCGGCCACGGCGAACTTGCTGCCGTGGCAGGCGCAGTTGATCGTGCCGCCCTTGACGCCGGACACCGTGCAGCCGTAGTGGGTGCAGCTCGAGGTGAAGCCTTTGATCTCGCCCTTGACGGGCTGGGTCAGCACGATCTCCTGGTCCGGAAGCACCAGGCCGCCGCCGACCGGCACGTCGGCCACCTTGGCGAGCGCGGCGCCTCCCTGGGCCGGCGCGGCCGCGCCGGCCGCTTCAGGGTTCGTGGCCGGTTGTGCCGGTTGTGCCGGTTGTGCCGGTTGGGTCAGCGGGTTCGCCGGCTCTGCCGCGCCGCCGCACGCGGTCACGGCGGCTGAGATACCGACCGCGCCAGCGCCCATGAGCATTGTCCGCCGGTTGGCACCGCCCATCGGGCGACCTCCTCGTTGTCGTTGTGTGCGATGTGTTGGATCAGGGTTGGGTCAGGTTTTCGCGGGAATCGCGGGTCAGGAGTCCCAGATGGGGCCGAATGCGGGGATGCCGAGCCGTTCGATGCCGGACACGACCTGCCAGGTGACCTTGGTGCTCGCGATGCAGATGACCGCCTCCGCGCCGGTGCGTTGCAGGGCCTCGTAGGCGAGGGCGAACACGTCGGGTCGTCCCTGGTCGTCGGTGTTCCAGATCGTGGCGTCCGGCTGGACGGCGAGGATCTCGTTGACGAGCTCGTCGCCGTACGTCTCCCTCGGGCTTCTCGTCACCCACACCAGGTGGCCCGGCACGTTGTTGGCCATGAGGTGCGCCAGCATGGGGCCGATGCCGCTGCCGGTGGCGACGAAGACGACCCGTTTGAACAGGTGCCGGACGTTGGCCATGCCGGCGGTCGGGACACCTCGCACCCAGACGTGGGACGGCGGGTCGGCGATGAACGCCGACGTCCAGTCGCCGGCGCGGGACACGGCCATCCGGTAGCCCAGTGGGCTGCTGCGCGGTGCCGGGATGTTGGCGAACGTGTGCCAGCCCCACAGCGGATGCAGGCTGATCGGCCGGACCGAGCCCACGAACGGTTTCACCCCGTGGTCGTCGAACCGGACGACGGCGACGTGCGATGACGGTCGCTGGACCGTGATGGGCACCCGGCGCAGCCGCAGCCACGGCAGTGCGGTCGACGCCGTGCTGGCCAGCATCAGCCAGATCGAGGGTGCGGTCACCACGGCATCGACCACCGAGCCCGCTGCCGGCTGGGTGGTCACCACCAGGATCGTGTTGATCCAAGCGAGGACGAGGACCGTCCAGCCGCCGAGCCGATGGGTCACCTCGAACCTGTCGTGCGAGCGCGTCCGCGCCGAGGGGCGGGCGCACACGACGATCAGGACCAGGAGCAGCACCAGGGCGTACGAGGTCACCAGGCTCGCGGGGATCCCGGGACCGCGCAGCGCCTGCCTGGTGTGCGACGCGACAAAGAGCAGGTACCACGCCGTGCCCGAGACGGCCATGCCGACGTGCAGCCCGCCGAAGTGGTACACCTTGGCCAGCGCCCACCGCAGCCGGAGCGGCCAGGTCGTCGGTGCCCGGGTGGCGAGCCGGCACACGAAGTTGACGACGTGCTGCTGCCGTGCGATGACCGCGCAGGCCAGGTTGGCCTGTGCCAGGGTCAGCAGCGTCGTCGGGTCCGCCCACGCCGCGTGCCGCGTGCCGAGCCACAACGCTCCCGCGTTGAGCAGCACCACACCGACCGCCAACCGGTTGTACTGCATGAAGCGCCGTTGCCGCAGCGTTCTGCGGACGGCGGCGGTGATGCTGTCAGGCGCCTGGTAGGCAAGTTCGTTCGGTCTGTGCGCGGCCGTGGTGTACCGGATCGGACGGATCGGCTCATCTATTGAGACGGACACTGCCAAAGCTCCCGTCAGTCAAGACACCGCCGCGCGTCCCCAGGCGGAGTAGGTGGACCACACAACGGATGGCGTCGGAGGGCGGTTCAAACGAAACCGTCGAGATTCTGGCGATGAGCCGGCCGGTGGGAAGCACCGATGTCATCGGGGCGCTGCCGGTTGAACCACGGCGCGGGAGTTTCCGTTGTAGCGACATGCGATTCGGGCAGGTGGGCATCTCGCTGCACCAGGTGCTGCTTCGTGCCGCGGGGTGGGCACCGGACGAGGTCGTCTGCGCGGCCCGGGACTGGCTCGCGCAGGGGCGGGCGACCGAGGTCGCTCAAGCGGTGGTGTTCGTGGCCCTGGCCGGGCGCATACCGATCACACCGGCCGACCTCGACGTGCTCCAGGCGGTCCTGCAGGACGACGCCGCCAACCACGACCTGCTGGCCGATCTCGACGTTGCCGCCTCGGCGGCGACGCCATGGTGGTACACGATGTCCCCCGCATATCCGAAGCGCCACGGCGAAACCCCGGAGGACATCCCGCACAGCCTTGACCTGACCACGGACCCGACCGACATCGACCACCTGGGCGCCATCGACGCGGCCGCCGTCACGACGGTGACCGGCATCGAGATGGACGACCTGGTCGACGGGCTGTGGCGGGCCTGGCGATTCCCGGCCGCACCGACCCCGTGGCCACCACCGCGGAGGCTCTACCTGGTCCAGGCCACCGACCCCGAATCGCTACCGGCACTCACCGCCACGATGCAGCGCGCGCTGACCCTGGCCGGCGAGACCGCGCCGCAGGTCGAGGCGTTCACCGACGCCGACGACCTGCCCCCGTACCAGCGGACGGCGCTGGCCCACTCCGCGCTGCTGTGGACGACCCGGCCGACCACCTCCGTCCGCTTCGCCGAACTGTTCGACCCCGTGGACGAGGTCGGCGGCCCCGGCTTCGCCGCCGACCGGCCCACCCTCGACAGCCGGGAGCGCCGTGACGTGCTGGAGTACCTGGAGGCGGCGAGCGCGGTCCTGACCACCACGACGCTGATGGACGACGTCGTCAACGGGCGGCGCCGCGGCGCGGTACCGATGAACATCCGCACCGACGGCGCGTGGGTCTGGACCGATGCGGTCACCTACTACCTCCGCAACTACGGACTGGCCCCCGACCCCGACCTGCTCCAGCACATCCGCACCCGCCGGTACGACCCGCCGCGGGTCGACGCCGTGGCGATCCACCGTGCCCTGGCGGCACTGCACGCGCACACGCCCGGCGAGGATCACTGAGATGAGTCCCTGGCGACCCCGCCCGGGTAGCGAACTGATCGTCGACGAGATCGGCCACACGCTGCTGGTGCACACCGCCGGTGACCCGGCCACCGCGCTGACCGCCCTGACCCTGGCGCTGCAGCCCGAGCCCGGCCGCGTCGCGGTCGTCACCACGCCGTCGATCACGGCACGGTCGGACTACCTGCACCTCGTCGGACAGATCGCCAACCGGGTACTGCGGGGCGACGACGCCGGCGTGCGGCTGGTCCCCCTGGGGCACGCCGCGGCACTGTCCGCCGTGGAGCCGCAGCTGCGCGCCCTGTCCCACGACCTCGACCGGGACATCGTCGCCCCGCTCGGATCCCTGACCGTCGCCACGGACGGCACGATCGCCGTGGCGGCACCCAGCTACGCGGGCGGCGGCTGGGCAACCTACCCGCCCGGTCGACCCCCACACTACGAGCCGGCATGGTTCCCGGCACCCGCCTGGGCCAAGGACCTCCCGCCGGAAACCGCCGGCGTCACCGCATACGGCGCGGCAGCCACCTACGCCGTGCCGGCCGGATACTGGATCCTGCCCCGCGGTGTCACACCCGGACGGGCGGGCACAGCCTCCAGCATCCCACCCGACCCCACCACCGCAACGGTGTTCCTCGGCGGCTTCGGCGAACTGCCACTCGCCCTCGACGACGTGATCCTGTCCCTGGCCGCGCTGCCGCTGCCGGACATGTACCGGCTGGCGCTGCTACCGGGCGCACTGCGAACCAGGGCGGACACCGCCTACCTGCGTGCCTACTGCGATCCGCCGGCCCGGATCGCCGCCGCGGTCCCCGTGCGGTCCGGCGGGAACACCTGGGGGCTGGCCTTCATCGGGCCCACCGGGGACCTGACCGGCCCGCCACCCCACGACAACGGCCACGCCGGTCCCCGGCCCGGCCCGCGCGGTGCCGGCAACGCCTCGCCGGCCGGGCTCGGGCACCGGAACACCGGTGGGTCGCAGACGGCGGCCGGCTGGTCGTTCGTCGCCGAATCGGAGCCGGTGGGCGTGGTGGCGACGCCGGCCGGTTTCGTCGTCGAGGTGACCGTCGAGGCGCGCCTCGACCCGGCCGGATTCCGGGTCCACGGCCGGCCGGTCACACCGGACCAGCTGGCCGGCCTGATCACCGCGGTGTGCCCACCACGCTGCCGGACCGTGGTCGTCGTCGCGCACGGCACACCACCCACGGGCCGCACCGCCGACGCGCTGTTCGGCGCCCTGGCGAGCGGACTCGGCCGAACCGTCGTCGCCGCCGACGCCGAGGTCTCGATCTCCCGGACCGGGCTGCTGCACACCTCCGGACTGTTCCACTCCTGGCGCGGGCTGCCCGAACCGCCGGGAACCGGGCCGCACCTCCGGGGGCCGGCACCGCTCGGCGACACCCTCCCACCGCTACCGGCCCCGGCGCTCCCGGTGCCGGGCCGGCCCGTGCTCACACCGCGGCCCGCCCCTGCACGGCAGGTCGGCACTCCACCCGCGGCGAAGCCGGCGGTGACAGCACCGGCCGGACCGCGGTGGATCACCGAGGGGACCTGCGACACACCGGACCGGCACCGGCTCCGGCAACTGCTCGACACCAGGTACGAGACGCACGCCCGGATCGTCGTGCGCCAGCTGTTCAGGAGCGAGGAGTCACCCGATGCGCGGCCCACCGCCGCCACGGTGAGCGGACTGGTCGCAGCGCGCGCGTACTGCGCCACCGAGCGCGACGCCCTCAACAACGAACTCCGGGGAACCGGCCCGGCAGGGGACGGCACGGCGGCGACGCTGATCGCCGAGTGCGCCATGTACGGCCTTCGGCAACTGCCCGTCGTGACCGGCCCGGTCTTCGCGACCTGCCCGATCCCGCTCCCGATGACGGCGTACGAGACCGGCACCGAGCTCGTCGAACCCGCCTTCGTCGACGTCGGTCCGTCACCCGACCGGGAACCGGGCGACGGCGTCGACTACCACATCTGGTCCCGCAGCGCCCGCAGGCTCGGCTCGATCGCCCCGGACGGACGCACCACCGCGATATTCACCGCCGGAAGCCGATTCCTGATCCTCGGCGTCGACGCCGGCCCGGAACGTCCGCGGATCATGCTGCTCGATCTTGCCGTGCCGGCCGGCCCGCACGACGAACCGCCCGGTACCGGACCCCGGACCGAGGAGATCGTCGAGATGCTGCGCCACGGCCGGCTCCCGGCCCGCAGAGAACCCGGACCGGGACCGGGACCGCTGGCCTTCCCGATCGGCCTGGACGGCTCGGGACAGCCGTACCGACGCCGCGACCACCGGCGCCAAGCGGCGGAGGCGCCGGCCGTCAAGCTGCGACGGCGCGCCCTGCGGGGACCGGTGAGCGCTGCGGTGCCGACGCAGGCCACAGGTGAGCTGCCGTCGAATCGCCGGGTGGGTCGCGGGCCTGCCGGGCCGGTGTGGACCGAGCAGACGGAGTTCGGCGGGGTCGGGGTGGTGTCGGCGGCCGGCGTGCGGGCCGAGGTCCGGGTCGCCGCGCCCGCCCGGACGCGGTGGCTCGACCCCGGAACGCCGGAGCCGGGCGCGGTGCTGCCGGCGGTGCTCGGTGAGGACGGGCAGCGACGGCTCTTCCTCGACCTGGCGACCGTGCCCGGCGTGCTGACCGTGACCGGAGCGCTTCCGCTGTGCCGCCGGTACGCCATGGGAATCGCCAGGACGATGTCCGGCCGTGGCTGCCGGGTGACCGTGGTCGGCGATGCCCTCGACACCGCGGTGCCATCGCACTGGCATCGGCGGCCGGACTTCCCGGAGATCGACGCCGCGGACGCGGGCTCCGGCATCGTCATCGCGGAAGGGCTCCGCGAGGGCGGTTTTCATCGTGCGCGCAGCCTGGCCCGGCGTACCGGCGGCCGATTCGTCGCCGTGGTGATCGGCGACGTCCTGCGCTCGCCATGGTCGGTGAACATCACCGGGACTGCCTCGTGATCGCAGTGGACGAGGCTCCTGTAGCAGTAGGTGTGGCGGCGGCGCGCGCGCCTCGGGCGCTGGCGCAGAGCGAGGAGGGTCCTGTGGAGAGCCGGTTCCCGGAACTGCATCCGGTGCTGTCGACGCTCGGGTTCGTGTCCCTGGGGCTGCTCTGGCTGGGCGTCGTGACGGGGTTCCTGCTGCATGGCTCGTGGCGGCCGCCGTTGCTCGGCCTGCCGGCGCTCCACCCGATCCACCGGGCGACCGCGGGCCTGGGGCTGAGTCTCGGGGCCGTGCACGGCGTCGGGCAGTTGGCGCTGCCCGGCGGTTCGATCACGGTGCTCGAGCTCGTCGTGCCGTTCGCCGACCCGGACAACCGCATCGGCACCGGGGTTGCCGTCATCGGGTCGGAACTGCTCGCCGCCGTCGCACTGTCCATGATCGTCCAGCGCTGGTCGGGACCCGCGCGCCGGCGTGCGCTGCACCGGTTCTCGTACGTCGCGTTCATGCTCGTCGTGGCGCACGTGCTGATCTCGGGCACGGACGTCACGCCCGTCCAGGTATGGCTGCCGATCCTCTGCGGCTGGCTCATGACCGTTGCCATGTGGCTGGCGACGGCGTCGCGGCGCAGGACGCCGCCGCCGGATCCGTCGCGCCCGCGGCGTCCCGCGTCACTACCGATCGATGCGCCCCGGTACGGAGACATCAGCGCCGTGCCGGGGGTGCGGCGCCGGCCACCCACCGCGCGCGGTGACCGGTGAGGGGCATTTTGAACCCGGACGTCAATGCCGACGTTGTACCCGGTACATCGACACTTGTGACGCAGGAGGCGTGATGTCAGGCGGCGCCGGGCGCGGCCCAGCGCTGGCCGGCGGCCCCGTTGCAGGTCATGAGCTGCACGAAGGCGCCGGGCTTGCTGCTGTCACCGGTAATGCTCAGGCACAGCCCGGAGGCGGAGTTGACCAGGCGTCCGCCGGTGAAGCGCCACTGCTGGGAGCCGCGCCCGTCGCACGGGTCGATCTCCACCGGGGCGCCCGGACTCGGCGAGTCGTCGCGCGGCTGGGCGCACATGGCCACCACGCGCAGCGTCCCGTCCGTCTCGGCGGTCCACAGTTGGGCGTCAGTGCCGTTGCAGGTCCAGGTCTTCACGTGGTTGCCGGCCGCACCGACCCCGCCGTCGAGGTCCAGGCACAAGCCGGCCAGGCCGACCACCGGACCCTGTCGGCGCACCGACGGGTTGCCGGTCGTCGGAGCGCCGGCGGATGTCGACGGGCGGGGCTGGCCGGAGGATGTCGGACCGGCGGAGCGGCCCGGCCCGCCGGGACGGCCGGAGGTGGTGCCGCCCCCGGGCATGCTCGGCATCGCCAGCGAGGGGATCAGGTCGAACGGGCTCAGATCGATCACCCTCGGCGTCCCGTACGGTGCCACCACCAGCGGTGGGACCAGCTGGTCGTGGCCGTCTTTCAGCAGCGAGATCAGGGCATCGACCCGGCCCACCTCGTAGGGCCATACCTCTTGGTGCGCCGGCTCGGACGGATCGGCCAGGGTCGATCGGCGAACCTCCAGGAACGCCTCCAGCCAGCGGCGCTCGCCGATCTTCTTGGGGGTGCCGCCCGATTTGGTCTCGGCCTGCCGCAGCAGCGCGAGCAGCCCGTCGGGGCCGCCGCTGCCATGCTGTATCAGCGAGTCGTAGATGACCGCCAGCCCCAGCGGCGTACCGATACCGAGCTCGCGAGCCTGGAGCAGGGCCGGGGTGAAGTAGCGCTCATGCAGGACGTCGCTCTGCGCCTGACGGAACGACGGGTCGACGCTGGCCAACTGCCATGCCTCGGTGAACCCGTCGAGGCCGGCCACGTCGTCGCTGTGCGCCTCGGCCAGCGTGGACAGCGGGGTGCTGTACTTGCGGCTCAGTTCGTTCGCGCCGTTGCGGGCGGTGTACACGTGGATCACTTCCAGCGCCTCGCCGCCGGCGGTCGAGAAGTCACCGATGCCGGCGGCGTAGCCGCGCTGGTCGAACTCGTTGACCACCCGCCCGTACTGCGGCACCACGGAGTCGTGCAGCAGCACGCTTTCCAGCCGGTCGATCACAGTCCGCTGGTCGGTGCTGAGCTGCAGGCCGGGACCGTCGCTCCGCAGCAGCAGCACCGTCACCGTGGCGGTGACGGCCACCGCGATGCATGAGGTGACGAGCAGCTTCGGACGGCGCGTGCTCACGCCACGGGCGTTCGCCACCGGTACGTCCTCCTCCGTGTCTGTCCGTCGCGCCGCAGGGGTCGGCCGAACGCACACCTCGGCCCGCGACCGGGGTCGAGTGATTGTTGCGTACAGATGAACTCCTCGTCACGTCCAGAAGATGGGACGGCGGGATGCACTTCGACGGTGACGGGCCGGCGCCCGGCGACCTCGGGCACCGTCGCTAGCCCGCCCCGACGGCCGCCGAGGCCGGCCAGGTCACTGCGATGGTCAGCCGGCCCGCACCAGGCGCCAGGTCTGGTTGGGCCGCGGCGCCGTCGGGTCCCCGCTCAACTGCTGCACGGGCGCTCCGTCCGCGCCGCCGCTGGCGGGAACCGCCAGGAGCATGAGGCTGGCCCGGTTCTGGATGGAGTACCGCCCGCCACCCACGGAGAGAAAGCACCAGCTCTGGTTGACGTTGCCCGGGGCGAAGGCCCACTGCTGCATCGTGGCGCCCTCGCCGGTGTTCGGATTGTCGAGCGCCAACCCGGAGTGCACGTTGAGCAGTTGGAAGCAGCCGGCCCCGGCGCCCTGGACGCGCCACTGCTGGGCCTCGCCGGTGCTGCCTGACTGCGCGATCCGGGCGCCGTTGTCGACTGCGCCGGCCGCCACGCCCGCGGAGAGATCGCTGTGGCCGCTGACCAGCCGGACCGTCACCCCCGGCGCGGGGACGACCGGTCCGGTGGGCGTCGCGCCGGCGGTCGGTTGGCTCGTGGCCGGTGCGCCGGGCGACTGCGCCGGGGTGCTGGCCGCCGGGTTCGCGGGCGTCGTGGCGGGACTGCGGGATGTCGAGGTCTGTCCCGGTTGCGGGGACGCCGCGGCCGACCCGCTGGTGAGCGGGGCGCCGGCTCCAGGCTCGGGCCCCACTGCCGGCGGGGCGCCGGCGCCGGGCTCAGCCGTCCCCGACGGGTCCGTCGCCGGCCATGCCACCGTGGCCGCCCACGCGATCGAGCTCAAGGCCAGCGCCACGGAAACGACGCTCAGCACGCGCCAGGCGAACGGAAGCCGCGGGGCCCGGTGTGACAGCACCGGCGGCCGGTTGCCGAACTCGAGGGCGTCGCCCGACGGGTCACCGTCACCGGCCGCGCCGGTCCCGTGCGGATCGGTCGCGGGCGGGTCCGCGTTGTCACTCACCGGGCGTCTCCCCATCCTGGTGTGCGTTCTGCCATGGCGCCACAACGGTCGACGTCCGTGGGCGGTTCGATCGGCCGGCCGCGGTGCGGGGCGAACTGCCGGACGGGCCTCAGAAGACGGTCGTGACCAGCAGCAGGCTGCCCTGGGCCAGCGCGAAGAATCGGACCTTGTCCCGCGCCACCGGCACGGAGCCGACAATGGTCTGCGGGCCGCCCGCGGCCACGCCGTGCGCCGCGACGTGGTTGCGACCATCCGTGCCGACCGCGATCAGGTCGTACTGCTCGCCGGGACGCAGACCCACTGCGACCGCCCGCACGTCGGTGCCGCCCGCGCGTTCGGTCGCGGTCACGGACAGTTGGCCGCGACTACCCGTTTCGGTCTGGTCGCCCACCGTCACCGGGTCGGGGTCGGAGCTCGGGTACAGCCACGCGCCGCCGACGCCCAGGACGGCGCCGACCACCAGCGCCGCCGCGTAGCTGAGCAGCCGACGCGCGCGCGACCCGGGGCGGCCGGGCGGCCGACCGGCCGCCGGCCCGGTCGCGGTGGCCGGGACCGCCCGCCGGGTCGTGTTCGATGCGGCAGCGCGATCGCTGGTGTTCCGGCCGGCGGTTCCGGCCGGTGCGGCGGTATCCGTCGCCTCGAGCTCGGCTGCCAGCTCGGCGGGCAGCGCGGCCACCGCGACGGCGAGCTCGCTCTCCCGGTCTGCTTGCTCCCGACAAGCCTCGCAGAACAGCAGATGCTCCTCGAACTGCTCCTCCTGCTCGGGGGTGAGCGCGTTGGTCAGGTACAGGTCGATCTGGTCATGGACATGCGTCGCCGCGTTGCCAGATCGGTTGTTTGATCCCATCTCACGCTCAGCTCCTCTGTGCCCGCGGTTGGGGCAGTCGGGTTGTTCATCGTCGCCGCGGGCACGGTTGGTCCGACCTATGAGAGGATCGCACATCCCGGAATGGAGTGGCAGTTGCCACATACCCCGGCCCCGACCGCCTGCTCCGCTTAGTTCGACATGGCCGGTGCGGGCCGGACGTCGACGGCCAGCAGGGTCTTCAGTTCGTCCACGGACGGGTCGGCCCGCCCGCGCAGCCGGCCCGCCTGTCGCGTCATCGCCTCGCCGAGCAGTTGGCGTGCGTACCGGCCGTTGCCGAACGATCGTCCCGTCGGCACCGACGTGAACTGGGCCCGCAGCGCGTCGAGGGTCTCCCACGGGCATTCGTACCCGCTGGCGCCGGCCAGGTTCTCGAAGATGGCGACCAGTTCGTCGGGGGTGTAGTGGGTGAAGTGGATGTGCCGGGTGAACCGGGACTCCAGACCGGCATTGGCCGCGAGGAACGAGGCCATCTCCTCGTCGTAGCCGGCGACGATCACGACGACCTCGTCGCGGTGGTCCTCCATCAGCTTCACCAGCGTGTCGATCGCCTCGCGTCCGAAGTCGTTGCGGGCGTCGGGTGGGCTGAGGGTGTACGCCTCGTCGATGAACAGGACGCCGCCGCGGGCCCGGTCGAAGGCCTCCCGGGTCCGGTGCGCCGTGTGCCCGATGTACTCGCCGACCAGGTCGGCGCGGGCGACCTCGACGACCTGTCCGCTGCTGAGCGCGCCGAGGGCGGCCAGCAGGCGCCCGTACAGCCGGGCCACGGTGGTCTTTCCCGTTCCGGGTGGACCGGAGAAGACCAGGTGACGGGAGACCCCGGGGGTGGGCAGGCCGGCGCGAGCCCGGGCGCGTGCGTTGGCGAGCAGGTCGATGAGCTCGGCGACCTCCCGTTTGACGGCACTGAGACCGATCATGGAGTTCAGCGAGTCGAGCAGGGCGTCCACTTCGGCGCTGCGCGCCCCGTCCGTACCGGCGGGTGCGGTCGGAGATTGGCCGAGGTCCTGCGGCAGGAGTTGGGCCAGCGCCACCCCGCTGGGCGTCGCATCGCCGGAGAGCCGATACGCCTGGCGGCCGACCATCTCCTCGAAGATCTTCCGGGCGACCCGCGCGTTGCCGAACGACTCCGTCCGGGGCATCCCGTCGAACAGCCGCGCCAGCGCGGTGCGGGTGTCGTACTCCAGCGAGTAGTGGTGGGTGCGGCAGCAGTGCTCCACGATGGTGACCAGCTCGTCGGTGGTGTAGCTGTCGAACTCGATGGTGCGCGAGAACCGCGAGGCCAGGCCCGGGTTGCCGGCCATGAACTGCCGCATCTGCGGCGAGTAGCCGGCGACGATGACGACGACCTCGTCGCGGTGATCCTCCATGAGCTTGACCAGCGTGTCGACGGCCTCCCGGCCGAAGTCGTGCCCGCTGCCCCCTTCGACCGGGTTGAGCGTGTACGCCTCGTCGACGAACAGCACGCCACCGAGCGCCTCGGTGAACTTCTGCGTGGTCTTCATGGCGGTGCCGCCGATGTGCTCGGCGACCAGGTCGGCTCGGGACGCCTCGACGAGCTGGCCCGAGGTGATGACGCCGAGGGCCGCGAGGATCTGGCCGTAGAGCCGGGCCACCGTGGTCTTGCCGGTGCCCGGTGCACCGGCGAAGACCAGGTGGCGGGACATCGGCGGCCGGGGCAGCCCGGCCTCGGCCCGCCGTTGCGCGATCCGGTGCAGCCCGACCAGGGTGGCGACCTCTTCCTTGACGGCGGCGAGGCCGACCAGGTCGCGCAGCTGCGCCAGGAGCGGGGCGGCGGCGTCGCTGTCGCCCGGCGCGGCGCCCGTTGCCGGTGGCGGCCCGTCCTGGTGGCGCGGTGGGCCCGGCTCCGGCGGTTGCCAGACCGGTGCGGAGCCGGGGGCGGCGTCGAGTTCCGGGGGGTTCGGCCCGGACTGGCCGGCCGGGCCGGGTGCCGCGCCCGCCCGTCGGACCTGATCCCGATGGTTTCCACTGACCGACGAGCCGGTGAGGTCGACCGGTTCGGCGGTTTCCAGCAGCACCCCGTCGGTGCCGTTGTCGAAGATCTCGGACTGGATCACCGCGCCCCGCGAGCCGGGCGCGAAGCGCACGCCCACCGCGTCGCCGTCGCGCACCCGGCTGCGCCGCAGCCGGAGCTCACCGGTCGACTCGACCAGGACCCCCGCCACGCTCGCGGTGTCGATCTCGCAGGCGTCGACGCTCGCCTGCCCGCCCGGCGCGACGATCAGGCCGTGCCGGCCGCCGCGCAGCCGGGAGTCGGCGAGTGCCGTCGACGCGTCGGCGAGCCGGACACCGGCCACGCCGCACTGCTCGACGGTGCAGTTGCGTACCGTGCCGCGGCCGCCGTCGATGCTGTGCACGCCGTACTCCGTGCAGCCGGTGACGGTGGTCTCGTCGATGACCGGGTCGGCGCCTCCCCGCACCAGCACGCCGGTCCGGCCGCCGGTCACCTCGCAGCCGACGAGGACGCCTCGGCCGCTGCCGTCGAAGAGCGCGGTCACCTCGCCGGAGCCACTCAGGTGGCACTGTTCCAGGGTGGGCGACGCGGTACCGGTGACCGCGAGCACCGCGACCGGGGTATCGCCGAGCTGGCAGTCGACGAGCCGGCCGGCGCCGGTGTCGAGCGCGAAGACGGCGTGGCCGCCGCTGCCCTCGATGCGGCATCGCACGAGCGTGGGATCGGCGTCGCCGGCGATCACGACGCCGTGCCCGTCGACGGCCTGGATGAGGCAGTCCTCCAGCACCGGTTCGCCGCCCGTGGCGACCACACCCGGGCCCGACGTGTTGTGGACGATGCTGTACCGCAGCTTGATCGCTCCCCGGTCCTCGACGGCCACCGCCGGCCCGGCGATCGCCGTGAGGGCGCAGCCGACCAGGCCGCCCCGGCCGTCGCGGGTGGACAGGACGCCGGGCCCCCGGACCCCGGTGATCGTGCAGTCGGCGAACTCCGGGTCGGCGCCGCTGGCGACGACGATCCCCGCACCGCCGACCTCGCGCACCGTCGTCGCCCTGACCGTTCCCGTCGTCCCCTGCTCCAGCAGCAGACCGGCACCGGACGCGTTCTCCACCACGCAGTCGTGCAGGTCGATGCGGCCGTCTCTGGCGTGCAGCCCGACCACGCCGTCGGCGCGCAGTTCGCAGTCCGACATCCGCAGTGAGCCGCCGTTGACCTGAATTGCGGGGAAGGACTCGCTGCCGCCGACGACGATGATCCCGCGCAGTGTCACGGTGCCGGCGCCGACGAACACGGCGACCCCGTCCGGCGCGCGGAGCACGACGCTGCCCAGCCCGTCCTCGGCGGCGAGGGTGACGTCGCCGATGAGCCGGAGCTCTTCGTGGTACGTGCCAGGCTGGAGCATGACGGTCGTGCCCGGCCCGGCGACGGCCAGCGCGTCGGCGATGCGGGGCATCCCGCCCGGCTCGGTGTGCGACACCGACACCACACTGGAACTCATGGTCACAAACCTCCGGTGGTGGGGCGGAACAGGTCCGGTATGAAGGGGCGACCCCACTGGTCGAGGCCGATGGGAAAGCCCAGGGTGCCCGGGTGCTCGGCGGCGACGGTCGTGCTGTGGCGCAGCCGCCGCAGCGTCTCGTCCCACCGTCCGGCGGCGTCGGGTCGCTCGCCGGTGCGGTCCCGCAGCAGGACCCGCAGCGGCCCGTCGGCGGCCGGCTCGTCGACGGCGAGGACGGCGAACCGGCTGCCCGGTGGAAAGGCCGCGCCGGGCTGCTCCTCCGGCAGGAACCGGTCGACCCGCCGCGCGCTGACCGACCAGATGACGTACTCGACCGCGGCGCCGGCGCCGGTCGCGCCGGTCAACCAGACGTCGACGAAGGCGGGCTCGACGAGCTCGTCGCCGGCCCGGTAGCCGGCGCCCACCGCGGCCTGGCCGGCGGCGAAGACCGGGCCGATGACGGCGGGCAACCGGCGCAGCCCGCTGGTGGCACCGCGGGCGATCAGGCTCTCCGCACCGTCCGGGCGCCCGGCCACGCCCCGCAGCGCGTCGTTCACCGCGTCCCGCTCGTGCATGTACGCGCAGAGCGCCACCAGGTCGGTGATCAGGTCGGCGCCGCCGCCGGCGGCCCGCAGCCCGGGCTCCTCGGCGAGGGTACGGGTGACGACGCGAGCGTACGCGTCGTACCGGTGCTGCAACGTGCGCCGCAGCCGGGCCCGGTCCTCGGCGCCCCAGCCGGCCGGATCCAGCCAGCGCGGCGCGCCCTCCGGCGGGGCCGCGGGAGGCGGCGGCGCGGGCGCGGGCCGAGCCGGGGTCGCCGCCGCCGGGGCGTCGACGGGCGGGGAGGGCTCCGGTGGGCGGGCGACCGGCAGCGCGGGCAGCCCGCCCCACCGGCTCGACCAGCGGCCCGGATCGAGGACGTTCGCCCGCGAGCCCAGCGCCTCGGGCGTGTCGTTGACCCGGGACGGCCGGGGCGTCGGCGCCGGCACCGCCGCGGTTCGCAGGGCCGGGAGTGGTCTCGGTCTGGTCAACCGTTCCTCCCTGTTCGGCCGGTCGGCGATGGACGCGCACGTGTCCGCGAGACAACGGATCCCGCGGCCGGCGGGTTCGATGGCCCGCCGACCCTTGTTTCTGGAGCCCGCTCGGAACGCCACGCGACCCGGAGCTGACCCGACCACCTTCCCGCTGCCTACTCGAAGCCGTTGGCCTGCTCGAAGCCGTCGTCCAGCTCGATCTCGTCGTCCAGCTCGATCTCGTCGTCCGCCTGGCTGTCGGTGTCCGGCTCGTCGCTGATCGGTGGCACCAGTGGTTGCCCGGCGGAGGTCGGATTCCGGGGCGCGGTCGTCACCACGATGGAACGCCGGAGCTCGTTGTTGCTCAGACCGTCCCGGCGGATTCCGGGGAGGGCGTCTCCTCGTGTCGTCGAAGCGAAGGTGATGAACCCCGGCGGCCATCGAGGCGACGGTCCGGGCGGGTTGTACTTGCTGATCAGGGATCGGAGGGCCACGACCAGCGCCTCGGCCCGCCGGCGGCCGACGAGGTCCGCCCCGTCGCTTCGCCGTCCTCCGTGCGACCCGTCGGTGACCAGTTCCCGCCATTCGGCGTACACGTCGTCCCGGTCGAGGTGCGGCAACCCATGGGCCTCGCGCCAGGCGCGAACGTCGGCGTGGTCGTTGACCTCCCGGGTCAGTTTGTCGAGCGACGCGTTGCGAGCGGTCCGGGCGGCGACGGTCGCGGTCCCGCGGTCGGTGGCCCGGTGTTCCTGGACGTGGTCCGCCGTGGTCAGGTCACGGTGCCGGACCAGCCATCCGCCGTTCCCAGGGGTGGCGACGATGGTCCCCTGCGCGATCAGGTCCGCCGTGAGGACGCGCGGGTTCTCGTGGTCGGCCCCGTTGTCGGAACTGTCGTCGGTCCTCCTGCCGGTCCGGTCGACGACGACCACGTGCTCCCAGTCGTTGCCGTCTGGCCGGTCGAGCGGTTCCGGCTGCACCAGTTGCCGGCTGCTCGGCAGGCCGGTACCCAGGGCGGCCAGCCGCTCGAAGGCGAGGTTGTAGGCGAGCAGAAGGTTGCCGAACTCGGCGCGGGTCGTGGCCAGGGGGTCCTCGGTCACGGCGTCGATCCGCCCGCGCAGCGACGCGAGCCCGTCGACGAAGCTCTGCCAGGCGGCTCGGGCGTCGTCACCGGCCACGCCCCTGCCGGCGACCGACGCCAGCACCCGGGCGTCGAGCCCGTCGACGCGCCGTGACGCGGCGTCGACCTCGGCCCGCAGCCGCGCGACCCCGGCCACGGGACCGGTGGTGGCCCGCGGCGGCGGCGTGTCCTAGTGCACATCGGCCGGCAGGACCGTGGCGTCGTGACCGCCGCCTGCGTTTTCGGCACCGTCGGGCGGCCGTACCCGGGTGGGCATGAAGTGCTCGAGGACCAGCACGATGATGTGGGTCGGGTCGACGTCGGGGCCGCCGGGCTCCAAGTACGTGATCTCGTCGGTCCCCCCGAGCCCGTGGAGGTCTACCCGGAGGTCACCGCCGGCGTCCGCCGAGATCCGGCTCGCCCAGCCGAAGAGCCGGTGCATGACGTAGAGGAAGTGGTTTCCCGCCGGGTGGTCGTAGTTGCCGTAGTTCCGCAGCGCTGTGGCGAAGCTGTCGATGGTGATCGCCGTCTCGGGCCTCAGGGTGCGGAAATTGGGACTGTCCGCCGGCAGGATGGAGACGCCCCCGAGCGCCAGCTCCCGCCGTACGGTGGCGTTGCGCGGCGTCAGGTCCACGAGGTCGGCGAGGAAGCCTCGCAGGGCCGTCGCGTTGTCGATGCGGCCGGGTGCCGGTATTCCGGCCGCGTCGGCGACCAGCCTGGCGGCATCGGTGACGACGTCCGGCGTGATGGTCTCCAGAGCCGCGGCGAAGGCGCAGTCGCCGTTGTCTCGTACCCACCCCACCTGCCGCCGGTTGGTCACGAGCCATTGCCGCTGAGCGAGCGTAGGGGCGTGGAAGCCGCCGGGAACATTGCGGGTGCCCGCGTACCACCAGAGGTCCCGATCGTCCGGCGGCGTCGACGCCGGCACCGTTGCCTCGGCGTCGTCGTCGCTGGTGGACACCTCGTCTTCGTCGCTCCGGTTGACCTCGTCGCCGTCGTCGGTGCGGTCGGCGGGGGCAAGGTCTTCCCGGCGGAACCGGTTGAGGAGACGGCGGAGGGTGTCGGTGAGGGCGAGGGTTTCGCTGACGCTCTCGCCCGTGTGGGTCCCGGCGTGCGTCTCCACGAGCTGGATTCTGGCCGCCGCCCTCGGGTGGCTGGCCACGTAGTCGCGGAGCTGTTGTTCCGTTGCCGCAAACTCGTCGCGGGCCGCACGCTGTCGGGCCAGGAAACGGCTCAACGTGGGATCGGCTGGCCGCACCAACGGTTCCGCGTGCTGCTCGCTGTCGTTGCGTTCCTCGCTGTCGTTGCGTTCCTCGCTGTCGTTGTCGTTACGCTGCTCGCGGTCGTGTTCGCTGTCGCTGTGCTCCGGGGTGTCGCTGATCGGCACGCTGTCGTCGATCAGGTTGCGGTGATCGGTGTCGGAGCCGTGGGTTTCGGTGGTGTCGAGGTCCTCCCGTCGGTACTGGTCGAGGAGGCGGCGGAGGGCGTCGATGCGTTCGCCGGTACCGGTGTTCTCGCCGACGGACGCCGAGGCGAGCATCTCCACCATGGGTAGCCGGGCCGCCGGACCCGGGTGGGTGGCGACGTAGAAGCGGAGTTGCCGCTCTACCTCGGCGTACTCGTCGCGGGTCACGCGCCGCTGCGCGAGGTAGCGGCTCAGGCTGGGCCGGGACGGCCGCTGCACCAGGCGGTCCGCGCGCCGCGTCGCCGCCTCCACCGTGCCCAACGGCCCGGTGGCCGTGCCACCCGGACGCGCGGGGAGGGGCGGCACGGCATCGGCCGAGCGCGTGTCGGCCGGGCCGGCCGGGGACTGGTGGCCCGCGTTCAGCAGGGGGAGCGCGTGATCCATGGCCTCGTTCAGGCTGTCGGTCAGCCGCAGCGCGTTGGATTGGCGGTGGACGACCGCCCACTGCCCGAGGAACCGATCCCGCAACACCACAACCCGGTCCCGGCTCAGGCGGCTGACCTGGCGGCTGCGGTACAGCGACTCCCGGTCGGCGACCGCGTCGCCCAGGTGCGGCAGCACGATGACCCGGCCGTCGCCGAGCGAGCCGGGGCGTAGCAGCCGCTCCGCGATGGCGGCGTCGTCGGCGGTGTCCATCACGTCGCCCGTGGCCGCGAGCCGGCCCCGATGGACGACGAGTTGCTGACGCAGCTCCCAGCTGTGCCGCTCAAGCAGGTCGTACAGCTCGACGAGGACGCTCGCCGGACGTACCCGTGCGTCGGGTCCGCCACCGGTCAGGCCATCGCTCGTGTTGAGGAGCTGCCCGCCGCCGACCATCAGCCGCGCGGCCTGGAACACCCGGTCGCCGTCCACGTCCTCTGCGGTGGCAGCACGGTCGCGCCGTGCCTGCCGTACCACGTCGCGAAGGGCCGTCAGGTCGTCCCTGCGGACGCGTCTGGCGGCCAGCAGCGGCTCTGACCGGTCACCGTCGAAGGAACGGAGCCGGTTCGACGCGAACTGCAGGACCTGGGCGAGCCACCGGTCGGCCCCGTCGTCACCGGCCCGGGACAGGGTGATGGGTCCCCTTCGGGCCACCTCCGCCGCGAATCGGGCCACGTGGGATCCGGCATGGTCGAACCGCACGACCGCCTGGCCGGTGAGGGGGCCGAGCCATTCGAGGTATGTCTCGGCGTCGATCGGCTCGGTGGAGTGCGCGGTGCGGATCAGCCCGTCGGCGTCCACCCAGCCGGGCTCCCGGATCACGGCGACGAACGAGAAGTTGTCGTTGAGGAACTCACCCATGGTGGCGTACTGCGGCTGTGCCGGCGCCGGGCCCGGAATCATCCTCGCCAGCAGCTGCCGCGGGTCGGTCAGCTGCCACGCGTGCGGAGCGGCCGGGTTCGGGATCGACCCCGATCGGTGCCGTGTGGCCGGCGGCGCCGGTCGTTCCCGCTCCGCCGGTACGGTCGCGACGTCGCTGATCGACTCCGCGTCGCCGGTCGGCGGGGTGCCGGGTGGCTCGGCCACCCTGCCGTGCTCGGCCGGCGCGGGACGCTCCCGGGGTACGAGGGCGGCGTAGTGGCCCCCGCCGAGCCGGACGTGGATCGGACTCCCGGTCGGGTTCGGCGCCGTCACCGCCTCCACCCCGTAGTGCCGATGGACGTTGACGGTGCGGCGCAGGAGGCGCATGAGCAGCGGCATGGTGAGATCGCCCGCGTCCTCGTTCCAGTCCGCGTAGACCGCGGCCGCCAGGGACCGCCGCAGGTCGTGCTCCACGTCCGGACGCTGCACGGTTGGATGCGCCTGGAAGAAGGCAACGAGCGTGGCGTCGTCCATGTCGTGAACGTGCCGGACCACCCGAAGCCGGACGCCCTGCGCGATGTCGCCGAGCTCCGCCCAGCCGAGACCACGGGGGAAGGCGGCCGGGTAGCGGCGGAGGACGGCGAGCCGTAGCAGGAACTCGCGTTGCTGTGGCGTCCACCCTCCCAGCGCAAGGATGGCTTCCGGATCTGCGACGATCACCGCGTAGTAGGCGCACCACCCGTCCGCTCCCACGGCGACCTCGAGGAAACCGTCCGTCCCGGTCGGGGTCGGTCCCGCGGACGGTCGGCGGCCGGCGCTGGTTGTGGGGGCGGCCGGTGGGGACGGTGGGTTGGTGCTCGGGGTCGGGGACGTGCTGTGCTGTTCCGCCGCCGGGCTCGTGGGCAGGGGGCTGGCGGCGCTGGTTGCGGGTGCGGCCGGCGGCGACGGTGGGTTGGTGTTCGGCGTCGGGGACGTGACGTTCCGGTCGGTCGACGGTTCCGTTGCCGAGTCGGCGGTCTCCGGAAGGAGCGGCGTGTCGTCGAGGTCGAGCGGCGGGATCGAACTGCCCTCTTGCGGGCCGGCGAGCGGCGCCTCGATGAGCACGACAACCCGGTCGCCGACCTGGACACGGCGTACCGAGTTGCGGGACACCTCCAGCAGGGTGCGCCTGGACCCCTCGTCGCCTTCGAGGAAGGCGTAGTACTGGTTGGCGGAGTCGGCTTGCCGCGCGCGGGCGGCCTGGTACCAGCCGTTGACCGCGGCCGGCACCGCCATGGCAACGGCGTCGAGGGCGCCATCGTCGTCGGGAGAACCGACGAATCGTGAATAGAGAAGCGCTTGTTCGACCTCCGTGGGAACGATCCCACGCTCCGCCCGTATCGCCATGAGCAGCAGCAGGGCCTGGTCGGCAGCGTCCTCCAGGTACTGGAACGGCGCGCCGGTCCCGAGTCGACTGGTCACGGCCGCCCAGCTCTGGCGACCGGTGTCCCAGACGATCGCGACCGAGCCGTCGCTCAGGCCGGCGGCGAGCGCCGCGGAAAGCTGCGCCCAATCGGTCCGGGAATGGAGAGCTGGCATGATCAGGACCCGACCCCGGCCGTCGGTGTCGTCCGCCGCCAGATACTCCGATATGCCCGTCGTGCCGGGCCTGGCGCGGTTCTCGATCCGTTGTCCATCGTCGGTCAACTGACCCGAGTCGACGACGACGGCATGAAGGATCGCGTCGCCGCGCCGGTTGGTGACCGTTCTCAGGCTGTTGTAGATGGCAGCCGACACACTTCGCAGACCTTCGGGTGCTCCGGTCAGATAGATGTGTTGCGCCAGGTCGAACGGCGAAGGAGGACCCGAGGGATTGGCTGCCACGTCATCGTGAGGAAAGCGCGGGAGATCCTCCGGACGTGTCTGCCCGGGCACGCCGAACAGCCGCAACCACTCGTCGACCAACGACCGGTACGTGGCCGGTCCCTCGGCGGCGGCCGACCGGGCGACCTCGATGGCCTCGTCGAGCTCAAGCCCCATCCGGAACGCGACCCTTCCGGACGTGTCGGGGAGGAGGCCAGGCGCCATGTAGCGAGGAAGGTACACAGACCAGGTCTGCGATCCGACGATCGCCGGAATGCCGCGGGTGGCGAACTCGATCGCTACCCGAATCGGTCGGCGGTGAGCGCCGGCGGGCACGATGACAACCCAGGGGGCTGTCGGATCCCCCGCACCCGGTACCGCGGGCCGTGGATCTGCCAGCACCTGCGCGGCGACATGACCCGGTTGATGAAGGGCGCCGTCGTCCACGACCAGAACGCGTTGGTCCAGCGGCGCCGGCAGCACGTGCATGCCGGCCGACTCCGGCGCCTGCGGAAGCGTCAGCACGACCTGGCTCGCCTGCCCGCGGACGGTGACGTACATCTGGCGGTACACCGCCGGCGAAACCGCCACCGTACGTTGCGGCGGGGGCGAGTACGCCGATCGGAAGACGGCCTCGCCGCGCTGGATCGCGGCGACCTGGCCTTCGGTCAGCGGGAGATTGCCCCATGACGCGGGTACCGGCAGATGACTGGCCACGATGGCGCGCAGCAGCGCGTACGGCGGCTGCCATCCCAGCACGAGGAGTGTGCCCACGGCATCGGCCAGGCTGGCCACGGTGACGTCGAAGGGGCGACCGTCCGGTCTCGTGGGCGTCGTCCGCCACCGGCCGACCCGGTCCACGGGCCGGTGGATCGGCACGACGCCGAGGCCGCGCAGGTCGGCCAGGAACTGGACGTCGGAGCTGACCGGCTCGGCGAGGATCAGGATGCGCGGCGCATCGGGCCACACCACCTCGGCGACGTACTCCTGCGCGGTGAGCGTTCGTCCGGACGGGACGCGGATGGTGGCGCCATCGATCCGGCCGGCCTCGAACACGAGGTGTCCGCTGTCGAGGAGCCCCTGCGTCACCGACGGTGGTGGCGCCGAGGGCAGCAGTGCCGTCAGCGGCGCGACGACGGTCCCCGACTCGTGGTATCGGGTCACCGCCACGGGGTCGGACGGGCGCCCGACGAGCGCGATCGAGGATGCCTCGTTGCCGTCGACCGCGGGCAGTTCGGCGACGTCGACGTCGATCCGGCCGTACGCCCGGACGAGCACAACGGCGGAATCCCCGGGACCGACCCGGGCGGTGAGGGCACCGTCGCGTACCGCGGACCGGATCGCCTCCGGCGACGGATCGTCGAGTTGGAGCATGAGGGAGTCTTGCGGTGGCGACTGGACAACCAGCCCGAATTCCCGTGCCCAGGTCCATGACTGGGCTTCCCGTCGGAGCAGTCCGTCCTCGAGCCGCGCGGTCAGGGCGTCGGCTGAGACCGGGTTACGAAGCGCTTCCTCGAGGTGGACCACGGAGCGATGGTCCACGCCGGGGACGGTCCGCACGGCCGCGACGGGCACCCGGAGGTGGATGTCGTCCCGCTCCGCGCGGCGGGAGTCCACGACGAGGAACGGCCTGGTGCGGGCCAGCTCGACCAGGTTGCGGACCCAGTCGAACCATTGCGCGGCCGGTCCGCCGACGAGCTCGCGCCGTATCACGATCCCCGTCTCGTCGGTCCCCTCCTCGGCCCTGTCGCTCGGCGGCGACGTGTGGTCGAAGAGGCGGCGCAGCCCGGCGACATCGTCGTCGGTCGCGGTGCCGGCCTCGACCCGTCGAACCAGCTCGCGCAGCACGGTGGTGTGGGCCACCTCGGCGAGGGTGGGAATCCGGGACCGCGTCGAGCCGTCCGGCTCCCAGACACGCCACCTGGTCACGACGACGCCGTTCACGAGCGTCACGGCCTCCGGAGCCACGACAGCGACCTGCTGCGCCAGGGCCCGGATGAACGGGCCGCCGTCGTCCGCCCGCGGTTCGGCGTCGGCGAGCACGACGAGCAGCGGTCGCTGGTCCGCGGGTTCGGGCAGCCAGTCGCGGAGGTACTCGGCGGCCTCCACGGGCCCGCGGCTGAGCCGCAGCGAGCGGTCGTCCTCGGTGAGCCTTCCGCGCTCGACCACGACATGGCGGGCCGTGGGCCAGCCGAGCTGGTCGACGAACGCCATGAGCTGGTCGTGCAGGAAGGTCGACGGATACCGCCCGGGTAGGTCGTGCTCCACGGCACGTGCCACGGCGTCCGGTCGATCGGGGAAATCGCGGTCCATGAGGAGGTGGTGCACGTTGCGGTGCTCTGCCGGCACTGCCGACAGGTTGGTGAGCAGTTCGAGGTCGTGTACGTGCCCGGTCACTTCCAGGTGTTGAGCCCAAGGCCCGCTTGCCAGGCCGTTCCATGCGCCGATGGTGGTGGCTAGTAACTGCTGCAATTCACGCGCCGCGATGCGCGGGTCGTCGACAAGGTAGGAGGCGTCGGCCTCGGCGTCATCAGGCCGGCGTCCGTCAACTCGTGGATACAGCGCCGGCCGGACGCCGTTGATCCACATCCCCGTCGGGTAACCCCCGGAGAGGATCACGACGACATCGGCAGGCGGTTGGTCGCCCTCCTCCGGCAGCGTCATTCGGCGCCCGTGCGCCTGGGCCGGAAGCACCCACGGGTATTCGCCCGCCGCGCCGGGCTGCCCGGTCTCGGCGGGCACCGGCCACACACCCTGCAGAGCCCACTGGCGCCAGGACTCCGCACCCTGGAAAGGACCATCCAGGGGCACGGGCAACTCGGGTGGCGGCGGGCCGATGACGTCGTAGGGTGGCGCTCCACCGACCACATGCCCACCGACCATGCCGCGGACCCGGTGGAACAGCCTCCTGGCCCTGCTCTCGGGGTCCAGTGGGCCGAACGTGACGCGGTACGTGTCCCTCGTGGTGTGGTCGACGATGGTCAGCGTCCGCACGAAGAACTCGCCCGTGGTCCGTCGCTCACGGTTCGCCTGCACCAGCAGGTGGTGGAACTGGCGAGCCGCGCCCGGAGCCGCCTCGGTGAGGACCACGGTCACCTGATCCTCGGCCGAAGGGAGGCCGGTGTCCCGCACTTGCCCAACCGTGTTGATGTCCCTGAGCAACTCGCCGGCGTTCAGCAGCCGCACCATCTCCACCAGCGTCGGCCCGGGCCGACCCGGCGGCTGCTGGAGGAGGAATCCACCGGCGACGACGGCGGGCAGCGCCGACTCCCCGTGCCAGAGCCTGGCCACCACCGTCAGACCGGACTCCGGCTGGGCATACTCCGTCGCGACGCTTTCGGCCAGCCACCGCAGCCGCTCGACAGCGGCGCGCCCCACGTCGTCGTCGTTCAGGTAGGCCGGTTCGAGGACCACGGCGCCGTACGCCCGGGGCCCGTGGGTGGAGTCGTCGGCCTGACCGGGTGCGACCGCGGCCGGAGCCGCCAGCCGCCACGCCCGCAGCATGCCCTTGGGTTCGACCGGCCGGGGCTGTTCCCCGACAAGGGCGCGCGCGCCCCGCACCTCGGCCTGCAGCCGTACGGCCCGGACACGCACCGCCACATCCGCGGGGACCGCACCCTCCGTCCCCGCGTGCTGGTGGATCTCGAAGCGGATCCGGGGGTGATGGGTCTGGTCGATCTCTTCCCGCAGGATTCGCTGCAACGCGTCCGCGCGCCGCTGCCCGACGTTCACGGCTTCCGGCTCCGAGCCGGCGTGACCGCCGGCCTCGATCGAGACCCTGATCATCTCCGTCTCGGGCGACTGCGCCAGCTCCGTGACCGCCTGAACGACGTCCGCCAACGTTTCGATCGAGTTCGGCTCGACCGTCAGACCGTCCGGCCGCAGGCGCAGCGACCACGAACCGTCGGGTCCGCGAACGACAGCGAACTGTGGCTGGCCATCGACGTCGGCGACTCCGCCATGGTCCGCACCTGGCCGCTCCGCCTCAGGGCTGCGCTCCGCGCCGTAGCGGGTGATCTCGACCCACTCGGTCCGCACGTCGACGCGCTGGAACGTGGCCCCTGGGATCGCGGCCTCGAGTTCCGTGATCGTCGCCATGATCCCGGCCGGAACCAGCTCGTCGCCGTAGCCGACCGCGAACCTCGGCGTACCCGGAGCATCGGCGACCGCGGTGCGGACGGCGTCGGGGGTGCTGGCGGGACGCAGCCAGATCCCGCGCGGCAGGACCTGCAGCTCCCAGCCGTCCGGCAGCATGTAGGTGTCCGGTGCGGCCAGGCGGTTGTTGACGACGCCGTGCACATCGACCGACGAACCGGCATACCGTACGGGCCGGATCTCGGCGGCCTCGGCCAGCGACGCGAACGTCCGCCGGCCGAGCCGGTCCGTCGGTACCAGGGTCAGGTGAGCGGGCAGGGCGTCGCCGACCGCGAGTTCGCCGGGCGGCAGCACGACCGGCACGTTCAGGTGATGCGCGAGGTCGGTCGCCGACCAACGCAGGCCCGATCCGGTCGTCGGGCGCTCGGCGAACCGCAGGTCGACCACCAGCCCCAGTCGTTCCGGTTGGTGCAGCGGGGAGACGACGGCGACGACGTCCCGTGCCCGAACCGGACCCAGCACGACAAGGCTGGCACGGGCGGTCGCCGGCAGTTCCCGGACCGGGTCCAACCGGGGACCGTCCGTCGCCCCCATCACGAACCCCGCCGGTACCTGTACCAACGGGTGATCGCTCCTCCGGAGGGTAGGACCGACGTAGGGCCACCAACGAGGCTGCCCCGGGTCGACGAGTTCGATGGTTGGCGCGAGTCCTTGGAGGTCGATCTGACTGAGCACCCACCGCCGGACCGAATCGGGAACCGCGGCCGCGGGCTGTCCGGCCCCGCCCAGGACAATCGTGTTCCCTCGCACCTCAGGCGGCGCGACATCGCCCGGCAGTTGCTCGGGGCGGACCCACGCACCTGCGCCGACATCCTGGATGGCCCACCCGTCGGCCACGGGCAGGAAGCCCCCGACCGCACCATCGGTCGGGTTCGGCAGGACGTCGTAGCTGCGGGCGAGGACGCGGGCCGTCTGCCCGCCGGTGACATCGGTCGGGATGACGAACTCGGGCCGGGTCGCGGCATCGATCAACCGATCCGCCGGCACGATCAGCCGACTCGCCCACATCCGTGCCGCCTGCTCGATCAGGTGATCCGCGGTGCGCGTGGGCCCGTCCCAGTTTGCGGTGACCCAGGCGGCCACGGCGTAGCGCACCGACTGGCCCCATCGACCCTGCCCGGTGGGGGAGGCCTGAACGAGATGGATCGGCGGTTCCTCACCTCCCGGCCAGAACATGGCCGGCGGCTGGTCCCGATGCCAGACCAGCACCGGGCGGTCGACGAGGCGTCCGAGGAGGTCCAGCAGGATGGGTTGCACCTCGGGGTGCGGATCGGCGGCCCGGACCTGCTCGGTTACCCAGGCCCGCAACCGCTCCATGTCGGCGTCGTGGATTCCGGGTACCTGGTGCGCCAGCAGCCTCGGCCGGAGCCGCTCGACGGTGCTGTCGGGGAGATCCGCCACGAACTCCGCGAGCCGACCGCGGACAGTGGTCTCCACCGCGCCCAGGAACTCCCTGTCGTACTCGGGCAGGTACCCGTCCGTCGCAGGGTTGGCCAGCCGCTCGAAGACGCTCTCCTCGGCCTCCGTCCAGCCCTCGATCGCCTGCAGATCGTCCTCCGCGGCGACGACGGCGGCGGCGAACGCCGCGTGCTCGCCCACGCCGTACGCGACGCGTGCGTCCACCGGCGGCCGAGGGCCGTTCCGGGTCGCTCGTACTCCGGAACGGTGCAGCATGTGGAGGATGTGAGCGGCGAGCAGGAACGTGTAGTCCGAGGCACCCGCGGGAAGGCCGTGATGTTCATTGCGCACGGCAAGCCAGAGCGCCTGGTCGACGGTTTCCCTGGCTATCCGCACCACGCCGTCCAGTGCCCACACGCGCCGCTGGATCGGGGCGACCGATGATTCGACGTCCCGCCGCTCCTCGGCCCGCGCTTCGTCGATCAGCGTCGCCAGGTCCTCGTTTTCCAGTTCTACCAGCCTGCCGGTGCCGATCTCCACGTAGGCCGCGTGCCACACGGCGTCCTCGGCGTTCTCGTCGACCTCCCGAGCAACCAGGATGACCCCGGGTCGAGCCAAGGCGTCGACGTCGGCGACGAACGCGGCCGTGAAGATCAAAACCTGCGGTCCGTCGATCTGTCCCCGGTACTGCTGATCGACCATCCCGGCGAGCCGTGCCGGCAGTTCGACGCCCCGGTGGATCAGGCCCGGATCGATGCCGATCCGACCATCGGCGAGGACCCGCACGTCGAGCGACGGATCCAGCAGCCGCGCGGCGGCCCGAACCGGTCCGAGCTGGAAACCGCCGTGCCGGCCGATGGCGGCGTGCACAACCTGCCACAGGTCCGCGGCCGTCACGAAGTCCTGACCGGCCTCGAAACGCCGACGGCTCACCTCCAGGGCGAGGGCGGTCAACCGCTGGACGTACCCCGCGCGAAGTTCCTGGACCAGGCCCACCAGACGATCGGACGAGGGGTTCAACAGCGACCCGTCGTCCCAGTTGGGCGCATATCCCCAGTATTGGTCCCGCTGATCGGCATCGGTCGCCTCGATGATCGCGAGGACGCCACGGTCGGCGAGATCCTCAACGAACTGTGGACCGACGTCGGTGGCCGTTCCGATGAGCACCACGACCGGGATGTCCTCCGGGGTGGGGTTCGACGACGGAGGCGTCGTTCCCCCCCAGTGCCGGCCGAGGTACTCCGTCGGGGTCAGGCGCGAATCTGGCTGCTCCGGGTCCCGCACCAGCGGCACGTGGTGGATCAGCAGGTTCCGGCCGCTCGACGACGATCTGCGGGCGGCGCCGGACCCCTCGGCCGGCGTCGTGCCGGACGCGTCCCTGTCCGGCTCGGACCCGTCCCCGTCCGAGTCGGGCTCGGACTCGTCGTCGGACGGGTGGTCGCGCCGAGCGCTGAAACCGCCACGCAGCCGCAGCACTGTGCGGGACGCCGGCTCGGGGTCGGCTTCGGACACGTCGTCTTCGGACATGTCCTCTTCGGACATCGCGGCAAGGTCGTCGTCCGTCATCGTCTCGTCGCTGGAGGTCGGCTCGAAGCCGTCGTCCGACATCGCGTCGATGCCGTTGTCGGCCGCCAGGTCCGCCAGCAGATTCGGGTCGAGGCGCTGTCCGGTCAGCTGGAAGCGGTACTGGTCCAGTGTCCGGACGACGCCGATCCACCGGTCGCGGGATTCCAACAGGACGTCGCGATGCGTGTCGCGCATGAGCTGGCGTCCCCCGTTCAGCCTCCGCGCGTACCGGGTGGCCACAGCCAACGCGGGGTCGAGCAGCGGCCGCACGTCGTCGCCGGCCATCGCGGCGGCCACCAGTTCCAGCAGGTGCAGCCCTTCGGTGTCGTTCAGCCTGGTGTGCGGGTGTTCGTCGACGTCGGCGGCCAGCCAGTCCGCCGCCAGTTCACGTGTCTCGACCAGCGCCGTGCGGAGCTCGGCGATCGCCGGAGCGACGGGGAGGTCCGCCTGGCTGCGGGCAATGGCCGACAGCACCCGCCCGCGCAGCGGACTCGGCCGGGACCCGTCGGCCGCCGGCCGGTCGTATCCGGCGTTGACGATGTGGTCGAAGGTGGCGAGGTGCCGGTGTAGCTGGGGCTCGTCGACCCACCGCTCGCCGAAGTGGCGCACCTCCACGACGGCCAGCGGTTTGTCGAGCCTTCCTCCGTTGTCGTCCATCGTCGGCATATTGGCGCCGACTTCCAGGGCATCGTGTTGGCTTACCGGCGGGTTGTCCGGTCCGAGCGGCCGCAGCGCGTTTGCGAGATAGGTCCGCACCGTTCCGGCGCCGGGGTTCCACAGCGGCAGGTCGAGCAGCTGCTGCGGGGGTACCGGTGACTTGACGCTCGTGATGAAGGTGTCGAGCAGCAGCGCGGTGATCTCGTCGTGGTGCTGGTCCAGGAAGTCCTGCCCGGTGGACGGCAGTCCCGCACGGAGGCCCGCCAGCGCCGTCCGGGCGGCGGCGGCGACGTAGTTCTTGCTGAACACCCGGTTCGCGGGCGGCCTGGTCCCGTGGTCCAGCACCGCGGCGACCTGCGCGTACACGAGCGCGAGGTAGCCGCGCAACTCGTCGGCACCCGGAACGTCGGTGAGGAAGGGCAGCGCGAACGCCGGCACCCGTTGTCCGAGATGCTCGCTCAGGTACTCCTGGGTCACCACGGTGCCGAAGTCGAGTCCGTTGAACAGGTGCATGCGCGACCTGGGGTTGTACGTCGTGCCCTCCGCCACGACCTCCAGCGGTGCGACCAGGGCGTGGGGCGCCGCGCCGACCGTGAGCTGCACGTACAGTTCGCCGGGCGCATTGGGCCGGGGCCGGATCACCACGTCCGGCACCTCGTGCTCGAAGCCGTCCGCTTCCGGGCCGCCCGCTTCCGGGAACACCGAGGTCAGCGGCGTGGGCCCGGTCACCGCGGCCAGCCGGGCGCGCAGATCGGCGAACGCGTCGAGCACCAGGTCGGGGTCCGCCCGGTTCTCCTCGCCGAGGACGCTGGCCATCGGCAGCGTGCGGACCTCCAGGACGTTGCCGGCGTCGGCGGTGGCGGACAGCAGGTTGGGCCTGCGGAACAGCTCGTGGTCGATCAGCCGCTCGACGCCGTCAGGATGTTCGAGCTCGAACCCGCCGAACTCGACCTCGAACGCGACGGCGCCGCCGAGCAGCCCCGCGGGCTCGCCGGGCCGGCGTGCCCGCCGTACGCCGGGAGCGACCGGTATCCCGTCCCGCGCCGCTGCCGGCGGGTCCGGCTCCACCAGTTGGCGGCCGCGTGGCAGCACCGTACCCAGGTCGGCGAGGCGTTGGGCGGCGAGGCCGTAGCTGAGGAGCAGGTTGCCGAACTCGGCGCGGGTTGTGGCCAGGGTCTCCTCGGTCACGCCGTCGATCCGGGTACGCAGCGACGCCAGCCCGTCGCCGAAGGCCCGCCACGCGGCCCGGGCGTCCTCCCCGGCCTCGCCCTGGTCGGCGACGGCCGCCAACACCCGCGCGTCCAGTTCGTCGACGCGCCGGGCCGCCGCGTCGACCTCGGCCCGCAGCCGGGCGACGTCCCGGTGCGGAGGCGGAGTGAGCGGCGACCGGGGCAGGTCGAACTCCGCCTTGGCCGTCATCACCGTCGCGCCGCCACCGCTCTGGCCGGAGCCGCCCTGGCGGAATGCGCCCGACCGGATCCGGGTGGGCAGGTAGTGCTGGTCGACCAGCACGATGACGTGGGTCGGTGCGTCGTCGGTGGCCCCGGCCAGCACCGCCCGGCCCTTGCCTTCCGAGAGTCCCTGCAGGTTCACCCGGAAACTGCCGCCGTTCGCGTTCGAGATGCTGCTCGCCCAGCGGAAGAACTGGGTCACGACCATCCAGTAGTAGTCACCCCGCGCGTTGTCGTACTCGCCCAACTCTGCTACCGAGGTGGCGAGCTCCTCGATGGTCAGCGCCGCCGATCCTTCGCGGGCGATGGGGTGGTTCGCCGGGTAGATCGCGGCAAAATCAAGGTGGAGTTCCCGCTGAATGGTTTCGTTCGCCAGCGATCGCCGCAGCAGACCGGCGAGGAACTGCCGGAACCCTTCCGCGCTGTTGATGTCTCCGGGGACCGGGAGCCCGGCGCTCCCGGCGACCAGCCGGGCGGCCTGGGTGAGGAGTTCCGGCGTGACCGTCCTGAGTGCCGACGCGAAGACGCAGTTCCCGTCGGACGGCACCCAACCCACCTGAACTCCGTTGTCCGCGAGCCACTCCTGCTGGAACGGCCTCGGTGCGTACGTCTGTCCGGGCAGGGTGTCGTTGCCCTCGTACCACCAGATCGGTCCCTGCTGCTGCCGGCCGGTGTCCAGGCCTTCGTACCGTTCCCGCTGGCTGTCGAGAATGTTCGCGATGATCTGGTCGCCGATCCCCGACGTGAGCAGACTCTCCAGGTTCCGCAGCCTGTCGCCATCCGGGTCGGGACGGCTCGCGATGTAGCTCCGCAGCCTTGTTTCGGCCTGTTCCCGTCTGGTCCGGTCACTACCGGCGGTCTCGTCGCGTTCGGCCGGCTTGTCCCGGGACGGTTCCGCGTCTCGGGTCCGATGCGGCCGCGCGACCGGGCTACCGGAATGGACGGACGGGCCGGCGGCGGAGCGCACGGCGATGCTCTGGAGGGGTACGGCTGTTTCGTCGTCCTCGAACGTTATCGATATTTCGCTGTGGTCGTCGTCGCCCAGCTCGATCTCCAGGTCGGGATCCGTTGGGGGAGCGGTGGGCCGCTCGCGCGGGCGCAGCACCGACGGGTGGAGGTGATCCTCCTGCCGGTACTGCTGCAGCAGGCCGCGTAGCTCATTGACGAGCGCCCAGGTCCTGGTGACGTTCATGACGGTGTCGGTGCCGATGTGGCTTTGCACCAGCGCCCGTCTCGCGGCTTCCTCGGGATGACCCCCGATGTACACCTCGAGCTGGGCCAACACCGTGTCGTACTGGTATTCCAACTCGCGCCGCTCGGCGCGGCTCGGGCTCAGGTGATCATCGAGTGACGTGCCCCCCGTTTGCAGGTCCAAGGGGAGAGCGGGGACGCCGATGGGCTCATCCGGGCGATCGGTCGGTCCGGCGGGGTCGTCGAGGTCCTTGCGGGCCAGCGTGAGACTGAGCCGGCGGGGCGAGGGCGAGCGGGACGGCGCAGGGATCTGGAATGTTTCGACGGGCCCACCCTTGAGGATGCCCCTGGGCAGGTTCTCGTCGGCGGTCGACCCGGTCGGCCCCGGCCATCCGGGCGGTTGGGTCATGCTTGCCGGCCTCTCGACCGGTTCGGTCGGGCGGTACTCGTTCTCGCCCACCTCGACCAGCACGAGCGGCTGGCCGATCTCCGGCCCGCTGATGATCGAGGCCCCGCTTCCGGTCATCGTCTCGATCTGGACCCCCAGCATGGTCGCGATGGCCGACCGTGGCGGCAGCGGCGCGTTGTCCGGCAGCCCGCGAAGCTGCGCGATCAACGTTCGAAGCTCGTCGGGCGTCGTTTCCGCGATCTGCTCGATCGCGGCCGAGGGCCAGGGGTGCTGTCGCGCGGTCGCGATGAGCGACTCGAGCCACGAATCCGGCCCGGGCTCCTGATCTTCCGCCGTGAGTCGGCGATCGGCCAGCGCCGTTTCCTGCTCGGGCGTCAACGGCAGGGACGCCAGTTCCGACGCCGGTTGCCGGCCGCGGATGAGCTCCTCCACCTCGGCCGAGATATCCCGCCGGCGGCCGCGGGCCAACTCGACCAATTCGTCCCGGCTGATGCCGAGGCGCACGCACTCGTCGAGCAGTCCGGCAGGCAGAGCGTCGACCGCGAGTTCCGCCTCGGCCGGGCGCGCGCTGCGGGTGTTGGTCTCGAGCTCGGTGTACCACCCGTCCGGCGCCACGCTGAACCGGGCGGTCACGTCGCCGTCCTCGTCGCGTACCCGCAGCTCGACCGGGGTGTGCAGTTCGCGGGCCAGCGCGCGGGCGGTCCGCAGCGGGTCGTTCTGCAGGTGTGCCAGCAGGGGCGGCTCACGCCTCGGACCGGCCGGGTGGGCGTTGTTCGCCGCGGCGGTCATCAGGGTCACGAGGTCCCGGCCGGCGGGGTTCGTCGCGTAATCCGCGTGCACGGCGGCGATCTCGCGCCGCGTCAGGTGTTCCGCGGCCCAGGCGTTGAGCTGCTGGTGCTGGTCGGGGGTGCGGGCCTCGACGACGACCACGTCGCCCCGTCGCGTCCGGAGCCGCCGGCCGAGCTCGCGCGCATGGGCCCGGAGGGCGAGGTCGGGTCGATCCGCGGGCACGGCCGCGACGGCCTCCGGATTGAACCTCCTGACGGCGTCGGCCAGATCCAGGGTCGGTGAGCCGGGTCCGCCGACCGGTACCCTGCCGCGCCCCTTCCGGTCCGTCGTCCTGCCGAACTCGGCGCGGCGCTGCCGCTGTACCAATGCGTCGTATTCGGCCTTGAACATGACGACGTACACGTCCCCGCCGAACTCGTCGCTGGTGCGGCGCCGGCCCGTGGAGGTCGGACGCCACCAGTGCACGACCCGCTTCTGGCCGTCGAGCCGGTACCTGCCGCGCAGCCGGACGAGCACGGCGGGCCCCTGCTGCTTGACGTGCTCCTCGCGCCGGTGCGCGTCGGCGTACGTGCTGGTGTGCGACTTGGGCGCGTCCCGGCTCAGGCCGGTGTCGCCCTCGGTGCGGTGCGCGCCGTACGACTCGCCGGGGTTGGCGTCGTCGGTGACCGTCAGCCTGGCCGGGCCGCCCGCGTCCATGCTGAGCGCGACATAGGGCGTGTCGTGGGTCGTCGAAGCGCTCACGCCCTGCTGGTACTTCACGTACCGGCCCGTGCCGGTGCCGTCGAGCGCGCTGACGACCTCCATCTCCTCGAGCCGGCCACGCAGCGTGAGGTCCGCCCGGCGGCTCGAGTGTCCCGGCACGAACGCGCCGGTGGCGATCGGCACGCCACCCGGGGCGAAGGCGGCATCGATGAGGTTGGCCGCGAGCAGGTCGCGGGTGGTGAGCGCCCGCACGGACACGCTCGTGTGGTACCCGGGGCGGGTCACCCAGCGCGACGGCCACCAGCGGTTCCACTTGACCGGGCGTTCGAAGAGCGCACCGAGCAGCCGGCGGCTGGCGGCCTCCGCGCCGTGGAACTGCACCGCGTCGACGAAGGCATCCTCGGGTAGCCAGGTCGGGTTGAGGCTCGCTCGGAGGCCGGTGGGCTGCGAGAGCTTCGTCGCCTCGGCGACGCTCCGGGGGATCTTGAGCTGCACCCGGCCGGTGACCGTTCGACTGAACTCCGGTCCCCGGTCCCGGCGGCGATCTCGCCGGCGGGAGATCGGACTGGCCAGCCACCTGGCGAGGTCGCCGACGACGGCGGCCGTCACACGGACGGCAGCCATGGGCGCCCTGAGCACGGTCGAACGGTTGCGCGGTCCCGACATGAAGTACCGGAAGCGGGCGATGACCCGGTTGGTCAGCCAGTTGGTGACGCGGCGTCCGCCGAGCTTCTTTCGCCGGGCCGTGATGATGTACTCGACCTCCGCGTCGGCGTGGTACTGATTGCCCCAGTCGTAGACCGTGCTTTCCTCGGTCCACTGCTGGTTCTCCGCCGATGCGAAGGAGTACCCGTCGGCCCACCGGATGCCGGGGCCGCCGGTGACCTTCTGCTGCGTGTCGCGACGCTGCTCCTCGGGTGTCGGCGTCGTCTCGGGCCGGTTGTCGAGTGTGCCCTTGAAGCCGACGGAGGTACCGCGGGTGAACTGCCGCCGCGTCGCCGTCCGGCGTTCGACGTACCGGTGTCGGTACATCTCCAGCCCACTGCCCTTGATGTAGTCGCCGAACCGTGGCTCGCTGACCAGCCGAGCCTTGACGTTCACCTCGATGACGTTCTCGCCCAACCAGGCGTGTGGGTTGGGGAAGGGGATGGTGAACCCGTCCGGGCTCAGCGTCTGTTCGAGCAGCGCCTGTTCCCGCCCCCCGTCGAAGAGGGCCTGGATGGCGTCGACCCCGGCCTGCAGCCTCCCCACGTACGGGGCGGTCTGCGGGCTGCGGTGCCACCACTTCCGGCGGGCCGGTTCGGGCGCCGTCGGGATGTTGGCGTGGGTCTTGCCGAACAGGCCGGGCGCGAGGCTGTCCACGGCCTGCATCACCAGGTCGGACAAGCGCCGGTTCTCGGCCAGGTTCAGCGAGTGGACGCCGCTGTGGCCCAGCGAGGCGTGCCCCGGTTTCAGGTACGGCGGCACGCTGAGCCGGCGGGTCTGCATCGGCTCGGCGAGGTCGACCCCGAACTCGGCTCGGAAGTCCCGGGCTACCTCGTCCGGCATCTCGAGGTCCGCCCAGGCGTAGTTACGGGCCAACTCGCGGGCCGCGTCCTCGCGCAGTTCGCGATGCGGATCCGACCCGGTGGCGGCGGCCGTCTTCGCCCACCGGGTGAGGACGCGGGCCCTCAACTGGGGAGAGCTCTCCAGCTCGCCGCTGCTCCACGCGGCGAGAATTTCCAGGAGTTGATCCGCGTCGAGCGGCACCTCGCCGTTCGCGTAGGCCTCCAGCGCGTCGGGCTCCGACAAGACGTAGATCATCGGCTCGACGTCGTCGATGGTGCGGTCGGCCGGGACGTGGTTGCTGTTCGGCAGCAGCTTCGCCCGCTTCGTCTTGCCGATGCGGAGGTTGTACGAGACGGGCGCCCGGAACGCGTACCCTTTTTGGAAGCCGAGTCCCAGTTCCTCGCGACCACCGGTCTGCCGGGTCGCCCGCTCATGACCCGCACCCCACCGCATCGCGTGGCTGACCGATCCGCTCAGCCCGGTCACGTCGGTATGCCCCGGATCTCCGCCGGCGGCGACGTCGAGCGGGGCGACCCCGAGGCCCTTTCGCCGGCTCGTGGACTGGCCGGCCTGGGTCAGGGAGAGCTTGATCAGGCCGAGGACGTAGGGGTCGTTCGTCGCGCCGACGAACTGCGACGGGCCGACGTCGGCCTTCAACGACACGATGCGGTGCTTGTCCCGGAAGAACCTCGTCTTGAAGGGCCCGTCGGTGGTGACGCCCTCGGTCACCTCGGCCCACTGGGACAGGACCTGACTGTGGCTCAGGAAGGTGGAGAGCTCCTCGTCGGCCGTGCCGCCGGGCTTGGCCATCCCGCCCATGTGGGCCCGGGCCGTCGGCAGCAGCCCGGTGACATCCAGATAGGCGACAGCGGCCTTCTTGAAGATCGACTTCGGTGTGTTCTTCCGTCCGGGCACTGTCTCCGCCTTCGAGACGCGGTGGGACGGCTTTGTGTTGAAGGCCGGTACCACCCGCACCGTCGCCGTGGTGGAAATCGGGGGGAGCGGGTGCGGAAGGCGGTGGTCGGTCACCGACCCGATCCGCGGCAGGCGCAGCCAGCCCAACACCTGGTTGAGGAGCCGCTGACCTCGGCGCCACCACGACTGCCGCTCGTCGTGCTGGATCACGACCCGGATGTTGGTCGTGTGGTCGAACTCGGTGAGGTCCTTCTGGTACTCCATCAGCCGGGGCATGTTGCTGACGTGGTTGACCGATTCGTCGCCGCTGACGCCCAGGTCGAACTCCACCCCGATGCCGGCCCCTTGCAGCTGCTTGCCGGCCTTGGACGGCATGAAACGCAACTTTGCCCCGGTCGCGAATCCCTGACCTCCGCCAGCGGACGCGCCGGCGAAGTCGAGCCCCATCTCGAGGTTCACGATCTGCCGCTCGTTGGTGAGCCGCGGATTGGCGGTCGGATCCTTGATGACGGTCCTGCCCGTTCTATCCTCGTTCGTCGCAGGGCGCGCAACAATCGTCACCCGTGCCGAGCGCACGCGGAAGTTGGTGAACCAGCCGGTGTGGCGCTTGACGAGGCTGAACTCGAACCCGTTCTGATGGATGCCGTCGAAGTTCGCCCGCAGCGCCGCCTCGGAGAGGAGCTTGCGCAGCCGCACGCCGTTGTTGACCTGGCTGTCCCGCTTGCGGCTGAACCAGTTGTTGCGCTTGAACGTGTTGTCCGGGTCGCGGACCAGATAGCCGTACTTGTCCAGTTCCTGTTCGATCCGGTGGACCAGTCTGTCGACGAGTTCCGGATCGATCTCGACGAGCCCCATGCCGACGCCTCGGCCCTTGCGGACGTGATGCGGGACGGTCGGCGGCGTGGTGGTGGTGAACGTCGTCGGTGGTACCTCCGGCGGTACCACGCCCGGCGGGGTCGGCGGTTCGATCGAGTACGCGACCGCGTCGGCGGTGGGGACCCGGACCATCGCCCGGCCCCGAATGGTTCTCGGCTCGTAGTTGGAACCAGGATGCCTGAGCCGGGTCGCCGGCCGCGCTCTGCGTGCGGCGTCCCGGGCCCTGACCAGGACGTTGCGGCGCCGGCGGACCTGCACGGTCGCCTGATGCTCGAGCGCCATGTCGTACGCGGCGGTGTAGCTGGCATACCTCGACACGTGGACCCAGAGACCGATCCGGCCGGAGGACGTGCCGTCCCGATCGTTCCACGACCAGCGTGCGTAGGGCAGCTTCAACCCGAACTTCAGCTTGGGGACCTTGACGAACAGGAACTCGAGGCTCGGCTCGACGACGTCCTCGTTGGTGATCGATGTCCCGGCCGTCGTGCCGGCGATGGCGGTCTGCACCTCCTCGACGTGCGCCTTGTTGCTCGGGCCACTGACCGGACGCGGTGGTCTGCCGGGGGCGCGACGGGTCCGGATCCGGACGTTGGCGGTGATCCGTCCGTCCTCGACGAGCGTGAACTCGTAGCCGCGATGCCGGTTGACCGCCTTGTCCAGATGGGTGTCGAGATTGGACACCCGATGCCACACGGCGTTCCGCAGGGGGTGGCCCAGCGGTATCGGTCCGCGCTCCTTCTCCAGTTGCTTGATGATGTCGTCGGCGAGCAGGTGCAGGCTCGTCAGGTTCGAGGCGTAGAAGGCCTTCGGCAGGCGCTGATCGGCGTTGACGGGGATCGACTGCTTGGGCCGGATCGCGGCGGCCAGTGCGGCGGCCTCGCCGGGCTTGGCGCGGGTCAGGTACTTCTCCGGCAGCGCGAGGGTCAGCCGTTCCGTGGGGCGGATCTGCGTCGGGGTGATCTTGTCCCAGGTCTGCGCGGCACGCGTCCGGACGCGCAGGTGGTACGTCGCGTCGGCCGACAGCAGAGCGCCGTCCTCGCGGGTGTCCTCCACCCGGCCGACCTCGGCGTCCCGGACCGTGCCCGTCGAGCGGTTGATGAGGTTCCGGACGTACCGCAGGGCGACGCCGAGCCGCACCGACATGAGCCTGTCAGCGATGCCGAAGGAGAACCCGATCGAGCCGCCGAAGCGGAACCAGCCGGTCGGGCCCGAATGGCTTTCGCTTTGCGCGCCAACCTGGAAGTTGCCGTGGATCGTCTCGTTGGCCCGGACCTGACCGGCCCGGCCGGCGGGACCCTCCGGGGCGCCCCGGGTCTTCCCGGCCTTCGCGCCCCGGTCCTCCTTGCCTTCCTTCTCCTTTTCGACTTCGTTTTCTTCTTTGTCTTCCTTGTCTTTCTTCTCCTTCTCGTTCGGTGTGTCCGCTGACTCGGGCCACGCGTTCTCCCGGCGGGGGTTCGTCAGATCGAGCCGGACGAGCACCTCGATGTTGCCGAGGACGACGACCATCCCGTCGCCGACCAGATGCCGGTAGTTTTTGAAGAGGGTCTCCGGGAGTTGGTCCCAGGCGTAGGTCTTCTCGTCAGCGCCGTGCTGGTCGGCGTACCGCCGCAGCGTGGTGACGAGACCGGTGAGACCGGGCAGCGTGTTGACCGGAATCCCCGCGGCGAGTGCGACCTCGTCGAGTTGGCCCCTTTCGCCCACCCGTGCGGCGGGGGGTACCGGCCGGAAGTCGTTGAGCGGCGCGCGATTCGTGTACCACGAGTCGGCGATGTCGACGTGTACCGTCACCGTGCCGCGGCCCGCGCCGTCCCCGGTACCGTCCGGCGTCCGGGTCCTGGCCCGGTGCCGGAAGATGACCATGGGCGCGTTCTCTCCCTTGGTTCTGGCGAGTTCCCTGAGTTCCCCCTGGACCAGCTCCTCCAGGCGAGTGGCTGCCGACTCGGCCCGGCGCCGGCCCAACTCGGTTGCCGACAGGATGCGGGGCAGGCTCCGATTGCCGGTCGTGATGCCGAAGCGGTGACCGTCGCCCTCGCCTTCGAGGGTGACGATGACGGGCGCACCCTCGGGCGGTCGGTTGGCTGCCATGCGGACGACCCGCCGCGCCACGTCGCGGGCGACCCCATTCCACGCCGGACTGGACGCGCGGAGGGTCTGCGCGCTGCGAGGGAGGAACCGCAGCGCAATGGGCGGGGTGTTGACGACCGACGCTTTCTCGAGCGCCGGCGGGGGCACGGCCGGGACAACGGCGGGGGAAGGCTGCGGCTGCGGCGGTGGCTGGGGGAGGAAAGCGTGGAACTCCGCGTGGCCGGTGCCGCTCTGGACACGGCGGTACAGCCGGACCGGTTCATCGGTCGTCCCGGTGAAGTGGAAAAGGACGGACCCCACACCGTCGTCGACGACGACCGAGCGACCCAGCAGGACGGCGAGGAGCACCGGCGCGGTACTCGTGCGATCAAGCTGGGCGTCTGGTCGCAGCAGGTCCCCCAGCGCGGCACGCAGCGCGTCGTCGTCCCCGTGGGGCACGGTGTCCAGGAGCGGGCTCCCGAGCTCCCGGAACGAGGCGAGCTGCGCCGACGTGAGCCGGTCGAGGCGGGCCAGGAGGTGCTCGCGCAGCTCCGTTACGACGTTGGCGAGCGCCGTCGTGCTGACCGCGCGCCGGGTCTCGTCCCGATCAGCGCGCAAGCGAGCCAGCTCGGCCCTGGCGTCATCCCCCCAAGCCACCAACCGCTCGATGACATCGAGGTCGGAGTAGACCAGCGCGGCGAGGAGATGGTTCCCGTCGCCCAGGAGGAAGGCCCGGTCCTCGGAGCGCAGCCGAGACGGTTCGGCCAACGGCGTCGCGCTGCGCCCCGGCGGGTCTTCCGGTTGGATGGCAGGCTCGAAAGGTGTTTTGCGGCCTTCGCTGCCCTCGTGGGACGCCGGTCGTTCCACGCTGAAGACGTCCGCCATCGTGAGGCCATGCTCGGCCACGACGTCGGGAAAGGTCCGACCCTCCCGTTCCAGGTCGTGCAGGTACGCCTGCCACAGCTGGGGATTGTTCTTCGTGAACGCCTCGAAGCTGTTGTCCCTGGCTGGGGGAAGCTGGTCGAGTCCGTCGGGAAGATCCTCGTGCAGCAGGTTGTCGCGGTTGATGCGAAGCATATCCAGGTAGGCATCCACGCGATCCGACACGGTTGCCGTCCGCAGTCGCGCGATCTCGTAGAGCGGGTGTATCTGCCTGGTTGTCCGCCATGACGTCTCGGTCGGGAACTGCAGCTCCAGCAAGTTGCCACCGGGGTCTCGCAAGGGCACGTTCAGCCCGTACCACCCGTTGCCGGGGCGCCAGAAGTTCTTGATCTCGTTGTCGCCGGGCACCTCGTATCCACGCTGCGCCAACCCGGCAAGCAGTTCGCGAACCGTACGACCGTATTCCGCTTTGGAGACCTGCACCGAAAATCGGACGGTGTCTTTGATGTCGGCGAGGAACGAATCCAGTGTGACTCGTGTCGCGAGGTTCCGGCTGCGGAACTTCCGCGCCAGGGAGGCCAGCGTCTTGGCCCGATGCTCGGTGCCGACCAACCGGGCCCGCTCGCCGTTCGGATCGATCTCGTTGATCGCCTCCTGCATCACCGACAGCGCCTGATCCGCTCGCTGCCGCGCCGTGTCCGCCGCGTGCTCAAGGATTGCCCGCTGGCCGGGCTCGAGCACTCTGAGCAGTTCCTGCTCGACATCCTGTGCATCGGTCGTATGCCCTCCCGGTGACGTGTCCCCGAACTCCCGTCGGGGTGGCGCCGCGTCCGTGGGTGCCGCTGGCGGTTCGGAAATCGTTGCCCGTCGAGGTGCCTTTCTGACCGGCAGGCTCGGTTCCGGCGTTTGCGGCTGCTGGCTGCCGATAAATGCCGACGGCGCGGCGGAAATGGTTGCCCGTCGCTTGGATACCGTTCCGCCCGGCAGGGTCGTTTTCTGCGCGTCCGACTGCTCGCGCGGCGACGCCTCGCTGGACGAGCGCGGTTCGATGGCGACGGATGCCCGGCGCGGGGTTGGCGGCAGGCTCGTCCCGTGTGCCTCGGGAGTCGCTCCTTCCGGGTCGCGCTGCTTGCGAAGGAGGCTGACGAGCAGCGGCAGGCTTCCCGCCGGCTCGGCGAATTCTTGCCGGCGGGAGGGACGGCGGCCGGGGAACTGGTGGTAGGGCCGGTCGTGGAGCCCGAGGTGTTCCGGACCGGGGAGTTCCGCCATGGTGAGACCATGGTCGGCGACGACGTCCGCGAACGTCCGACCTGCCCGTTGCAGGCCGTCAAGATAGCCCTGCCATTGTTCGGGTCGCGCCCTGGTGATCTCCGCGAGGCCCTTCTCCTGAGCCATGGGGAGTAGGCCGAGCTCATCGGGAAGCGTTGCGTTCAGCCCATTGTCCCGGTTGATCCGAAGCAGGTTCAGGTAGGCGCTGATCCGATCCGCCATCGGTGCCGTCTTCAGGCGCACCACCTCGTGGTGCTTGCGCGCCTGCTTGGCCGCCTGCCACGATGTCGCGGTCGGGAACTCCAGCTCTATCAACCGGTCGTCGGGGTCCCGCAATTTCATGGTCAAGCCGAACCATCGGTTGCCGGGGCGCCAAAAGTTCACGATGTCATCGTCGCTGCGTAGTTCGTAGCCGTGCTGCCTCAAGCGGTCGAGGACCTGGCGGACGGTCGAGCCGTAGTTGGTTCGGGACACCTGTACCGAGAACCGGACGGTGTCCTTGTTCTCGGCAAGGAACGACCGTACGTCGATTCCTTCCCACAGATTCAGGTCGCGGAACTTCCGAGCCAGGTCGACCAGCTTCTTCGCTCGGTGACGTGTGCCGACCAGCTTGAGCCGCCTGCCGGTCGGATCGAGTTCCCCGGTCACCCGCAGCATGACCGCGTGCGCCTCGAGAGCGCGCTGGTCCGCCGCCTTGGACGCATCGAAGAGAGCGTCGTAGTCGGCCGGCTGCAGGCCTCTGAGCAGCTCCTGCTCGAACCGTTGGACGTCGAGCCGTGGCCTCTGGCGTGCCAGCACGCGCGATGGCTGCCGGGCCGGCGATGTCTTTCTGGCGGTCGCGGTCGGTAGGTCGACGCCGACGGTGTCCGTCGGCAGGGGCACGATCGCGCGAGGCGACCCCAAGGCGCCGGTTGGCCTGGAACTTTCGCCTTGCTCGGCATGGTCCTGCCGGGAACCACGCGCGGTCGTTCGCCGCCCTCGTTCGTCGTCGAGCATGTCGGGTGACCAGGGTGCGTAGGGATCGTCCTCGTCCACGAACTCCTCGACCACCTCCGGTATCGGCGGCTGTTCCCTGGCGTTCAGGCGGGTGAACGGGGGTAGCGAGGCATGCGCGCTGACCGGGGTGGTCGAACCGAGTGGGGTGATTGAGGGCAGTGGGCTGGTGGAGGGGTGCGGGCTGCCTTGGGGCAGCGGACTGGTGGAGAGGTACGGGCTGATCGAGGGCAGCGGGGTGGTCGAGGGCAGCGGGGTGGTCGGGGCGGTCGACGGTTGGCCGGTCGCGGCGGAGAGCTGTTGCAGCCGCTGGAGGAAGCGGCGACGGACAGACCCCATGGCCTCCGAACGTTCGCCATGGTCCGGCTCGGCCGCCAGCGGGCGCGACGACTGCGCGAGCGACATCGACAACGGCCCGGTCGGCGTCGCCTGTGGCGTCGACGGCTGTGACGGTTGCTCGGACTGTTGCTCGGGCGGCTCTGATCCTATCGACGGCATGGTCCACGACCGGCTCCTGCCCTGGCGGGGATTGCTGCCCGCGGCCCGTGCGCCGGTCGGCGCGTCGGACAACCCTCGGGTCCGGGTGTCACGTCGCTCGGCGCCGAGGTCGACCGCCCGGCCGTCCGGTCCGAGCACCAGGATCTCGGAGTCGGGCGAGCGGAGCTGACTGGACCAGAACTCGGTTTCCGGCGTGGTCAACCGGGCGTCGTGGGTGAACGAACCCGGCTGCTGCGGGTCCACGAAGCGGGGCACGACCTCCGTCCCGCTACCCGCCGAGACGACCCAGTAGACGTGCGAACGAAACTTCTGCGGCCGGGAGACGACGAGCGCCATGGCGCCCGCGTTGTCCGACAGGTACGCCAGCACGCTGTCGCCGTCGTTGGTGGTGGGCGTGTCACCGCCGAGCGCGCGGACGAGCTCGGACGCGTCGACGGCCGACGGGCCGTGCCGGACCGCCTCGGCGAGGCCGGATCCGGCCAGGCCGTCGCCGCGGGCGGGGTTGGCCCGCCGACCGTGCACCTCCGCGAACACGTCCCAGGCCAGCGGCACACAGTCCACCGCGGGCTCGCCGGTCCGGCCCGGCCGGCGTTCGGCCTGGCGGATCCAGTCGTCGAGCGCGGAGATCCGGGATGCCGGGTCGGTCGGCAGGGTGCGGTCCCATGGGCGTACGCGGTCGGTGTCGGTGTGCAGATCCGCGGTCGCCTCGCCGGCGGCCAGGGACGCGTCGACGCTGGCCGGGGCCGGCGGGTTCGATGCCGTGCCGGGAAGCGGCGTCCCGGCCGGCGGGGTCGCGTCGGGTCCGGTCTTGACGTCCGACGTGTTCGTGCCGGATGTAGAGCTGGAGGTCTGGTTGCCGGGTGCGGTTCCGCCGGGTGCGGCAGACGTAGCTGCCGGGCCTGCCGTACCTGCCGGGCCGGCCTGACCGATCGGGGCGGAAGCGACAGCCGGGGTGACCGTCACCGCCTGCGTCGGCCCGTCGCCGCCGACCGGCCCCGGGCCCGGCTGCCCGGTGGACACGCCGACCGTGTCGGATGCGTTCAGTCCGAACGAGGATTCGTCGGTGGTGAACGGGTTCCTGCCGGACCACGGATCGGTGCCGTCGAACGAGTCCGCGCTGGACATCGAGCGATCGGAGAAGCTGGTCACCGAGGAGGTGTCGGAGAAGTCGGTGTCGTCGAACGACGAAGGGCGGGACCCCATGTCGTCGAAGGGCGAATCCCCGTAGGCCGCGCCGTCCCAGTCCTTGGTCGCGGACCAGGCGGGCTGGGCGGTTGGTTCCGTGGTCGTGCTGACCGGTCGGGCCGTTTGGGTGCCGTTCGTGGAGGCTTCCGGCGCTCCGGCGCCGCTGGTGGCGGTCTCGGGGGTCCTGGCCGGTTCCGAGGAGCCAGTTCCGCTCCCGCCGGCAGGACCGGTCGTGCTGCTCGGTCCGGTCGTGGTGGTCGCGGTGGCCGGGGCCGTAGTGCTCGTGGTGGTCGTGGTGGCCGGGTCCGTCGTGGTCGTCGTGGTTGGGGTGGTCGTCGTTGTCGGGGTCGTGATGGTCGGGTTGGTTGCGGTTTTCGTGGTGTTCGGGTCGGACGTGCCGTGGAACTTCTCGTTGAGCGCGGTGCCGGCGGACTCCCCGCCGAAGTCGAGGGTGCCGCTGAAGGCCCCCGAGGTGGCCGTGCCGCCCGTGACGGTGAAGCCCTGGCCGTTGACGGCCATGACGGTGCCCTCGGCGACCACCTCGATGGAGATGTCGGCGCTGACCGCCGTGCTGTACTCGGCCGAGTGTTCGCGCACCCGCTCGGCGACCGTCGGCGCCGGCTGCGGCGCGCGTGGCGGTGTCGGCGAGGGCACGGGGTCCGGGGTCCGCGCCGGCG
>NZ_JAHYSG010000084.1 GCF_022095675.1 Dactylosporangium sp. AC04546 | reverse complement strand
GCCCCCTCACGGCGCGCCGCCCGCCGCGCCGCCCCCTCACGGCGCCGATCTTGGAGTTGTGGCGCCCGACACGCGGGGGATTGTCCCGTTTTACGCCAGCCACAACTCCAAGATCGGCGCGGGTGGAGGGCCGCGGCGGTGCGGGTGCGGCGCCTTCGACCACGTCGAGGCGTACGCGGCCGGGCCCGCCATCGCGGCCGACTACGCCGCGCGGGTCGGGCTCACCACCGTGCCCACGCTGGAGGACGTCGCCGCCGCGGCCGCCGCCGGCGATCCGGCCGCCCGCGCCGCGATCGACCTCGGCGCCGCCGTGCTCGGGGCCGGGATCGCGGCCGCGGCCAACCTGCTCGACCCCGACGTCGTCGTCATCGGCGGCGGCGTCCTCAGTCTCGGTGACCGGTTCCTCCCGGGCGTTGACGCCGCTCTGCGCGCGGCGGCGTTGCCCGGGGTCGACCGGGTGCCGTTGCGGCCCGCGGCGCTCGGCAACGCCGCCGTGCTCGTGGGGGCCGCGCTGCTCGCAGTTGTCTAGCGCACGTCGGATCGGAGGCACAACGCACATGCGACGCGTCCTCTCAGGCGCGGCGATCGCCACGGTGGCCCTCACCGTGCTCGTCGTACCGCAACCCGCACACGCCGCGACCTGCACCACCAACCCCCGCATCAGCGGCTCGTTCATCCAGCCCGACCTGGTCGCCGGCTGGACGAACACCCAGCTCGCCACCGAGTACACCAAGCTCCTCGACGCCTGCGTGAACACCCAGATCCTGCAGTGGACCGCCGACAGCAAGGCGCACACCGCCACCTACAACACCGGCCTCACCGGATACACCTGGTCGACCGCGACCGACATCCCGGACCGGGTGCTGTCCCGGGCCGAGTCGGCCGGCGTGAACGTCTTCGTCGGCCTGCAGGTCAGCGCCGACTGGTGGGTCAACTACGCGAACAGCACCACCTGGCTCGACGCCGAGGCCGACCTGGCCAAGGACCTCGCCGACGAGCTGTGGGACAACTACGGCGCCTACGACTCGTTCGCCGGCTGGTACCTGCCGTTCGAGGTGGAGAACCTGCATTTCCAGACGGGCACCCAGCAGTCGAACCTGGCCGCCTTCTACGCCGACGTGATCGGCCACCTGCACACGCTCTCGCCCGGCAAGCCGGTCGCCGTGTCACCGTTCTTCAACGCCAACCTCGCCGGCACCCTCGACGCCAGCGGCTGGCAGAGCATGTGGACGTCGATCCTGGCCACCGCCCCGATCGACATCATCGCCCTGCAGGACGGCGTCGGCGCGGGCCACGCGACCAGCGCCCAGCTGCCGGCGTGGTTCACCGCCACGAAGAACGCCATCACGGCGAGCCGCCCCGCCACCCTGCTCTACGACGACGTGGAGACGTTCCTCTTCGGCGCGTCGGGCCTGCAACCCATGCCGGTCAAGGACATCGTCACCGACATGGCGGCGGTGTCGGCGAGCGTCAGCGGCTACTGGAGCTTCTCCTACGACCACTACCAGTCCCCGCTCGCGCCGTTCTCCACGTTCTACGACGCCACCTACCGCAACTACCTGACCAACGGGACGGTGGAGACGACCGCTCCCGGTACGCCGTCCTCTCTCGCCGCGACGGCGACCAACTCCCAGACGGTCCAGCTGACCTGGACCGCCCCCTCCGACAACATCGGCGTCGCCGGTTACCACATCTACCGCGGCGGGGACCTGGTGGCGACCAAGCACGGCGCCACGAGCGGCTTCACCGACACCCAGCTCGACGGCTCGACGACCTACACGTACACGGTGAAGGCCTTCGACGGCGCGGGCAACCTGTCCGCGGCGAGCACGGCGGCGAACGCCACGACGACGGCGGCCCCGTCGTACCCGACGAACTGGGCCTCGGCCCGCACGTATACGAGCACGGTGGCGGCGGACGCGGCCTACCCGGACACGGGCGGCACCGAGCTGACCGACGGCGCCAAGGCGGCCAGCCCGCTCTACGGCGCGGTCTGGCAGGGCCGCAACGCGGTGGGCACGTACAGCTTCACGATCGACCTGGGCTCCAGCCGCACGATCAACGGCATCAACAGCAGCTGGCTGCAGGTCCGCGCGGACTACGTGTTCCTGCCGGACTCGGTACAGTACGCGGTGTCGGCGAACGGCAGCTCCTGGACCACGGTGGGCACGATCGCCAAGCCTGCGGTGGGCCCGTCGAACCTCATCAAGACCTACAACCTGATCGGCCTGTCGACGACGGGCCGCTACGTCCGCGTCACGGTGAACGGCGGCAGCGCCTGGTCCATGCTGGACGAGGTCGAGGTCCGCAAGTCCTGATGCCCCGCTGAGCGAAGGCCCGGCCGGCGGCGATCCGCCGGCCGGGTCCGCTCACTCCCGGACGGCCTCCGCGGTGAGCTGCGCGATGCGGCGCAGGATCCGGGCGAGCTCGTCCGCGTCCAGGTACGAGTGATGTCGCCCGCGGGTCTGCGCCCGGACGACGGCCTGGGTCCGCCAGCGCAGCTGCGTGCCGTCCGGCCGGTTGATGATCAGCTGGTCCCCGCCCAGCGTGTCGAACGAGCACCGGACGACCTCGTCGTACGTCAGGTGCGTGGGCTGCGCCTCGCTCCTGCCGTGCCGCCAGGCGTGGCGGACCGCGCGGTCGGTGAACGCGAGCAGCCCGGGCCCGTCGAGCCAGTACGCCTGCACGACCTGCTCGCCGGGTGCGGTCCGCAACCGCTGCCGTACGTCGTCGTCCGAGGGAGGGTCGGGCGAACCCCAGTGCCACCTGGAGTCGCGCGCCACGACCAGCCCGGCGGCGACGCCGGCCACCGTCGACGGCGAACCGGTCAGCCACGGCAGCACGGTGCCGTGGTGGCGGACGTTGCGCAGCAGCCACGCCGCGACCTGCACCAGCCGTGCGGCGGCCGGCTCGTCGTACGGCAGGTCGCGACCGGCCGGGAGCACGGAGCGCACCATCAGCACGGCGTCGTCGTGCCCGACCGCGTCCAGCATGGCGCGAACGCCGGCCGGGGCGGCCCGGCGGGCCACGAGCTCGGCGTACTCGGCCCGCCGGTCGGGCAGGCCGCGGGCGAGGATCTGGTAGAACGCCAGCAACCCGGCGACCGGCAGCGCCGGGATGGCGGCGAAGACGGCGGCGGCCAGCCCGTCGGCCGTCGACCCGGCCAGCCGGGCCACCAGGTTCCCGGCCACGACCGGGCCGGCGGTGCCCAGCTCGACGACGAGCGCGGCGCGGGCGGCCTCACCGCCGGCCGCGCGGCCATGCCTGTGGCCGGTCTCGTGGCCGGTCTCGCCGCCGGACAGGAAGGCGTGCGTCAGCTCGTCCGCCGTCGGCACGGCCCGGACGGTGGCGAACGCGATGAGCAGCTGGGCGTGCGCGGCCAACTGCTCCGCCTCGCGGCCGGCCACCGTGAACGCCTGCACGGCGGCGGCCGGCCGGTCGAACCACTGCGGACGGGTGGCCCGCAGCAGCCGCTCGGCGGGGCCCTCGTGGCGGCGCCGGACGAGCGCGACGAGGGCGGCCGCCTCGACGGGCAGCGGAAGGCCCCCGTACGCCAGCCGCTCGAGGTGGGCGAGCAGCCGCTCGCCGACGCGGTCCGGCCCGTCCGCCCGCCCGTCTCGCTCTTCCAAGTCCTCGTTCAAGCCCTCCAGCAGCGCGACGAGGCGGGCGGGGCCGAAGGTGCCGGCGCGGTCCAGCAGGCGGCGGGCGGCGACCTCGTCCACGCGCCGGGCGACCGCCAGCACGACGTCGGCGAAGTCGCGGTCCGGTACGCCGTCGATGCGGCCGGCCAGCAGGTGGTTGCCGTCGATCGGCCGGCCGGCGGCATGCAGGTGGACCGCGAACCCGACGAGCCGGTCCGCCGACGCGGCGGCCTCGTGCAGCAGGCGCAGCCCGTCCGGGGCCCGTCCGGTGAACCGCAGGTGGTCGGCCAGGGCGAGCAGCTCGGCGGGGGGCAGGCGGCCGGCGACGCGGGACAGCGCCCGACCGGCGTCCCCGGCCAGGCCCTCGGCCCACAACGCGTCCAGGACCCGGCCGGCCGCCGCGGCGTCGGCGCAGGTCTCGGCGAGGCGTTCGAGCAGCCGGTCGGCCGGCTCGTCCCGGCCGGTCCGGCGCAGCGCCGCCGCGATCTCCGCGACGGCGGCGGCCGGCCGCTCCAGCAGCGCGTCGCCGGCCGCGGCGTACAGCGCGAACGCCGGCCCGTCGTGGTTGGCGTCGCGCAGCGCGTCGGCGAGTGCGATCGCGTCCGGCGCCGGCATCGCCGTGGCCAGGCCGGCGATGAAGTCGTCGACCTCCGGCCGGAGGTCCGAGGTCTGCAGCGCGGCGATGAGGCCGATCATGGCGGCGGGCCGGCCGATGCAGGCCCGCGCCGCCGCGTCGAGCAGCACCGCGCGGGTGGCCGCCGGCAGGAGGACCGCGAGGGCGACGACCCGGCTCGCGTCGCGGGCGGCGGCGCGCCCGAGGAGGTGGCCGCGGACGTCCTCGGCGCCGATCTCGGCGAGGTCGGACAGCAGTTCGGCGACGTCGGCCGGCGACCGGCGCAGGGCGGCCCCGGCCACCATGGCGCCGAGCGCGGACGGCCACAGCCGGCCGAGCATCGCCGCCACCTCCTGCGTGGGGCGGTACGTGGCGTGGGCGGCCACGATCGGGCCGGCGTCCTCGTCCGGGTGCTTCAGGGCGAGCGACAGCAGCGCCGCCGGCGCCAGCCGGAGCTGCTCGGCGGGCGGCCGCCCCGGCTGCGGGGGTTCGTGGGCGGGCGGCCGGGCGACCGGTGGCGCGGCGTCCGCCGTGAGCCGGCCGCGGTTGCGGGCGATGGCGATGGTGTGGCCGCGGTTGCGGGCCTTGGCCTGCGGGGTGGGGCGCTGCTTGTCGGTGAGGTTGCGCAGCACCTGCCAGTAGATGCCGTCCATGTCGAGCAGCTCGGCCGTGTTCGGCAGGCCGTTGCGCAGGACGTCGATCAGCTCGCCGGTGAAGGCGGTGTACCGCTCCCCGGGCGGGGCGAGGGCGAGACGCGTCTCGGCGGTGGCGGTCATGACGTAGCTGGCGTCGATGCTCACCCGGTCCGCGATGCGGGTCGCGTCGCCCATCGCGCCGGCCAGGGCCAGACCGCTGTAGCAGCAGTCGAGCAGCACCACCTTCGACGGGCAGCGGGCCGCGGCGATCAGCGCGCGCACGTCCTCATACCGCACCGCCGCGTGCATCGGGTCCAGCGTCGTGCGCGGCGTCGTCAGGTACAGGTCGTCCACCCCGGCGGGATCCACCACCCCGTGGCCGGCGTAGTAGAAGACCAGCGCGTCGGTCGCGGCGCGGCCCGCCTCGTACAGGGCGTCGCGGATCGTGTCCGTCGACGAGGGGTTCAGCACCACGCGGCAGTGGGACGGCGGCAGGCCCCACACCAGCGGGTCGGTGAGCAGCGCCCGCAGGTCGTGCAGGTTCGCCGGCACGGCCGGCAACGGCTCCAGCTCGGTGTACGCTCCCGCGCCGACCAGCACCGCGCGGGAGCGCCGTGGGTCGGGCAGCGCCACCGGGCCATTGAAGCATCCCGGCACCACGGAACCGCTCAGCTGATCGGCCGAGCGGTGAGCCGGGTGTCCACGGTGGATGTCGCGGCTCCGGCCGACTCCTTTCCGGGGCGCAGCAGCACCAGCACGATCGCGCCGGCGAGACAGTAGCCGGCGCCCTGGACGGCGATGACCGGGACGATGCCGAGGCGGTTGCCCAGCAGGCCCGCGGCCGTGGCGCCGACGAGCATGGCGCCCGCCTGCAGGGCGTTGGCGGCGCCGAAGACGCGGCCGCGGAAGGCGTCCGCCGTGTGGGTCTGGAAAACCGTGAGCAGGCCGGCGAGCGCGAGCGCGGCCGGGAAACCGGCGAGCAGGATGATGACCGTCGCGGGCCACCACGCGTCGAAGACGAGCGGGTAGAGGAACAGCACCAGGTCGAGCGCGCCGAACGCGAGGGCGCCGTACCCGGCGATGCGCCGCGGCGACCACCGGTGCCCGACCGCGGCCGCGACGAGTCCACCGGCGATCCCGCCGCCCGCCTGCACCGCCACGATGATGCCGTACCGCGCGGCGTCCGCGTGCAGCACGTCGCGCACGAACGGGGCCATGAGGCTGCCCATCACCGCCTCGCCGACGCCGGTGATCACGACGAACAGCAGCACGACCCGCAGCGCCGGACTCCGTGCGGCCACCCGGGCGCCGTCGGCCCAGTCGCGCAGCACGGGCCGGTGCGCGCGGCGGGTCGCGGGGGAGACCGTCCGCAGGCGCAGGAGCAGGACGGCGGCGAGCGTGAAGCTGACGATGTCGACGACGGCGAGCAGGGGCAGGCCGCCGAGGGCCGCGGCGAGCCCGCCGAGGGCGGCACCGGCGAGCCGGGCCACGTCGCGGACCTGGCCGTTGAGGGCGTTGGCGGCGACGAGCTGCCCGGCCGGCACCAACTGCGGGATGACGGCCGCCTCGGCGGCGACGAAAAACTGGCTGAGGGCGCTCTGCCCGGCGGTGACCAGGTAGACGATCCAGACCTGGTCCCGGTCGTGGACGGCGAGCAGCGGCAGGAGCCCGGCGGCGAGCAGCAGGTTGGTGACGACCATCGTGCGGCGGCGGTCCCACCGGTCGGCGTACACGCCGGCGAGCGACCCGCAGACGAGCTGCGGCACGAGCGAGGCCATGAGCGCGCTGGCGGAGGCGAGCGTGGAGCCGGTCAGCTCGTAGACGCAGTAGGTCAGCCCGACCCGCATGACCCAGTCGCCGGTGAGCGAGATCAGCCCGGCCGCGAGCAGCCACCCGAACCCGTTGCGCAGCACGTCACCCTCCGGAGGCCGTCGGCGGGAGCGGCGTGCAGATGATCGTCAGGTCCACGGGCCGCGCGCCGGCCGGCAGTGCCGAAGGGTCACCGATCGGGCGCCGCGCGACGAGCGGCTCGATGAGCGCGTCCAGGGCGCGCCGCAGCTCGACCATCTCGTCGGCGGTGAGGTACAGCAGGCTCTGCCCGAGTCCGGTGTTGTCCCGCCACACGGTGTCGTCGCCGCCCCGCCGCCGCTGCCAGTCGGCCAGCTGGTCGAGCGCCCGCTGCGCGACGAGCTGCTCCAGCAGGTCGGCGGCGGTGCTCGTGGCGACGGTGGGCTCCCATGAGTACGACGTGAAGGTGATCCGCCAGGGCCGCTCCCGGTTGTCGGCCGCCGGTGCCTGCTCGACGAACCCGTACTTGGCCAGCTGCCGCAGGTGGTGCGACGCGAGCGCCTGGCTGACCCCCAGCTCCCGGGCCGCCTGGGCGGCGGTGACCGACCCTTCCCGCCCGACGAGCTCGCGCAGCTTGAGCCGCAACGGATGCGCCATGGCCCGGATGGCCACGGGATCGTCGATGACCCGCTTGTTCGGCACCCCGGCGCCAGATTCGGACGATCCGGATTCCAAAGACATGCTTGGATTCTGTGCCCGACGCCGGGAACATGTCAAGCGGTTGCTTGGAATGCCGGCGTCAGCGGCGAACGGGGCCGGTGGAGTCGCGGACGACCAGTTCCGTGGCCAGTTCGACGTGCAGGGCGTCGTGCTCGTGGCGGTCCAGCAGGCGCGTCAGCAGGGTCACCGCCATGCGGCCCAGCTCGGCCAGGGGCTGGCGGACCGTGGTCAGCGTCGGGTGGGTGGCGCGGCTGACGTCGATGTCGTCGAAGCCCGCGATCGACAGGTCCTGCGGGACGCGCAGGCCGCGCTCCGTCGCCGCGCGCAGCGCGCCCACCGCCATCTTGTCGTTGAACGCCATCAGCGCCGTCGGACGTTCCGGGCCGTCCAGCAGGGAGCAGGCCGCGCGGTAGCCGTGGTCCGTCGCCGGCTCCGTCACGAAGCGCATCAGCGACGGGCCCGGCAGGACGCCGACGTCGGCCAGGGCTGCCAGATAGCCCGCCGTGCGGGCGTCCGTCACCAGCCATTCGCGCGGGCCGCCGATGATGCCGACCCGGCGGTGCCCGAGGCCGACCAGGTGGGCCATCAGGGCGCGGGCGCCGGTGAAGTGGGCCGCGGACACGGCCATGATGTCGCGTGGGGGAGCGGTCCGCGGATCGACGACCACGAACGGTACACCTTGGTCCCGCAAGCGGATGAGGTCCTCGCCGGGCTCGGGCGGGAGGATCAGGATCGCGCCGTCGACGTCGGAGCGGCCCGGTAGCCGCGAGAGCGCGTCGCTGGCCTGGGCCGCCTCGCCGGCGTTGAGCACCACCTCGATGCCGTGCAGGTCGGCGGCCTCGGCGATCGCCGAGACGATGACGCCGAAGTAGTCGGTGAGCAGGTACGGGCAGCGCACGTAGACCGTGGTGCGCCCGGTGCGGCGGCGCGGTGCGCGGTGGCCGAGCCGTCCCACGGCCTGCAGGACCAGCTCGCGGGTGTGCGGGGCGACGTTCTCCTGGCCGTTGAGGGCGCGGGAGACGGTGGTGACCGACAGGCCGGTCTCCGCCGCGAGCTGCCGGACGGTCGCACGGGTACGCACACCGGCACCTTAGCAGCGCCCACTTCCAGGACTTTGATTAAGTGCGGATAAAAGTTGACGTGTTTGATTGACACGTTGACTGCTTCGGTGTTTCCTTCCTGTACCACCGCAGACCTATCGAGGACCGTCAACCGCTCACCGCCAGAGCGGGCGGCGGGGTCTACCCGGCGGACGAGACCCTTACCCCGACAAAGGGAGTGCCGTCATGCCCTCATCCAAGGCCGTCGCCGCCGCCGTCGGCATGGCCGTCGCCGCGACGGTCGCCGCCGTCGTGCTGGCCCCGAGCGCGTTCGCGGCCGGCGAGACCGTGAACGTGTACCTCACCACGACCTCCGACGGTGGCGGCCGGACCGTCACCCGCGGGCTGCAGCAGCAGGCGTCGATCGCGTTCGGCCCGGCCGGCGGCTCCGCCAACCAGACGATCAACGTCAACGAAGGCGTCACCTACCAGACCTTCGAGGGCGCGGGCGCGTCGATCACCGACACCACGGCGTACCTGCTGCGCGGCGGCCCGATCAGCGCCACGACCCGCGACCAGGTCATGCAGAAGCTGTTCAGCCCGACGGCCGGCATCGGCCTGTCGTTCGTGCGCAACCCGATCGGCGCCTCCGACCTGTCGCGGCCGGGCAACGTGTCGCTCGACGACACCTGCTGCGACCTCAACGACTTCGGCAGCAACGGCTACGACACCAACGTGCGGCTGCTCACCCAGCAGGCCAGGCAGATCAACCCGGCGCTGACGGTCAAGGGCGTGCCGTGGAGCTCGCCCGGCTGGATGAAGGACAACGGCCGGATGGACCAGATGGGCTGGCTCAAGTGGGAGTACTACCCCATGTACGCCCAGTACCTGGTGAAGTACATCCAGTCCTACCAGGCGGCCGGCGTGCCGGTGCAGTACATCTCGGTACAGAACGAGCCGAACTGCTGCCAGTCCGGCAACCCGACCGCGATGGACTACCCGGGCATGAGCTGGAACCCGTCCGGGCTCGTCGAGTTCACCAAGAACCACGTGTACCCGGCGTTCCGCGCGGCCGGCATCACGACCAAGGTGCTCATCCACGACTGGAACTACGGCGACTACGCGAACTTCGGCGCCGCCATCCTGGCCGACGCCGGCGTGCGCAACGACCCGCTGTTCGGCGGCATCGCCTGGCACGGGTACTTCGGTGACCCGTCGGTCGGCACCCAGGTGCACAACCAGTACCCGTCGGTGAAGCAGTTCAGCACCGAGCACTCCGGCGGTACCTGGATCTCCAACCAGCACAACGAGGACATGGCCGACATCGTCAACTACACCCGCAACTGGAGCGGCAGCGTCGTCAAGTGGAGCCTGGCCCTGAACCAGAACATGGGCCCCCACAACGGCGGCTGCGGCACCTGCACCGGCCTCATCACGGTCCAGGAGGGCGGCTCCCGCGCGGGCCAGGTCGACTACACGATCGAGTACTACACGACCGGGCACCTGACGAAGTTCGTCCGCCCGGGCGCGGTGCGCATCGACTCCAACAACACCGCCGTGCAGAACGTGGCCTGGCGCAACACCGACGGCTCCAAGGCGCTCATCGCGCACAACCCGGGCACCGGCGCGCAGTCGATCCGGGTGAACTGGAGCGGGCAGTCGTTCGTCTACACGCTGCCGGCCCGCACCACCGCCACGTTCACCTGGCAGAACAACGTGTCGAACCCGACCCCGACCGCCACCACCAGCCAGCCGCCGACCGGCGGCACCGGCCAGATCACGGGCATCGGCGGCAAGTGCGCCGACGTGGCCGGCGCGGCGACCGCCAACGGCACCGCGGTCCAGCTGTACACCTGCAACGGCACCGGCGCCCAGCAGTGGACCCGGGCGAGCGACGGCACGCTGCGCGCGCTGGGCAAGTGCCTGGACATCAGCGGCCCCAGCTCCGCCGACGGCACGGTGACCCACCTGTGGGACTGCCACACGGGCAGCAGCCAGAAGTGGACGTACAACGCGAGCACCCAGCAGCTGGTGAACCAGTACTCCGGCAAGTGCCTCGACGCCATGGGCAACAGTTCGGCCGACGGCACCCGTCTGCAGATCTGGACCTGCACCACGGGCGCCAACCAGAAGTGGAACGTGCCCGCGTAGGTCAGGACGGGCCGCCGCCGTTTCCTCGACGGCGGCGGCCCCGCCCGCCCCTGGACGCTGCCGTCGCGTGGACGGCGCCTCGTACGGTGGTGCGCATGGCGCGCATCCTGCTCGATACTCCGGCCGTCACGCCGGCGCTCGGTTACGACCGCATCGCGATCGCCCTGGCGACCCTGATCCAGCAGAGCGAGCCGCGGTTCGCGGTCGGCGTCTTCGGCGGCTGGGGGTCGGGCAAGACGACCCTGATGGACACCATCCGCGCGGAGCTGCGCAACCCGAACACGCTCAAGGTGGTCTTCAACGGCTGGCGGTACGAGCGCGAACCCCACCTCATCGTCCCGCTGCTGGACACCATCCGCGGCGCGGTGGTCGCCCACGCCGCCACGGAGGAGGGGCGCCCGGCCCGGGAGGTGCTGCTGGCGGTCGCCTCGCGGATCGGGCAGGTCGTGCGGGCGCTGGTGAGCGGGCTGTCGGGCAAGATGACCGTCGGCGTGGCCGAGGTGACGTTCGACGCCGCCAAGTCGGTGGACACCCTCGGCAACGGGCAGCGGCCGGCAGCGGAGGCGCAGTCGCTGTACTTCGCCTGCTTCGAGCAGCTCGCCGACGCCTTCGGGGACCTGCGGGAGAGCGGTGGCGTCGACCGGGTCGTGGTGTTCGTCGACGACCTCGACCGGTGCCTGCCGCAGAACGCGCTGAGCGTCATCGAGTCGATGAAGCTGTTCTTCGACCTCACGGGCTTCGTGTTCGTCGTCGGCATCGACCAGCGGGTCCTGGAGCAGGCGATCCGCGAGCGCCTGGCCGGCGCGCAGGCCGCCGCCGGCGACGACCGCGGGCTGCGCCTCGCCGAGCGCGAGTACGTGAAGAAGATCTTCCAGGTGCCGTACGAGCTGCCGCCGATGCACGCCGAGCAGCTCGACGACCTGCTCAGCGCGGTCTACGACACGGCGAAGATCGACGGCGAGCAGCTCGTCGACCTGCGGCAGACGGTTCGCCCGTACCTGGCCCACCTCGCCATCGAGGGGCAGGTCAACCCGCGCGAGGTCAAGCGGTTCATCAACGCCTACACGCTGCAGATGCTGATCCGCCCGCAGCTCGACCGGGCGACCGTGCTCGCCGTGCAGACCGTGGTCTTCCGCCACGACTGGGCGCTGTACGACATCCTGCGGGGCGAGACCGACGCCCTGCCGCAGGCGATCACGCAGTACCGCGACGGCGAGGACTCGGCCCTGACCGACCTCTGGCCCGAGCAGATCGGCGCGCTGCCCACCGACCTGGCGCAGTTCCTGCGCTCGGCCGAGGCGGCCCCGCTGACCCGGCCGGACCTGCGCACCTACCTGACGAGCGTCGAGGCGACCGCCCCGACCGAGGGCTGGGTCGGCCGCGCGTACGTCCTCATCGGCCGGCTGCGCCGCATCGCCCGCCAGGGCAGGGCGGGCATCGAGCAGGGCGCCAGCAGCCAGCTCGACCGGATCAGCCGCGACCTCGCCTCGGCCGCGGCCGACCTGCGCTCGGCCGTCGTCGACGAGCAGCGCGGCAGCGAGCGCTTCGCCGAGCACCTCGACAGCCTCCTCGACCTGGGCCGCGCCGTGAGCAGCCAGCAGGCGGCGAGCTGGTCGGAGGGCGTGGAGCGGTGCATCGGCAACCTGCAGCGCGAGCTGCGGCTGCTGCGCGCCACCCCGGCCCGGCCGCTGCCCGCCGCCTGAACGCCATGGCGGCCTGCGCGCTTCGGCCTCAGGCCGCGGCGGCGCGGAGGGTGAAGCCGCCGCCGTCGCGGTGGCCCACGCTCAGCGAGCAGCCGGCCGCGTCCAGGCGCTCGCGGAGGCCCTTCAGGCCGTGGCCCACGCCCGCCGCGGTCGTCGGGCCGCGGCCGTCGTCGGTGACCTCCACCCAGTCGCGCCCGACGGTGATCCAGCAGTGCTTCGCCTCGCTGTGGCGGACCACGTTCGTCACGCCCTCGCGGACGACCCAGGCGAACAGCTCCTGGCGGCCCGGGTCGGCGGCGTCGCCGGTGAGGGGGACCTCGGCCTCGATGCCTGCCGCGTCGAGGGCGCTGCGGGCCGACACCAGCTCGGTGGCCAGGGACATCTCGCGGTAGCCCGAGACGGCGGCCCGCACGTCGGCGAGGGCCTCCCGGACGAGGCGCTGGATGTCCTCCAGCTCCGCCTCGGCGCGCTCCGGGGCCAGCCGGACCAGGCGACCGGCCAGCTCGCTCTTCACCGAGACGACCGTGAGCGAGTGGCCCAGCAGGTCGTGCAGGTCGCGGGCGAACCGGTTGCGCTCCGCGGCGATGGCCAGCTCGGTGATCTCCTCGCGGGCCTCGGCGAGCTGGGCGTTGCGCTGCACGACCCGGGTCACGCCCCACACCGCCAGGGCGGCGACCATGACCGCGAACGTCAGGTCGATGCCGCGGTCCCAGCCGGGGACGACGCGGGGCAGGACGAACGCGGTCAGCGCCGACCCGCCGACGACCGACCAGGCGTACGGCGGGGGCAGCGTGAACACCGCGATCACCCCGACGTAGACGAGGGCGGTGAGGCCCGACTCGCCGGCGATGAGGGTCAGGGCGACGGTGAGGGCGAGCATGACGCCGAGCCGGACGAACGCCTCCGGCATCCGCAGGTAGGTGCCGGTGCGCTTGGTGGCCGACCGCGCGGCGACGAAGGACAGCAGGTAGACGACGCAGAAGGCGAGCGCGACGGCCAGGCCGGCCACCCGCTCCCAGAGCTGCGGCCGCTGCCAGGCCTCGGCGACCGGGCCGGCCATGTAGAACAGCCACACCGCCGCCCACAGCCAGAAGAACCTGGCCATGGGTCGGCGGGTCGGCTGGGTCATGGTGACCATCTTGTCCGTCAGGCCCGCGCGGTGTCGACCCGGAAGCGGCGCAGGGCGACCAGGCCCAGCACCACCGTCCAGCCGAGCAGGACCAGGATCGCCTGCCCGTCGATGTGGCCGCCGTCGAGCGGGCTGCGGGCCACCTCGCCGGTCCAGTACGACGGGGTGAAGCGGGCGATCTCCCGCAGGACGCGCGGCATCAGGTCGACCGGCACCCACAGGCCGCCGAACGCGGCGAGGACCAGGTTGATGAGCGCGCCGACCTGCTGGACGCTGTCGGGCTTGGCGATGTAGCCGAGGACCACGCCGAGCGCGGCGAACGGCAGCGACGACAGCCAGGCGCCTGCGAAGCACAGCAGCCACTCGGCGGCGGTGAGCCGCACGTGCAGCGCGGTCGCGCCGATGACGAACGTGACCACGACCGGCGGCACGGCCACGAGCAGGGCCAGGAGCACCTTGTTCATGACGTAGGCCCCCGGGGAGAGCGGGGTCAGCCGCAGCGTGCGGTTCCAGCCGAGGCCGCGCTCGACGGCGATCGTGCCGCCGCTGGACAGCGCGGCGGACATCGCACCGAAGAGGGCCATGCTCACCATGACGTACTTCTTGGCGTCGGGGTCGTTGCCGACCGACACGCCGCCGATGATGAGCACCAGGATGGCCGGCAGCAGGGTGGAGAAGATGACGACGCGCTTGTTGCGGAAGAGGCGGACGGCTTCCAGGCGCAGGTAGGTGGCGTTCACTGGGCGCTCCCGGCGGCGGTGAGGGCGATGAAGGCGTCTTCGAGGTTGCGGCTGGTGACCTCGACGTCGTAGGCCGCGGTCGTGGTGAGCAGGCCGCGCAGGGCGGCGTCGGAGTCGTTGCAGTGCAGCAGCACCACGTCGCCGCGGGTCTCGACGCGGTCCACGCCGGGCAGGGCGGCGAGGGTGGCCAGGTCGGCCCCGGGGAGCGTGGCGCGGATGACGCGGCCGGTCACGGCTGCCTTGATCTGTGCCGCGGTACCGTCGGCGATGATCCGCCCGGAGCGCAGCAGGACGATGCGGTCGGCGTAGGCGTCGGCCTCGTCGAGGTAGTGCGTGGCGAAGAGCACCGTGCGGCCGCCGGCGGTCTGCGCGCGCATGGTGGTCCAGAACGCGCGGCGGGACTCGACGTCGAGGCCGGTCGTGGGCTCGTCGAGGATCAGCAGCTCGGGGTCGGCGACGAGGGCCATCGCGAAGCGGACCCGCTGCTGCTGGCCGCCGGAGAGGCCGCCGACCTTCTGGTTCGCGAACGGCTCGACGCCGGCCTCGCGCAGCACCTCGCCGACCGGGCGGGCCGTGCGCTGCAGCCCGGCGGCCAGGCGCACGGTCTCGGCGGCGGTCAGGTCGGGCAGCAGGCCGCCGCTCTGCAACAGCGCGCCGACGGTGCCGCGGGCGACGGCGCGGGCCGGCGGCTGCCCGTCGAGGAGCACGGTGCCGCTGTCGGGGCGCAGCAGCCCGAGGATCATGTCGATCGTCGTGGACTTGCCGGCGCCGTTGGGCCCGAGGAGCGCGACGACCTCGCCCCGGCGGATCGTGAGGTCGACGCCGCCGACGGCGGTGACCGCGCCGAAGGCCTTGGTCAGGCCGGTCAGCTGGACTGCTGGGTTCGTCATGCCATAGAGCATCGCCGTGGCGCGTCCCGCGCACGGCTGCGTCGCGTCACCCGCACCCCCATGACGGATGTCATGACCGCGGCCGGGTGCTCCAGGGGGCCAGCGCGACGTCCGTCGCCCGCCGGACGGCCGCCTGTACCGCCGCCGGATCCCCCGGGTGACCGTCCTTGAGCAGCATCTGCAGGGCCCCGGTGACCGCGCCGATGAAGGCGCCGGTGAGGGCGGCGGCGGTCACCGGGTCGAGCCGGTCCGGGAACGCCGCCGCGAGGTGGGTCGCGATCCGCAGCTGACCGTCGGCCTGCAGCTGCAGCGCCCGCCCACGGACCGAGGGCACGTCCGCGATCAGCCGCAGCCGCAGGGCGGCGAGCCGGCTGCCGAGGTCGTCGCTGTCCTCGCCGACGATCCGCAGCGTGCGCAACAACACCTCGGCCGGCCCCTCGTCCGGTGCCCGGGTGGCGATGGCGTGCACGGCCGCGGCGATGCGGGCGTCGCCCTCCGGGAACAGCACGTCCTCCTTCGTCGGGAAGTAGCTGAAGAAGGTCCGCGTCCCGATCTCGGCCGCCGCCGCGATGTCGGCGACGGTCGTCTGCTCGTAGCCGTCGCGCTCGAACAGCTCGACCGCGGCGTCGACGACGGCCCGCCGGGTCCGCTCCCGCTTGCGTTCGCGCAGTGTCACGGTACCGAATGATAGCCGCACTCAGTGTGAGTCCGCACTCGTTGCAATTCTGCACTGAGTGCAGTTATCGTTCGGGGCATGACGCAGACGGTGCTCATCTCCGGGGCCGGTGTGGCCGGCCCGACCCTCGCCTACTGGCTGGCCCGCCGCGGCCTGCGCCCGACGGTCGTCGAGCGCGCGCAGGGCACCCGCTCCAGCGGCAACCCGGTCGACGTGCGCGGCCCCGCGCTGCCGGTGGCCCGCGGGATGGGCGTGCTGCCCGGCCTGCGCGCGTCGGCGACCCGGGCCACCGCGATGCGGGCCGTCGACGCCGCCGGCCGCACGCTCGCCCGCCTGCCCATGAGCCGCAACGCCGAGGACGTGGAGATCCCGCGAGCCGACCTGGCCCGGGTGCTGTACGAGGCGGCGCGCGAGCACGCCGAGTTCCGCTTCGACGACACGATCACGTCGCTGTCGCCGGACGCCGGCGGCGTCGACGTGACCTTCGACCGCGCCCCGGCGCAGCGCTTCGACCTGGTGGTGGGCGCCGACGGCCTGCACTCCACGGTCCGCCGCCTGGCGTTCCCCGCCTCGGCGGTGCGGGTCGAGCACCTGGGTGTCTACGTCGGCACGCTGCCGGTCGTCGCCGACGAGGACCCGGACGTGCTGCTGTACAACGAGCCGGGCCGGCTGGCCTCGCTCCACCCGTCCCGCGACCGCTCCCTGGCCGCGTTCATCTACCGCGCCCCGGCGGTGCCGGACTTCGACCACCGCGACGTCGAGCAGCACCGCCGCCTGCTGCACGCGGCCTACGCCGGCGCCGGGTGGCGCGTCCCGGCGCTCCTGGAGCAGGTGGGGACGGCCGACGAGCTGTACTTCGACGCGGTGAGCCGGGTGCGGATGCCCACCTGGTCGGCCGGCCGGGTCACGCTGCTCGGCGACGCCGCGTCCTGCGTCTCGTTGTTCGGCGAGGGCTCCAGCCTGGCGATGGCCGGCGCGTACACCCTGGCCTCGGCGCTCGCCTCCGCCCCCGACCTGGCGAGCGCGCTGCGCCGGTACGAGGCGGAGCACCGCGCGCTGACCGGCCCCCGCCAGCGCCACGCGGGCCGCGCCGCGACCCTGCTCATCCCGAAGACGCGCCTGGGCATCGCGGCCCGCAACGTCGCCGCCCGCACCCTGTCCCGCGCCGCCTGACCGCGCCGTCCCGGCTGGTCCTGAGGGCGAGATCGTCGATATCTTTCGGCGGCAGGAGACTCGAGGCGGACGCCCGGGGAAACGCTGGGCGGAAACGGTGGATCATTTTGGCGAACCGGTGGGCGGGACTTGCGGCGCTGCTTGCGGGGTTCTTCGTCATCCTGCTCGATACGACGATCGTGGCGGTCGCGAGCCCGAGCATCCAGAGTGATCTCAAGCCGGACGTCTCCGGGCTGTTCTGGGTGACAGCCGGGTACCTGCTGGCTTTCTCGGTCCCGTTGCTGGTCGCCGGGAGGCTCGGCGATCGGTATGACCCCAAGCGCGTGTTCCTGGTCGGGATGGCGGGCTTTGCGGTTGCCTCGGCGTTGTGCGGGCTGGCGCCGTCGGTTGGCTGGCTCGTGCTGTTCAGGGTTGTGCAGGGTCTTGCGGCGGCCGCGATGGCTCCTCAGCCGCTCACGCTGATTCGCCGCCTGTTCGTCGCCGATGAGCGCGGGCGTGCGCTGGGTGCGTGGGGCTCGGTCGCGGCAGCCGGCGCGCTCCTCGGCCCGGTCCTCGGGGGCCTGTTGACAGCAGTCCTCGATTGGCGGTGGATCTTCTGGGTCAATGTTCCGCTGTGCGGTGTCGCACTGCTCATGGGGCTGCGGTGGATTCCCGGCAGCCGAGGCCGGGCCGCGCGGCTTGACCCGCTGGGGGCGGTCACGAGCACGGCTGGACTCGGTGTTCTCGTCTGGGCGCTCCTCGCCTGGCGTGACATCCCGGCACCCGCGATCGCTGTCGCCGTCGCCGCAGCGCTGCTGATCGTCTTCGCGTTCCACGAGCGACGGATGGGCGCTGCGGCCCTGGCGCCATTGGGACTGTACCGCTCGCCCGGCTACCGGGCGGCGAGCGTCGCGATGGCGGCTCTGGGCACGGCCTTCATCGCGATGGCGCTACCGGCGATGCTGTATTTGCAGGAGGTAAGGGGCCTCGGACCGATGGAGGCAGCCTTGGTGATGGCCCCGGACGCTGTTGTGGCAGCCGTGTTGTCCCCCGCGGCCGGCCGATGGGTGGACCGTGTGGGTCCACGCCGTCCGGCGATCCTGGGGATGGTGTTGCTTGCGGCAAGTCTGTTGCTGATCGGACTTGTGGTCGTCCTGGAAGTCGACCCGTGGTGGATGGCGCTCGGGGCTGCGGTACTCGGTATCGCGAATGCCGTGGCCTGGTCGCCGCTGTCGGTTGCCGCGATGGCATCTGTGGATGCAGCGGCCGCCGGCGCAGCCTCGGGCATGTTCAGCGCCGTCCGGCAAGTGGCGGCGGTGACCGGGGTTGCGGTGACGGGTGCGGTCCTGACCGGGCTGGGATCGTCGCCGACGCTAGCCTTCAGCGTCGTGTTCGCGGTCCTGGCTGTCGTAGCGATCGCTGGCGTCGTCGCCGCGACCCGGCTGCCCTTGACATCGACAGATGGTGACGCCGACGGCAAGGCTGCGGCACATGAACGGGAGGAAGACCACGCTTGAGAGAGGCCGCCGGGAGTACCGGGTGTGGGTAGGCTGGGCCGCGTGACGGCGACGAGCGAGATCGGGCGGCTGACCGGGTACGCGCACGGGGGCGGGTGTGCCTGCAAGATCCCGCCCGGGGAGCTCGAAGCCGTCGTCGGCGGGCTGGTCGGGGCGGCGCCGCCCGGCGGGCCGGGGGAGCTGCTCGTCGGGCTCGACGACGGGGACGACGCCGCCGTGGTGCGGATCGAGCACGGGACCGCGGTCGTCGCCACGGCGGACTTCTTCACACCCGTTGTCGACGACCCCTACGACTGGGGGCGGATCGCGGCGGCCAACGCGCTGTCCGACGTGTACGCGATGGGCGGGCGGCCCGTCGTGGCCGTCAACCTGCTCGCCTGGCCGCGGGACCGGCTGCCGATGGAGATGGCGGCGACGGTACTGGCGGGCGGCCTCGACGTCGCGCGGGAGGCGGGCTGTCACGTCGCGGGCGGGCACTCCGTCGACGACCCCGAGCCGAAGTACGGGATGGCCGTCACCGGGCTCGCCGACCCCGACCGGTTGCTGCGCAATGACCGCGGGGTCGCCGGGGTGCCGCTCACGCTCACCAAGCCGCTCGGCATCGGGGTGCTCAACAGCCGGCACAAGGCCACCGGCGAGGTGTTCCCGCACGCCGTCGCCGCCATGACCCGGCTCAACCGGGACGCGTCGGAGGCCGCGCTCGCCGCCGGGGCCGTGTGCGCCACCGACGTCACCGGGTTCGGGCTGCTGGGGCACCTGCACAAGCTGGCCCGGGCCAGCGGGGTGACGGCCGTGCTCGACCACACCGCCGTGCCGTATCTCGACGGCGCCCGCGAGGCCCTGCGCGACGGGTTCGTCAGCGGCGGCACCCGCCGCAACCTCGACTGGGTCCGCCCGCACCTCGACGGCGGGGCCGTCGGCGAGGACGAGCTGCTGCTGCTCGCCGATGCGCAGACGTCGGGCGGGCTGCTCGTGGCGGGGGAGCTGCCCGGCTACCCCGTCGTGGGCGAGCTGCTGCCGGCCGAGCCGGGCGTCACGGTACGGGTGCGCTGAGGCTCGACCACGTAGCGCGGGTCCTTCGTCGACTCCACGCCCGCCTCGAAGATGCCGAAGCGGGTCGCCAGGGAGCCGGCCAGCAGCGCCGCGCCCGACAGCGCCGACACGACCCGGCTGCGCCGGCCGAGCAGCGCTCCGGCGGCGCCGGCCAGGGTGAGCGTGCGGGCCGCGCGCAGCAGGCGCGCCGCCCGGCCGGTGCGGTACGGCTCGCTGAGCAGGCCGTGGCCGGTCTCGATGCGGTGGGTCGCGGCGACCTCCAGGGCGGCGCCGGCCACGGCCAGCGCGCGGGCCGGGCCGCTCTCGCGCAGCGGACCGGCGAGCAGGCCGACGGCGGCACCGCTGGCCAGGGCGCTGCCGGCGAACGCGAACGGCAGCTCGCGGTACGGCTCGTGCCACGACGGGACCGCCGTGTCGGCGACCAGGACCGCGGTGTAGGTGGCCAGGCCCGGCGCGAGCGCGGCGGCGCCGAGCCCGGCGGCCCGGCCGGCGCCGCGCACGAACCGGCTGCGCGGGCGCAGCTCGGCGGTCGCGGCCAGGCCGGCGGCGCCGCCGAACGCGGTGAGCAGCCAGGTGCCGACCGACATCGGCGAGGTCGGCTTGGCCACGCGCAGCATGTGGTGGAAGCGTGCCGGGCGGCCGAGGTCGTTGACCAGGAAGTACGTGCTGGCGCCGAGCGCGGCGACCGCCGCCGCCCGGGCCGCGCGGCGGGTCACCGGGCGGCCGGTCAGGTCGGCACCGGCCGCGAGCAGCGCGCTGCCGGCCGCCAGCCCGCCGGTGAAGAGGTACGCCGGGATGTCGTGGCGCCACACGGGCGCCTTGAGGATCGGCCGGCCGTAGTACGAGTCAGTCATCGGCGCCTTCCGAAGAACGACACGACGACCGCGGCGGCCATCGTCAGCGCGGCCAGGCCCGCGTGCTTCCACATGTCGGGCAGGTCGCGCGTGGTGGCCACCGGTGCGGGCGGCAGGCCGTACACCTCCGGCTCGTCGAGCAGCAGGAAGAACGCCCCCTGCCCGCCCACGCCGTCGTCGGGGTCGTGGCCGTAGAGGCGGGCCCGCGGGTCGTCGAGCGCCTCGAGCCGGGCCGCGGCCCGCTCACGCAGCTCGTCGAGCGGCCCGAACTGGATCGACTCGGTCGGGCAGGCGGTGGCGCAGGCCGGGCGCAGGCCCGCCCCGAGCCGGTCGTAGCACATCGTGCACTTCCAGGCCCGGCCGTCGCCCTCGCGGCGGCCGATGACGCCGTACGGGCAGGCGCTGATGCAGTAGCCGCAGCCGTTGCAGATGTCGGCCTGCACGACGACGGTGTCGAACTCGGTGCGCAGCAGCGAGCCGGTCGGGCACACGTCGAGGCAGGCCGCGTGCGTGCAGTGCTTGCACACGTCGGAGGCCATCAGCCAGCGCATCTCGCCGTCCGGTTGCGTGGCCGGCTGCTCGATGAACGCGACGTGCCGCCACGAGTTGGCGTCGAGCTGGCCGGTGTTGTCGAACGACATGCCGAGCAGGTCGAGGCCGTCGGCCGGGATCGCGTTCCACTCCTTACAGGCGACCTCGCAGGCCTTGCAGCCGATGCAGACGCTCGTGTCGGTGAAGAAGCCGACGCGCTCCACGGGTTGTGAGGTCATTGCCCGGCCCGCCGCACGTAGTCCTCGACGAGGGCCCGCAGGGCCGTGCCGCGGGGACGCCGGCCCGGCCGGATGTCGCAGGTGCCCACCTTGCTCTCCTGGATCAGCACGTTGGGGTCGAGGGTCACGCCGATGAGGTCGTTCGCCGAGTCGCCGGTGGTCAGGCCCGAGCCGCCCCAGTGGTACGGCAGCCAGATCTGGTGCACCGGGCGCCCGTCGACCCGCAGCGGCCGCAGCCGCTCGGTCACCATCACGCGGGCCTCGACGCAGGCCCGGCCGGTGACGACGTGGGCCCAGCCGAGGTGCTCCAGGCCCCGCTCGGCGGCGAGGGCCGGGGACACCTCGACGAACATCGCCGGCTGGAGCTCGGCGAGGTACTCGAGGGTGCGGCTCATCCCGCCGGCGGTGTGGTGCTCGGTGAGCCGGCTGGTGGTGAACACGTACGGGAAGACGGCGCTGCCGGCCGGGTGCACCGGGTTGTCGGGTCGCTTGTACTGCTTGCGGGCCGGGTTGCTCTGCTGCCCGTACAGCGGGTTGGTGACCGGCGACTCGGCCGGCTCGTAGTGGGCCGGCAGCGGCCCGTCGACCAGCCCGCTCGGCACGAACAGCCAGCCCTTCCCGTCACCCTGCATGACGAACGGGTCGTCCCCGGCGATCCCGGCCGGCCCGCTGGCGCCCCGCGGCGGCCGGTACGACGGCGGCTTGGTCAGCTCGAAGTCCGGCACGTCGGGGCCGGTCCACACGCCCTGGTCCGGGTCCCACCAGACGTACCGTTTCCGCTCGCTCCACGGCCGGCCCTCGGGGTCGGCGGAGGCCCGGTTGTACAGCATCCGCCGGTTCGCCGGCCACGCCCAGCCCCACTCGGGCGCGACGCTGCTCTGCTCGGTGCGGGGCTTGCGGCGGGCCGCCTGGTTGACACCGTCGGCGTACACCCCGGAGTAGATCCAGCAGCCGCAGGCGGTGGACCCGTCGTCGCGCAGGGCGGCGAAGCCCGGCAGCGGGTCGCCGCCGGCCACGTCGAAGCCGTTGATCTCCCGCAGCACCGCTTCGGCAGACGGCTCGGCGTGCGCCCCTTCCACCGGGTAGTCCCAGGTCAGGTCGGCCACGGCGCGGTCGCGCGGCAGCGCTGAGCCGGCGAGGCGCTGCTTGACGAGACGGCCGAGGTGGTAGAAGAACCACAGCTCGGAGCGGCAGTCACCCGGCGGGTCGACGGCCTTCTCCCGCCACTGCAGCAGCCGCTGGGTCTGGGTGAACGTGCCCTCCTTCTCCACATGGGAGGCGGCCGGCAGGAAGAACACCTCGGTCGCGCACTCCTCGGGCACGATCTCGCCGGTCTCGACCTCGGGGGAGTCCTTCCAGAACGTCGCCGACTCGATCATGTACAGGTCGCGGACCACGAGCCAGTCGAGCTTGGCCATGCCGAGGCGCTGCGCCCGGCCGTGCGCCGAGCCGACCGCCGGGTTCTGCCCGAGCAGGAAGTATCCCTTGACCTTCCCGTCGATCATGTCGAGCACCGTCCGGTACGTGCCGTGGTCGCCGGTCAGCCGGGGCAGGTGCCCGTAGCACCAGTCGTTCTCGGCGGTCGCGGCGTCCCCGAAGTACGCCTTGAGCAGGCTCACCGCGAACGCCCGCGCGTTGCCCCAGAAGCCCTTCTGCCCCGGGTGGCGCATCGCGTCGACCCACTGCTCGAACGTCTCGTGCCGCTCGTGGTGCGGCATCAGCAGGTACCCCGGGAGCAGGTTGAACAGCGTCGGGATGTCGGTGGAGCCCTGGATGCTGGCGTGGCCGCGCAGGGCCATGATGCCGCCGCCGGGCCGGCCCATGTTGCCGAGCAGGAGCTGGATGATCGCGCCGGTGCGGATGTACTGCACCCCGACCGAGTGCTGGGTCCAACCGACCGAGTACACCAGGGCGGTCGTGCGCTCGCGGCCCGAGTTGCGCGTCCACGCCTCGCAGACCTTGGCGAACTGCTCCTTCGGCACCCCACAGGTCTCCTCGACGAGGTCCGGGGTGTACCGGGAGAAGTGCCGCTTCAGGATCTGGTACACGCAGCGGGGGTGCTGCAGGGTCTCGTCCCGCTGCGTCTCGGCGCGCACCGGCGGGCCGTGCGACTCGTGCTGCATCCCCGCGGCGGTCTCCCGGTGCGCGTGGGTGTGGTCGCCGCTGTTGTGGCCCTCGTAGTGCCAGCTCGTCGAGTCGTAGGCGCCCTTCTCCGGGTCGAAACCGGAGAACAGCCCGTCGAGGTCCTCGGTGTCGCGGAAGTCCTCGCCCACGATCGTGGCCGCGTTCGTGTACGCGACGACGTACTCGCGGAAGTCGAGCTCGTTGCTCAGGATGTGGTTGACCACACCACCGAGGAACGCGATGTCCGACCCGGCCCGGATCGGCACGAACATGTCGGCGACGGCGCTCGTGCGGGTGAACCGGGGGTCGACGTGGATGACCGTCGCGCCCCGCTGCTTGGCCTCCATCACCCACTGGAAGCCGACCGGGTGCGCCTCGGCCATGTTCGAGCCCTGGATCACGATGCAGTCAGCGTTCGCCAGGTCCTGCTGGAACCCCGTGGCGCCGCCGCGACCGAAGCTGGTCCCCAGACCGGGGACGGTGGCGGAGTGTCAAATGCGCGCCTGGTTCTCGATCTGCAGGGCGCCGACCGCCGTGAACAGCTTCTTGATGAGGTAGTTCTCCTCGTTGTCGAGGGTCGCCCCACCCAGGCTCGCGATGCCGAGCGTGCGGTTGAGCGGCCGGCCCTCGTCGTCGAGCTGCTCCCAGGTCTCCTCCCTGGCCTTGAGCACGCGATCGGCGATCATGTCGAGGGCGACGTCGAGGTCGAGGTCCTCCCACTCGGTGCCGTACGGCCGGCGGTAGCGCACCTTCGTCTGCCGCAGCGGGCTGGTCACCAGGCTCTTGCTGGCCGAGCCCTTGGGGCACAGCCGGCCGCGCGAGATCGGGCTGTCGGGGTCTCCCTCGATCTGGGTGACCTTGCCGTCCTTGACGAACACCCGCTGCCCGCACCCGACGGCGCAGTAGGGGCACACGGAGCGGGCCACGGAGTCGGCCTGCGCGGTGCGCGCGAGCAGCGCGTCGGTCTGCGCCGACCGCACAGCCTCGCCGCGCCCGGTCGGGTCGGCGCCGGTCAGCTGCCGATAGACCGGCCAGCGCCGCAGCCACTGCATGGGCCCGACTCTACAGGGCCTAAGCTCGTTGCTTGTGCGTCTGGTGCTGCTCTCGGACACCCACGCGCCGCGCTTCCGGTTCCCCGACTCGCTGTGGCCGCACGTGTCGTCCGCCGACGTGGTGGTGCACGCGGGTGACTGGATGACGGCGTCCCTGCTCGACGAGCTGTCGTCCCGCGCCCGCCGCCTCATCGGCGTGTACGGCAACAACGACGGCCCCGACCTGCGCGCCCGCCTCCCGCTGGTGGCCACGGCAACGCTTTCGGGCGTCCGGCTGGCGGTGGTCCACGAGACCGGCCCGGCGGCGGGCCGGGAGGCGCGCTGCGCGGCCCGCTTCCCGGACACGGACGTGCTGGTCTTCGGCCACTCGCACATCCCGTGGGACTCGGTCGCCCCGGGCGGCCTGCGCCTGCTCAACCCGGGCTCCCCGACGGACCGCCGCCGCCAGCCCCACGCCACGTTCATGACCGCGACCGTCGCGGCGGGTTCGCTGACCGACGTCGAGCTCCACACCGTCCCACGCTGACCTCACCCGCCCGGGCTGGCATTCCTGAGACGACCGACGGATCGACCAGCGTCGTGGTGTCCATGATCCAGGGAGAGTTCTGGTTGCCATGGCAGCCAGATGTTTCCCTTGATCATGGGAGTTGACCCCAGGCTGCTCGGCAGTGCCGGCAACCGATCGGACAAATGGGGTGAATCGGGCCGCGACATATGGCCACGTGCGGGGTGGGAGGATGCCTTCCGTGGAGATTCTGCCTGGGGTTGGTGTCGCCGAGGTCAAGCTCGGCGAGTCACGCGCGGACGTGGAGCGGCGCATCGGGGCGCCCGTGCACAAGCGGCGGTCGAGCAAGGAGGTGTACGACACCGAGCCGCAGCTCGTCGTCCACTACCTGCCGGGCGACACCGTCGAGCTGGTCGAGATCGGGTACTCCGGCGGCGGCGAGGAGGTCTTCTTCGACGGGGTCCAGCTGACCTACCGGTTCCTCGACGACGTCGCCGCCGACCTCGCTGCCAAGGGCCACCGTGCGCACCCGATCGACATCGGCTACCGGTTCGAGGCCGGGTTCGCGGTGTGGTCGATGGCCTCGCGGCACGCGCAGGACCTCGACCCGGACGCCGACGACGAGGACGAACGCCTGGTCAGCGAGGGCGTCTCAGTGGCGCCCTTCGACTATTTCGGAGAGCAGGACGACGAGGAGGACTAGGTCGCGCAGGGGAGCGCCTCCAGCTTGTACCGCTCCAGCAGCCACGGCAGCAGCCGCTGGTAGACGACGATCGTGTCCGGCTGGCCGTTGTCGTGGGACAGCACGATCGAGCCCGGGCGGACGTGGCGCTGGATGTCGCGCACGACCCGGGCGATGTGCGCCTGCGAGCCGGCGTCCGGCTTGTGGTTCCAGTCCTGCGGGTCGACGTCCCAGTAGATCGACTCCATGCCGAGCGACCGGGCCTTGGCGACCAGCTCCGGCGTGAAGTTGCCGCCCGGGGCCCGGAAGTAGCGCACCGGCACGTCGGCGCCGACCGCCGCGTGGATCATCTCGTTGGTGTGCCGGAGGTCCCAGTCGATGTACCCCGGCTCCCGCTTGGCCAGGTTCAGCAGGTGCTGCCACGAGTGGTTGCACAGCGTGTGGCCGTCGGCGGCGATCTGGCGCACCAGCTCCGGATGGTCGCGCACCCGGAAGCCGACCATGCAGAACGTCGCCTTCACGTGGTGCTCCCGCAGCACCTGCAGGATGCGCGGGGTGTTGATCGGGTCGGGGCCGTCGTCGAAGGTCAGCGCGACCGCCGCGGTGCCGGTGAGGGTGAGCGAGCCGGCGGCACCCTTCCCGACGACGACGGGGCCCTGGGCCGAGGGCGGAGGAGCGGGCGGCGGCGACGGTGGTGGGGCGGACGACGGCGGGGCCGTGGACGGGCTCGGCGCCGCGGCCACGGGAGTGACCGTCGGCCGCGCAGCGGTGGACGCGCCGAGCAGGACCAGCGCGGCCACGACCACCGAGGCGACCGAGAGCTGGCGGGTCTGGCGTCGGGTCACTGGGCAACACCTTTCGTCGATCCGCCGGGCCACGCTAGCGGAGGTCCGCCCGCAAGCGAAACTCGGCGACCGTCCGTAGCGGTCGTAGAGTGTCGGGGTGACCAGGCAGGTGCCCGTGGCGCTGCTCGCGCACCTGCGGCGGGCCCGCGACCACATCGACCGCAACTACCAGACGCAGCTCGACCTCGACCAGGTTGCCGCCGTCGCGGCGGTTTCGAAGTACCACTTCGTGCGCTGCTTCGAGGCGGCCTACGGCGAGACGCCGATGCGCTACCTGACCCGCCGCCGGATCGAGCGCGCCCAGGACCTGCTGCGCTCGGCCAACCTGACGGTCACCGAGATCTGCATGCAGGTGGGCTTCACCAGCCTGGGCTCGTTCTCGACCCGCTTCACCCGGCTGGTGGGGGAGAGCCCGGTGGCGTACCGCGACCGCTGGGCCCGCACGGGCACCGCGCACGTGCCGGGCTGCTGGCTGTTCATGTGCGGGGTGCTGCGAACCCCCGAGCAGGCCCCGGGAACCCCACGGGCCCCGGAGCGCAATTCTGAAGAAGCGCGGGCAAAACCACGCACCGTAACGTCAGGCCCGTGATTACCAACATCTCGCTCGTCACCGTGTACTGCCTCGACCAGGACGCCACCCGCGACTTCTACGTCGACGTCCTCGGCTTCATTCCGGGTACCGACGTCACCATGGGTGAGGGGTTCCGCTGGGTGACGCTGCGGCACCCCAGCCAGCCCGAGCTCGAGGTGACCCTCATGACGCCCGGCCCGCCCCTCGACGAGGACGCGGCCGCGTTCGTGCGCCGGCAGCTGGAGAAGGGGTCGATGGGCGGGCTCGGCCTGAGCGTCGACGACTGCCGCAAGACGTTCGAGGAGCTCAGCGCCAAGGGCGTCACGTTCCTGCAGGAGCCGGCCGAGCGGCCGTACGGGGTGGAGGCCGTGATGCGCGACAACACCGGCAACTGGCTGGTGCTCGTCGAGCCGCGGGCCTTCACCCCGGACGACTTCAGCTAGCGGCGGGTCAGAGGCGCTGCCAGAGCGCGGGGACGTTCGGCGGCTCCCAGCCGGTCATCGACGTGTGGGCCTGCAGGCACCGGTAGGTCACGCCGCCGTACGTCACCTGCGCGCCGACCGCGTAGGCGCGCCCGGGCGCCCAGGTGCCGCCGGGCGTCGACGGGGGCGTCGACGGCGGGGTGGTCGTCGGCGGGACGCCCGGCACGTCCAGCACGAAGTCGAACGACGCCTGGCCCGGGCGGACCGTCATCAGCAGCGCCGGGTCGTACAGCGTGTCGGTCGCGTTGCGCGGCTCGCCGGGGAAGTACAGCTGCGTGGTCAGGATCGGCCGGCTCGGCGCCTGGACCTTCACGTGGATGTGCCGCGTCCGTCCGGGGTACAGGCCGGGGACGATCGTCGTGAGCCGGTAGGCGCCGGTCGCGTCGGTGAACTGGTGGCCGCGCAGCCGGAAGCCCACGTTGTCGTAGGCGCCGTTGGTGTCGGCCTGCCAGAAGTCCAGCAGCGCGCCGGCGATGGGCTGGCATGCGGTACCGAAGACGTAACCGCTGACGGTGAGCACGGTGCCCGGCAGGCCGGCGGCGATCGCCGTGCGCAGCGGGGAGTTGGGCTTGAAGTAGGGTCCCTCGATCTGGGGTGGCGTCTCGTCGTCGCCGTCGTCACACATCGGTGTGGGATTCAGCGGTACCGAGGACGCGGCGGGAACGGCGGCGAGCAGCAGCGGCGCCGGTGCCGCGACGAGCGCGGCGCGGAGCAGTTGCTTGCGGGTCAAGCCATGCGGCTGCGGGGTCATGCGGCCTCCAAGGAAGGTGCGGGGGTCTCCCGGACGCCGACCGTACGACCCGCGATCAGTCCTGGTCGATGGACGCAACGCCGCTGTCCTGGTGCATTCCGCGGAACCGGCCCGGCGTGACGCCGACCTCGCGGCGGAAGAAGCGGCAGAAGTACGCCGGATCCGCGAACCCGACCGCGCGGGCCACCTGCGTGACGGTGAGCGTCGTGCGGGCGAGCAGCCGCCGCGCCTCCAGGGCCTGCGCGCGGCGGATCAGCCGGCCGGGCGGCTCGCCGGTCGACGCCTTCACCGCCTCGGTGAGGTGGCTGGTCGACACCCCGAGCCGGGCCGCGAACGCGCGCACGGTGGCGTCGCCGAGGGCCGGCCGGGCCAGCAGCCGGCCGAAGTCCGCGGCGATCCTCGCGGCGGCTGTGGTACCCCTGGATCCACCGTCGGCACCGCCGAGCCGCCGGGCCTGCAGCACGAGGACGTGCAGCAGGGCCGGCAGCACCTCGGCGAAGCCGTCGGGCCGCAGGTGGTACTCCTCGGTCATCGTGGCGAGCAGCGCCTCGAACCGGCGGGCCTGCGCGGGGCCGGGCCGCAGGACGCCCGGCGCGGGCAGGGTGCGGGCGGCGTCGGGGTAGGCGTCGTCGGTGAACACGAGCACCCAGCCGTCCACGCCGTCGGCGTCCTGCCAGTGGTGCACCTGCCCGGGCCGCACGACGAACAGCTGCGGCGGGCGCAGCGGGTGCGCCTCGAGGTCGACCACGTGCGTGCCGGCGCCGCGGGTGAGGTACACGATCTCGTGGAACGCGTGCCGGTGCGGGAACGCGGCGCGCGCCATCGGCCCGAACCAGTCGAACGACCCGATCGCGAACGCGAGCGGCGCGGGGTCGGGCACCTCCAACTCATGGCGGGGGAACACTGGACACCTTCCGTTAAGTTTCCTTACAGTATTGCGGACATGCACGTCGGTCAATGCGGAACTTTCACCGGCGGCACACGGCCGGGCCTGGTTACCGGCCGGTTTCGTTGCGGCGGCGGCGCGGCCGTCCGCATGCTCGGTTCCCCCGCAATCGGCGACCTCGCCGACCTCGGCAACGGAGGCACTGTGGACACTGTGGACGATCGACCGATGTGGTGCCCCAACCGGCGTGCGCTGTTCGTCGGCCTCGGCGCGACCGGCTTCCTGGCGGCGTGTTCCGCGGCCCCGGCGGCGCCTCCACCCGCCGCGGACGCCGCGTCAGACGCGGCGTCGAAACCGTCTTCGGCTGCGGCCGTACCTGCGCTCGCCGACGTGGCGGCCGTCCCGGTCGGCGGCGGCACCGTCGTGGACGGCGTGCTCGTCGTGCAGCCGGAGGCGGGCGTGTTCAAGGCGTTCGACGCGGCCTGCCCGCACAACGGGGTCAAGGTCACCGCCCCGGAGCAGGGGGTGGCGACCTGCCCGGCGCACAAGTCGACGTTCGCGATCAAGGACGGTGCCCGGCTCAGCGGCCCCGCGACCCGCGGCCTGACCGAGATCCCGGTCCAGGTGCGCGACGGAAGGATCCTGCGCGCCTGAAGCACCTCAGGGGCATCGGCGGCCTCGGGCCGCTGCGGTCAGGCCGTTGGTCCGGAAGAGGACCAGCCGCTCGTCGTGGCCCACTCCTCGGCGGCGACGATCACGAGGTCGACGACCGGGTCCTTGACGTCGGTGTAGGTGTCCGAGTCGTCGACGGCGTCGGCGAGCGCGGTCTTGAACGCGCCGTACGCGGGCACCGCCGCCGGGTGGGCGCGGAACCAGTCGCGGAACAGCAGGGCGAGCCGCTCGTTCGGCGAGCCGGCCAGCCGGACGTGCAGGTTGACCGGCTCGGCGCCGGCGCGGTTCCAGTACCGCTTGCGCCACGCGTCGGGGGAGTCGGCCCGCCCGGCCGGCACGTGGTCGTGCTCGTACGGCCGGCGGGTGAAGCCCAGCCCGGCCAGGGGCGCGTCGAACGCGGCGGCGGCCGCGTCCAGGTCCGCCACGCTGATCTGGAGGTCGTACACCGGCTTGGCGGCCATGCCGGGGATCGCGGTGCTGCCGATGTGCTCGACGCGCAGCGCGAGCGGGCCGAGCGCGGCGCGCAGCTCGGCGGCGAGCTCGGCGGCGCGCCGCGGCCAGGCGTCCTCGGGGGCGGCGAGGAACACCGCGGTCACGACTGCGCCGCCCGCTTGCGCCGCCGGCCCTCGTGCATCGCCTGCACCCGAGGGATCGGGATGGTGCGGCCCTCGGCGATCAGGTCGTCGGGGAGGCGTTGCGGCTGCGGCATCTGCTCGCTCCATGGGTCGGCCGCGCCGAGCAGCGCGGGCGCGGTGTGGACGGTGAAGTCGGCCGGCCGCACGTCGTCGAGCGCGTCCCAGGACAGCGGGAACGAGACGGGGACCCCGGGGCGCAGGCGCGGGCTGTACGCGGCGACCACGGTCGCGCCGCCGGCCCGGGTCGGGTCGAGGAACACCTTGCCGTGCCGGTCCTCGCGGATGAACGCGGTGGTGGCCAGGTCCGGGTCGAGCCGCTCGGCCCGCGCCGCGACCGCCCGGGTCGCCGCGGCGACGTCGTCGATCGGCCAGTGGCCGTCGATCGGCACGAACACGTGCAGCCCCTTGGCGCCGCTCGTCTTCACCGCGCCCTCGAGACCGGCCTCGGTGAGCACCGTGCGCACGAGCCGGGCGGCGGCGACGGCGGTGCCGAACGCGTCACCCTCGGGCGGGTCGAGGTCGAGCACCAGGTGCGTGGTGTGGGTCCAGTCGGGCGTGCGCACGAGGGTCGGGTGGTACTCCACCGCCCGCTGGTTGCCGAACCACAGCAACGTCCGGCGGTCGTTGCACAGCGCGTAAGCCACCTCGCGCTGGGAGGACTCGGCCCACATCCGCACCGTGCGCACCCAGTCGGGCGTGTACTTGGGGACGTTCTTCTGCATGAACTGTTCCTGGCCCCGCATGATGCGCACGACCGACAGCGGCCGGTCGTGCAGCACCCGGATCAGGCGTTCGTGGACCGCGTCGAGGTAGTCGACCAGGTCGCGCTTGGTCGCCCCGGCCCCTTCGAACAGCGGCTGGTCCAGGTTGGTGAGGGCGACCCCGTCGCGCTCCTCGGAGGTGCTCACCGTGCCACCGTACCTTCGCGTGATCGGACTCTCTACGATCGTGGAGCCCGGCCCACCCCCGTGAGGAGCGAACCACCATGCCCGCAGGCGTCACCATCACCACGCACGACGTCGCACACCTCTCCGGCTGCGACCCGCGGACCGCGCTGGTGGTGAAGGACGGCTCGAAGTTCTGGCGGACGGAGCCCGACGGCGTCGCGGTGGGCACGGTCCTCGCCGACGGCGCCGTGGTGCTCCTCAGCCACGCCGAACTGGTCGACACCACGGCCGAGGCCGACTGGACCGGCGAGGGCTGGTCCCGTGAGCTGCTCCCGGAGGCGGCCACCCGGGTCGCGGAGCAGCTCAACGCACAGTCCTGAGAGGACGGTCAGCCCCCGCTCAGGAACGTCACGGTAGCAGGTGATCGAACCGGTCGGTACCATATCCGCATGCCGGTGGCGAAGGGCGCAGCGCTCGATCCCGATCGGACCAGGGCCGACATCCTGGCCAAGGCCACGGGCCTGTTCTACGAGCGGGGCCTCGACGGGATCGGCGTGGCCGAGCTGTGCCAGGCCGTGGGGGCGTCCAAGGAGACGCTGTACCGCCACTTCGGCTCGAAGGAGGGCCTGGTCCGGGCGGTGCTGGAGCGGCGCAGCGACCGCGTGACGGCCTGGCTGCGCGCGGCGGCGGAGGCGGCCGGCGACGACCCGTACGCGCAGCTCGACGCGGTGTTCGACGCGCTCGCCGGCTGGCACGCGGAGCCGGGGTTCCGCGGCTGCGCGATCCTCAACGCGGCGGCCCAGCACCACCAGGACCCGCCGCGGGCGGTCGCGGCGCGCCACCTCGACCGGCGCCTGGACCTGCTCACGGGCATCGCCGAGCGGGCCGGGGTCGCGGACCCGGTGGAGACGGGCAGGCAGCTGCTGATCCTGGTCGCGGGCGCGACGACGGTGGCCGACCACCACGGCGACCGCCGCGCGGCCGAGTCCGCGAAGCGCGCCGCGCGGGCGCTGCTGCGGGCCGGCTGACGGCCGCGCGGTTGCCGCCGCTTCCGTTGCAGCCGCTTCCGCCACTCCGTTCCGGCTTCCTCCGCCCTCGCCCTCGCCTCCGGCCGCCGCCTCGGCCGCCCCTTTCTCCCGCTGCCGCTTTTGCCTCCGCCCTTTCTCCCGTTGCCGTGCTCCTTCCGTGGCTGACAACCTAGTTTCCTAGGACGCTGGACGCGACGGGGCGTACCACACCAAATCGGCTTCTCGCGTCGGAGCCGATCGACGCGAGAAGCCCCTCGAGGCGTGCTACTCGGACTGGATCAGGTCGGCGTTGATGGCCGCAGCCGCCTTCAGGCCGGCGCCCGCGGCCACGATCACCTGGGCCATCAGGTCGCTCACGTTGCCGGCCACCCAGATGCCGGGGACGTCGGTGGCGCCCATCGGGTCGGCGGCGATGTACGTGCCGATGACCTCGCCCGCCATCTCCATCGGGGTCGGTTTCAGGCCCAGCCGCTCCAGGAACGCGGCCCGGGCCGTCATCCGGGACTGCACGACCACCGCGGCGCGGGGGACCAGCTCGCCCGAGGCCATCCGCACGCCCTCGTCCTCCACCGCAGCCACCCGGCCCGTGACGATCCGGACGCCGCGGGCCTCCAGCCGGGCCGTCTCCTCCGGCGACGGGAGCGGGCGCTCGTGCAGGAACAGCGTCACGTCGCCGGTCCACTGCCCCCACATCATCGCGCCGTGGACAGCGAGGGGGCTGGTGGCGATGATGCCGACGGGCTGGTCGCGGACCTCCCAGCCGTGGCAGTACGGGCAGTGCAGCACCGTGCGTCCCCACCGTTCGGCGACGCCGGGGATCTCGGGGAGCTCGTCGACCAGTCCGGTGGTGACCAGCAGGCGGCGCGCCTCCACGCTGGTCCCGTCGTCGAGCGTGAGCCGGAAGGCGCCGTCGTCGAGCCGGTCGGCGTCGGTGACGGTGCCGGTCAGGAAGCTCCCGCCGTACCGTTGAATCTCGGACCGACCGATCGAGAGCAGCTCTCCTGGTGGGGTGTGCTCGCGGCCGAGGTAGTTGTGCACGTTGGCGGCCGGGGCGTTGCGAGGCTGGCCGGCGTCGATGACCAGCGGTTCGCGGCGGGCGCGGGCGAGGGTGAGCGCGCCGCTGAGGCCGGCCGCGCCGCCGCCGATGATGACCACGTCATGTCTCATGGGCCGACTGTGCGCGCGGGGGTGGGCGACCGGCAAAGGTTCTTGCCAGAATGGCGAAATGGATCAGGTGGGGGCGCGGCTGCGGGCGCTGCGCGGGGAGACGACGCTCGCCGAGCTGTCGGCGGAGACGGGGATCTCGGTGAGCACGCTGTCGCGGCTGGAGCTCGGGCAGCGCAAGCCGACGCTGGAGCTGCTGCTGCCGCTCGCGCGGGTGCACCGGGTGACGCTGGACGACCTGGTCGGGGCGCCGCCGACGGGGGATCCGCGGGTGCATGCGCGGCCGGTGGTGCGCGGCGGGGTGACGTACATGCCCCTGAGCCGCCGGCCAGGCGGAGTGCAGGCGTTCAAGCTGGTCTATCCACCTGGGACGCCGGGTGGCGACTGTACGCCGCGGGTGCACGAGGGGTACGAGTGGCTGTACGTGCTGGCCGGCCGACTGCGGCTGGTGCTGGGCGAGCACGACGTGATGCTGGGCGAGGGCGAGGTCGCGGAGTTCGACACGCACGTGCCGCACTGGTTCGGCAATCCGGGTCCGGGGACGACGGAGGTGCTGAGCCTGTTCGGGCCGCAGGGGGAGCGGCTGCACGTGCGGGCCCGCCCGAAGCGCGGCGCTGCCGAGCCGGCGTAGGCCGGTCCCGCCGGCCAGTTCTCGCCACGGCCCGGCATGCCGGCTTTTCGCCGCGGCACAGCATGGCCGGCCTTTGGCCGCGGCTCGACATGGTCGGCTTTTCGCCACGGCACGGCATCGTCGGCCGCTGGCCGCGGCAGGGCATCGTCGGCCTTTCGCCGCGGCTCCACATGGTCGGCTTTCGTCGCGGCTCGACCTGATCGGCAGGACCTGCCTCAGTCGGCGACCGAGCCGCAGGCGCCCCAGCCGTCGGACCGCGCCACGATCCGGCCGTCCTGCACGCGCAGCGCCGTCTCGGTGGTGTCGCTGAGCGTGTCGAGCCCGGCGCCGCGGGCCAGGATGCCCTGGTCGTCGACGACGACGTGCAGGGCGGGCCAGTGCTTGGCGGGCACCGCGCGGCGCAGGTGGTTGCGCAGTTCGGCGAGGGACAGCCGGGCCAGCGGCGCGAGCTCGGCGGGCTGGCCGGTGACGACGGCGAGGGTCGTCTCGTGGCCGGCCCGCAGCGCGTCCTCGACGTGCGCGAGGCGGTGCATCCCGAGGATCGCGACGACACCGTCGTGCGGGGCGAGCGGCCCGGTGCCGAGATGGTCCACGGCGGCCGGCATCCACCACTTCGGTGCCGGGTCCGGCCGGTGTACCGGCGCGCCGTCGAGCGGGATCGGCCGACGATTGCGCTGGTCGAGGTCGAGGTCGGCGAGAGCTTGGCAGGCGCGGACGGTGTCGAACGGGTCGCCGAACCCGGGCGCGGCGGCGGCCAGCTGTGCGGTGCCGTGCAGCAGGGTCAGCGCGGCCTGGGCGAGCCGGACCAGGCTCCTGCGGCCGCCGCCGTCGTCGCGGTGGCTGTCGAGGTGCTCGAACGCGAGCCCCAGCACGACCGCGTCGAGGAGCTTGAGCTGCGCGAACGGCAGGCGCGTGAGCTGGTCGGCGGCGACCTCGGCCATCAGCTCGAGGCCGAGCAGCGAGGCGTCGGTGCGGGTGGTGAACGGCAGGCGAGCGACCCACTCGCGGGCCAGGTTGCCGAGCGCGTCGCGGACCGTGCCGGCGCTCGTCCCTGGCCTCGTGTTGGGGTTCGTGTTCGCGCTCGTGCCGGGGATGGTGCCGGGGTTCGTGCCGGGGTTCGTGCCGGGCCGCGCGTCGGGCCGCGCGTCGGGCCGCGCGTCGGGCCGCGCGTCGGGCCTCGTGTTGGAGTTCGTGTCGGCGCTCGTGCCGGGGCTGGTGTCGGCGCTGGCATCGGCCGGTGCCGGGACGGCGGCATCGGCGTCGGCGGCGAGCACCTCGAAGTACAGCGCGCGTTTGCCGGGAAAGTTGGAGTAGACCGCGCCCCGGGTGAGTTCCGCGCGGTCGGCGATGGCGTCGATGCGCGCCTCGCGGTAGCCGTGCTCGGCGAACTCGCGGCGGGCGGCGTCGACGATCCGGGCGCGGTTGCGTTCCTGCTGGTCGCTGCGGCTGAGGCGGGGCACGCCCCGCAGGATACCGTCATCATCTGGATGACGTGAACATGCGGATGGTGTCGGTCAGGATCGCCGTCGTCCGGTGCAGCGAGTCGAGGGTCACCCACTCGACGGCGGCGTGGGCCCCGCCGCCGTCGACGCCGAACAGCACAGCGGGGATGCCGGCCGCCTCGAGCAGCGCGCAGTCGGTCCAGAACGGCTCGCCCCGCTCGGTCGGCGGCCGGCCCAGGTGGGCGGTGGCCGCCGCGCGCAGATCGGCCACGATCGCGGAGTCGCCGGCCCGGAACGGCTGCCGCTCGAAGGTGATCGCCAGGTCATACCCGTGCTCGGTGGTCGCGTCGAGCACGGCCCGCAGCTCCCGCTCGACCGTGGCCGCGTCCTCGCCGGGGACCGTGCGGCGCTCCAGCCCGATCGTGCACCGGGCCGGGTAGCTGGACAGCTCCTCGCCGCCCGAGATCAGCGACGCGTGGATGTTGCCGGTGCCGAGCAGCGGGTGCGGCGGCCGGGAGGCGAGGGCACGCTGCAGCTCGTCGAGGCCGGTGAGGAACCGGCCGGCCTTCGCGATGGCGTCGACGCCGAGGTCGGGGCGGGAGCCGTGGGCGGCCCGGCCGTGGATGGTGACCTCGGCCCACACGAACCCGCGGTGCGCGACGACGAGGTCGAGGCCGCTGGGCTCGGCGACGACCGCGCCGTCGGCCCGGAACCGCGTGAGGACCTCCTCGGTGCCCGCGCTCGCGTACTCCTCGTCGGCGACCAGCGCGACCAGGACGTCGCCGGCGTGGGACTCCCGCGCGACGGCCGCCGCCGCGCACATCATGGCCGCGAGGCCGGACTTCATGTCATACGCACCCCGCCCGAACAGGCTGCCGTCCCGCTCGGTCGCGACCAGCGGCTCACCGTCGAACCCGGCGAGCGTGACCGTGTCCAGGTGCCCGTTGAGCATGATCGACCGACCGCCGCCGCTGCCCCGGGCGACCCCCACGATCGACGGCCGCCCCGCCCGCTGCTCCAGGCGGTGGCACTCGAACCCGCGCTCGGTGAGCCATCCGCCAGCGAAGTCGGCGACGGCGGCCTCCCCGGCGCCGCCGGGAATGAGGTCGGGGTTGGTGGAGTCGATGGCGATGAGCTGGCGGGTGAGCTCGACGACGCCGATCACGGCTGGTCCTCCTCGTCCTCGTCGCCCGGGAGCGGGTTGGCGGCCAGGCCCTCGGTGCTGATCAGCAGCACCGTGGTCGCGGCTCCGAGGTCCTGGCAGAGGTCCTGGCACAGGATGCGCGCCGCGGCGAGCGCGGCGGCGCCGCACGGTCCGGCGTCGACGCCTTGACGCCGCAGGTCGTGGACGGCCCGGACGGCCTCCGCGTCGGTCACGGTGACCGCCACGTCGAGACCCTGGACCAGGTACGGCCAGGCGTTCGCCGACGGCGTGCCGCAGTTGAGCCCGGTCATCACGGTGTCCCGCGTGGGCACGCTGGTGAGCGCGCCGGCCGCCAGGGAGGTCACGATCGCCGGTGCGTTCTCGGGTTCGACGGTCGCGACGAGCGGCCCGGTCCCTGGCTCGGTCCCTGGCTCGGTGCGGGAGCGGAAGTGGCGGACGGCGGCCTGGGCGAGCGAGCCGACGCCGGCCGGGACGACGACCAGGTCCGGCCGGGGCTGGTCGGCGAGTTCCTCGAACAGCGTCGAGTAGCCGTCGACGATCCATTGCGGCACGTCCGTGTATCCGGACCAGGCGGTGTCCTGGATGAGCAGGCCCTCCGGGCCGAGTTGCTCCGCGTGGGCGGCGGCGGCCGTGACGACGTCGTCGTAGGGCAGGTCGAGCTCGACGAGCCGGGCGCCCTCGCCGGTGATCGCCGCCTTGGCTGCGCCGGTCAGGGACCGGGGCACGAAGATGTCGGCGGGCAGGCCGCGCTGCCGCGCGACGTGCGCGACGGCCCGGCCGTGGTTGCCGTCGGTCGCGGCGACCAGCCGCGGCCGCCCACCTCGGCCGGCGAGGGCGCGGTCGATCGCGTAGGACGCGCCGAGAATCTTGAACGACGGTAGGCCGAGCCGGGCCGACTCGTCCTTCACCAGGACGCGGCCCACGCCGAGCTCGGCGGCGAGGGCGGGCAGGTCGTGGACGGGTGTCGGCGCGTAGCCGGGCCACGTCCGGTGGAACTCGGCGGGATGGTCGCCCAGGGGCTCGGCCCGCCAGTGCCTGGCGTGTGGGTTGCGGCGGATCACGTGGTCCATCATGCGGCGCCGGCGGGCCGTTGTCGTCGGACTGGGGTACGTCCGACCGTGGTAGGACCTGGGCCCCGAAGGTCGAGACCACGGTCTGACGACACCGGCCGTTGGCCGCCGTAGCGTCGTCGGCATGATCGAGGTACATGAGCTGCGCAAACGCTACGGCGACCGGCTCGCCGTCGACGGGCTGTCCTTGACCGTGCGGCCCGGGCAGGTCACCGGCTTCCTCGGGCCCAACGGGGCCGGCAAGTCCACGACACTGCGGATGATCGTCGGGCTGGACCATCCCACCGGCGGCACCGCGACCGTCAACGGCCGGCGGTATCGGGACCATCCCGACCCGCTGCGCCAGGCCGGCGCGCTGCTGGAGGCCCGCTCTGTCCACAAGGGACGCATGGCGCGCAGTCACCTGCTGGCGCTCGCGCAGACCCACGGCATCGGCCGGCGCCGGGTCGACGAGGTGCTCGGCATCGTCGGCCTCGAAGCGGCGGCCGGTCGGCGGGTCGGCGGGTTCTCGCTCGGCATGAGCCAGCGGTCGAGCTGCCGGCGGTGGTCGCGTTCGTCTTCAACGGTCCACAGTGGACGACGTTCGGGTTCGTCACCGCGGTGCTCGCCGCCACGGCGCTCGCCGGGACGGTGGTGCGGATCCGCAGCGCGTACCTGCTCGAGCTCGTCGAGCGGGCCGCCGGCTCGAACGCGAGCGCGACCAGCGGGCCGAGCTCGCCGCGGCGAACCGATCAGGGTGCTGCTCGTCGACGATCAGGCGCTGCTGCGGCTCGGGTTCCCCATGGTGTTGTCCACGCAGGCCGACCTCGACGTGGTCGGGGAGGCCGGGGACGGGGAGCAGGCCGTCGCCATGACCGCGGCGCTGCGGCCCGACGTGATGCTCATGGACGTGCGGATGCCCGTCACCGACGGGATCGAGGCCACCCGGCGGATCGTGGCCGGCGGGTCGGTGGCCCGGGTGCTGGTGCTGACGACGTTCGACCTCGACGAGTACGTGTACGCGCGCTGCGGGCCGGGGCCAGCGGCTTCCTGCTCAAGGACGTGCCGCCGGCCGACCTCGTCGGCGGCATCCGGGCTGTCGCCGCCGGTGACGCGGTCGTCGCGCCCAGCGTCACCCGGCGGCTCATCGAGACGTTCGTGCCGCACCTGCCCGGGCCCGAGCCGGCAGGCGAGTCGCCGCTCGGGCGGCTCACCGAGCGGGAGCGGGAGGTGTTCGCCGCCGTCGCCCGCGGTCGGACCAACCAGGAGATCGCCGAGGAACTCGTGGTGTCGGAGGCGACCGTCAAGACGTACGTCGGTCGTCTCCTGGCGAAGCTCGGCGCGCGCGACCGGGTGCAGCTCGTGGTGATCGCCTACGAAGCGGGCGTGGTGCGCCCGGGAGACCGCTGAGCGGTCCGCCCGGACCGGGTGCGGGACTCATCCGAACGGCCATAGCCCGCATGGCCGTTCGGTTGGCGATATACGCACGGGCCTGCTGATCTTACGTTCTGTTATCCCTGTCGACGGTGACCGTTTGATTGACGGCGTGATCGCGGTCGATCTACTGTCTCGGTCCAACGGAACTCACGGGGGTGGGCACGCGATGACGTCTGTCGTTGTTCTGGCGAGGCCGGTCGGTGGCGCGAAGCGTCCCAAACGACCGGCTCGCATGGCCGCCGCACTGGTCGCGGCCATGACGGCATCGATGCTCGTCGCGGTCGGCCCGTCCGCCGCGGAGCCGCGGGACAGCCGCGGCGGCGACAACGCGGCCCCGGTGGTCCCGGACGTCAAGCGCGCCGAGCTCTCCGTGGCCGAGCAGCAGGCTGCCGCGCTGGCCCGGCAGTCCGGGCAGCGCGTCCTGGTCGACGCCCTCACCACGGAACAGACGCAGGTGTGGGCGTTGCCCACCGGCGGTTTCACGGCGCGCGTCGCCGCCGGTGTCGAGCGGTTCAAGCGTGCCGGTACGTGGGTCGAGGTGGACCACACGCTCGTCGTGCGTCCGGACGGCCGGATCGCACCGAAGGCGCACCCCCGGGATCTCGTCATCGCCGGTGCGAGCGGCGCGGCCGGCACGCGTGAGCTCGCCTCGATCACCACGCCGGCCGGGCGCGCGGCGTTCGACTGGACCGGGCCCCTGCCGGCGCCGGTGCTCGACGGCCCGCGGGCGACGTACCCCGAGGTGCGTCCCGGTGTCGACCTCGTGCTGGAGTCGACCTCCGAGGGCGTGGAGCAGTTCTTCGTGGTGAAGCACCGGGCCGCCGTCGCCCACGTCGGCGAGCTGGCGGTGATGACGCGCGCCGACGGCGCCGTCGAGCAGCGCGCCGAGCCCGACGGCGGCGTGTCGCTGCGCAACGCGAAGGGTGCGGTGATCGCCCGGGTGCCGCAGCCGGTCATGTGGGACTCCAGCGACGACGCCAAGGCGCCCGGCCGGCCGGCCCGCACCCGGCGGGTGCCCGTCACGCTCGACAAGCCGGGCGCCGGCCAGCGCGGCAACCTGGCGCTGCGACCCGACACGACATGGATTCTCGACCCGGCGACGGTGTTCCCGGTCGTGATCGACCCGGCGCTCAACGGCGTCGCCTCGACGTTCTCCACGTCGGTGGTGGAGGGCGGCACCACGGACATGTCGGCCCAGGGTGACCTGTGGTTCGGCCAGATGGGCGGGTCCAACCCGAGGATCGCCCGGGCGTTCGTGCAGTGGCCGGCCGACGCCTTCGCCGGCAAGCAGATCGTGTCGGCGTCGGCGAACTTCTGGAACTTCTGGTCGGCGACCTGCCAGGCCCGGCCCTGGCAGGTCTGGACCACGACGGCCGCCTCGACGGCGTCGCGGTGGACCGACCAGCCGACCTGGCTCGACGCCGACCCCTCGGTGCCGGGCGACCAACCGGAGGCCGTGTCCACGGCGACGACCGGCTTCGACGCGACGTGCGCCGACGGCTGGATCTCGATCGACGCCCGCGGCTTCTTCCAGCGGGCCGCGACGGCCGGGCAGACCGTCGCGCACATGGGCCTGCGGGCGCAGGACGAGACGGACGCCTCCGGCTGGAAGCAGGTCCGGTCCCGCAACTGGACGTCGAACACGACCCACCGCCCGTACGTCAACGTCACCTACAACGCCTACCCGACCGTGACCACCCGCTCCACGACCCCGGCCACGAGCTGCGTCACCGGCGACAGCCGTCCGGCCCTGCAGACGCTGACGCCGGCACTGTCCGCGACCGTCGCCGACGGTGAGGGCTCGCCGATGACGGTCACCTTCGAGTGGCGAACGGTCGGCGCCGCCCAGCCCGCGGGTACGGCCGTGAAGACCTCGATCGCGTCCGGAGCCTCGGCGTCGCACACGTTCGCGGCCGGTGACCTCGTGGAGGGCGGTAGGTACTCGTGGCGGGTGCTGGTCTCCGACGGCACGGTCACGACCGCGACACCGGCGTGCGAGTTCTCGGTGTACCTGACCGCGCCACCGGTGCCGGGCTGCGAGAACGGTGTGGCCGGTGACGTCAACGGCGACGGCATCCGCGACGTCACCATCACCGATCCCAGGATGAGCGTCAACGGCGACTCCAACGCCGGCGCCCTCTACGTCGTCGACGGCGCGACCGGCACGATGACCTTGATCCACCAGGACCTGCCGGAGGTGCCGGGCGACGCGCTGCCGGGCAACCGGTTCGGGCAGTCGCTGGCCGTGTACGACGCGAACCGCGACGGCTGCGCCGACGTGGCCGTCGGTGTGCCCTATCAGGACGTGGCCGGGGCCACGGACGCCGGTGAGGTCCAGATCCTGTTCGGCTCGCCGGCCGGTCTCGGCAAGGGGCCGGCGGCACTGACCTACACGCAGGGCGCCAACGGCGTGCCGGGAACGCCGGGCGCGTTCGACTGGTTCGGGTACGCGCTGACCGCCGGCCAGACCGCGGCCGGGGAGCCGTTCCTCGTCGTCGGCGCCCCGGGTGAGGACGCCGGTGGGCAGACCGACGCCGGGATCGTGCACTACTTCCGCGGCACGCAGAAGCTCGCGTTCGACCAGACCCAGGTCGGTGCCGGCACGTCGCAGCGCGACGACCGCTTCGGGTTCGCGCTGGCGTCCACCGGGACGCACTTCGCGGTGACCCGTCCCGGTCAGGCGTTCGCCGCCGGCACGGCCTTCGCCGGCTCGGCGTGCGCGTTCGTCCACCCGACCGGTACGTCGCTGCCGACCTCGGTCGGCTGCGTCGACAAGTCCACGACCGGGGTGCCCGGCGAGCCGCAGGCGGGCGACATGTTCGGCGTGTCGGTGGCGATGGCACCGTACTGGCCGGCCGGTGACTCGATCCTCGTGGTCGGCGCACCCGGCGACGACCCCGGAGGTGTGTCCGACGCGGGCGCGGTGCACCAGTTCCGCGTCACGAACACCGCGGTCACCCACCTGGCCACGGTGTCGCAGGACACGGCCGGGATCTCCGGCGCCGGCGAGGCCGGTGACCTGTTCGGCCAGGACGTGGTGGTCGTCAACACGAACCCGGCTGCCGCGCCGACGGCCCAGACGCTCCTGGTCGCGGTGGGAGCGCCCGGCGAGGACCTCAGCGGTGGCGACGACGCCGGCGAGGTCCGGGTGTTCGCCGCCGGCACCACCACGGGCCTCGCCGACACCACCGTCTACCGCAAGACGAGCAGCCTGCCCTACTCGCCGACCGCGCGGGAACTCATCGGCTCGGCGCTGAGCGCCTCACCCGACGAGCTGTTCGTCGCCTCCCCGTACGGCAGGAAGGGCGTCTACGCGATCCCATGGTCAGCGCTGGCCGCCGGCACCGCGGTACCGACCCGCAGCTGGGCGCCGGCCCCGAACACCGCGACCGCCTTCGGCGTGCAGGTCGGGTGATCACGGTGACCGGACAGGCGGCGAAGACCGCACGTACACACTCGGCACAGCTCACGGGGATGGGGCCACGGATGCGACGGCAGGTGATGACACGGCTCGGCCTGGCGGTCGCGCTCGCGGTCGGTGTCGGGCTCACGGTGCGGTCCGAGGCTCCGGGCCCCTCGCACGAGCCGGGTCCGCTGATCGGGCAGCAGGAGACCATCAAGCAGACCGAGGTGGAAGCGGTCGCGGTGGCGAGGAGCAGCGGCCGGTCGATCGAGATCGGCGCGTACCGCGGCGAGCGCCGCGACGTCTGGGCCAACCCGGACGGGACGTTCACCGAGAACATCCACCAGCAGCCGGTACGGACGGCCAAGAACGGCAAATGGGTCACCCCCGACGCGACCCTCGTGCGCAACGCCGACGGCAGTCTCAGCCCGGTGGCGGCCACGTTCGGCCTGCGGCTGTCCGGCGGCGGCTCCGGCCCGCTGCTCACCGCCGACCGCGCCGGGCGGTCGATGAGCCTCACCTGGGCGGGCAGCGCACTCCCGGCCCCCGTGCTCGACGGGGCCACCGCGACCTATCCCGACGTCGTGCCGGGTGTCGACCTGGTCGTCAACGCCGGCGTCGAGACGTTCTCGCACGTTCTGGTCGTCAAGACGCCGGCGGCGGCGCGGCGGCCGGACGTGGCCTCGCTGGCCATGGGCCTGAAGATGACTGGGCTGGCGATGCGCGAGGCCGGCGACGGCCGGCTGACCGTCGTCGACACGGTGAGCGGAGGGCGGGTCTTCGAGGCGCCGCAGCCGGTGATGTGGGACGCCGGCGACGAGGCCGCCGAGCGGCAGCTGGCGGCACAGGTCGGTGAGGTGCCCGCCAAGCCGACCCGGGCCGCGCCGCAGACCGCCCGCAAGGCGAAGCTGCAGGTCCGCTTCACCGGCGACAAGCTGCACCTGACACCGGACCCGGCGCTGCTCACCGACCCGTCGGTCCGCTTCCCCCTCTACATCGACCCGGTGTGGAGCTCGACGAGCCGGACGTTCTGGACGATGGTCGACTCCGGCTACCCCGACGAGGAGTACGCCAACTTCGACGGCAAGACCGACGAGCGCGCCGGATACTGCCCGCCGGACTCCACGTGCAACAACTCGAAGATCAAACGCCTGATCTACGCGCTGCCGAGCAACTACTCCGGCAAGAACGTCCTCAGCGCGCAGTTCCAGGTCTCGCTGGCCCGCGGCTGGAACACCACCGCGCGCAACATCCAGCTGTGGGGCATGAACGGCGGTATCAACACCGCCACCAACTGGAACAACATGCCGGGTTGGGCGCGGCACATCTCGACCAAGTCGCTCGGTGCGGAGCAGTCGTGCACCTCGTCGGCGCGCAACTCCGTCTTCGACGCGACCTCCGAGGTGCAGCTGGCCGCCGCTTCGGGATGGACGACGACCACGTTCGGCATCAAGGCGGAGAACGAGAGCAACAACCAGTACTGGAAGCGGTTCTGCAACAACGCGATCCTGGTCGTCAACTGGAACCGCGCGCCGAACCAGCCGGCCGTACAGGACCTCACCCTCTCCCCGGGCGGCAACTGCGTCTCCGGTGCGAGCCGCCCGTACGTCGACACCCCGCCGCGGCTGTCCGCGGTGCTCACCGACCCCGACCACCTCGCCGACGGTGGTGACGTGGAAGACCTGATCGCCGAGTTCCGGGTGCAGTGGACGCCGGCGGGCGGCACGCTGCAGACGGTGACCTGGCAGTCCTCGTGGAAGGCCAGCGGATCCCGCTTCGACTACACCGTTCCGTCCACGATCCCGCAGAACGTGACGATCTCCTGGGACGTGCGGGCCTGGGACGGCACCGTCTGGGGGCCGTGGAGCTCCGACGGCAGCCCACCGACGTGTGAGTTCGTCTACGACAACACCACACCCACGCCACCGCTGGTGAGCTCCCCGGAGTTCCTCGACGACGAACTGGTCGACTGCGCCACGTACACCGACGCCACCTGGCGTGACGGCGTGGGCGTCTACACCACGTTCACCTTCGACTCCGCGGCCACCGACGTGGTCGAGTACCGCTACGGCATCAACACCAACCCGTCGCCGAGCAACGTCCTGCGTCCGGCGAGCGACGGCGGCCCGGTGCAGCTGACCTGGCTGGCGACGAAGGACGGCCCGAACTTCGTCACGGTCCAGGCCGTCGACCGGGCCGCGAAGGCCAGCGCCATCGCCAACTGCACGTTCCGGGTCAGTGCCGGCCGCGCACCGGTGGCGCTGTGGGACTTGAGCGACGCGGCGGGCGCGACGGTCGCCGCCGACGAGCAGGGGACCGCCCCGGCCACGGTCCACGGTGCCGTGGAGTTCGGGGCGGCGGGCCCGGGTGGGCCGTCCGACCGGGCCGGCCGGTTCGACGGGATCGGCGGCACCGACGCCACATACCTGTCGACCGACACCGACGGGCTCATCGACACGGCCAAGAGCTTCACCGTGAGTGCCTGGGTGCGGCTGGCCAGCACCAGCCAGAGCCGGACGGTGCTCAGCCAGGACGGTGCCGGCGAGCCCGGATTCACCCTCGGGTTCGACTCCGGCAGCGGCAAGTGGTTGTTCGCGATGCCGACCAACGACGTGGACACCCTGGGCCGCTGGAACGTCTTCAGCGCCACCGCCGCGCAGGTCGACGTCTGGACCCACCTCACCGCGGTTCACGACGTGAAGACACAGACGATCATGCTGTACGTCAACGGCCAGGCCGTCACCTCGGCGCCGCGCCGCTCCGCGTGGACGTCGCACGGTCCGGTCCAGATCGGCCGGGGCATCGACAAGAACTGGTACAACAACCACTTCCACGGTGACCTCGCCGAAGTCGCCATGTTCAACCGGATCGTCGTGGCCGGTGAGGTCGCCAAGCTCGCCGAACTCAAGCCGGTCCGCCAGGGGTACTGGCAGCTCAACGGCCAGACCGGCGGCGTGAGCCCGGAACTGGCCGGCGGGTCGGGGCTGACCCTCGGCGGCGGCGCCGGCATCGCGGAGCTGGACCTGTTCGCCGACCCGCCGGTGTTCCCGATGATCGGCCAGGGTGAGCTGCGCCTGGACGGCGTCGACGACCATGCCTTCACCGCCTCGCCGCTCATCCACACCGACCGCAGCTTCACCGTCGCGGTCCGGGCCAGGGTGGCCTCGGCCGATCCCGGCCCGGCGATGACGGTCCTGTCGCAGAAGGGCACCAGCCAGGCGAGCGGCTTCATCGTCCGGCGCAACGCCGACAACCGGTGGGAGCTGGCCGTTCCGGTCTCCGACACCGCGGGCGCGGCGGAGGTCAAGGCCTTCGACGACCAGGCGCTGCCGAACACGGCCCAGGAGGGTCAGCTGCTGGTGCTGACCTACAACGCGGTCACCAACGAGCTGCGGCTCTACGTCGACGGGCAGCTTGCCCAGTCGGCGAAGGCGACCCGGGTCACCGCCTGGGACGCCGCCGGCGGCCTGCAGGTCGGCCGGGCATTCATCGACGGGCAATGGCGGGAACCGTTCGCCGGCGCCGTCGACGAGGTCCGCGCCTACGCCGGCGTGCTCGACCTGACGACGATCCAGCAGCTCAACCAGATCTCCGAACAGAACGACCTCTGATCCGCAGGCCCGGGCGGCGGACCCACATGCCCCGCCGCCCGGCACACAGGCAGGCCCATCCCCTCGCCCAGTTCGGTGGAGTGCACATGTTCTCGCGGGTCCTCATCCGGTTCGGTTCCTCGCACCGCCGCGCCACGCGGCTGGCGGCCTTCGGCACCACGCTCGTCGTCGCGTCCAACGTCCTGGTGCTCGCCACCGCTCCCGCGCAGGCGGCCCCGGGCCGCGGCCGGCCCGGGGTACAGGCGGGCGAAACGGTCAAGGGTCACAACGGCACCGTCCAGCCGAAGGGCGACAATCCGGCTGCCGCGGCGGCGGTCAAGGGCCCGGCGACCGCAGGCTGGCCGAAGGCCGGCGTGGTGGACGTGCCGGTCACCGGGAAGGCAGCCGCAGCGACGTCCACCGTGGTCGGCGGGCTCGCCGTGGGTGCGCACGATCCGGCCGTGCCGGTGGTGCCGAAGGCGGAGCGCGGGCAGGCGCTGGACCACGACGTGCACGCCCACGCGGTACCGGCCAAGGTGCGGGTCGAGGTGATGGAGCGGTCGGTGTCGTCCGCGGCGCGGGTCGACGGCCCGGTGTTCAAGATCCGCCGGGCCGACGCCGGAGGCGGGGTCGGACGGGTCGGCGTCAGCTTCAGTTACAAGGACTTCGCCGACGCCTACGGCGGTGACTTCGGCTCCCGGCTGCGCTTGGTCCGGCTGCCCGACTGTGCGCTGAGCACCCCGGAGCTGGCCGGGTGCACCGCCGCCACGCCGATCCCGACGGTCAACGACACCGCCGCCGACGTGTTGCGCGCCGACATCGACGCATCGGCCGCGACCAGCGGCGGTGTCTTCGCGATGACGGCCGGGGAGTCGTCGTCGCAGGGCAGCTACGGCGCGACGACGCTGGCGCCGTCCTCGACGTGGAACGTCGCGCCGTCCTCGGGGGTGTTCAACTGGTCGTACCCGTTGCGGACCCCGCCGGTGCCGGGCGGGCAGGGCCCGCAGGTGACGCTGGGCTACTCGTCGCAGAGTGTCGACGGGCGCACCGCGGCGACGAACAACCAGGGCTCGTGGATCGGCGAAGGGTTCAGCTACGAGAGCGGCTACATCGAACGCCGGTACAAGGCGTGTGCCCAGGACGGTCACGAGACCAGCGCCGACATGTGCTGGTCGCATGACAACGCCACGATCATGCTCAACGGCAGCTCCGGCGAGCTGATCAAGGACGCCTCCGGCCGGTGGCGGATGACCAGCGACCAGGACTGGAAGATCGAGAAGCTCACCGGCGCGGTCAACGGCGACGACAACGGCGAGCACTGGAAGATCACCGTCCCGGACGGCACCGAGTACTACTTCGGCCTCAACCGCCTGTTCGGCTGGGTCGCGAACAACGAGGAGACGAACTCCGTCTGGACCCTGCCGGTGTTCGGCGACGATCTCAACGAGCCGTGCTACAACAGCACGTTCGACAACGCCGCCTGCGACCAGGCGTGGCGCTGGAACCTGGACTACAGCCGCGACCTGCACGACAACGTGACCTCGTACTACTACGGCCGCGAGGACAACTGGTACGCCAAGAACGGCAAGACCGACGTCAACGGCACCAAGTACGCGGCCGGCGGCTACCTCAAGCACATCGACTACGGCGAGCGGCACAACGCCGTCTACACCACCAACGCCCCGGCCCGGGTGTGGTTCGACGTCGCCGAACGGTGCCTGCCCGCCGGTAGCGTGGACTGCGACCCGCAGGACCTCAACGCGACGACCGCACCGTCCTGGCCGGACGTGCCGTTCGACCGCATCTGCGCCGAGAACACCAAGTGCAAGGCGGACCAGGCGGCGCCGTCGTTCTTCACGCGCAAGCGCCTGACGAAGGTGACGACCCAGATCCGCGGGGCGACCGACTGGGTTCCCGTCGACTCGTGGACGCTCGATCACTGGTTCACCGACAACGCCGACGGCTCCAGGAGCCTGTGGCTGAACAAGATCACGCACAAGGGTCACGTCGGCGGTGAGGAGACGATGCCGGCGGTGGAGCTGGTCGGCCGGCTGATGCCGAACCGGATCGACCGGCCAGACGACAACATCGCGCAGCTGAACCGGTGGCGGGTCGCGGCGGTCTACACCGACTCGGGTGCTCAGGTCACGATCAACTACGCCCCGGCGGACTGCGCCGCGGGCAGCCTGCCGCAGCCGGGTGCGTCGACCAAGCGGTGCTATCCGGTGCAGTGGAACCCGTCGAACGGTGACCCGGTCACGGACTGGTTCCACAAGTACGTGGTGGCCGAGGTCATCGAGACCGACCGGACCACGCAGGCCGACGAGATGGTGACCCGCTACGACTACCAGGGCGATGCCGCGTGGCGGAAGGCGGAGCCCGACGGGTTCACCGAGGCGAAGTACCTGACCTGGGCGCAGTGGCGAGGCTACGGCAAGGTCGCGGTGACCCGCGGCAACGGCCAGACCATGACGACCAAGACCGAGCACACGTACTTCCGGGGCCTGCACGGCAACCCGCTGCCGGCCGGCGGGACGCTGAACGCGACCGTGACGGACTCGACCGGCGGTGTGCACACCGACCTCGACGACTTCTCCGGCCAGGAGCTGGAGACCACGGTCTACGACGGTGCGAACGTCGTGTCGAAGTCCATCGCGCTGCCCTGGCGGTACGAGACCGGCGCGCAGACCTTCGACTGGGGCACCGTCCGCTCCACCTACGTCAAACCCGGTGTCACGCGCAGCTTCACCGCGCTGGGGGGCGGCGCCTGGCGCGAGACCAAGATGGTCAACACCTACGAGACGACCCACGGGCGCCTCGTGACGGCCGACGACCTCGGTGACGTGAGCACCGCCGCCGACGACCAGTGCGCCCGCACCGAGTACGCCGACAACGCCACGAAGTGGATCTACGCACTGCCGAGACGGGCCGAGACCGTGTCGGTCAACTGTGACACCACCCCGAACCGGGCGAAACACGTCATCAGTGACAGCCGCTCCTGGTACGACGGGCTGGCCTACGGCGCCGCGCCCACGAAGGGCGACGCGACGAAGACGGAGAAGCTGGCCACCCACGACGGCACCACCGCCGCGTACGTCACCGTCGCGGACACCACCTACGACCAGTGGGGCCGGCCGCTCACGGTCAAGGACGCCAAGGGCACCACGACCACCACCGCCTACACGCACACCTTCGGGCTGACGACGAAGAAGGAAGAGATCGGCCCGATCAGTACCGCCTGGAAGACGACCACCGAGTACGCCCCGGCGTGGGGCCAGCCGACCGCGCAGATCGACCCGAACGGCAAGCGCGGCGACATGGTCTACGACCCGCTGGGCCGGCTGACCCAGGTGTGGCTGCCGGACCGCTCCAAGTCCGGCGGCGCCACCGCGAGCATCAAGTACACGTACCTCATGCGCACTAATGCGCCCGTCGCGGTGAAGACCGAGAAGGTCCGCAACGACGGCACCTACGGCGTGCAGTACGCCCTCTACGACGGGCACCTGCGCCCGCGGCAGGTCCAGGGCGAGGGACCCGAGGGCGGCCGCCTCGTCGCCGACACCTTCTACACCGCGACCGGGCAGGTGAAGAAGACCTACGCGACGTACCACGCCGCCGGCGCGCCGAGCGACCAGCTGCTCGTCGTCAACAACGGTGACGTCGACGGGCAGACCTGGTTCGAGTACGACGGCGCCGACCGGCCGATCGCGGAGATCGTGGCGGTCGCCGGTGACGAGAAGTGGCGCACCACCACCACGTACGGCGGCGACCGCACGCACGTCGACCCGCCGAACGGCGGCGTGGCCAGCACCGCCATCACCGACGCGCGCGGCAACACCACGGCGCTGCGCCGGTACAAGGGCGGCAGCCCGAGCGGCGCCTACGAGGAGACGACGTACACCTTTACCGCGGCCGGGCAGATGGCGACCCTCACCGACCCGGTCGGCAACGTGTGGAGCTGGGAGTACGACCAGCGCGGCCGCCAGACCGTCACGAAGGACCCGGACGCCGGCACGACCACCACGACGTACGACGACCTGGACCGGCCGGAGACCATCACCGACGCGCGGAACAACCTGCTCACCACGGTCTACGACAAGATCGGCCGCAAGACCGCGGTCTACTCCGGCACGGTCGCCACCGGCACGAAGCTCGCCGCGTGGACGTACGACTCGCTCTACAAGGGACAGCTGTACTCGGCGACCCGGTACGTCGACGGCAAGGCGTACGGGATGTTCTACACAAACCTGGACGACGCGTACCGGGTCAAGTCGACGACGTACGTCATCCCGTCGGTGCCGGGCAACGAGGAACTCGCCGGGCAGTACACCTTCACCACGACGTACAACCGCGACGGCTCCGTGCAGGGCAACGGCCTGCCCGAGGCCGGCGGCCTGCCGGCCGAGGCGCTCGTCTACAGCTACGACGACCTGCAGCGGCCGACGACGTTGACCGGCTCGTCGTCGTACGTCACCGACAGCAAGTACGCCCAGACCGGCGAGCTGCTGCAGCTGCAGCTCGGCACCAGCCCCAAGAAGGCCTGGCTGACCTGGGAGTACGAGGAGGGCACGAAGCGGCTGGCCAGCACCCGGCTGGACCGCGAGGGCGCGCCGGCCGTCGACATCCACGCCCGGTACAGCTACGACAACGCCGGCAACGTTCTGTCGATCAAGGACACGCCGGCCGGTGGGCAGCGGGACATCCAGTGCTTCGAGTACGACTGGTCGCGCCGGATGACCCGCGGCTGGGCGACCGCCAGCACCGCCGCGGACGAGTGCGCGGGCGGCCCCGCGGTGACCGGTGTCTCAGGTCCGGCGCCGTACCACCACAGCTACGAGTACGACGTGACCGGCGGCCGGAGCAAGGAGACCATCCACGGTGTCGGCGGCGCGACGGACGTCACCCGCGACTACCAGTACCCGACCGGGACGGCCCGCGGGCACGACCTGTCCGGCGTCGTGGAGCACACCTCCGGTGGCGACCGGCTGTACACGTACAAGTACGACAACGCCGGCAACACGATCGAGCGTGACCAGGTCGGTGTCAAACAGGCGCTCGAGTGGGACGTGGAGGGGCGCCTCGCCTCCGTGACCCAGGGCACCCAGGTCACCGCCAAGTACGTCTACGACGCCGAGGGCGGCCGGCTGCTGCGCAAGGAGCCGAACGCCACCACGCTCTACCTGCCGGGCCTGGAGCTCAAGCTCGACCACGCGAGCAAGGTGGTGCGGGGCACCCGGTTCTACACGTTCGCCGGGCAGACCGTCGCGGTCCGTGACACGTCCGGGGTGAAGTTCCTCTCCTCGGACCACCAGGGCACCCAGGGCGCCGTGGTCGACGCGGTCACCGGCGCGATCACCCGGCGTCGCACCACGCCGTTCGGCGCACCGCGTGGCGGGGTGTCGCCGGCCTGGCCGGGCGACAAGGGCTTCGTCGGCGGCACGCAGGACACCACGACCGGGCTGACGCACCTGGGCGCACGGGAGTTCGACCCGGCGCTGGGCCGGTTCATCTCACCCGACCCGGTGTTCGTCCCGGACGACCCGACCCAGTTCAACGCCTACCAGTACGGTCGCAACAACCCGGTGACCTACAGCGACCCGACGGGCCTGCGCATCCCGGACGACGACGCCATGGCGATGCGGGCGGCCGGCTACGACCGCAACGGCAACCCGCTGCCGAAGCCGCCGGCCGGCAAGCCGGCGCGGCCGGCGGAGGACCCGGCGCTGGCCGAGGCCCGGCGCAAGGCCGAGGAGGCCAAGCAGAAGCTCATCAACGCGGCCAAGGCGCTGGGCAAGATCGCCATGGACGAACTGGGCATCACGGCCGCCCTGGACTGCCTGACCACCGGCGACCTCGGTGCGTGTGGAGAGACGATTCTTAATGTCGCCAGCAGCTTCGTGGGTGGCCTGGCCGGGAAGCTCGCCTCCAAGTACGGCGCACCGTGGAAGTGGAAGAAGGCGTACGACCTGGGCCAGAAGGTCTGGAACCTCGGCAAGGAACTCTACGAGGGCGTCAGCACCTGGTTCAAGAATATCAAGCTCGTCAAGAAGCTCAGCGCGAAGGCCGACGACCTCGCCGGTGCCGCTTGTGCGATTCCGAACAGCTTCACACCGGGCACGCTCGTCCTCCTCGCCGTTGGCGGTGCGAAGGCTATTGAGGAAGTCGACGTAGGCGACGTCGTCCTCGCGACAGATCCCGGCACGGGCCGCACGGAGCCGAAGACCGTGGTGGCCACGATCATCGGCCACGGCACCAAGCATCTGGTTGAGCTCACCGTCGACGTCGACGGCGACCGGGGTTCGCAGACGGCTGCGGTCACAGCCACCGACAACCACCCGTTCTGGGCTCCGGAGCTGGGTCAGTGGGTCGTCGCCGGGGGCCTCAGGCCGGGGCTGCAGCTCCAGACGGCCACCGGTGACCCGGTGCGGGTCGTCGAGATCCGTTCCTGGACCGAGACCGCGACCGTGTACAACCTCAGCGTCGCCGACATCCACACGTACTATGCGCTGGCCGGCGACACCCCGGTGCTGGTCCACAACGACGACGTGACGCCGAAGTGGGCCCGTGATGAGATCGCACGGATCAAGGCCGGCCAAGGTACAAAACGACTGGAAAACGATAACGCTACTCAGAAGCTCTATCAGGGCAAGGAGTCGGCAAAGCACGCGCGCAAGTGGGGCCCCGACCCGGAGAAAAACTTCGCCGGATCCCCGGAGTGGGAAGTGCGGAACAAGGACGACATGTATCGCATCGTGGGGCCGAACTCCCGCGAGGAGTACGGCTACACGAGCAGCAAGTATGCCAGGATTGATGTTGCTACGGGATGCTGAGTCCATACGGGACAAGGTGACCTGATGTGATGTCATCCGGATGTACGTGAAGGCGGCGAGGATTCGGTGAAGAAGTTCGCCATGCGCCTGGATGCGGACCCCGCTCCGGTGGTCGCGGCGCAGGACGTGGCGGACTTCTTCGTCGGGCGATACAGCTTTGACGATTTCAACGCATTTATCGACGACGTGGTGCCGGCGGTGACCTTCCGCCTGCTGGGCGTGAGGTCGCTGTCCGGTCCCGACGAGCCCTTCGCCGGTCCGGCAGCGGTCCTCAGCCCGGGTGACATCGAAGTTGAGGTGCTGGACAACCGATCCGTCGTCATGGGCCGCTACTCGTTCTGGGCGGCCACGGTGGAGATCGACACACCGGCGCGCACGTGGACCGTGCATGCCAGAACCCAACTACCACCGCACGTGGGTGCCGCACAGGTGTGGGAGCGCCGGCGGCACGCACCGCCGGCCGGGAAGGGCGAGTGGGAGACCATACCGGTCGGACTTCGCGAGGGCTGGGTCGAGGTGTCGACGTTGCTGGACGCGCAACGCTCGACGGACGCCGTTCGAGTTTCGCGAAGTGACGACGTCGTGCTCGAGGGACGCGGCATTCTCGACGTCGCCAGCTTCTTCTGCGCTGTCGGCGAAGCGTTCTCAGGGCCGGGCGGATACTTCGGCAACAATTTCACCAGCCTGGAAGAATGTCTGGACGACCAGGTCTCCGGGCGGCGGGTTCGCCTGCACTGGAAAGACTGGGCGGTCGCCCAGCGGCATCTCGGTGAAATCGTCGACACTGCCGATGGTCCGATGAGTCAGCTCGACCGGATCACGGCGATCCTGCATCGCGCGAACGTCGACGTGCTCGCGCTGTAGCGCCCGGTCGCCGAGCCGGGCGCGGAAGCCGCCGCAGGAGCGTTCGGGCGAAAGATCAGACGTAAGGTGTCGGCATGACCCAAGCTCCTGTCACCGCGGAGCGGCGCGTCGGTCTGCGGTCGGAGCGTGGGCCGGTGCTGGCCTCGGTGATGCTGACCACCAGTCTGGTCGCGCTCGACAGCACGATCATCGCCACCGCCGTGCCGTCGGTCGTGCGGGACCTCGGCGGATTCGCGCACTTCCCCTGGCTCTTCTCGGTCTACCTGCTCACCGCGGCGGTGACGACGCCGCTGTACGGCAAGCTCGCCGACATGCTCGGCCGGCGGCCGGTGATGTTCTTCGGCATCGCCGTGTTCCTCGCCGGCTCGGTGCTGTGCGGCGCGGCCTGGAGCATGCTGACGCTCATCATCGCGCGGGCCGTGCAGGGCATCGGCGCGGGTGCGATCCAGCCGATGAGCATGACGATCATCGGGGACCTGTACACCGTGGAGGAGCGCGCCCGCGTGCAGGGCTACGTCGCCGGGGTGTGGGGGGTGTCGTCCGTCGTCGGGCCGACGCTGGGTGGCGTGTTCTCGGAGTATCTCTCCTGGCGCTGGATCTTCTTCGTCAACCTCCCGCTCGGGCTCGCCGCCGCCTGGATGCTGGCCCGGCACCTCAAGGAGCGGGTCGAGCGGCGCCGCCACCGCATCGACTACCTCGGCGCGGGTCTGCTGGTCGGCGGGTGCAGCCTGCTCATCCTCGGCACCCTGGAGGGCGGGGTGACCTGGGCCTGGGCGTCGGCGCCGAGCATCGCCGTGTTCACCGCCGGGGCGCTGCTCACGGTGGCGTTCGTCTTCGTCGAGCGGCGGGCGGCCGAGCCGGTGCTGCCGCTGTGGGTGTTTCGCCACCGCACGCTGGTCGGCGGCAACCTCGCCGCCGTCATCGTCGGTGGGCTGCTCATCGGCCTGAGCTCGTACGTGCCGAACTTCGCCCAGGGGGTGCTCGGCGCGAGCGCGGTCGTCGCCGGGTTCGTGGTGGCGGCGATGACGTTCGGCTGGCCGATCGCGGCCACACTGTCCGGGCACGTCTACTTACGCATCGGCTTCCGCAACACCGCGCTGGTCGGGGCCGTCGTCATCGTCATCGGTACCGTCATGTGCGCGCTGCTGGGCCGGCACACCTCGATCGGGATGGTCGCCGCCGCCTGCTTCGTCATCGGGCTCGGCCTCGGGTTCACCTCCAGCCCGTCGCTCGTGGCGGTGCAGTCGGTGGTCGGCTGGGAGCGCCGCGGCGTGGTCACCGCCACCAACATGTTCAGCCGGTCGATCGGCAGCGCCGTCGGGGCGGCGGTGTTCGGCGCGATCGCGAACACCACCCTGGAGCGGCGCTTCGCCGCCGCACCGCCCGACATCCGGCCGGAGCTGGCCGGGGGCAGCGACGCGACGAGTCTCGTGCTCAAGGCCGGGCACGCGTCGGGAGCGGTCGCCGACTACGTGCGGGCCAGCCTGTACGCGGCGACCCACCACGTGTTCATCGGGCTCGCCGTCGTCGGCGCGTTCGCCGTCGTCGCGCTGCTGCTCATGCCCCGCCGCACCGAACAGCTGCCGGCCGAATGAGCGGAGGGGCCGAATGAGCGGAGGGTCGAACGGTCGAAGGGGGCGGAGCGGGCGAAGGTGGCGAAGCAGGTGAAGGGGGCGGAGCGGGCGACGGGCGCAGAGCGGGGTTGAAGTGGGCTAAAGG
>NZ_JAHYSG010000083.1 GCF_022095675.1 Dactylosporangium sp. AC04546 | reverse complement strand
GCTCGGGGCTCGGGGCTCGGCATGATCGCGAATAGACCGCGATCATGCCGCGCCGCACGGCCGCGGGGCCGCAACCGCCGACGGCCGTGGTTTGCAGCGAGGCCGCAATCGGCATGATCGCGAATAGACCGTGATCATGCAACGGCGCCGCACACGCCGACGGCCGTGGCGGCCGCTTGCAGCGGGGCCGCAAACGGCGAACGGGGCCTAGCTCAGGGCCTCGGGGCGATGGACGGCCTCCTTGCCGGTCTTGGCGCTGCGGACCACCCACTGCGGCCGGTCCGGCGAGGCGGCCACCACCCGGCCGGCGGCCCGGGTTCGCCGCGAAAGTTTCCGGACGACGGTGCCCTTGACCGTGACGCCGTGCGACCGCCACTGAACCTTGTCTCCGTGTCGCATACCCGCGCATGTACCCGCGGCGGCGGACAGCAAGCGGCCGCCCTCGGAAACGTTCTCCGAAGGCGGCCGCCAGCTGCTACTACTCGCCCGGGGTCGTCTGGGCGATCTGCATCAGGAACTCGACGTTGGTGCGGGTCTTCTTCAGGCGGTCGAGCAGGAGGTTCAGCGCCTCCTGGGAGTCGAGCGCGTGGAGGACCTTGCGGAGCTTGATCACGATCGCCAGCTCGTCCGGGGCCAGGAGGATCTCCTCCTTGCGGGTGCCGGACGGGTCGATGTCGATCGCCGGGAAGATGCGGCGGTCGGCGATCTTGCGGTCGAGCTTCAGCTCGGCGTTGCCCGTGCCCTTGAACTCCTCGAAGATGACCGTGTCGCCCGTGGAGCCCGTCTCGACGAGGGCCGTGGCGATGATGGTCAGGGAGCCGCCGTTCTCGATGTTGCGGGCGGCGCCGAGGAAGCGCTTCGGCGGGTACAGCGCGGTCGAGTCGATACCACCCGACAGGATGCGGCCCGACGCGGGCGAGGCGTTGTTGTACGCCCGGCCGAGGCGGGTGATCGAGTCGAGCAGCACGACCACGTCGTGGCCCAGCTCGACCAGGCGCTTGGCGCGCTCGATCGACAGCTCGGCGACGGTGGCGTGGTCTGTCGGCGGGCGGTCGAAGGTGGAGGCGATGACCTCACCCTTCACCGACCGCTGCATGTCGGTGACCTCTTCGGGCCGCTCGTCGACCAGCACGACCATCAGGTGGCACTCGGGGTTGTTGCGGGTGATCGCGTTGGCGATCGCCTGGAGCACCATCGTCTTGCCGGCCTTCGGCGGGGACACGATGAGCGCGCGCTGGCCCTTGCCGATCGGCATCACCAGGTCGATGACGCGCGTCGTGAGGATGTGCGGCTCGGTCTCCAGCCGCAGGCGGTCCTGCGGGTAGAGCGGGGTCAGCTTGTAGAACTCGGGGCGGCGCTTGGCCTCCTCCGGGTCCATGCCGTTGACCGTGTCGAGGCGGACCAGCGGGTTGTACTTGTCGCGCCGCTGCTCGCCGTCACGGGGCTGGCGCACGGCGCCGGTCACCGCGTCGCCACGGCGCAGGCCATACCGCTTGACCTGCGACATCGCGACATAGACGTCGTTCGAGCCGGACAGGTAGCCCGTGGTGCGCACGAAGGCGTAGTTGTCGAGCACGTCGAGGATGCCGGCCACGGGAACGAGGACGTCGTCCTCGCTGACCTGCGGCTCGTTGGCGCCGCGCGCGCCCGTCTCGGCGCCCTCGCGCTCGCGGCCGCGGCGACGGTCGCGGAACCGGCTGCGCCGGCCGCGCCGGCCGGTGCCGTCGTCATCCTCGTCGTCGTGCTGCGTGAAGCTGCCCCGCTGGTTGCGGTCGCCGCGGTCGGAGGAGCGGTCGGAGGAGCGCTCAGCGCGGTCGGAGGACCGCTCGGGGCGCTCGGAGGACCGCTCGGAGGACCGCTCAGGGCGCTCGGCACGCTCGGCGCGCTCGGACGACCGCTCGGGACGCTCCCCGCGCTCGGCCCGCTCACCCCGCTCGGCGGCGCGCTCGGCGGCCCGCTCGGCGCGGCTCGGGCGCTCGGCCCGGCCGTTGCGCTCCGCGCGCTCGGCGACGGGCTGCTCGGCGGCCGGCTCGGCCGCGGCCGGCTTCTCGGCCACCGCCTCGGCGGCGGTGTCCTCACGGGCGGCACGCGGCTCCGGCGGGCCGGCGGCGCGGGTGGCCCGACGAGGGGAACGGGCGGGCGCGGGAGCCTCGGTGACCTCGGTGGCGGACGGCCATTCCGCCTCGGGGGTCTCGGTGCGCGCGGCGCGGGTGGCGCGCGGGGCGGTGGCGGCCGCCGGCCGCGACTCACCCGCCTGACGCTCCTGGATAGCCGTCACCAGCTCGCCCTTGCGCATCCGGGCGGTGCCGGAAATGCCCAACGAGGCGGCCAGGCTCTGCAGCTCAGGGAGCAGCATGCTGGACAACCCCGTGCCGGAGCGCGCCCGCCGGCGCGTCGCGCCTGCCTCGGCGCTTTCCGCCCCGGTGGAGACATCCGACGTGACGTCGGTGGTGTCGCTCAATGGATTCCTTCCCTCGTTAGGCCGGAGCTGCCCGGATTCGAGACACGGTGGCCGGGCGGCCCGCGGGTGCTCCCGCCTCACGTGCGGTGCGGGAGATGTTGCAGCGCTGTGCCGGTGGGCCGGACGCCACCATCTGCGGCCTGCCCAGCCGTGCGCGTGCGACCACAGGAAACGCGGGTTGGCGGCCGGGCGTGCGCAAGGGGTGCCACGGAAATCGGAGCACGCCGCCCCGCATGAGATCGCCGCACTGAGCGGCTGCTGTAGGACTAGAGAGTAATCAACTCCGCTAGCCAGCGGCAACAGGGTCCCGCTCGGCGTGTTCAAGCGTACCCCATCGCAGCTCACCGCCGAGACGCGCACCGGTCATGTCGACGTCAAGCGGGAGAACACGCCAACCCGGCATCGGCACGGGCGTCCAGTCGGCCGCCGCGAACGCGAGCACGCTGGGCCCGGCGCCCGAGACCACCGCGGGCACGTGCTGGTCGCGCAGGCCGGCGACGAGTTCGGCGGTCGCCGGCATGCCTTCCGCGCGGTACCGCTGATGCAGCCGATCCTCCGTGGCGGCGAACAACCGGCCGGGGTCGCCGGCCAGCGCGTGCACCAGCAGCGCGGCACGGCCCGCGTTGAACGCCGCATCGGCGTGCGGCACCGCGGGCGGCAACGCGGCGCGCGCCACCTCGGTCAGGCCGCGCTCCTCGGGCACGAAGACGACGGGGCGGATGCCGGGCGCCGGCTCCCGCCGTACCGCCGAGGCACCCCGGTCGCCGTCATCCGTCCAGGCGATCGTGAACCCGCCCAGCAGGCACGGCGCCACGTTGTCGGGATGGCCCTCGATCTCGCTGGCCAGGGCCAGGGCGGCCGCGTCGTCGAGGCGCTCGGCCCCGCCCTCGACGAGCCCGCGGGCCAGCACGATGCCCGCGACGATCGCGGCCGAGGACGAGCCGAGCCCCCGGGCCTGGGGAATGCGGTTGTCGCACCGCAGGGCCAGGCCCGGGGGCTGCTCGCCGAGCAGGTCGAACGTCCGCCGCATGGTGCGGACCACGAGGTGGCTCTCGTCGCCGGGCAGCTCGCCCGCACCCTCGCCGCGGACCTCGACCGTGACGCCGGCGGCGGCGACCCGCGCCTCGACCACGTCATACAGGGTCAGGGCGAGGCCCAGCGCGTCGAAGCCGGGACCGAGGTTCGCGCTCGTCGCCGGCACGTGGGCCACGACGGGTCGGGACAGCAGAGCCATGCCCCTCATCTCACCATGAGGACCTCAGGGTTCAGTCCTCGGGATCCGGCTGATCGACCGGCTCCGCCCGCGGCGACCGGCCGGTCTGGCGCAGGGCGAGGCGCAGCGCGAACTCGATCTGGGCGTTGACGCTGCGCAGGTCGTCGGCGGCCCAGCGGGCGACCGCGTCGTAGACCTGAGGATCGAGCCGCAGCAGCAGCTTCTTGCGCTCGGCCATGGCGGTCAGGCGTAGAGCGAGCCGGTGTTGACGACGGGCTGGACGTTGCGGTCGCCGCAGAGCACGACCAGCAGGTTGGCCACCATCTGCGCCTTGCGCTCCTCGTCGAGCTCGACGACCTCCAGCTCGCTGAGCCGCTCCAGCGCGCTCTGGACCATGCCGACCGCTCCCTCGACGATTTTCACCCGCGCGGCGACGATGGCGCTGGCCTGCTGCCGGGCGAGCATCGCCTGAGCGATCTCCGGCGCGTAGGCCAGGTGCGTGATCCGCGACTCGAGCACCTCGACGCCCGCCAGCGCGACCCGCTCCCCCAGCTCGGTGTTGAGCTCCTCGCTGACGACGTTGCCCTCGCGCAGGCTGGCCCGGCCGTCGTCGTGCGCCTCGTAGGGGTAGCTGGTGGCGAGGTGCCGGACGGCGGCCTCGGCCTGCACCGCGACGTACGAGATGTGGTCGTCGACGCCGAAGCTCGCCTTGAACGTGTCGACGACCCGCCAGACGACGACGGCGGCGATCTCGACGGGGTTGCCGTCGGCGTCGGAGACCTTCAGCCGGGCGGTCTCGAAGTTGCGGACCCGGCGCGAGATGCGCCGCTTCGCGCTGAACGGGACGGCCCAGTGGAAGCCGGCCTCCGACAGCGTGCCGACATAGCGGCCGAAGAACTGCACGACCCGGGCCTCGTTGGGGTTGACCACGGTGAACCCGGCGGCGATGACCACCACGACCAGCGAGGCGGCGACAACCAGGCCACCGGCGGTGTCCTCGGGCAGCCTCGCCACCGCCACGCCGGCCGCGATCGCGATGAGGAGCAGCAGCGCGAGCATCAGGAACCCAGGAAGGCGGAACGCACGTCTCTCCATGACATCTCCAGGCTATCGAAGTGATATCACTAGGATAGCTCGGGCGCGCCACTCGCGCTACGTCGGGTGACAAGCCCCCAGCCGATCGCGTACACGAGGGTCACCGCGCCGCTGATCGCCACCAGCGGGCGCGGGTCGACCCGGTCGACGAAGGCGCCGACGGCCAGCTGCGACACCGAGACGGCGAGCGTCGCGAGCATGACGTCGGTGGCGAAGACCCGGCCCCGCAGCGCGTCGGGCACCTCGGCCTGGAGCTGGTAGTTCGACATCATCCAGTTGCCGCCGCCGGCGAGGTGGGCGATGACGACGCCGGCCAGCACGAGCGGGAACCAGCCGGTGACGCTGACGCCGAGGTACGCGATGCCGTAGACAGCCATCGAGACGGCGAGGCCCGGCAGGATCCAGGCCCGGTGGTTCAGCACCCGCCGCAGCACCAGCGGCCCGATGAGCGCGCCGAGCCCCCGTGCCGCGAACAGCAGGCCGAGCCCCGTCGGTCCGGCCCCCAGCACCGCCGCCAGCAGCGGAAACACCGCCAGGACCCCGTTGCCGAGGCCAACGGCGCACTTGACCGTGACGAGCGAGGCGACGCGGGGATGGTTCCGGATGTACCGCAGTGCCTCGCCCACGCCCGCCCGACCGCCCGCGGGCGCCTCCGCCTGCAGCGGGCGCCGGACCCGCCAGCCCTGGAAGGCGGCCAGCAGGAGCAGCGCGCTGGCGAAGCCGAAGCACGGGTAGGGGCCCGCGATGGACGACGCCACGCCGCCCAGCGACGCGCCGACGACCAGCATCGTGCCCCACGCCGAGCCGCTGAGCGCGTTGGCCGCCGACAGGTCCTCCGCGTCGACGACGTTGGGCAGCCCGGCCGAGGCGGCCGGCACGAAGAACGCCTTCGCCACGGCGACGACCCCGATCGCGGCGACGGCGAGCCAGGCGGTCGCCGCGGTACGCACGAAGAGCAGACTCAGGGTGCAGACCGCCATCGCCAGGTTGGCGGTGACCATGATCTTGCGGCGGTCGAGCCGGTCGGCCACCGTGCCCGTGTACGGCAGCAGCAGGGCGATCACACCTGTGTCGGCGGCCAGCACGAGCGCGCCCCACACGCCGGAGCCGGTGAGTTGCGGCAGCAGGCTGAGCAGGGGAATCATGACGAACCAGTCGGCGCCGAGCCCGATCAGGTTGGCGGCGAACAGGTGGCGGAAGTCCTTGTTGCGGGTAAGGACCGAGAGGGTTGGCGGCGCGTACGACACCCTAGGTGTCCGACCAGGTGTCCGATTGGGGCGTCGTCGTTCGTCATGCTGATGAAGCTGCTACCGAACCAGGGAGCCGACATGAAGTACATGATGTTCGTCTGCACCGACAGCACGCCGGACACCGATCCGTCGCCGGAGCCCGACATCTTCGCCTGGGTCGAGGAGAACGACGCGAAGGGCCGGCGGGAACAGGGCCATCAGCTCGCCCCGACGTCGTCGGCGACGACGGTCCGCGTCCGCAACGGCGAGCTGCTGGTCTCCGACGGCCCGTTCGCCGAGACGAAGGAGGTCATCGTGGGCTTCGACCTGCTCGAGTGCGCCGACCTCGACGAGGCGATCGAGGTGGCCCGCACCCATCCGATGGCCCGGAGCGGCCGCATCGAGTTGCGCCCGTTCGCCGTTCTGTGACGCCGTACGAGGTGGCGGCGGACGCGTTCCCGCGGATCGTCGCCACCCTCATCCGCGTGACCGGCGACTGGAGCCTGGCCGAGGACTGCGCTCAGGACGCGCTGACGATGGCGCTGGAGCGGTGGCCGTCGACCGGCGTGCCGGACAACCCGGGCGGGTGGCTGATGACGGTCGCCCGCAACCGGGCGGTCGACGTGCTGCGCCGGTCGTCGGTGGAGCAGCGCAAGCTGCGTGAGCTCGCGCTGCTCCCCGATGCCGCTTCGGTACCTCACGAGATCGACGACGACCGCCTCCGGCTGGTCTTCACCTGCTGTCACCCGGCGCTGGCCCTGGAGTCGCGCGTGGCCCTGACCCTGCGCGTCGTCTGCGGCGTCCCCACCGGGGCCATCGCGCAGGCGTTCCTGGCCTCGGAGTCGGCGATGACCCGCCGCCTGACGCGCGCGAAGTCGAAGATCGCCGACGCCCACATCCCCTACCGGGTGCCGACCGGCCCGGCGCTGGCCGAGCGCCTCCCCGGCGTCCTGGCGGTGTTGTACCTGCTCTTCACGCAGGGCTACAACGCGTCCGGCGAGCCGGCCTTCGCCGACGAGGCGATCCGGCTGGCCCGGCTCCTGCGGTCGCTGATGCCTGCCGAGCCCGAGGTGGCCGCCCTGCTGGCGCTGTTCCTCTTCCAGCACTCCCGCCGGGCCGCCCGCCGCGACGCCGAGGGCAACCTGGTGACCCTCGACCAGCAGGACCGGACGCGCTGGGACACCACGATGATCGCCGAGGCGGTCGCGGTCCTGCCCGCCACGACCGGCCCCTACGCGCTGCAGGCCCGCATCGCCGCCTGTCACGCGACCTCGCCCGACCCCGCGTCGACGGACTGGGCGACGGTGGCCTCGACGTACGACGCGCTGATCCGGCTCCAGCCGACCCCCGTCATCGCCCTGAACCGCGCGGTGGCGCACGGCTACGCCCACGGTCCGCAGGCGGGCCTGCGACTCCTGGCGGAAGCGCGGGCGGGCGGCGCGCTGGACGACTATCCCCTGGCCCTGGCGGCCGAGGCCGACCTGGTCTCCCGCACGGGTGACGCGGTGCGGGCGGCCGACCTGTTCCGCGCGTCGGCCGCCCGCGCGACCTCCGAGTCCGAACGCCGGGCACTGCTGGAGCGGGCCCGGTCGATCAGCTGACCCGGCGGCGGATCCACCAGAACGAGACGCCGGCCAGGAGCAGGGCCAGGGCGGTGTACGCCGAGAGCTCGATCCACTGGAACGGCCAATACCGGCTGCCCGGTTGGTAGGTGTACGAGAAGTGGAGGTTCTGCTGCTGCATGCACTCGAAGTCCTTCTCCGGAGCCCCGGTCATGCACTGGCGGGCCTGGGTGCTGGTGTAGGGCGTCCCGTCCGGGTTCAGGACCTTGAACCGCGAGTCCATCGGCCACGTGCCGGGCATGACGTAGCCCACGATGCTCGCCCCGGTCTCGGGATTCATGCCGAAGCCCTGCGCGTGCTGCATCGCCTCGCCGGTGAACGCCACGGTGCTGGAGATCGGCGGCAGGATGTGCGACCGGATCGCCGTCGGCACCACGACCTGCAGGGCCGCGAACACGCCCAGCGCGATCGCCATGGCCGGGACCGTGCGCCGCACCAGCAGCCCGGCGAGCACGCCCAGGACGAACGCGAACGCCGCGTAGCCCAGCGGCACGACGTTGCGTGCGGCGAAGCTCATCGCGCCGAACCGGTCGCCGGCCCACTGGTCGTAGCGGCTCACGCTCCACGTGAGCAGCAGGCTGAGGGCGCCGGTGACCGCCACCGCGACGCCGCCGACCAGCAGCAGCTTCACCGCGAGCCAGCGGCCGCGGGTGACGCTCTGGTTCCACACCAGCAGGTCGGTCTTCGTCTCCAGCTCCCGGGCCACCAGCGGCGCGCCCCAGAAGGCGCCGACGATGCCGGGAAGAGCGAGCAGCAGCAGGCCGAGCAGGGACACCTGCGCGACGTAGCGGTCGGCGAACAGCCGCCGGCTGGTGGCGCAGTCGCTGGGCACGCAGTTGACCACGTCGGCGAGGTAGTCGTGCCGGATGCGGAAACCGAGGTAGACCAGGTAGGCCGCGAACACCGCCAGCCCGATCACCGCGACGAGGACCTGTGTGCGCAGCTGCCGCCAGGTGAGCCAGATCATCGCTGCGCCTCCATCGCCATCATGTACGCCAGTCCGACGTCCTCCAGGTCGGCGCGCTCGGCGCCGGGAATCGGCTCCGGCGACCGGATGATCGCCGTGGTGCCCGCGACCGTCCGCTCGGTGTGCACCACCCGCGCCGCGGCCGGCAGCCGCCCGTCGAGCCCTCCGCCGTCCACCCGCAGCCGGTGGTGCACCGCCAGCAGGTCGGTGACGTCCCCGGCCAGCCGCACCTGCCCGCCGGCCAGCACCACCAGGTGGTCGCAGACGTGGGCCAGGTCGCTCAGCAGGTGCGAGGACAGCACGACGCTCACCCCGAGCTCCTCGACGAACGACAGCAGATCGTGCATGAACGACCGGCGGGCGATCGGGTCCAGCGACGCGACCGGCTCGTCGAGAATCAGCAGCTCGCCCCGCTTCGCCGCGGCGACGGTCAGGGCCAGCTGGGCGCGCTGGCCGCCGGAGAGCCGGCCCGCCTTCTGCGCCGGGTCCAGGCCCAGCCGCTCGATGCGCCGGCGGGCCAGCGAGTCGTCCCATCCCGGGTTGAGGCGCGCGCCGAGCTTCAGGTGCTCGGCGACCGACAGGCCGGCGTAGACCGGCGCGTCCTGCGCGACGAAGCCGACCCGTGCCAACTGGGCGGCGCTGCCCGCCGGCCGCGCGCCCAGCACCTCGATGCGGCCTTCATTGGGCGCGATCAGCCCGCAGGTCAGCGACAGCAGCGTCGACTTGCCGGCCCCGTTCGGCCCGACCAGGCCCACGATCTGCCCGGCCGGCACCCGCAGGGTGCAGTCGGACAATGCGGTCTTCCTGCCGTACCGCTTGGTCAGATGTTCCGTCTCGATGACGGCCGTCATGAATGCTCTCCCGTCTGCGTGTGCATCGACGGCAGTTGTAGTCCGCGGTCGGTCACAGCACGGTCCGCGCGGCTGTGACCAGGCTGTGACCGCGCTGTGACTAGGCTCGTCGTGGTGAGAGTGCTGGTGGTGGAGGACCAGAAGCAGCTCGCCGACTCGGTCGCGCGGGTGCTGCGCCGGGAGGGCATGGCCGTCGACGTCGCCTACGACGGCGCGGCGGCGCTGGAGCGCGTGGACGTCGTCGACTACGACGTCGTCGTGCTCGACCGGGACCTGCCCGCCGTGCACGGCGACGAGGTGTGCCGCACGCTCATCGCCCGCGAGTCGCCCAGCCGGGTGCTCATGCTGACCGCGTCGGGCACCGTGGCGCAGCGGGTCGAAGGCCTCGGCATCGGCGCCGACGACTACCTGCCGAAGCCGTTCGCCTACGCGGAGCTGGTCGCGCGGATCCGGGCCGTCGGCCGCCGCACCCGCCCGGCTGTGCCGCCCGTGCTCACCCACGGCGACCTGCGACTGGACCCGGCCCAGCGGGTCGCGACCCGGGCCGGCGCGCGCCTGCCGCTCAGCCCGAAGGAGCTTGCCGTGCTGGAGTACCTGCTGACCGCTCAGGGCCGGGTCGTCTCGGCCGAGGAACTGCTCGACCAGGTCTGGGACGAGGCCGCCGACCCGTTCACCACCACTGTGAAGGCCACCATCAACCGGCTGCGGGCGAAGCTCGGCGACCCGCCGCTCATCGAGACCGTCGCCCGCGCCGGCTACCGGATCTGAGCACCGTGCGCCCCTCGAACCGGCTGCGGTGGCGCCTGACGCTCCTGTACTGCCTCGTGACCGTCGTCTCCGGTGCCGTGCTGCTGATCATCGTCGCCAGCCTGAACGGCGCCCTGCCCGACCGGTCCGCCGGGCCGCCCGGCGCCGCGATCCCTGCGCGGCCGGTGCCCGTCTTCGGCCGCGCAGGGGTCGCGGACGAAGCCCCCGATCTTTCCGGGGACACCTTCCCCGACGAGATGCTGATCGTGCCCGGCATCGCGCTGCTGCTCATGGTGCCGCTGTCGCTCGGCTTCGGCTGGCTGATCGCCGGGCGGATGCTGCGCCCGATCCGCACGATGAGCGGCTCGTTGCAGCGCATCTCCGGCCGCAACGTCCACGAGCGGCTCGCCCTGACCGGTCCCCGCGACGAGTTCAAGCACCTCGCCGACACCATCGACGGGCTGCTCGGACGGCTCGAGGTCGCCCTCGACGGGCACAAGCGGTTCGTCGCCAACGCCGCGCACGAGCTGCGCACGCCGCTGGCCGTGGAGCATGCGCTCCTCGAGGAGCCGCTCATCGACCCGGATGCCACCGCGGCGTCGTACCGCGCGAACTTCGAGCAGCTGCTGGCGATCAACCGGCACCGCGGCGCGCTGCTGGAGTCGCTGCTCACCCTCGCCGGCAGCGAGTCGGCCCGCGACGAGGGCGAGCCGCTCGACCTCGACGAGGTGGTCACCACGGCGCTGGCCGAGCGGTCCGCGGAGCTGCAACGGCACGGACTGCGGCTCGAACCGGTGATCCGCCCGGCCATGATGGTCGGCGACCGGATGCTCCTCGCCCGCCTCGTGGCCAACCTGCTCGACAACGCCATCCACTACAACGAGCCGGGCGGCGCCATCGAGGTGAACGTCCGCCGCATCGACGGCCACGCCCGCCTGATCGTGTCCAACACCGGTGCGGTGGTGCCACCCGAACAGGTCGAGCGCCTCTTCGAACCGTTCCAGCGGATGCGCCGCGTCGCCGACGACGGCCACCACGGCCTGGGCCTGTCCATCGTGCGGGCCATCGCGGTCGCCCACGCCGCGCACCTGACCGCGCAGGCCCGCCCCGGCGGAGGCCTCACCGTCGAGGTCCACTTCCCGACCTGAGCACGCACCGGGACCGCGCTTCGACGCCAGGGCCATGATCGATGGAGTGTTCTGGCTGTCATGGCAGCCGAATGTTCCCATCGATCATGAAGGCGGCCGACCTGGACGCCCCACGCGTCGACGTTGCGCCCCAGGCTTCAAACCGAAGGGTAGATCGACCAGCGTCGTTAGCGAAGCAGTGCGGCATCCCGGAGGGCAACCACCGCGGCGCCGGGCGCGGCCGGAGGTCGCGGGTTCTTGGGGCGACGGCGCTGGCAGCGTCGTGCCGCCGGGGCGAATGCACCGGCGGCACGAGCGGTGTCTGGCGGGAGCGGCGGTCGTGCCTTGCACGGACCCGAGTCCCGGAAAGAGCTAGGCCAGGTCCAGCGCCTTCGCGGCGGCAAGCACGTCGGCCGGGACGGTGGTCGGCGCCGGGGCCGTCGAGATGGCCCAGTCGGGGTCCTTCAGGCCGTGGCCGGTGACCGTGCAGACGATGGTCTGGCCCGGGTCGATCTTGCCCTGGGCCGTCGCCTGGAGGAGGCCGGCCACGCTCGCGGCGCTGCCGAGCTCGACGAAGACGCCCACCGAGCGGGCCAGGAGGCGGTACGCCTGGAGGATGTCGCGGTCCGTCACGGCGTCGATCAGGCCGCCGGACTCGTCGCGGGCGTCCACCGCCTTGGTCCAGCTGGCCGGGTTGCCGATGCGGATCGCCGTGGCGATCGTGCTCGGCTCGCGGACGACCTCGCCCTTGACGATCGGGGCCGCGCCTGAGGCCTGGAAGCCGAACATCCGCGGAGTGCGGGTCGCGTTGCCCGCGGCCTTGTCCTCCTTGTAGCCCATCCAGTACGCCGTGATGTTGCCGGCGTTGCCGACCGGGAGGCAGTGGATGTCCGGCGCGTTGCCCAGGCCGGCCACGATCTCGAAGGACGCCGTCTTCTGGCCCTCGAGGCGGTCGGGGTTCACGGAGTTGACCAGCGCCACCGGGAAGTCCAGGGAGAGCTTCGACGCCAGCGCCAGGCAGTCGTCGAAGTTGCCCGTGACCTGCAGGAGACGGGCGCCGTGGACCAGGGCCTGGGCCAGCTTGCCCAGCGCGATCTTGCCGGTGGGGACCAGGACGGCGCAGGTGATGCCCGCACGGGCGGCGTAGGCGGCGGCCGAGGCCGACGTGTTGCCGGTCGAGGCACAGATGATGGCCTTGGCGCCCTCCTCCACCGCCTTCGACACCGCCACCGTCATGCCGCGGTCCTTGAAGGAGCCCGTCGGGTTGGCGCCCTCGACCTTCAGGTAGACGTCGCAGCCCGTGCGCGCGGAGAGCTCCGGCGCCGGGAGCAGGGGCGTGTTGCCCTCGTGGAGGGTGATCACCGGGGTCCGGTCGGTGACCGGGAGGCGGTCGCGGAACTCTTCGATCAAGCCACGCCACATGGCGTTACTCTCCTTCGACGCGCAGGACGCTCGCCACGGCGCGAACGATGTCCAATGCTCGCAGTTCGGCGACGGTCGCGGCGAGGGCCCGATCCGGCGCGGCGTGCGTGACAATGACCAGGACGGCCTGGTTGCCGCGACCCGACTGGTTGACGGTCGCGATGCTGACCCCGTGCTTGGCGAACACCCCGGCGACGGCCGCGAGCACGCCCGCCTTGTCCGAGACGTCCAAGGAGATGTGGTACCTCGTGAGCACGTCCCCGATCGGTGCGACCGGGAGGTCAGCGTAGGCCGACTCGGACGCCGCGTGGGTGCCGGCGAGCCGGTTGCGGGACACGGCCACGATGTCGCCGAGCACCGCACTCGCGGTCGGCGCGCCACCGGCGCCCCGGCCGTAGAACATGAGCTGGCCGGCGGCCTCCGCCTCCACGAAGACCGCGTTGAACGCGTCGCCCACGCCGGCCAGCGGATGGGTGCGCGGGATCATCGCCGGGTGGACGCGCACGGAGACGGCGCCGTCCTGCTTGGTGGCGATGCACAGCAGCTTGATCGTGCAGCCCATGGCCTTCGCGCTGGCCATGTCGGCTGCGGTGACCTCGGTGATGCCCTCGCGGTACACGTCGGCGGCGGTCACCCGGGTGTGGAACGCCATCGATGCCAGGATCGCCGCCTTCGCCGCGGCGTCGAAGCCCTCGACGTCGGCGGTGGGGTCGGCCTCCGCATAGCCGAGGGCGGTGGCCTCCTCGAGGGCCTCGGCGAAGCCGGCGCCGCTCGAGTCCATGGAGGAGAGGATGAAGTTGGTCGTCCCGTTGACGATGCCCGTCACGCGGGTGATGCGATCACCGTGCAGGGAGTCGCGCAGCGGGCGCAGCAGCGGGATCGCGCCGGCCACCGAGGCCTCGTAGTAGAGGTCGGTGCCCGCGTCGGCGGCGGCCTTGTGCAGCGTGGCGCCGTCCTCGCCGAGCAGGGCCTTGTTGGCCGTCACGACGCTCTTGCCGCCGTGCATCGCCTCGAGCAGCCAGGTGCGGGCCGGCTCGATGCCGCCGACCACCTCGACCACCACGTCGACGTCGTCCCGCTTGATGAGGCCGAGCGCGTCGGTGGTGAAAAGCGCCTCGTCGACCGGCAGCTTACGGGCGCGGCCGGCACGCCGGACGGCGATGCCGACCAGTTCCAGGGGCGCGCCGATGCGGGCCGTCAGGTCGTCCTCCTGCTCGTGCATCAACCGCACGACCTCGGAACCGACTGTGCCGCAGCCCAGCAGCGCCACCTTGACCGATTTCGGCATCTGTCACCCCACGTCCAGTCTGAGCAGGTCGTCCTCGGTCTCCCGGCGGACGATCACCCGCGACACCCCGTCGACCACCGCTACCACCGGCGGGCGGGGCACGTGGTTGTAGTTGCTCGCCATGCTGCGGCAATAGGCGCCGGTGCCCGGAACCGCAAGAAGATCTCCGGCACGAACGTCCGCCGGCAGGAACTCATCCTTCACGACGATGTCCCCGGCCTCGCAATGTTTTCCCACCACGCGGGCGAGAATCGGCGGTTCGGACGATGTCCGGCCGGCGATCGTCGCCGAGTAGGCGGCGTCGTACAGCGCCGGGCGGATGTTGTCGCTCATCCCGCCGTCGACCGAGACGTAGGTGCGGATGCCGTCGACGTCCTTGACGGTGCCGACCTCGTACAGCGTGAACATGGACGGGCCGACGATCGCGCGACCCGGCTCGACGGAGAGGTGCGGGACGCTGAGGTGCAGCGCGGCGCACTCCTGCTTGACGATGCGCATGAGGTCGCGGGCCAGGTCGGCCGGCTCGGCCGGGCTGTCCTGGGTCGTGTACGCGATGCCGAAGCCGCCGCCGAGGTCGAGCTCGGGAAGTTCCGTCCCGTGCACCGCGTGGATCTTCGCCTGGAGGCTCAGGATGCGCCGGGCGGCCACCTCGAAGCCCGACGAGTCGAAGATCTGCGAGCCGATGTGCGAGTGGAGGCCGCGGAGGTTCAGGACGTCGTCCTTGAGGATGCGCTCGACGGCCTGCTCGGCGGCGCCGCCCGCCAGCGAGAAGCCGAACTTCTGGTCCTCGTGGGCGGTGGCGATGTACTCGTGGGTGTGGGCCTCGACGCCGACGGTGACCCTGACCATGACGTTCGGCCGGGTCTTCGTCTCCTTGGCGATGTCGCTCAGCCTGGCGATCTCCTCGAAGGAGTCGACGATGATGCGGCCGACCCCCGCCTCGACGGCTCTCCTGAGCTCCTGCGGCGACTTGTTGTTGCCGTGCAGGCCGATGCGCTCCGGCGGCATGCCGCCGTTCAGGGCTACGCGCAGCTCACCGCCGGTGCAGACGTCGAGGCTGAGGCCTTCCTCCACCAGGATGCGCACGATGTGGGTGGCGATGAAGGCCTTGCCGGCGTAGTAGACCTCGGCGCCGCCGAAGGCTTCCTTGAACCTCCGGCAGCGGTCCCGGAAGTCGGCCTCGTCGAAGATGTAGGCGGGAGTGCCGTGCTCTTCCTTGAGTCTCTGGACGTCGATGCCGCCGACCTGGAGCGCGCCGCTCTGGGTGCGGGTGACCGTTTTGGGCCACAGCATCGGGACCAGTGCGTTGACGTCGCCCGGGGTCCGCAGCCATGACGGGCCGTTGCCGGCGCCGAGGTCCGCGTGGAGCGCCCCTGCCTCGTGTGCGCGCATGTTCCTTACATCCGTTCCGGTGCGGAAACCCCGAGCAGGTCGAGGCCGTTGACGATGACCTGGCGCGTGGCGTCGTTGAGCCACAGGCGCGCCCGGTTGGTCTCCGTGAACGGATCGTCGCCCTGGGGCAGCACCCGGCAGTTGTCGAAGAACCGGTGGTACGCGCCGGCAAGGTCCTCCAAATAGCGTGCCACGCGGTGCGGCTCGCGCAGCTCCGCGGCGGTCGCCACCACCGCCGGGAAGTCGCCCAGCGCCTTGAGCAGGTCGAGCTCCTTCTCGTGGACGAGCAGCGACGGGTCGAACTCCTCACCCCGGGTGTGGCCGAACTCGGCGGCGTTGCGCGCGATGGAGGCCGTCCGCGCGCCGACGTACTGCACGTAGAAGACCGGGTTGTCGTTCTTCTGCCGGGTGATCACCTCGATGTCGAGGGTCAACGGCGAGTCGGTCGAGGAGCGGGCCAGCGAGTACCGCGCCGCGTCCACGCCGACGGCGTCGATCAGCTCGTCGAGCGTGATCAGCGTGCCGGCGCGCTTGCTGAGCCGGACCGGCTCGCCGCCGCGCAGCAGGCTGACCAGCTGGCCGATCAGCACCTCGATGTTGCGCTGCGGGTCGTCGCCGGCGCAGGCCGCGATGGCCTTGAGGCGGCCGATGTACCCGTGGTGGTCGGCACCCAGCATGTAGATGCAGCGCTCGAAGCCACGTTCCCGCTTGTTGATGTAGTAGGCGGCGTCGGCGGCGAAGTACGTCTTCTCGCCGTTGGACCGGATGAGCACACGGTCCTTGTCGTCGCCGAAGTCGGTGGTGCGCAGCCAGATGGCGCCGTCGGACTCGAAGACGTGGCCCTGCTTGCGCAGCTCGTCGAGGGCGTGCTCCACCGCGCCGCCGTCGTGCAGGGTCTTCTCGGAGAACCAGACGTCGAAGTGGACGCCGAACCGCTCCAGGCTGTCCTGCATCTCCTTCAGCATGGCCTTGTAGCCCTCCTGCTGGAAGGCACTTGCCTGCTCTTTGTCGGACTTCTCCAGGATATCCGGATTCTCCCGCACGATCTGGGCGGCGATGTCCTGGATGTACTCACCCGGATAACCATCCGGCGGGGTGGGCTGGTTGTTCGCGGCCGCCATCACGGACTCGCCGAAGCGGGCCATCTGCACGCCGGCGTCGTTGATGTAGTGCTCGCGGGTGACATCGGCGCCCGCCGCGGTGAGGATGCGGCCGAGCGCGTCGCCGACCGCCGCCCAGCGGGTGTGGCCCAGGTGAACCGGGCCGGTGGGGTTCGCCGAGACGAACTCCAGGTTGACCTTCTCCTTGGCGAGCGTCTCGCTCCGCCCGTACGCCGAGCCGGCCCGCACCACGAGCCCCGCCAGCGCGCCGGCGGCCGCGGCGGACAGCCGAATATTGAGAAAACCGGGCCCGGCGATCTCAACGCTGTCGATCCCGGGAGTTTCCTGCAAGTTTTTCGCGACAGCGGCAGCAAGATCGCGCGGATTCAGCCCGACCTTCTTGCCCAACTGCAGGGCGATATTCGACGCATAGTCACCATGCTCCGGGTTTCGCGGTCGCTCCACGCTGGTGGTCGCCGGGAGAACGGACGCGTCGAGGTCACGCTCGGTGATGGCCGCCCGCGCGGCGGCGAGGACTGCTACGGCGAGTTCAGCGGGAGTCACCGACAAATGTTATCGGGGGTAGACTCCCGTACTTGGCGGCGGCCCGTTGTGCTGGTCACAATGCGGGACGGCTGGCCGAGTTTCCGCCCGAAACCCCCCGACCGTTGACCAGACGAGGCCCGATGAGCGACCACACTGCCCAACGTTGCGAGGCGACGAAATGAGCATGAGCACCCAGCACGGCGGCGGCAACCGCAAGCCGTCCACCAAGGCCGTGTCCGGCGCGAAGCCGAAGCAGGGTGGCGACGAGGATCTTTCGGACGTCTCGGATGTCTCCGACGTCGACGAGATCGAGGACGTCGTCGACGAGACCTCTTCCGAGTCCTCAGACGACGAGCCGAAGGCGCCCGCCCGCCCCAAGGCCCAGCCTCGCAAGTCCGCCCCGGCGCGCAAGACGGCCCCCGCCGGCAAGCGCCCCGCCGGCTCGACCCGGCCCGCCGTCAAGAAGATCGCCCCGGTCAAGGTCAAGCAGGGCACGTCCTGGGGCCCGATCGCCCTGTTCACGACCGTCGGCGTGCTCGCGCTCGGCATCATCGGCTTCGCCGGCTGGCAGGTCTACGAGAACGGGCTCAGCTGGCAGGACCGCGCCGACAGCATCGAGGGCATCAAGGACTACCGCAAGACCGACAAGGCGCTCGTCGACCAGCGTGAGCACGTGTGGGGCCCCCAGACGTACAACATGAAGCCCCCGGTCGCCGGCAACCACAATCCGAACTGGCAGCGGTGCATGGGCGACGTCTACGCGGCACCCATCGCCACCGAGCACGCGCTGCACAGCCTGGAGCACGGCGCGGTCTGGATCACGTACAAGCCGGACCTGCCCGCCGACCAGGTGGAGGCGCTGGCCAAGAGGGTGCGCGGCAACGACTACATGCTCATGAGCCCGTTCGCCGACCAGGACAAGGCGATCTCCCTCCAGGCGTGGGGCTTCCAGCTCAAGGTCGACAACGCCACCGACCCGCGCATCGACGAGTTCGTCAAGGCGCTGCGGCAGAACGCCTCGCTGGAGGCCGGCACGCCGTGCTCCAGCGGTGACGTCATCACCGAGACGGGCACCACGCCGCGCGACCTCGGCAAGGATGGCGGCGGCACCGGAATGGGCAACTGACCCATCGTGTTCACGCAACTTTCGGGGCGAGCACGCCTGACCATGGGCGTGCTTGCCGCCGTACTCCTGCTGGTGACCGGCGTAGCCATCGGCTACCTGGTCCCCAACCTCCGCAAGCCGGGCGACGACTCGATCGACGCCGGCTTCGCCCGCGACATGAGCACGCACCACGCTCAGGCGGTCGAGATGGCGATGTTCGCCTTCCGCCTCGGCGACTCCGACCATGTGCGGACGCTCGGGTACGACATCGCGGCCAGCCAGCAGTGGCAGATCGGCCAGATGCAGACCTGGCTGGTGGAGTGGCACCTGTCGCCCACCACAAGCACCCGCGCCATGGCCTGGATGCCCGACGGCCAGAACGCCCTGCAGTCCGACGGCCGCATGCCGGGGATGGCCTCGAAGGCCGAGCTGGACAAGCTGAAGTCGTCGAAGGGCAAGGACTTCGACGCGCTGTGGTGCCAGCTGATGCTGCGCCACCACCTGGGCGGCATCCACATGGCCGAGGTGGCCGCGTCGAAGGCCTCCACGCCCGAGGTTCGCGATGCGGCGGAGAAGATGCGGGTGTCGCAGCAGTACGACATCTCGCAACTCACGGAGCTCCTGAAGGACCTGGGCGCCCAGCCGCTGTCGTCGTAGGCCCGGTCCCGTCCGCCGCGGGGGTATCTGATGCGCGGCGGACGGGAGTGTTCTGCTAGTCTTTGCGAGGCCTTAGCCGAGGCCCCCGTAGCTCAGGGGATAGAGCACCGCCCTCCGGAGGCGGGGGCGCAGGTTCGAATCCTGCCGGGGGCACAGTTCAACTTCGCGCTTCGCGCGAGGCGGGGGGTTCCCACCCCGCACCCCCCATGCCACGCTTCGCGCGGCACTGCCGGCGCTGGACGCGCGGCAGACCACCAAGTCACGCCTCGGCCATCGGGCCAGCGTGCTGCTTCGCAAGCTCGCCCTGCCTGGCCGAGCGTCTTCCTGCCCCACCTCGCGTGCCGGCTCGGCGAGTTGGGCCGGCACGCGGTCCGGAGTTCCGTGTGCTACTGCGTCCGGAGATCGGCGCCGAGGTGGTGCCGGAGGCGGCGATTCCCACCCGGCGGCGTGCTTGTCGGCGGCATGGTGCTTGCCGTCCTGTCGGCTCTCGCCTCGTCCTGAGCGCCTTGGTCTCGTTGGCCGTCCAGGCTCCGACTCTGCTCGCCGAACTCGACCGAGGCGCGCTCTACCTCGGAGCCTCAGGCAAACTCCTGGCCAAAACTCGAAGCCGTGAATTGGCTGCCGACCCACTTCCAGAACCTCGCCGGCGACATTTCAAATGAGTCGAGAGCAAATATGCCAAAACGGTGATTCCGAGCGAAATCCAACGGCCTCCGACGACTCAAGCGGGCTCATCAAACCTGGTCGTGACAGCAGTTGAGTCAGGATGGCGGTTCGGTGGGCGAGGTGGGCTTGTCGGGATGGAGGCCGAGTCGGTGAAGTTGGGTGGCGCGGACGTGGACGATGACAGTGCGGTCCCAGTTTCCATAGGCGTCACGCCCGCAGGGGGCGATGACCAGGACGTCGTCGATGTCGAAGGGCATCGCGTCGATGCCGTGCTCGCGCAGTCAGGTCTGCAGCGCTTCGATTGGCTTCGGGCGCCCTGACTCGATGTCGTAGGCGAGCACGCGAACAAACTCGCCAGTCGGTGTGTTCATAAGGTTCAGGATGCGCTTCGGGCCGGTCGGATGTCACTGCGTGGTCGGGTTCTTGAGCGCTGCGGCCGCCGGTCCGGGTAGTGAGGTGTCCGCGGGATCGTCGAGTGGTGGCGCAACGGGCGCGAAGCCGCCGGTGGGCCGGGCTGCGGTCAGCCGCCCGGCCCACTTCGCACGGCGAGCCTGCAGTCCCACGACGTGGCCTGGCGCCTGTCCGCGGTGGGACGACACCGATGGAATCGCCTGGAAGCACTCTCCGAAGCAGTCCCCCTAGGCGGCCACGTAGTCGGCCAGGTGCTTGCCCGTCAGGGTTTTGCGTGACTTCACCAGCGTCTTCGGCGGGCCCTCGAAGACCACCTTGCCGCCGTCGTGGCCCGCGCCCGGGCCCAGGTCGATGATCCAGTCCGCGTGGGCCATCACGGCCTGGTGGTGTTCGATCACGATCACGGACTTGCCTGAGTCCACCAAGCGGTCCAGCAAGCCCAGCAGGTGTTGGACGTCCGCCAGGTGGAGGCCGGTCGTGGGCTCGTCCAAGACGTAGACGCCGCCCCGCTCCCCCATGTGGGTTGCCATCTTCAGGCGTTGGCGTTCGCCGCCCGACAGCGTCGTCAGCGGCTGGCCCAGCGTCAGGTAGCCCAGGCCCACGTCCTCCATGCGCGACAGGATCGTGTGGGCCGCCGGCGTGCGTGCGTCGCCGGTCGAGAAGAAGTCCTCCGCCTCCGTCACCGGCATCGCCAGGACCTCGCTGATGTCCTTGCCGCCCAGGTGGTAGTTCAGCACCGACGGCTCGAAGCGCTTGCCCTCGCACTCCTCGCAGACCGTCGCCACGCTCGCCATCATCGCCAGGTCCGTGTAGATGACGCCCGCGCCGTTGCAGTTGGGGCAGGCGCCCTCGGAGTTGGCGCTGAACAGCGCCGGCTTCACGCCGTTCGCCTTGGCGAAGGCCTTGCGGATCGGCTCCAGCAGGCCTGTGTACGTGGCGGGGTTGCTGCGGCGGGAGCCCTTGATCGGGGTCTGGTCGACCAGGACGACGCCATCGCGGCCGGCGACCGAGCCGTGGATCAGGGAGCTCTTGCCTGAGCCCGCCACGCCCGTCACCACGACCAGGACGCCCAGCGGGATGTCGACGTCCACGTTGCGCAGGTTGTGCTTCGTCGCGCCGCGGATCTCCAGGGTCCCCGTGGACGGCCGCACGGAGGGCTTCAGGCGGGCGCGGTCGTCCAGGTGGCGGCCGGTGATCGTGTCGCTCTTGCGCAGGCCCTCGACGGTGCCCTCGAAGCAGACCGTGCCGCCGCCGGTGCCGGCGCCCGGGCCGAGGTCGACCACGTGGTCGGCGATCGCGATCGTCTCCGGCTTGTGCTCCACGACCAGGACCGTGTTGCAGCGGTCGCGCAGGCGCAGCAGCAGGTCGTTCATGCGCTGGATGTCGTGCGGGTGCAGGCCGATCGTCGGCTCGTCGAAAACATACGTCACGTCGGTCAGGGACGAGCCCAGGTGGCGGATCAGCTTGGTCCGTTGGGCCTCGCCGCCGGACAGCGTCCCGGCCGGGCGGTCCAGCGAGAGGTACCCCAGGCCGATCGCCACGAACGAGTCGAGCGTGTGCTGGAGCGTGCCGAGCAGTGGCGCCACCGACGGCTCGTCCACGCCGCGAATCCACTCTGCCAGGTCGCTGATCTGCATCGCGCACGCGTCGGCGATGTTGATGCCCTTGATGCGCGACGAGCGGGCCGCCTCACTCAGCCGGGAGCCGTCGCACTCCGGGCAGGTCTGGAACGTCACCGCGCGCTCCACGAAGGCGCGGATGTGCGGCTGCATCGCCTCGACGTCCTTCGAGAGCATCGACTTCTGGATCTTCGGGATCAGCCCCTCGTAGGTGAGGTTGACGCCCTGGACCTTCACCTTGACGGGCTCGTGGTACAGGAAATCCCGCATTTCTTTCTTGGTGTACTTGCGGATCGGCTTGTTCGCGTCGACGAAGCCCGATTCGACATAGACCTGGGTCGTCCAGAAGCTGTCGGCCTTCCAGCCGGGAATGGTGATCGCGCCCTCGAGGATCGACTTGGAGTCGTCGAAGAGCTGGGTCAGGTCGAGGTCGGTGACCTGGCCCCGGCCCTCACAGCGCGGGCACATGCCGCCGGCCCGGGTGAAGGTCTTGCGCACGGTCTGGGTGTTGCCCCGCTCCACTGTGATCGCGCCGCTCGCCCGGACCGAGGCCACGTTGAACGAGAACGCGTTCGGCGGGCCGACGTGCGGCTGGCCGAGCCGGCTGAAGATGATGCGCAGCATCGCGTTGGCGTCGGTGGCGGTGCCGACCGTGGAGCGCGGGTCGGCGCCGATGCGCTCCTGGTCGATGATGATCGCGGTGGTCAGCCCGTCGAGGAAGTCGACCTCGGGCCGGGCCAGAGTTGGCATGAAGCCCTGGACGAAGGCGCTGTACGTCTCGTTGATCATCCGCTGCGACTCGGCGGCGATCGTGTCGAACACCAGCGAGCTCTTGCCCGAGCCGGAAACGCCGGTGAACACGGTGAGCCGGCGCTTCGGAATCGCGACGTTGACATCCTTGAGGTTGTTCTCCCGCGCACCCTGCACGCGGATCACGTCGCCGCGATCGTCGAACGCCTGACTCATCGTGTCCCCCACCAAACTCACTTGTCCTGCAGTAGCCCCAGCACGTTGCCGTCGGGGTCGGTGACGGTCGCCACCAGGCGCCCGCCGCCGACGTCGTGCGCCGCCTCCTTCACGGCGCCACCCGCGGCGGTCACCTCGGCCAGTTTGGCCTCGATGTCGGACACATGCCAGTAGGCGACGGGCGAGGTCATGGCCTGCGGGCCGCCGCCCGGCACCAGCCCGATGTGCTGGCCGCCGACGTCGTAGCCGACGTAGTAGGGGCTGTCCGCCGTGGGCTCGGCGCCGAGCAGCGCGGTGTAGACCTTCTTGGCCGCCTCGAGGTCGGCCACCGGGTGCAGTACGGTCTTGATCTCCATGACCGTTACTCTAAGTGAGCCGCAATGGGCGGCGCTTCTCGAATCCTGATCGGTTGAAAGAGGCGACATGTCGGTGCTCGTCGCATTCAGCGTGACGCCGCTCGGCGTCGGGGAAGACGTCGGCGCGCTCGTGGCCGAGGCTGTGCGGGTGGTCCGGGCCTCGGGGCTGCCCAACCGGACCGACGCCATGTTCACGTCGGTCGAGGGTGAGAGCTGGGACGAGGTGATGGGGGTGGTACGAGCGGCGGTCGCGGCCGTGCAGGCCAAGGCACCGCGGACCAGCACCGTCATCAAGGTCGACTGGCGCGAGGGGGTCACCGGGGCGCTCGACGCCAAGGTCGCCAGCGTCGAGCGCCACCTCCAGGACGGCTAGACCAGGTTCGGCAGGAACTCGGCCAGGGTTTCGACCGTGCCCCACAGACAGGCCAGCAGGACCGGCAGGCCGACGAACCAGGTCTGCAGGCCGCCCCAGCGGACCCGCGCCCAGGTCAGGCCGAGCGTCGCGGCGAGCGACGCCTGCAGCCAGAAGACCAGCGGCACCAGAGCATCGGGATCGGCCTGCATGGCCCGCTCGGCGACCGGGACCGAGGTCGGCCGGCCGGGCGGGCCGAGCGTGGTCTCCCCCTTGAGGACGGCGTCGACGTAGACGACGTTCGTGGGAGCCCAGCCGCTGCGCCACCCGTCCGCCTCGGCCGTGGCCATGGTCAGGCGGGAGCCGCCCGAGGCCAGCCGGGCGGGCAGCGGGGCGTTGGCCCGCCGCACGCCCTGCACCTCGTACTGGAAGATGCCCAGGCCGGTGGTGACCGTGATCTTGTCACCCTCCGCGAGCGACGTGATCCGCCGGAACGGCCCGCCGAACGCGGCCGCGTGGCCGTAGATCACCGACGTGCCCGGCTGCCCGGGCAGCGCCGTGTCGCGCCGGTGGCCCGGGCCGTCGCGCATGACCCCCGACGAGGTGCCCTCGACGACGACCTGACGCAGGTCGATCGAGGGCGCTTCGATCACCGCCACGGGCGTGCCGGCCGGGATCTCGCCGCCCAGCGGGGCGGTGGCCAGCGCCACCTTCTCCCGGAAGCCGGTGTAGAGCTGCTGCTGGGTACGGGACTGCTGCACCGAGCTCACGCCGAGGGTGTAGATGACCAGCCAGCCGGACACGACGGCCAGGGTCATCAACGACCGCACGATGATCGTGATGGCGGGCGGAACCGGCAGCTTGCTGAGGACTACCGGCTCATCGTCGAGGTCGTCGTCATCGTCATCGTCCAGGTCGTCATCGAGATCGACAAGTGTGGCCGTCATGTCGCCTTCCACCAGGTCACGACGAAGGTCACGGCCCGGGTGATCGAGCCGATGAGGAACGTCGACAGCGCGATCAGCGCCGCGATCGGCAGCGCCCACGCGGCCAGCCCGGAGGACAGCAGCGCGGTGAAGCCGGCCGACTGCGGCACCGGCGCCGCGGACTGCGACGCGGAGGCCGAGGCCGACGGGCGCGACCCGGTGTCGGGCAGCGCCGACGTGGTCGGCGTGGACCCGCCGCCACCGCCACCGCCTCCGCCGCCACCACCACCGTTGCCGGCCGGCGGCGGGGACGTGGTGGCCGGCGCGGCCGGCACCAGCAGCGGCACCTGGCCGGTCTGCGCGGCGACCGCGTCGGCCGCCCGCAGGGTGTAGGCGATGAAGTCGCCGAAGCCGTTGTCCGCGGTCATCGGCAGGTACCCGGGCGGCAGCTGGCCGCTGGCGAGGCCGGGCTTCTGACCGTCGGCCGACGCGAAGCGCAGCAACTGGGCGAGCTGCTTGCCGTGGTCGCCGGTCAGGTTCTGGGTGGGGATCACGGCGTACACCGGGAGCGTCCCCGGATACGCCGTCGCACCGTCGGCGCTGACCAGCTTGTCGTACTGCAGCTTCCAGGTGTTCGTAGTCGCGTCCGGCTTGGCGAACTTCATCGCCGCCTTCATCGACGCGTCGTTGGGCTCGATGAAGGTGCGGCCCGACGCGTCGGTGATCTGCTCGGTACGCGGCACGGACGAGTACGACTGCAGCGAGGCCGTGTTGAGCTGGAGGAACGCGGCGTCCGCGAGCGTCGTCACCCCGATCATGAAGCGGGGGTGGGTCTGCCGGCCCCACGCGGCGAGGTTGACGCCGACCGGCAGGTTCGACTGGTCGTGCAGCACGGTGCAGTTGACGTGCGCGTTCGACAGCGCGTACTGCACGCGCTGCGCGATGTTGGCCAGGTTCGCCACCGGCGAGGCCACGAGCGGCAGGTACGGAATCGGGCTGAGCGTCACCGCGAGCTCCGGGGTCATCTCAGGGCACCCGCCGTACGACGAGAAGTCGTCCGAGACGAACGAGTCGAGCAGCGGCCAGCTGAACAGCGGCAGCTGAATCCCCTTGTACTCCGGGTTCACCACCATGCCCCACGGGTCCGCCTCACCGTTCAGCCAGGCCCGCGCCTCCGGGTCGGCGTTGAGGTACGCCGAGAGCGACCACATGACGTCGGAGTTGCCCGACAGGGCCAGCACCGTCGAGGAGGTGAGGATGTTGTCGATGGCGTCGGGCACCTTCGGGTTCAGCGCCCGGAACTCGGGGTCCTGGGTGACCGCGAGCGGATTGTTCGCCATCGCCTTGTACGCCGCGTACGGGCTGTCGGCCGCTACCTTCCCGTAGGCGATGCGCAGGCCGGACCGGGTGGGGTACGACTCGGTCAGCAGCTTGGCCAGGAGCCTCGGAGTCAGCTTGAGGTCCTGGTACTCATTGCCGTCGACGTCGTCGATGAGGTAGCTGATCGCGAAGCCCGTGACCGCGACCGGTGCGCTGACCACGGGTATCGGATAGGCCTCCTCGGGAGGCACGCTCGCCAGCGCGGCCTGGGCGCCGCTGGAGACCAGCGCGGCCTTCGCCTGCGGCTCGCCCAGCCGGACGTGCCGGAACTTGAACCGGGTCGAGTCGGTGCAGAACGCCGTCGCCCACTGGTCGGTGGCCTGGGTCAGCAGCTCCGAGCCGAAGATGTCCAGCGGCAGCGACGAGTCGGCCTGGTCGCACAGGTTCGCCGGCGGGCCGAACGTGATCGGCACGGTGATCCGGTTGCGCCAGTTGGACGCGCTCCACCACATGGTGCCGGAGACGGCGGGGTCGATCTGGAAGATGTCGGTGAGCGGGGCGCGGTCGCCGACGCCGTACTTCCCGGTCCCGCGGCAGACCGGATCGCCGAACCGCAGGTCCGAGGGGCCGGGCCGGTCCTCGGGCGGCAGGGCCGCCGCCGTCGTGTCGCAGCTGATGCCCATGATCGGGACGACCACGATCGAGCACAGCGTGGTCATCGAGCAGCCGAGCGAGCGGTTCTGCTCCTCGGTCTGCACGACGAACTTGGCCATGCCCTCGCCCTTGGCGTTGGTGGGCGCGAACGTCGTGTTCGCCGGCGGCGCGTCCTTGTCCTCGACGTTGACCATGTCGGGGGCGAGCACGGGGCCGCACTTGACGTTCTCGCGGCCGGGCAGCGGGTTGTAGACGATGTTGCCGGGCGCGGGGCCGCGGTAGGCGACGAAGCGCGACGGCGCCACGATCGTGCTCTGGTCGCAGGTCGCCGGCAGGTCGTTCGGCACGCCCACGAGCGCCTTGCGGTTGGCCGGGCTCTCGTACCGGTCGAGCCGCCACGGCGGGAACGCCGAGAGCACGTTGGTGGTGAACGTCCGCTGGTCGGCGCTCTGGGTCCAGCAGGTGCCGGGGTCCAGCGGGTTCTGCTGGGTGTCGACGCCACGGCACTGCATGACGACGACCGGGTACTCCTGCAGATAGGCCGAGACCGTGTTCGGGTTCTCGCCGGTGGCGTGAGTCGGGTGGGCCCCGGTCCACTTGACCCGGATCTGCTGGTTGTTGCGCAGGTTGCTGGTCTGGCTGACGGTGACCGTCACGTTGCGGGTGTCGACGACCTCGTCGGTGCCGTCGGCCTTGAGGTGTGCGCGGGTCATCGACTTGGAGCCGGTGAACTCCGGCGTCGGCTCGTCGGACGGCGCCGGGTAGACGCCGGAGCCGGGCAGGATGACACCGAGGCTGACCAGCAGGACGGCCAGCCCGGCAGCTCTTCTACGCCTCACGACTCCTCCCGGCGGCGGCGCAGCCACCGTCCCAGCAGGGCGGGCGCGAACACGACGAGCAGCAGCAGGACCGCGGCCGTCGGGCCGAGGACCTTCATGTGCTTGCCGGTCTGGAACGCCGCGAGGTCGTTCGGCACGCCGACCGCGTTGGCGTCACCGCCACCGCCGCCGGTGCCACCGTTGTTGCCGCCGCTGATCACCTCGCCGGTGTCGGGGTCGATCACCGAGCCGGGGGCCGCCGAGCCGCTGGGGTTGGCCCCGTTGCCACCGCCGCCGCCACCGCCGCCGTTGTTCCCGCCGCCGCCGCCACCGCCGCCACCGCCGTTGTTGCCGCCGTTGTTGCCGCCGCCACCGGGGTTGGCGCCGGTCGCGGTGCACGGGCCGTTGCCGCGCTTGTCACACTCCGGCGGGTTGGGCGCGATCTCGGCGAGGTGGTTCTTCTCCGGCTGGCCGGCGATGAACGTCGGGTTGTTGCAGGTGTTCACCGGCTTGGAAGACACGGTCACGTTGGGGTCGGCGTCGTGGAGTTTCTGCAACTGCTCGAAGCCGGCCTGGACCAGGTTGATGGGCAGCGGCGAGTAGCCCGCGACGCCCATCGAACTCTGCCCGGCACAGATGGAGTAGGCCATGAAGTCGACGAGTGTCTGGCGTTTCTCGCTCGTCAACCGTGCGTCCTGACCGTTGGTGCCGGTCGGCAGGAGGAGGTACGAGTAGGACGACAGCGGGTAGGTCCGCTTGTCCGGGTTGACGTAGACCTGGTCGAGCTTCTGCAGCAGGTAGTTGAGCGGGTCGTTCTTGTTCTGGTTGATCTCGGCCTTGGTCAGCGCCACGGCGACGTTGAAGTCGGTCGGCGCGGTGAAGTAGCCGGCCGCGTTCTCCAGCTTGACGACGGGGTAGTTGGCGCCGAGCGCGTAGGAGTACTCGTCGTAGCCGATGGCGCCGTTGCTGGAGCCGGCGGTGACCGTGTTCATCACGCCGTCCGAGCCGTTCTGGGCGACGATGCGGCCGGGGAACTTGTCCCTGCCGGCTGGCTTGGTCGGGAAGTACTCGGTGAACTCCGGGCGGCCGTTGTACTCGGCCCACATCGCCGGGAACTGCTTGGCGAGGTACGAGGTGAACTGGGCCGTGGAGCCGGAGCCCTCGGAGTGCACGACGACGATGATCTGCAGCGACGGCAGCTTGCGCCCGTTGTTGTCGGCGGTGATCTGCGGGTCGTTCCAGTTCGTGATCTTGCCGAAGAAGATCTTCGCGAGGGTCTCGCCGGACAGCCGCAGGTTGCGCACGAGCTGGCCGCCGACGCGGACCTGGTACACGAACGACGTGCCGCCGGCGACGATCGGGAGGTACGCGTACGGGCGTCCCTGCGAGTCGTCCCGCTGGCCGGTCTTCGGGTCGGTACCTCGGAAGCCGATGTCGGAGATGGCGAAGTCGTTCGCCAGCGCGGCGAAGTCCTTGCGGCCCGTCGCCGAGCCGGTCGGGGTGAAGTCGACCTGCATGCCCTGCTTCTGCACGTCGGCGACCCACTGGTTCAACGCGTTGGCGCTCCAGGACGAGCCGGTGCCGGTGATGCGGGCGTGACCGACGGCGGCCGACGCCGGGGTGGCCGGCGCGACCATGGCAGCGACGATTGCGAGCACGGCCACGATCGCGGTCCGTACCGGCCTATGGGGAATTCGCTTCACGATAGATCCTCGGTGTCGGTGGTCGGACGGCGTCAGACCCGGGGCCGGGCGAGCCAGCGGGTCACGGCGAACAGGAGCAGTACCAGCCCGAGCAGGACGGCCGCAGTGCCGAACCCGCGGTCGATGAAGGCCTCTTGTCCACTTCGGACGGCGATGAAGATGTGCAGCGGCAGCGAGTTCATCGTGTACTCGAACGGGTTGAGGTTCAGGAACGTCGAGGCGCCCGAGACGATGAGCACCGGCGCCGTCTCGCCGATGCCGCGGGCGATGCCGAGGATCAGCGCGGTCGCCAGGCCCGGCCGGGCGGTCGGCAGCACGACGTGCCGGATCACCTGCCACTGCGAGGCGCCGAGGGCCAGGCCCGCCTCGCGCAGGCCGCCGGGCACCACCCGCAGGACGACGTCGGAAGCCCGGGCGATGATCGGCAGCATGGTCACCGCGATCGCGAGCGCGGCCGCGAAGCCGGACTTCTCCCAGCCGAGCGCGATGATGCAGGTGGTGTAGACGAACAGGCCGGCCAGGATGTCCGGGATCGCGGTCATCGCCTCGACGACCGTGCGCACCACCCGGGCCAGCCGCCCGCCGACCTCCACCATGTAGACGGCGGTGGCCACGCCGAACGGCAGCGAGATGGCCACGGCGATCAGGATCTCGATGACCGTGCCGACGATCGCGTGCAGGATGCCGCCCTCGTTCAGCGGTGCCACCGGCCGGACGCCGGCCATGTCCTCGGTGAAGAAGTTCAGGTGGAAGGTCACCGGCAGGCCGCGGATGAAGGTGTACAGCACGGTCGAGAGCAGCGCGATGCCGACCACGATCGCGCCGGCGTGCACCATCGCCGACGCCACCCGGTCGGCCACCACCGGCCGCGGGCTGGACAGTGCGGTGACCGTCGCGTACATGAGCAGGAAGACGACGTACCACACGATGACGAAGCCGATGAAGCCGTAGAACGGCAGGATCTTGCCGTAGACGACCCAGGTCAGGGCGAGCGAGGCCACGCTGGCCCCGGCAAAGCTGAGCTTGTCGTCGAGGGTCCGGCCGCGCAGGCGCCGCGGCCGCTCCGGCGGCGGTGGTGGCGTCTTCTCGGGGGCCTTCCCCGGGGCAGCGGTCATGGTCACGTCGGGCCTCAGATCTCGGTCGCGGCGCCGCTGCGGCTGCGGCTGACGATGATCGCGGCGATCGTGTTGACGATCACCGTGATGACGAACAGGACGAAGCCCGCGGTGAGCAGGGCCGACAGCTGCGCCGCGGTCGCCTCGCCGAAGCGGTTGGCGATCAGTGAGGAGACGGTGATCGTGCCGGTCTCCAGGATGCGGATCTTGATGTCGAAGGCGACGGAGATGATGAGCAGCACGGCGACCGTCTCGCCGAGCGCCCGGCCGAGGCCCAGCATCGTGCCGCCGACGATGCCGCCGCGGCCGAACGGCAGCACGACCGTGCGGATCATGCCCCACCGGGTCGCGCCGAGCGCGAGCGCGGCCTCCCGCTCGCCGACCGGCGCCTGGGCGAACACGTCGCGCATGACCGCGCAGGTGATCGGGATGACCATCATGGCCACCACCAGCCCGGCGATGAACGCCGAGCCGGTGTAGACCGACTGGGCGTAGGCGGGCGCGTTCGGGTCGGTGTCGGCGTGGAAGAACGGGATCCACCCGAGGTACTGGTGGAGCCAGTGCGCGACCGGGATCAGCCGCGGCTGGAGCAGCCAGAAGCCCCACAGGCCGTAGATGATGCTCGGCACCGCGGCCATGAGGTCGACCATCGCGACGAGCGTCTTGCGGATGCCGTTCGGCGCGAACTCGGTGATGTACAGGGCCGTGGCCAGCGACAGCGGGAACGCGGTCAGCATCGCGATGAGGCCGACCAGCAGCGTGCCGAGCAGCACGGCCGACATGCCGACCTGGTCGCGCTCCGGCAGCCAGTCGTTCTCGGTGAAGAACGAGGTGCCGTAGCGGCTGAGGGTCGGCAGCGCCTGCAGGGCCAGGAAGATGCCGATCGCGCCGAACACGACGAGGACGGCGATGCCGACCCCGCGGGAGACGCCGCGGAAGACGCGGTCGGCCACCGAGCCGACCCCGGCGAGCGGGCGCGGCACGTCCTGGAGGTCGGGCGCGCTCATCCGAACCGGCCGTTGACGTAGTCGGACGTGCGCGGGTCGCGCGGCGCCTCGAACATCTGCTGGGTGTCGCCGCTCTCCACGATCGCGCCGGGCGTGCCGTGCTCGGCCAGGAAGAACGCGCACTGCTGCGAGACCCGGTTGGCCTGCTGCATGTTGTGCGTGACGATGACGATCGTGACCTCGTGGGCGAGCTCGGCGATCGTCTGCTCGATGACCCGGGTCGAGGTCGGGTCGAGCGCCGAGCAGGGCTCGTCCATGAGCAGCACCCGCGGCCGCACGGCGAGCGACCGGGCGATGCACAGCCGCTGCTGCTGACCGCCGGACAGCGCACCGCCCGGCGAGCGGAGCCGGTCGCTGACCTCGCGCCACAGGCCGGCCTTGATCAGGCACTCCTCGACGAGCGCGTCCTTCTCCGACTTGCGCACGCTGGTGCCGGTGAGCTTCAGCCCGGCGACCACGTTGTCGTAGATGCTCATCGTCGGGAACGGGTTCGGCTTCTGGAACACCATGCCGATCTGGCGGCGGGCCTCGGTGAGCCGGCGGCCGGTGTCGTAGATGTCGACGCCGTCGAGCCGCACCTCGCCGGCGAGCTGGGCCGAGGGCACCAGCTCGTGCATCCGGTTGAGGATCCGCAGGAACGTCGACTTGCCGCAGCCCGACGGGCCGATCAGCGCGGTGACCTGGCCCGGCTTCATGGTGAGCGACACCCGGTCGAGCACCTTCCGCTCTCCGAACCAGGCCGAGATGGCCCGCGCCTCCAGCGTCGCCAGGGAGGCGTGCCGGGGCTGGGGCGGCGGCGGCTGGAAGTACATCTCCTGCGTGGGTGCGGTGCTCATGAGCTCACCTTCCGGCGGCGGCGCCCCAGGGCGACCGCGAGGGCGCCGACCGCGACGAGCGCGAGGCCCGCGCCGGCGATCGTCATCACATCGGTACCTGTCCGCGGCAGCGGGCCGCCGTTGGACGGGCTCGGCGACGGGTGCGGGCTGCCGCTCACCTCGACGCTGATCGGCACGCCGGTCTCCCGGACGCCGACGGGCTGGACGATCTCGCGCGGCTGCTCCCCGATCGCCTCGGTGGTGGCGCCGCGCACGACCTTCCAGGTGTCGCCGGTGACCTTGAGGTCGGCCGTCGCGTAGCTGGAGGTCAGCGTCGACTCGCCGGGGACGCCGAGGAAGATCCGCAGCTGGACCAGCCCGTTCCACTGCGTCGGGTAGGCCTCCAGGAAGTCGGCGAGCGAGCCGGCCTCGGTCGGCGCGATCACCGTCGGGCGGGCCGGGTCCTCGTAGGTGCTCGCACCGGTCAGGAAGCGGCCGTTCCACTGGGTCGGGTCGATGCCGTGGCGGGGCAGGAACGCCAGCAGGGTCGCCTTGCGGCCCTCGCCGTCGTAGGGCGCGGCCGCCCTGACCCGGCTGACCGCCTTGGCGACGAACGGCTTGTCCGACACCTTGCCCTGCGTGACGATGTTGCCGTCCCGGCCGTAGAGGGCGATCACGCCGGTCGAGCGGGCGTCGGTGTACGGCACCGGCTCCTCGTCCTTGCCGCATGCGCCGACGGAGGCGAGGGCCGCCACCATGGTCATCGCGGCCGCTGTCCTGATGAGCCTCATGCGCTCGCTCCAGCGCCGGCTTCGGCCTCGACCTTGGCTCCCGCGGCGGCCTCGGCCTTCTTGGCTTCCTTGCGGGCGCGCTTGCGGGCCAGCGCATCGGCCTGGGCCTTGGCCAGCCGGCGGCGGATCAGCTGCCGGCGCACCAGGAAGCCGGCGCCGCCGAGCAGGATGATGAACGCGAGCAGCAGCAGCCAGGGCCACGCCCAGATGGTCGTGTGGCTCTCCGACTTCGGCACGGCCTGGCCGACCGGTTGCTCGGGGTCCGGGAACGGCTCCAGTTCGATGCGGACCGTCAGCGGACCGGCGGGGAAGACGCCGTCGACCTCGGCCTTGTGCGGCACGTGCTGACCGGGCAGCAGTTCGGGGAGGTCGTTCAGCTTCTTCTCGGCGAGCGTGATGCCGGTCAACGCGGACTTCACGACGAGCTTCGCACGGCTCTGGAGGCGGATGTTGCCGGTGTTCTCGACCGTGTAGGAGACGGCGACGCGGCCGGAGCCGAGCGGGTTGCTGACGCCGGTGTACTCGGCGTCGAGGTCCTTGGGGGTGAGGGCCGGCCGCAGCAGCCCGGCAATCCTCAAGTACAACCGCACCGCCACCCGGGTGTCGACCTTGACGTCGGTGCCGGTGGCGAGCGAGACCACGACGCCGCCGGCGTGGTCGCCGGGCGTGGCGTTCTGCGGTACCGCGATGCTGAACGGCACGACCGCCGTCGCGCCGGCCTCGATGGTGACCGTGGGCGCGCTGAACTTGATCCAGGACCCGATGTCGACCGGCTTCTGCGCGGCCGGCAGCAGGTCGAAGGCGCCGGTGGTGGTGTTGAACGCGTCGGTGCCGTAGATGAGGAACGACGCCGCGACCTTGCTGCTGTTGGTAACGAGGACCTTCTCCTCCACGCTGGACCCGGGGGTGCCCTGCAGCGTGTAGTGGGTGCGCTTGTCCGGCTTGCCCTCAGGGCTTCCCGGCCGCACCGACCAGGCGCGGTTACCGTCGTCGGCGGGCTCGGCGTGCGCGGCCGCGGGGGCCAGCAGCACACCGGCGGCGACCGCCAGGAGCAGCGTTGCGAGGCGTCTCATGTTCAGCATCCGTCCGTCGTCAGCTTCGGGAAAAGTGCGACGGCTCAGGCCGGCCCGGGAGGCCCGGACCGACCTGAGCTGTCTTCAGTTGTTCACCGTCAGGGGCTGACCAGGGTCAGCGTGAGGGTGCTGGTGTACAGGCCGGTCGGGCTGGTGTCCGGGATCCGCAGCTCCAGCGAGGAGGTGAGGTCCTTGGTGCCCAGACCGTTGCCGGGAGCAGCCTTGGCGAACTGGTTGCTCGTGCTGAGGCCGACGCTCGACTCCGTCTTGAGCTTGGAGTCGACCGACGGGCCGGCCGCCACGGTGCCCTCGGCGTCGCCGCCGGCGGACGCCGGAACCCAGCCGAGGTAGGACGCGGGCACCACGGTCGAGCCGTTGTGGAAGTCCGCGGCCTGCCCGTTGAGGGTCCAGCCGTCCTGGGTCGGGCGGGTGTCGTTCACCGAGACGCCGGTCAGCGTGCCCGTGAACACCCAGGCGTGACGGTGACCCGTGGGGTCGGTCGCCAGCACCGGGTGGCCGTTCGGGTCGTTCACCGGGATCTGCGTGAGCTGCACCTTCGTGCCCGCGGCGACCTGGAGGACCAGGGCGCCCGCGAACGGGTCGGTGTTGTTCTGCGCCTCGAGCGGCACGGCCGCCGAGTTCGCGCCCACCACCGCGTAGTTCACGATCGAGGACGTCGACGACTGGAAGCCGTTGACGCTCGGGGTGAAGGTGGCGACGAGCAGGTGGTTGCCCGTGGCGAGGGTCTTGACGAGCGTCGCCGTGCCGGTGGCGGCGTCGTAGGTGCCCTGGCCAAGGCTGGTGGAACCGTCGAAGAACGCGACCGAGCCGGCGGTGCCGACCGGGGCGACGTTCGCCGTGAGGGTCACGTCGAGCGTGCCGCCGGAGCCGGCCGCGGTGCCGCTCGGCGGGTTCGCCGACAGCGTGGTGGTGGTGGGCGTGCCCGGAGCGTTCACGGTGAAGGGCAGCGCCGAAGAGGTGGAACCATTGAAGGCGGAGGTGTCATTCGGCGTGAACTGCGCGGTGTAGGAGTGGCTGCCCACCGACGGAGTGCCGGTGAACGTCGCCGCGCCCGTGGCCGCGTTGTAGGTGCCGGCGCCGAGGTCGGTCGCCCCGTCGAAGAAACGGACCGAGCCGGCGGTGCCGGCCGGGGACACGTTCGCCGTGAGGGTGACCGCCGTGCCGCTGTTGACCGGGCTGGCGGGGGTCGCCGACAGCGTGGTCGTGGTGGGCGTGGCCGACGCCGGGTGGACCACGGTCCACGTGCCGGCAGCGGTGTCCACCTGGATGTCGACACGGAAGTAGTTCACGTCGGCGGACTGACCGGGGGCGGTCGTGATCAGGCGAACCTGGTAGATGTTCGCGAGAGCCGGAGCCGTCTCGGTGTTCGGGTTCGCCGCGATGTAGGCCGCCAGCGACTGCCCGGTCGTCGCGGAGACGAGCGGGTTGGTCGACGTGTTGAGCGGCGCCGGGGCGTTGGTGTTCGGGTAGTTGGTGGTGTTGGTGACGACCGCCGACACGAACTGGTCGGTCGGGGTGGCCGCCTTCGGGGTCGCAACCCGGATGAAGGCCCTGGTGTCCCCGGCCCGACCCGGGCCGGACGCCGAGGCGAAGGCCGCGAACGGAACGGTCGTCAGGCTACCGCCGGTGATGACGGCGCCGCTGGCGTTGTACAGGGTGATGTGCCCGATCGCGTTGGGGTCCGGCTCAAAGCTCGGGGTGACCGCAGCGTTCGCGACACCTCCCCCCGCCAGCACGCCGGCCGCGACGGCCAGCGCGGCCGCCGAGACCATCAGGGACCTGGAGCGAATCTTCAACGGGAACTCCCTTTCGTATTCCTGATTCGGAACGCCTAGGCGGTGTGGCAGAGACCCGCGTCGGCGTACTGGTAGGTGAAGCCGGCCGCGTCCTCGATCAGGGGCTGAGCGAGGAAGGCCTGCGACAGGAAGCCACCCGGAGCGAACAGCGCCTTGTTCCAGGAGGTGTTGATCTCGCTGTTGCGAACGATGAAGTACACCGGCCGCGTCACGTCGAACGTGGAGCCACCGCTGAGCAGGTTGATCGGGTCCTGCGCGGTGCCGTTGTTGAAGTAGCCGTTGTGGATCATGACCAGACGGGCGGTCGAGAACGGCGCGATGGCGTTCGCGTTGCTCTGAACCGGCGCCGGGTCGTGCTCCTCGGCCCGGACCAGGCCCTCAGCCGTGGTGCGGACCTGGGCCTCGGTCAGGCCGAGCTGAGCGATGAAGAACTGCTCGGTGCCCGAGGTGGCCGGCGGCAGGATCGGGACGATCGTGGCGCCGGGGTTGGGGCCGTTGTAGCCGGTGACCTGGCCCCAGGTGGTGATCTGCGGCGGGCTGCTGTAGATCTTCTTGAGGTCCGCGGTGCTGATGCCACCGGTGCCGGCGTTCGACGTCACCAGCTTGGACGTGGCGATCTTCAGACCGTCGAGGCCCAGCTGGTAGCAGCGCAGGCCGCCCCAGCCGTTGGCGACCGCGCGGTCGTCCTCGGCCTTGGTGGGCTTGCGGGAGCTGCGGACGAACTGGACCTTCTTGACGGCACCGGTGTCGGTCTGCGTGAAGTACGTCAGACCACCGCCGGAACCGTTCGGCCGCACGACCGGGAAGGTGCCCGCGCGCAGCACCACGGTCGCGCCCGCGGTCAGCGTGCCCCGGGCGTCACCCGTCGCGTCGAAGCTGAACATGCGGGCGCCCGCGGCGTTGAAGCCGGGGTTGCCCAGGTAGTCGCCGTCCGCCAGGAAGTCGGAGGCGTACTGGATGGTGTCGGAGCCGACGCCGACAATGTCGGCACCCTGGGCGGCGGCATCCGCGCTCGCGGGCGTGGCCTGGGCGAACAGGAGCACCGCTACCCCTGCCACCCCCAGCCCGACCTTGCTGATCGTTCGCATAACTGACCTTTCCGCCTTGCACCCACAGTTGGATGCGTTGGCGACCCTGGCAGTGCAGAACCACCGCCGAGTAGTAGGTCAATGAACGACGAATGAATCGTCTCCCGGCCTCTGACCAGCGCATACGAGGAAACTGAGCCTCCGTTGAGCGCATGGCCGAACGGGTTTTCGAACGCTTACGCCGGACATGCAGCAGGTAAACAGCAGGTCTGGACCGGACCTATCCGGGCATTCCAAGAATGCGTTTCACCGAATTGCTATGAATGCGTATTGATGGCGTCGAGAAAACGTAGCGCGGCCTGGACGTTCTCGCTGCGCCAAGCGGCGAGGACGCGGTCGAACCCGCTGGCCGTCGCCTGCCGCCGCTCCAGCGCCCGGCCGAGCGGGGCGATCACCTCGCGCTGCTGGGCGACGAGCTCCGCGGTACCACGGCCGCGGCGATCCAGCAGCGCGAGCTTCACCAGGAACTCCGAGCGCAGGTCGCGCACGTGCTCGACGGGCCGGTCCAGCCACTCGGCCACGGCCTCGACGCCGGCCGGTGTGGTGGTGAGGATCGAGCGCTGCGGGCCGCGACTGCCGGCCTCGGTGGTCTCGACGCGGACGAGCTCGAAGGTGCCGAGGCGGTCGAGGCTGCGGTACACCACCGGCCGCGGGACGTGCCAGACCCGCCCGACGGTCCCGCCGTCGCCGGTGAGGGCCGCGACGGCGAACCCGTGCGCCGGCGCTTCATCGACCAGGGTGAGCACGATCCACTCGGCCAGCGACAACGACGGCACGGTTGGCAGCGTACCGCCAGCTCCAGTAGTCTCATTGTGACTACTGGAGGTGTGGTCGTGGACTTCGCGCCTGTGGGACAACTGCTTGCCGACGGCGACCGCGTCTGCTGCCACCTGTGCGGGCGATGGTTCCTGTCGGTCGCCAGTCATCTGCGGTACCACGGATGGACCAAGGCGCAGTACATCGAGGCGTTCGGTCTCGAGCTCGGCAACCCCCTCACCGGCGAGGCGACCCGCAAGCGCCGGGCCGCCGCGCTGACCGCCCGGCGGGCCGTGGAGCCGGTCATCCGCGAGGCACAGCGCGCGGCCCGCGAGCGGGCCGACGACGGCACGCTGACCGCGGCGGCCGCGGGGGCGGCCCGCGGCCGGTCGCACCCACCGGAGCGGCTCGCGAAGACCCTCGCCGCGCTGGCCACGGTCGACCCGGCGGCCCGGGCCGCGGGCAACCGCCGCCGGGCGCAGCGGCACCGGGACCGGATTCTCGCCGAGGTGGCCGTCCGGTTCGGCTTCGCGACCTTCGCCGAGTACGTCGCCGACCGCCTGGCGAGCGGGATGAGCATGGCCGCGGTGAGCCGCGAGGCCGGGCTGCACAAGGACTGGGTGGCCCGGCACGCCCCGGCGGCGAAGCCGCACCACACCGACGTCCGCCTGGGGCCGGCCGCGCGGGCGGCCGGGCACGACTCCGTCGCCACCTACCTGCGCGACGCCCACATCGACCGGCACCACACGGTCGCGGCGATCGCCGCATCGGCCGGCGTGTCCCGGGCGACGGTCGTCGCCGCCCTGGAGCACCACGGCATCCCGGTGCGGACCCACGCCACCAAGCGCGCCGGCGCCGAGACCCGCCGCGAGGCGGCCGCCGTGGCGCTCGGACACGGCTCCGTCGCCGGCTGGGTCGCGGCCCGCCGCGCCGCCGGCGCCACCTGGTCGGCGCTGGCCGCCGAGTCCGGCCTGGCCGCGACGACCCTGCGCCGCTACGCGTCGTAGTTCAGGTCGTAGTTCAAAGCGTGCCCGGTGGTGCTGTCGACGTGCGCCGGGACGTCGCCGTGGTGGTCGCCCGTCGTCAGGGTGCCGGTCGGCTCGAACATGAGGATGGAGCCGCCGGGTGACGACGGCTTGTGCTCGACGCCGCGCGGGACGACGAAGGTGTCCCCCTGGTTGAGGACCACCGTGCGCTCGCTGCCGTCCGCCGCCCGCAGGGCGATGTCGAACCGGCCGTCGAGCACGAGGAAGAACTCGTCGGTGTCCGCGTGCGTGTGCCAGACGTGCTCCCCTTTGGTGTGCGCGATCCGCACGTCGTAGTCGTTCATGCGGGCCACGATGCGGGGGCTGTAGACGTCGTCGAACGAGGCGAGGGCCTGGGCGAGGTTGACGGGCTGCGCGGTCATGCCCCGATCCTGCGCACGACGGGACAGGTTTGGCTTGTACGAAGTTGACACGCTCCGGCCGGGCTGTGCGAATATCTAGGTTGTCTAGATGACCTGGAGGGGCACGTGGCGAAGGCGCCGCTGTACGTGCGGATCGAGCGGGAGCTGCGGACGCGCCTGGCCCAGGCTCGGCCGGGCGACGCACTGCCGGCCGAGTCGGTGCTCGCCGAGGAGTTCGGCGTGGCGCGGATGACCATGCGGGCCGCGCTCAACGCGCTCGAGGCCGATGGGCTGATCGAGCGGATCCAGGGCCGCGGCACGTTCGTGCGGCAGCCGCCCGCGCCCCGCGCCGCCGGGACCCTGATGAGCTTCCAGGACCAGGTCCGCAACTGGGGACGGACGCCGTCGTCGCGGCTGGTCGAAGCCGAGGTCCGGGCGGCCTCCGCCGCGGAGGCGGCGGCATTGCGGCTGACCGCGGCGGCGCCGCGGGTGGTCTCGATCGCCCGCGTGCGAATGGCCGACGGGACGCCGCTCGCGGTGGAGTACGCCTGCTTCCCGGCCCACCTGACCGCGCTGCTCGACGCCGACCTGGAGGGCGGTTCCCTGCGCCGCGTCCTGCACGACCTCGGGCTGCGGCCGACCCTGGGCTCGTCGACGCTCACCGCCCAGCCGGCCGGCCCCGACGGCGAGCGGCTGCACGTGCCCGCCGCCGAACCGCTCCTCGTCGAGACCCGGCTCATCGTCGACCAGCACTCGGCGCCGTTGGAGTACACCGTCAGCCGCTACGTCGGCTCCCGCTACGCCCTGCAGGTCACCTTCGACGTGCAGCCACCTCAGACCGGAGCACCGTCATGAACGTCGCCAAGATGATCGACCACTCCCTGCTGCGCCCCGAGCTGACCATCGACGACATCCGCCGCGGCTGCGACATCGCCGCCCGGCGCGAGGTCGCTTCGGTCTGCGTGCGCCCGTCCGACGTCCCGCTCGCCGTGACCGCCCTCGCCGGCACCGGCGTGCTTGTCGGCACCGTCGCCGGGTTCCCGCACGGCGACACCACGACGGCCGTCAAGGCGGCCGAGACCCGGGCACTCGTCGGGGCCGGCGCCGACGAGATCGACATGGTCCTGCACATCGGCCGGCTCCGCGACGGCGACGCCGGCTACGTCCACGACGACATCGCCGCTGTCGTCGCCGCCGCCCAGGGCCGCGTCGTGAAGGTCATCCTCGAGAACGCGTACCTCACCGACGCGGAGAAGGTCACCGGCTGCCGCATCGCCGAGCAGGCCGGCGCGCATTTCGTGAAGACCAGCACCGGCTTCGCCCCCGGCGGCGCCACCCTCGCCGACATCCAGCTCATGCGGGCCACGGTGTCCCCGGCCGTCCGGGTCAAGGCCGCGGGCGGCGTCCGCACCCTCGACACGCTCCTGACCCTGCACGAGGCCGGCGCCGTGCGCTTCGGGGCCACCGCCACCGAGACCATCCTCGACGACTTCGCCGCCCGCGAACGCGGCGAACGCCCCGCGCCAGCCACGACGTCCGCAGACGGCGACTACTGACGGCGACTACTGACAAGGCCGGCGTCCAACGCGGTTCCTGGGGGTTCGGGTGGGCAGGGTAGCGTTCGATCATGGTCAGCCTCACCCGCGTCGAGGCGGAGCTGCGTGCTCGGCTGTTGCGCGTCGATGCGTACCTTGTCGAGCTCGATCTCACCGGGGACGCCGGGTACCGCTCGCGGACCGTCGTCGAGTTTGCCTGTCTCGAACCCGGGAGCGGCACCTTCGTCGAGTTCAAGGGTGGGACCCTCCTCCAGGTCGTGCTCAACGGGGTCGCGGTCGACCCCGGCAGCCGCGTCGACAATCGGCTCGCGCTCGACAGCCTCGCCGCGGCCAATCGTCTTGAGGTCGTCGCGGAAGCGCCGTACTCGCACAGCGGGGACGGGCTGCACCGGTTCGTCGATCCGGAGGACGGCAGCGTCTACCTCTACGGGCAGGCGCCGCTCGACCACGCTCAGCAGATCTTCGCCTGCTTCGACCAGCCCGACCTCAAGGCGCCCATCACCCTCCGCGTGACGGCGCCCGACGGGTGGACGGTGCGCGGGAACGCGCCTGGGCAGTCAGTGGACACAGGGCGGTGGGAGTTCGACGCCACGCCGCCGCTGTCCACCTACCTGTTCAGCATCCTCGCCGGGCCGTGGCACATCAGGACCGGCGAGCACGACGGTATCCCGCTCGGGCTGATCTGCCGGCGGTCACTCGCGGCGCACCTCGACGCCGATGCCGACGAGCTGTTCGCGGCCACCGCGGCCGCCTTCGACCGGTACCACGAGCTGTTCCAGGTGCGGTACCCGTTCGTGAAGTACGACCAGGCGTTCGTGCCCGAGTTCGCCGGCGGCGCGGTGGAGAACCCGGGGCTCGTCAACTTCCGCGAGGAGTTTCTCTTCCGGACCGTGGCGACCGGCAGTGAGCGGCGGCGACGCTACGTCGTCATGATGCACGAGATGGCCCACATGTGGTTCGGGGACCTCGTCACGCTGCGGTGGTGGGACGACATCTGGCTCAACGAGGCGTTCGCCGAGTACCTGGGCTGGCGGGTCGCCGCCGAGACGCAGCGGCACCCGGCCGCCCTCGCCGACTTCGCGATCTGGCGGGAGCGCTGGGGGCACCTGGCCGACCAGCGGCCCTCGACGCACCCCGTCGCGCCGGACGACGTCACCGACACCGCGCTGGCGATGCTGAACTTCGACGGGATCTCGTACGCGAAGGGCGCCGCCGCCCTGCGACAGCTGGCCGAGTTCCTCGGTGAGGACGCCTTCTTCTCCGGGCTTCAGCAGTACTTCCACATCTTCCGCTTCGGCAACGCGGCACTTGCCGACTTCCTCGCCGTCCTGGGCAAGACGGCCGGGCGGGACCTCAGCGACTGGGCGGAGCTGTGGCTGCGCAGCACCGGCGCCAACACCCTGCGGCCCGTGGTGACCCGCGCCGCCGACGGCACCCTCGAATCGCTCACGGTCGAGCAGTCGGGCCGGCCGCTCCGGCCGCACCGGATGACGATCGCTGCCTATGCCTCAGATGGTTCGGTACGGCGGGTGCCGTGCACCCTCGACGGCGGCACGACGGTCGTGGAGGGGTTCGCGGGGTTGCCCAACGGCACCGTGCTGCTGCTCAACGACGGCGACGCGACGTACGCCAAGGTGCACCTCGACGACGCCGGGCTGGCCGCGCTGCCGGCCGTCCTGCCCGACCTGGACGATCCGCTGGCCCGGGCGGTGATCTGGACCGCGGTCATCGACGCCGTGCGCGACGGGCGGCTGGGGCCGGCCGACTTCCTCACCCTGCTCGGCGCGGCCCTGCCCGGCGAGCGCGAGGAGGGCGTGTTCGACGAGGTGCTGGCCTTCGCTCGCGACGCGCTGGCGCGCCGCGGGCTGATCCCGTTCGGGCCGCTGGCCGAGGCGTGCGCGACCGCGCTCGTCGCGGCCGTGCCGGGCAGCGGGCGGCAGCTCGCCATGGCCCGCGCGCTGGTGTCCGTGGCCGGGCCGGACGAGGTCGGCCTGCTGCAGGCCTGGCTCGACGGCGGGCGCCCCGGGTTCAACCGCAAGGGCGACGGCGCCGTCCCTGACGGGCTGACCGTCGACGCCGGGCTGCGCTGGTCGCTGCTGCTGCGGCTGGCCGCGCTCGGCGCCGCCGGCGAGGACGAGATCGCGGCCGAGGAGTCGCGCGACCCGAGCGCGGCCGGCGCCGAGCAGGCCGCGGCCTGCCGGGCCGCCCTGCCGACGGCCGGGGCCAAGGCCCGCGCGTGGGAGATCGTCGTCGGCGACGAGCGGTCCCGCATCGCGCTGGCCACGGCGGCGAACTTCTGGCAGGCCGGCCAGGAGGCGGTGACCGACGCCTATGTCGAGCGCTACTTCGCCGACGCGGCGGCGATGTTCGGTGGTCGCTACGCCCTCGCCGGGCAGCAGGTCGTCCGCGCGGCCTTCCCGCAGTACAACTCCCGCTCCCTGAACCTCGCGAACGCCATGCTCGCCGATCCCGGGCTCCATCCGGCCCTCCGCCGGGAGGTCGGCGACGCGGCCGACGAGCTAGAGGCCTTCCAGAAGTGGCACCAGGGCCGCCGGTGACGGCATCACCGCGATCTCCTGCTGGAGGCGGGTCGCGGCGGCGCGGTACGACGGGTCGGTGAGGACCGTCGCGAGCGCGTCGCGGGCCTGCTCGGGCGTGGTGTCGAGGGCGTCGAGGGCGACACCCACGCCGAGCTCGGCGCAGCGGACGGCGTTGGCCGGCTGGTCGGCGCCCATCGGCAGCAGGACCATCGGCAGGCCGTGGGCGAGCGCGCCGAGCACGCTGCCCGAGCCGGCGTGCGAGACGACCGCGGCGCAGGACGGCAGCAGCTCGGCCTGCGGCACGTACCGCTCGACGCGCACATGCGGCGGCTGCGGACCGAGCTCGGCCGGGTCGATGCTGTCGCCGACGGTCACAACGAGGTTGACGTGCGCCACCTCACGCAGGCCGGCGACCACCCGGCCGAAGAGGTCGCCCGACTCCGTGTTGAAGATCGTGCCGAGCGTGAAGTAGACGGTGTCGCTCCGGCCGGACGGCACGGGCACCGCCAGCTGCATCAGGCGGCCGGTCGGCGGCAGCGGCACCGCGCGGAACGACGGCGGCACCGGGGAGATCACCAGGTGGCGGTCCAGCATCGCGAGGCCCGGGTCGGGAGCGAGGCCGTGCTCGGCCCGGACCTCGTCGAGCCGGGCGGCCAGCCCGTCCGGGCGGCCGAACGTGCCGGCCGCGAGCACCAGCACCGAGGCGTGCGGAATGCCGAGGGTCTCGGCGGCGATCATCGAGCCGAAGTCGGTCTCGTCGCACACGATGACGTCCGGCCGCCACTCGCGGGCCAGCTCGCGGACGGCCGGGGCGCGGTCGGTCGCGATCCGGCCGGCGAAGCCGTCGCGGAAGTCGCGGTCCTCGCGGGCCGGGTCGGCGCGCAGCAGCGCTGACCGCTCGCCGCTCATCGTCGAGAGCCGCCCGGACGGCAGGGCCGTCAAGCCGGCCTTCTCGACGTGCGGCATGAGCGCCGGCTGGCCGGTGACGGCCACGGTGTGCCCCGCGGCCACGGCGGCGCGGGCGAGCGGGACCAGGGGCTGGAAGTGCCCGTTGCCCCCGGCGAACGCGAACAGCAATCTCATCGGAAAAAAGTTCCCCGTCGGTGTCGAAGGCGGCGGGCGTCGTTCGACGCGTTGGTGAAAAGGTAGTCACGAGACAGAGGAGACGAAAATGCGTTACATGCTCATGCACCGCCTCGACCAGACCAACGCCGCCGCCTGGCAGCCGGACCCCGAGTTCATGGCCAAGATGGGCGCGTTCATGGAGGAGGTCGGCAAGGCGGGCGTGCTGCTGGCCGCCGAGGGTCTCACGCACCCGTCGGCCGGGGCGCAGACGATCACCGTGAAGAGCGGTCAGACCACGGTCGTCGACGGGCCGTTCGCCGAGGCCAAGGAGGTCATCGGCGGCTTCGGCATCCTCCAGGTGCGCGACGAGGCCGAGGCGGTCGAGTGGGGCCGGCGGTTCGCCGCGCTCTTCGACGAGGTGACGGTCGAGGTACGGCGGGTCTCCGAGTTCGAGTGACGGTTACTGTTTGGGATCGTGGATCCCAAGCAAGCGGTTGAGGCCGTCTGGCGGATCGAGGCGGGCCGGGTCATCGCCGGCCTGGCCCGCCTCGTCGGCGACGTGGGGCAGGCCGAGGAACTGGCGCAGGACGCGCTCGTCGCGGCGCTGGAGCAGTGGCCGGCCGAGGGCGTGCCGCGCAACCCCGGCGCCTGGCTCATGACCACGGCCAAGCGGCGCGCCATCGACCAGATCCGCCGGCGTGAGCGCTTCGAGCGCAACCTCCCCGACCTGGTGCACCCCGCCGAGGCCGACACGGCCGACTTCGACGCGGTCCTGGAGGAGGAGCCGATCGAGGACGACCTGCTGCGGCTCATCTTCACCGCCTGCCACCCGGTGCTGTCGCCCGAGGCGCGGGTGGCGCTGACCCTGCGCATGCTCGGCGGCCTGTCGACCGTCGAGATCGCCCGGGCCTTCCTGGTGCCGGACGCCACCGTCGGCCAGCGGATCAGCCGCGCGAAGAAGTCCCTCGCCGACGCACACGTGCCGTTCGAGCTGCCGGTCGGCGCCGACCGGGCCGCGCGGCTGGCCTCGGTGCTGGAGGTCATCTACCTGATCTTCAACGAGGGGTACTCCGCGACGGCCGGCGACGACTGGATGCGCCCCGCCCTCTGCGAGGAGGCGATGCGGCTGGGCCGCGTGCTGGCCGGCCTCATGCCGGCCGAGGCCGAGGTCCACGGCCTGGTCGCGCTGCTGGAGATCCAGGCGTCCCGCAGCGCCGCCCGCACCGGCCCGTCCGGCGAGCCGATCGTGCTGCTGGAGCAGGACCGCGGCCGCTGGGACCGGCTGCTCATCCGGCGGGGGCTCGACGCGCTGGCCAAGGCCGAGGCCCTGGGCGGCGGGACCTACACGCTCCAGGCCGCGATCGCCGCGTGCCACGCGCGCGCCCGGACCGCCGCCGAGACGGACTGGTCGCGGATCGCTCTGCTGTACCGCGAGCTGTCCGCGGTCGCGCCGTCCCCGATCGTCGAGCTGAACCGGGCGGTCGCCGTGTCGATGGCGGACGGCCCGGCCGCCGGCCTGGCCGTGCTCGACCCGCTGGCCGACGAGCCGACGCTGCGCAACTACCACCTGCTGCCGAGCGTGCGCGCCGACTTCCTGCTCCGGCTGGGCCGCCCGGCCGAGGCCCGCGCGGAGTTCGAGCGCGCGGCGTCGATGACCCGCAACGAGCGCGAGCGCTCCCTGCTCCTGTCCCGCGCGGCGGCCTGCTAGGGCGCCAGTCCCCGCATCGCGATGTGCAGCAGCTGGTCGAGCATCTCGGCCGGCTGCCTGGCCTGTTCGCTCGCCCACGCCAGGCCCGAGACCAGCGCGAGCAGCTCGTCGGCGGTGACCTCGGCGCGGACGCGGCCGGCCTGCTGGGCGCGGTGCAGCAGGCGGGCGCCGGCCTCGCGCATGGCCACGCACGACTCGTGGAGCTGGGACTGCTCGTCGCGGAGGGCGGCCAGGACGGACTCGGGGAGTCCGCGGTACGCCATGGATCCGGTCGCGAGCCGCCCGAGCCACTCCTGCAGCGCCGCGGCGGTGTCGCCGGCCGTCAGCAGTGACTCGGCGTGCTCGCGGAGGCCGTCGAAGTTGCTGCGCATGAGGGCTTCGAGGAGTGCCTCGCGGGTGGGGAAGTGGCGGTACAGCGTGCCGATGCCCACCCCGGCGCGGCGCGCGACGTCGCGGAGGGAGGCGTCGGTCCCGTGCTCGGCGAACGCGGCGCGGGCCTCGGCGAGCAGCAGGTCGTAGTTCCGCCGGGCGTCGGCGCGCGTGGACATGCCTCTCCTTCCTGTTGACAAGTGGAGCACCGCTCCGCAAATATCGGAGCAGTGCTCCTCTTAGCCTATCCGTTCTCCGGGAGGAACTCCATGACCGTGCTCGTCACCGGTGCCACCGGCCAGCAGGGCGGCGCCACCGCCCGCGCCCTGCTGCGCGGCGGCCGCCCCGTGCGTGCCCTCGTGCGCTCGGCCTCGACACCCGCGGCGCAGGCGCTCGCGGCGGCCGGCGCCGAGCTCGTGCTGGGCGACATGACCGACCGGGCGTCGCTGGACCGCACGATGGCCGGCGTCGACGGCGTCTTCAGCGTCCAGCCGGCCGGCGTGGCGCCGCACTTCAACCCCGACGAGGTGCGGATGGGCGTCACGGTCGCCGATGCCGCGGCGGCGGCCGGGGTCGGGCAACTGGTGTACACCTCGGTCGGCGGGGCGGACCGGGACAGCGGCGTCGCGCACTGGACCACCAAGGGGGAGATCGAGCGGCACATCGCCGCGCTCGGGCTGCCCGCGACGATCCTGCGCCCGGTGATGTTCATGGAGAACCACGCCGATCCGCAGTACGGCGTGCTCGGCCGCCACTCGGTCCTGCGCATGGTGGCGCCGGGGCAGCACGTGCAGATGGTCGCGGTCCGCGACATCGGCGAGTTCGCCGCGCTGGCGTTCGCCGACCCGGGGTACTACATCGGCCGCGCCCTCGAACTGGCCGGCGACGACCTGCCGCGGGAGACGCTCGTCGCCGCGGTCGAGCGCACCGTCGGCCACCCGCTGGACCTGCCCCCGCTCCCGGCGGAGGCGGTGGCCGAGATGCGGGCGAACGTCGACCGCCTGCACGCCATCGAGTCCTTCGGCGGCTGGCAGGCCGACGTCCCGGCCCTGCGGGCGCTGCACCCGGGCCTGCTCACGTTCGACGACTGGCTGGCGACGTGGTCGCCATGGGCGCTTCAGAGGTGACGGTCCAGGAAGTCCGCGACCGCCTTCGTCAGGGCCAGGCGGTGGCCGGACAGGGCGTGGTCGTCGGGAAGGACGACCTGCTCGGCTGATTCGTAAGCGGCCACGAGCGGCTCGTGGTGCAGCTCCGGCGGGGCGACGGTGTCGTTGCCGCCCGCGACGAGCAGGACCGGCCTGCGCAACCTGGCACCGAGCCCGGCCAGGGCGAAGGCGTCAGCGTTCGTCTCGGCCTCGTCGAGGAGCTGTTCGGCGCTCGTGCCGCTGAGCGGCAGCAGGTCCTCGCCGAACATCGTCCGGAGCGCCTCCCGGGCGCCCGGGTCGGCCAGCCCGCGGAGCGCGGCCCCGCCGAAGTCGAACCCGGCGATGGAGACGACGGCCTTCACCTCGGGATCGCCGGCCGCGGTGTGCAGCGCGGCGAACCCGCCGAGGCTGTGCCCGACCACCGCGACGCGGCCCGGGTCGAGGCCTTCCGTGGGTGGCCGCTCGCGCACCATCCGGGTGACGTGGGCGGCATCGGCGAGGACGTTGCGCCAGCTGTACGAGCCGCCGACGCCCCACGAGCCCCGGTAGTGGAAGACGAGCGTCGCGTACCCGGCCCGCCGCAACGCCTGCGCGAGGTCGAAGTTGCGCTCGTTGCCGGGAAACCCGTGCAGGAGGACGACGACCGGATGGGGCCCGGGCCCGGCGGGGACGTGCATGACCCCGAGCAGGGTCACCCCGTGACTCTCCAGCCGCACCTCGGGCGTCCGGGCGGGCGGCACAAGGCCGGGATCGGGGTCGGCCATCCAGCGTTCGATCACGACCTCAGGCTAACCGGCCGTCGGCTGTGAAAAATCGCTGCCCGGTTGCCGGGCACGGTGATAGACAGCCGGAGTGGAAAGGACTCTGAAGTTCCCCGATCCGCGGTTGGCCGCCTCCCGCACCGCGGTCTCCCCCGCGCCCAGCCTCGACGCGCAGGTGCCGACCTGCCCCGAGTGGACGCTGTTCGATCTTGTGCAGCACCTGGGCCAGGGGCACCGCTCCCGGGCGGCCGCCGCAAGGCCCACCCCGGCCAGGTCCGCACCGGAGGGCGAGGTCCTGCCGGCCTGGTCGGCCACGGCGAGGCCGCACCTGCTGGCCGCGCTGCGGGAGGCCGGCCCGGATCGCGGTTACCGGACGGGGTGGAGGGGCGTCACTGCCGGACGAGGTGGCATTCGACGGCGTCGGCGAGCCCCTGTCCGGCTGCTGCGCAGGGACGTGTCGCTGGCCGTGCGAGTCCGCTGCCGTCGAGTACCACGCCGCTGAGGGTCGCTCCCCGGCGTCGACGGCGTGGGGGCGGCGGCCCGGTCCACCCCTGGATGACGGGCCGCCGCCACTCGGTGACACGGGTGGGCCGGCACCGTGGTTCGGTGCCGGCCCTGTCAGGTACGCGTCAGATCGTCCTCAGCACTGGCCGAGGTCCTCCCAGTTCGCCGTCCAGCCGGGTTCGGAGCCCTGGGTCCACCACTTGGCTCGCCACAGGTGTTTGCCCTGGCCCGATGCCGGGCCGTTCGGGTCGCCGTACTTGCTCTTCTCGTGCTTCACCGTCTGGCCCGTCGTGTACACGGCGCTGATCGACCACTCCGGGGCCGCGGCGCAGTTCGTGGCCGGCGGAGTGGACGTCGACGGAGACGCAGAGGGCGACTGCGAGCGGGACGGGGACGTCGACGGGGTCGGCGAGCCCGACGGGGTCACGCACGGGCCCGACGCGTCCACGGTGTCGACGAAGGACGAGCCGGACGAGCGGTACGCCGCGGCCTGGGTCGTCACCTGGGACGGGGTCAGGACCTGGTTCTTGGCGTGCAGGACCCAGTCGACCTGCTCGATGTACGTCGACAGGCCGCCCGTGTGGGCCGCCGTGTCGATGAACCACAGGTTCCAGTTGATCGTCATCGTCTGGCGCGGGTAGTACTTGCCCGAGTGGTCGCCCATCTGGACGCCGTCGATGTAGTAGATGACGTGGCCGTTCGCGACCGTCACCACCAGGTCGTGCCAGCCGTCGAAGCTCTGGCGCTGCTCCGAGTGGACGTTGTCGGCGAACCACGGCTCGTTGCGGTACGTGTACCACGTCGTCTGGTAGTTGATCGGGCCCGTCTCGCCCCACCCGCCGTTCGGCAGGTACTCCGAGATGTCCAGCTCGCTGTACGTCGGGTCGAGATCGCCGTTCAGCGGGCTGATGGTGAAGAACGTCTCGTTGATGTGGTCGCCGTCGTTGCCGGAGACCGGGGCGTCGGTGAAGCGCACGCGACTGGCGTACGTGCCCTCGAAGTACCGCTTCTGCGCCGAGTACAGCTCGGCCTGGTTGGTCCCGCCGCCCGTCCCGTCGGTCGACGCGGTCAGCTGCATGACCTTCTGCCCGCCCGAGGTCGGGAAGGAGATGCTGTTCGCCGACCAGGTGGCACCGGGCACGCCCGGGCCGCCGGAGTAGGTGCGCGGGACCCAGCCGTGGCTGGTGAGCAGGCTGTCGCTCGACGAGCTGTAGTTGAAGTCGTCGAACAGGTAGCCGCAGTTGGTGGCGGCGCTGGCCGTGCCGACCGTGGCGGCGGTGACGGCGACGGCACCGATCGCGCCGAGCATGGCGACGCCCGAGAGCACCGCCAAAGATCGACGTTTGCCGATTTTCATGAGTAGAGTCCTCCTGTTGCAGAGGGGATGGAGGGGGACTTACTTGACCGCGCCGGCGGTCATACCGGCGCGGATGTGCCGTTGGAACGCGACGTAGGCGATGAGCACCGGCAGCATGGCAATGGTCAAGCCGGCGAACAGTCCGCTCCAGTCGCTGCGATAGCCCTGGCTGACCGACAGGTTGGCCAAACCCTGGACCAGGACGTACCTCTTCTCGTTCGGGTTGAGCACCAGCGGGAGCAGGTACTGGTTCCACAGCCCGACGAAGTTGAAGATGCCGACGGCGACCAGGCCCGGGCGGGCCATCGGGAGCATGACGCGGAAGAAGACCGCGCCGTGCGAGCAGCCGTCGAGGAACGCCGCCTCGGCCACCTCGCCGGGCAGCGTGCGGAAGAACGAGTGCAGGAAGAAGACGGTGAACGGCACGGCGTAGGCCGCGTACACCAGGATCAGCCCGTGGTACGTGCCGAGCAGGCCGAGCTGTTGCACGACGAAGAACAGCGGCACCAGCGCCAGGAACACCGGGAAGAACATCGCGGTGACGAAGACGTAGTAGATCAGGCGGTTGCCGGGGAACTCGTACCGCGCGAGCGCGTACGCGACCAGTGAGCCGAGCAGCATGGTGAGCACCAGTGCCCCGCCGACGACGATGAGGCTGTTGAGCATGTACCGCCCGATGTTCGCCTCGCTCCAGGCCCGCGCCCAGTTGCCGAACTGCGGGTCGCTCGGCAGTGTCCAGGGATCGCCGGTGAGGATCTGCTTGTCGGTCTTGAACGAGCTGAGCACGGCCCACAGCAGCGGCAGCGCGGTCACGATGCCCCAGCCGAGCATCGCGACGTGCGGCAGCACCTTCTTCATGCGAGCTCGATCCTCTCCTTGCGACCGGTCCGCATCACCAGCACCGCCACCGTCAGCGTCGCGAAGAACAGCGCGACGCCCATCGCCGAGGCGTAACCGAACTTGCCGAAGGTGAAGGCACTGCGCCACAACGTCAGCCCGATCACCTCGGTCGCGCCGTCCGGGCCGCCCGGGCCGACGGTCATGATCTGCGCGACCGCGAAGCCGTCGAGCGCGCCGATGCCGAGGTACACGAAGGCCACCTGCACCGTGTCGCGCACCAGGGGCAGGGTGATCCGCCGGAAGGTCGCCCAGCCACCCGCACCGTCCAGCAGCGCCGCCTCGTACAGCTCCTTGGGGATCGCGTCGATCGCGGCGCTGAACAGCACCATGTAGAAGCCGACCGACGACCAGACCAGCACCGCCATCACCGCCGGCAGGGCCAGCGACGGCTCGGCCAGCCAACTGCGGGCCAGCCCGTCGAGGCCGACCGCCCGCAGCGCCCCGTTGAGCAGGCCGGTGTTCGGGTTGTAGACGAACTGCCACAGCACCGCGATCATCACGAGCGACAGCAGCTGCGGAAAGAAGTACACGATCTGGTACCCGCCCGAACCGGCGATGCCGCGCCGGCCGTCCTTGCCGCCGAGATGCAGCATGCTCGCCAGGAACAGGCCCAGGGCGATGGTCACCAGCGGTACCACGGCGAGCATCACGGCGTTGTTGCGCACCGCGTCGAGGAACAGCGAGTCGCCGCCGAGGCGGACGAAGTTGTCCGCCCCGACGAAGTCCGCCTCGCCGGCCACCCCGGTCCAGTTGGTGAGCGACAGGTAGAACGCCTGCCCGTACGGGGACAGCACGAAGACGCCGTGCAGCACCAGTGCGGGCAGCAGCGCACCGACCAGGAACAGGAGCCGACCGTGCTTCATCAGCGGGTGTACTTCTTGACGCTGGAGTCCTTCGCGAGCGCGTCGGCCGCCTTCTGGACGCGGTCGGCCCACTCGGCCGCGGTCGCGCGCTTGTTGATGAGCTCGCCGGTCGCGTCGTCGACCGCCTTGGCCAGCGGCGCGTACCAGGTGCGGAAGCGGTAGGTGAAGGCGTCTTTGCCAGCCGCCGTCACCGCGTCGCGGACCGAGCCGAGCCCGCTGGACAGGGTCAGGCCGTCGGTGGCGCCGGCGACCGCGGGCAGCGTGCCGGCGGTCTCGGCGAACGAGCGTGCGGACTGCTTCGAGAAGAGGATTCGGAGGTACTCCTGGCCACCCGCGACGTTCTTCGCCTTCGCCGGGACGATGAACGACTCGCTGCTCGCCGCCTGCACCCCCGCGCCCGAGAGCTTGTCACCGCTCGTCCGGCTCGGCACGGCGCCCATAACCATGTCGAAGCCCTTGGGGGTGACGTCCTTCTGCTCGCTCTCCAGCCATGAGCCGCACGGGATGAACGCGGCCTTGCCCTGGCACCAGGCGGCCTGCGACTCGGTGTGGGAGAGCGCCTCGGAGCCAGCCATGATGTAGCCCTTGGCGGCCAGCTCGGCGAACGCCTCGGCGGCCGCCTTGAGCCCGTCGGCCTTCCAGGCGTTGGGCTCCAGGTTGTCGACCGCCTTGACCAGGTCCATGCCGCCGGTCTTGGCCGCCATGGTGAGCAGCGGGTCGTTCATGTACTCCGGGTACTTGCCCTGGTACGTCCACGGCGCGAGGCCGGCGCCCTTGATGGTCGCGCAGAGGGCGAGCATCTCGTCCCACGTCTTCGGGTAGGTCCATCCCTTGCTCGTGAAGAGGGACTTGGAGTACCACACCCCCCACACCGTGTAGGTGAAGTTGAGCGTCAGGACCTGCTTGTCGAACGTGCCGTCCTCGATGACGCCCGGCAGCAGCGTGTCGCGCACCTTGGTGTTCGGGTCGTCGAACGACGGGGCGTCGAGCAGCTCGGCAAGGTCGCTGAGCTGCTTCGCGCCCACCAGCGTGGCCAGGTCGAGCCGGCCGGCGCCGGTGTTGTCGACCACGTCCGGCGGGGTGTTGGCGACGAACCGCGGCTGCAGCGCCTCGCCGACCTTCTGGATGCCCTTGTGGTCGATCGTCGCCTTGGGGTAGCGCTGCTTGTAGAGGTCCTCGGCCTTCTTGGCGTAGTCGTCGCCGTAGCCGCCCTTGAAGATGACCACCTCCAGCGGCGCGTCCTCCTTGACGCCGAGCGGGTTCTGCGAGCTTTTCGCGCCAGTAGGCGAAGAGGGCTGGTCATCGTTGCCACTGGTGACACAGGCGCTCAGCAGGGGCGTCGCGGCCAGCGCTTTGAGGATGGTGCGCCGTCTGGGATAGGTTTTCGCTGAGGGTGAGGGGTTCATGAGTGGCCTTCTCTCCTTATGCGGTACGCCGGATGCGCCCGGCGTACCGCGCTTCGAGTGCTGCGTTGTGCTCCCGCCCGCCAGGGACGTTGTCGGACAGGTAGACCGGCGGCGTGTCCCCGGCGGCCAGCAGGCGCGCCACCACCTCGGTGACGATCTGCTGGGCCAGCAGGGCCGCGGTGATCGAGGAGACGGCCCCGACGGCGCCGCCGCCGGGCAGTGGCAGCGACGCGTCGCCGTATGGGGCGCCGTTGTCCAGCACCACGTCGGCGAGGTCGCCGAGCTTGAGCCCGCTCGCGTGCCGCGAGTCCACGCGCGAGGAGTGCTCCAGCGAGGTGATCGCCACGAGCGCGTGCCCGCGCTGCTTCACCAGCTGGGCCATCTCGACCACGGCGCCGTTGACGCCGGAGTTGGACGCGATGACGAACGTGTCGTCGGGCTTGATCGGGGCGAGGTCGTAGAGCTTGTGGGCGACGGCCGGGGTGCGCTCCAGCTGCGGGTCGGCCAGGGCGGTGAGCGGCTCCCCGCCGTACAACACGATGTCCCTCAGCGCGATGCGGTTCGTCGGGACCAGGCCACCGGCCCGCCCGGCGATCTCCATGGCGAGCGCCTCGGAGTGCCCGCAGCCGAACGCCTGGATCACCCCGCCCGCCTGGATCGTCGCGGTGAGCAGGTCGGCGGCATGCGCCACCCGATCGCCCTGGGTGGTGCTCACGCGCTCGATCGCGGCGCGGATCACCTCGACGTAGTCGGCACTTCTGATGGTCACAGCGGCTTTTCCCTCCGTGGTCGCTTGCGGTTGTTGGTCGTGTCGGGCAGCCGGTGCGCGTCGACGGCGCGCACCGTCAGCTCCAGGGCCTCGGCGGTGCGCTCATAGGTGCGCTGCGCCACCGCGACGTAGATGAGGTCCAGGACCAGCAGTTGCGAGTGCAGCGCGGACAAAGCCGCGACCCGGAAGGTGGTCTCGTGGACCGACGTGGTGAAGACGACGTCGGCCACCTCGGCCAGCGGTGATCGCCCGAACGACGTCACCGCGACCGTCAGTGCCCCGTGGTCCGCGGCCTCGGCGAGGGTCTCGATCACCTCGCGAGTGCGGCCCGAGTGCGAGAGGCCGACGGCCACGTCGCCCGGGCCCAGCAGGGCCGCGTTGGTCAGTGCCGTGTGGGTGTCCGAGCGGTACCACACCGGAACGCGAATCCGCTCGAGCCGGAAGGCCATCTCCCGCCCGGCGGTGCCGCTCGAACCGAGCCCGAAGATCTCGACCCGGCCGGCCTCGGCGATGGCCGCGGCGACCCGCTCGACCGCCGCGACGTCGAGGCCGGCGGCGGTCGCCTGGATGGCCCGGGTGTCGGCCGCGGTGATCACGCCGAGCACCCCGTCGAGCGGGTCGTCGGGCGCGATGTCGCCGCTGATGTCGGTCTCCCAACGGGCCTGCTCGGCGCGGCCGGTCTCGGTCGCGATGGCGACCCGCAGGTTGGCGTACCCCTTGAAGCCCAGCGTCCGGCTGAACCGCGTGACGGTGGCCGTCGACGTCCCCGACCGCTCGGCCAGGTCGACGATGCTGGCATGCGCCGCGGTCTCCGGATCGCTGAGGATCGTCTCGGCGATGCGGGCCAGCGCCTCCGGCATGGTCGGCCCCTCGATGCGCAGCCGCCCGAGCAGCCCGCCACTCTCACCCGTCACAACGGTCATCCTTTTCATCGGCTCGCTATGACGATGAAAATTACGACCACTTCAACTTCTAGTCAACAACCATTTTCTATGGTTCGATCCTCGCCATGGATCTCGTGCTGGGGGTCGATGCCGGCGGTACCGCGTCAAAGGCCGTGGTCAGCGACCTGTCGGGGGTCGTCCGCGGTCGCGGCGCCGCCGGCCCGGGAAACCCCTCGGCCACGGGTACTGCGGCCGCCACCGCTGTCGGGTCGGCGGTGCGGTCGGCGCTCGGCGCCTTCGACCCAGGGTCGGTGGTGGCGGGCGTGGTGGGGCTCGCCGGGGTCAGCGCGATCGCTGATCCCGGCGTCGCCGCCGCTTTCGACCGCTCGTGGGCGTCGCTGGGCCTGACCTGCGAGATCACACTCGTCGGAGACGCGGTGACGGCCTTCGCGGCGGGCGGCCCGTGGTCCTCCGGAGCCGTCCTGGTCAGCGGTACCGGGGCGGTCGCGGCGCTGGTCGACGGCCTCTCGGTCGTCCGCGCCGCCGACGGCCTGGGCTGGCTGCTGGGCGACGAGGGCTCGGGGATGTGGCTGGGCCTGCAGGCGGTGCGGTCCGCGGCCCGCTCCTGGGCCGGTGGCGGCGCGCTGGTGGCGACGGTGGCCGGGCACGCCGGCGTCGCGTCGGCGGACGACCTGGTCCACTGGGCCGGGCGGCTGCCGTTCGGCGCATTCGCGTCGCTGGCGCCGGCGGTGTGCGCTCTCGCCGACTCGGGCGACCCGACCGCCCTGCGCCTGGTGGCGTCCGCCGCGGACCGGCTGATGGCGACGCTGGACGAACTGTCGGCGCCCTCGGCGCCCGTCGTGCTGGCGGGCAGCCTGCTCACGAACGACACCCCGGTCCGGCGCGGGGTGCTGTCGCGGTTGGCGGACCGCGGCATCGAGCCCGGGACGGCGACCGACCCGGTCCTTGGCGCGGTCCGCCTGGCGTCCTACCGGGTGCGCGCCTGAGCGGCCAGGGCCGCTCAGGTGCGCGCCTGAGCGGCCAGGGCCGCGAACTCCTCCTGGCCGTACGCGGTGCCGGCGATGCCCCAGCCGCCCTCGGCCGCCTCGGTGAGCAGGACCCACGTGCGGGCCGGCTGGGTCTGGTCCTGCGCCAGGTCGGCCACGATCGCCGTCACCTCCTTGACCAGGCTCCGCTGGCCCTCGCGGTCGAGCACACCGGGCGGGGTCAGGACCTGAACCCGGACCGTGCGGGCGCCGTCCGTCGCCGCGGTGTGCACGGCCGAGGCCGGCATGCGGTGCACGTAGGCACCCGTGTTGTGCAGGTGCGCCGGCCCCGGGTCGGCCACGCCCTCGGCGCGCAGGAGGGCGGCGGTCAGCCGGGCCGCGAGCGGACGGTCGGCGTCGGGCGGGAACAGGTCGGCTGGGGCGTACACATCGATCATGGGCATGGCGAGGCCACCTCCGGGAGAATTATGACGGTCGTCATAGAACGTAGGATATGCTGGTCGTCATAGTCAAGGAGTCGCGGGTGGCGCGGGACGTTCGTGGACGCATGGTGGAGGGGGCGGCCGTCCTGCTGGCCAAGCACGGGCTGCAGGCAACCTCGTTCTCGGAGGTCCTCAAGGCGACGGGGGCGCCGCGGGGGTCGATCTACCACCACTTCCCCGAGGGCAAGGACCAGCTCGTCGGCTCGGCACTCGACCTGGTGTCCGGGCGGATGCTCGAGCTGCTGGAGCAGCAGGCCGGCAAAAGCGCGGAGGAGGTCACGCGGCACGTGCTCGACATGTGGCGGTACGTGCTGGAGCGCTCTCACTTCAGCGCCGGGTGCGCGGTCCTCGCTGTCACGGTGGCTGCGGACTCGAAGGCGCTGCTCGATCAGGCGGCGGCTGTCTTTCGCACCTGGCGGGAGCGGCTGGCCGCGCTGTACGGCGCGGCCGGCTGGCCGAGCGATCGGGCCGCGCGGTTCGCGGCCATGGTGATCGCCTCGTCGGAGGGTGCGGTTGTGATGAGCCGCGCGGAGCAGAGCATTGAGCCGTTCGAGCTGGTCGCGGCGGACCTGCTGGAGCAGTCCCGCCGGGCGTGAACACGGGTGCGGGCACTGCGCGGCCGCGTGCCGCGGGATTTTCTCGGTCGGTCGACCGACCTGCGGGTCTTCGCGTTCGGTCGGTCGACCGACTCACTGCTCCCTCACTGCTCCGCGGATTCGGTCGGTCGACCGACCTACCGGCCTACCGGGGCGCGGGTTCGGTCGGTCGACCGACCGACGTGCGGGGCCGGGCCGCGCCGCGCCGGGCCGCGCCGGGCCGCGCCGGGCCGCGCCGGGCCGCGCCGCGCCGGGCCGC
>NZ_JAHYSG010000082.1 GCF_022095675.1 Dactylosporangium sp. AC04546 | reverse complement strand
CGAGCTCTATCAACTGATCACCAAAGGCCAGCTTTCAACCGCTTGACATCCATAGGGGCATCAAACTGGCCGTGCGCTACCAGGCCACCGTCACCATCACTGCGATCAACGAATGGCTCTGACCCGACTTACCAAACACGCCTTAGGAGAGTCCCGCGACGAGGATCCCCACCATCCGGCGGGCGTCGTACCGCGCGTCGCTGCCCGCGCCGATGCACAGGTTGCCGACCGCGCGCAGCAGCTGGTACGCGTCGACCGCCCGGATCTCACAGGCGTCCAGCAGCGCCGCGCAGACCGGGAGCAGGCGGTCGAGGAACGCCGCGTGCAGGCTCTCGAACGCGGCGTCGTCGGAGCGCAGCGCCTCGGCGAGGCCGTGCTTGGTGACCAGGAAGTCGACGAACAGGTCGATCCAGCGGGCCAGCGCGGCGCGCGGGCTGTCGCTCGCGTTGAGCAGCTCGGGGCCGGCGGCCGCGCACGCCTCGATCTGGTGGCGATACACCGCCACGATGAGGTCCGCCCGTGTCGGGAAGTGCCGGTAGATCGTGCCGACCCCGACGCCGGCCCGTGCGGCGATGTCGCGCACGGGCGCGTCGACGCCCGACGCGACGAAGGCGGCGGCCGCCGCGTCGAGCAGGGTCGCCTCGTTGCGCCGCGCGTCGGCCCGCTTCCCGGCCACTGCGACCTCCCCGCTTGGCAAACGGAACCGTGTTCCGTATGTTCAAAGTAGCGGAACATGGTTCCGCTTGTCGTTCAAGCATGCCAGATCGGGAGGCATCATGCAGTACCGCAGCCTCGGCACCACCGGCGTCCAGGTCAGCTCGCTCGTGCTCGGCGCCATGAACTTCGGCCGGCTGGGCCGCACCAGCGCGGACGAGGTCACGGCGATGGTCGACACCGCCCTCGACGCGGGAGTCAACCTCATCGACACCGCCGACATGTACGGCCAGGGCGAGTCCGAGGAGCTCGTCGGCAAGGCGATCGCCGGCCGCCGCGACGACATCGTGCTGGCCACGAAGGCCGGCATGCCGATGGGCGACGAGCGCAACCACCGGGGCGGCTCGCGCCGCTGGCTGGTGACCGCGCTGGAGGCGAGCCTGCGCCGGATGGGCGTCGAGCACGTCGACCTCTACCAGCTGCACCGCTGGGACCCGGCCACGAGCGACGAGGAGACCCTGTCGGCGCTCACCGACCTGCAGCGGGCCGGCAAGATCCGGTACTTCGGCAGCTCCACCTTCCCCGCGTACCGCATGGTGCAGGCCGAGTGGGCCGCCCGCGAGCACCGGCTCAGCCGCTACGTCACCGAGCAGCCCAGCTACTCGATCCTCCAGCGCGGGATCGAGGCCCACGTCCTGCCCGTCGCCGAGCGGTACGGCCTGGGCGTGCTCGCCTGGAGCCCGCTCGCGTCGGGCTGGCTGTCGGGCGCGGTCCGCGCCGGCCGGGACATCACCACAAGCCGCTCGGCGTTCATGCCGCAGCGCTTCGACCTCACCCGCCCCGCCAACCAGGCGCGCCTGGACGCCGTCGAGCGGCTGGCCGGGGTCGCCGACGAGGCCGGCCTGACCCTGATCCAGCTCGCGCTCGGGTTCGTCACCGCGCACCCGGCCGTGACCAGCGCGATCGTCGGCCCGCGGACGATCGAGCACCTGCGTTCCCAGCTGGATGCGGCGGACACGGTACTGCGGGACGACGTCCTCGACGCGATCGACGCCGTCGTCGCGCCGGGCGTCGACCTGGCTCCGGAGGAGAAGTTCGACACCCCGCCGGCCCTGCTCGACCCGGCTCTGCGCCGCCGCCGCATGACATGATCGGTCGATGGAGTCCCGTCACCTGAGCGTGCACATCGACCGCCCGGTGGCCGAGGTGTACGCGTTCGCGTCCGACCCGGCCAACCTCCCCCGCTGGGCGCCCGGCCTCGGCACCTCGGTGGTGCACGCGGACGGCCAGTGGTACGTCGAGACCGCGGAGGGCCGCGTGAAGGTCACGTTCGCCCCGCCGAACGAGTACGGCGTCCTGGACCACGAGGTCGTGACCCCGTCGGGCGACACGGTGTACGTCCCGCTGCGGGCGGTCGCCGACGGCCCGGCGACGGAGGTCGTCTTCACGCTGCGCCGCACCCCGGGCATGACCGACGCCGAGTTCGACCGCGACACCGGCCTGGTCACGAGCGACCTGGCGCTGCTCAAGCAGGTCCTGGAGGCTTAGCCGGTACCACGTCGTGTCGTCGAACGCGTGGAGGTCGGGCCCCCGGCCGGCCAGCGTGAGGCCGACACGGCCGGGTCAGGCATCGGCGGCCAGGCGGCGCAGGGTGGCGAGGCCCGTCACGACCCGGACCCGGGGGCCGGACGCCAGGTCGCGCCAGGCGAGCGCGGCGGCGGCCAGCGACGCCAGGTAGAACCCCGCGCCGACGAGGGCCACCCACCAGCCCCAGATCAGGACCAGCGCGACAGACCCCAGAGCGGTCACGGCGTTGAGCACGACGTAGCAGCGGGCGAGGCCCAGGCCCAGCCGCCACGCCCACAGCTGGTCCCGCCGCAGGCCGTCGCACGCCAGCCCGGTCACGACGGCCAGCCCGATGCCGGCCACGGCCTCGCCGACCCAGATCGCCACGGCGCCGTCGTGACCGGCGACGGCCGTGAGCGGCACCGCGAGGACGAGGTCGAGCGGGCCGAGCACCGGGCCGACGAGGCAGAAGCTGAACAGCCACACCGCGCCGCGCAGGAGGACGGACGCGACCAGACCACCCAGTAGCCAACCCTCTTTGAACATGTTCAAATTCTACACCCGGAAGTCGACGCGGCCGTCCTGGTGGCCGGGACCGGGTCTACGCGCCGCCGGCGCCGATCGAGAACTGCTCGACGCTGCGGATCAGGCCCGCGAGCTGCGCGACGTCGACCGGCTTGCGGAAGTGGTACGCCGACGGGACGCCGAAGTCGCGCAGCGTCCGCTCCTCGACGTCAACGCCGGTGAGCACGACCACCACGAGCCTGGCCAGGGCCGGGTCGACGACCACGTGGTCGAGCACCACGCGGCCGTCGACGCCGGGCAGGTTCAGGTCGAGCAGCAGGATGTCGGGCACCGGCCCGCGCGCCAGATACTCCAGCGCCGCGGCGCCGTCGCCGAGCACGGTCACCGGGTTGCGCAGCTCATGCGCGGCGAACTCGTCGAGGGCGTAGGCGACGTCGCCGGGATCGTCCTCAACCAGCAGGATCCGCGCGAGGGGGAGCATCTGGTGACTCCTGCCCTGACAATTGCACCCGTACAACCGTCTCAGGCCAGATCGTAACGGTACAGGTTGTACTTGGCCATGATGCCCGTGAGTTTCACGGTGTACTGCGGGTCGGTCGCGTAGCCGGCCTTGTGCATCTCCGCCGCGAACCGGTCGGGGTTGCCGCGGTGCTGGAACGCCACGGCGTAGCGGCTGTTCGTGGCGAGCGACGCGCCGTGGTCGCGGAACGAGTTCGCGGCGTTGGCGTAGGTGCGAAACGACGCCGTGGTCGTGAAGCAGGCCCCGGCCGGCGTGCACTCGGCGGTGGAGTGCGACCTGCAGCCGTTGGCGTAGACGCCCTGGCCGTAGCACTTCATGCCGAAGAAGTTGCGGTCGAACGTCGACAGGGCGCTCTTGCCCCAGCCCGTCTCCAGGATCGCCTGGGCGATCGTGACCGACGCCGGCACGCCGTGCTCGCGCCGGCTCTGCTGGGCGCCCGGCACCGACGCGGCGATGAACTCGGCCTGCGTCATCGTGCCGTTCGGCTCGGGCAGTGCGGGCAGTGAGGGCTGCGAGGGCTGCGACGGCGGCACCACCGGCGGCGCGACGACCGATACGAGCGGGGGCGGCGTGGCCGGCGCCGGCAGGACGCAGGCGGGCAGCTTCGGGTTGCCGACCACGTTGGCGTGCGGGATGTAGTCGCCGAGCAGCAGCCGGGTCCCACTGCGCGGTGCGGCGCACCGTCCCGCGGATGTACTGCCCGGTGAACCTGTACGTGACCGTGACAGCGGTGTTGTTGCGCAGGTAGCGGGTCGGCGCCCACCAGGTCGCCGCGCCGCCGCGCACCGCGAGGGACCCCTTGACCCGCACCCGGGTCACCGCGGCGTCGGCGGGTGCGGCCCCGACCACGAGCGTGCCGGCGGCGCAGATCACCGCCGCCAGCGCGGTGACGAGCGTGTGCTTGAACATGGGTCCCCCTTCGGACGGTGGCCGGTCCAACCACCGTCCGCGGGCCGCGGAGCCCCGCCGTTCCCGCCGCGGTGCGGGAACGTTGCCGTGGCCCGGCCCCCACCACCGCCGCAGGGCGTGTCACAGCCGGCCGGGCTGCGTTGTCCCAGAGACATGACGAACTCGCAACGGACCTCGGTGCTGGTCACCGGGGCGAACAAGGGACTGGGCCTGGAGACGGCCCGCCGGCTCGGCGCGCTGGGCTGGACGGTCTTCCTCGGCTCGCGGGACGAGGAGCGGGGCCGGACCGCTGCCGCGAAGCTGGCCGCCGAGGGCGTGGCGGTGGTCCCGGTCACCCTGGACGTGACCTCCGACGCCTCGGTGGATTCGGCGGTACTGCAGGTGCGCGCGCACACCGACCGCCTGGACGTGCTGGTCAACAACGCCGGCGCGCCGGGCCACGCCGTCCCGCCCGCCGACGCCACGGCCGCCGACCTGCACGCGGTCTACGACACGAACGTCTACGGCCCGGTCCGGGTCACGCACGCGTTCCTGCCCCTGCTGCTCGCCGCCGAGCACCCGCGGGTCGTGATGGTGACCAGCGCCGGCGGCTCGTTCGCGGTGGTGACCGACCCGTCGCAGCCCGTCTCGAGGATGCACGAGCTGGCCTACAGCTCCTCGAAGGCGGCGCTGAACATGCTCACCGTCCGCTACGCCCAGGCCCTCCCCCGCGTCCGGTTCAACGCGGTGACGCCCGGCGAGGTGGTCAACCACACGTTCGCCGCGACCGACATGAACGGCCACCGCGGCCAGCTCACGGCCACCCAGGGCGCCGACCCGATCGTCCGCCTGGCGACCCTGCCCCCGGACGGCCCGTCGGGCATCTTCGTCGACCGCCTCGGCCGCATCGCCTGGTAGCCCGCCGGTAGCTGGCTACCGAGCCGATCGCCGCGCCTGGGTGAACGCGTGGGACAGGGCCCAGGCGTCGGCGACCGGGCCGAGGTGGCGCAGCTTGTCGGGGTTGATCACCAGGCGGATCGCCTGGACCTGACCGTCCGCCACGTCGAGCGCGAAGGCGTTGAGGACCTTGCCGTCCGCGTCGCGGAAGAGAGCGCCCGGCTGGCCGTTGAGCGCGTGCGGCTCGAGCGTGACGCCGATGTGGGCCAGCGGCGCGGCGACCGCGGCGAGCAGCCGGGCCACGTGGTCCGCGCCGAGGATGGGGCGCTGCAGCTGCGGGGCCTTGCCGCCGCCGTCGCTGGTCAGCTGGACGTCGGCGGCCAGCAGCTCGCGCAGGCCGTCGAGGTCGCCCTCCCGGAAGGCCTCGAAGAACCGCCCGGCGAGCTCGTCGCGCTCGCGCCGGTCGGCCTCGAACCGGGGACGGCCGGCGTCCATGTGCCGGCGGGCCCGCACCGCCAGCTGCCGGCACGCCGCCTCGGACCGGCCGACCGCCGACGCGATCTCCGGGAAGCCGAACCCGAAGACCTCCCGCAGCACGAACACCGCCCGTTCGAGCGGGCTGAGCCGTTCGAGCAGCAGCAGCGCCGCCATCGACACCGAGTCGGCCAGCTCGGCGGCCCGCTCCGGGTCCTCGTACGGGTCGGTGAGCAGCGGCTCCGGGAACCATTCCCCGACGTACGCCTCCCGCCGCACGCGCGCCGAGCGCAGCACGTTGATCGAGACGCGGGTCACCACCGCCGACAGGAACGCCCGGGCCGACTCGGGCTCGGTCCCGGAGGTCCGGTACCGCAGCCACGTCTCCTGCACCGCGTCCTCCGCCTCGCTGACGCTGCCGAGAATGCGGTACGCGATCGAGAAGAGCAGCGGCCGCAGCTCCTCGAACTCCTCCATGACGACCCACCTTCCACCGGGACCCGGACCCATGACAACGCAGCTCTGCCGGTTGTGACATGGCGCTCGACGAAACGGTGGCTTCCGCGAAGGTCGGGCGATCTGCTACCGATGGAGTACACGGAGGTGATGATGCTCGACGGTCCGGTGGTAGGGGTGCTGTCCCCGTTCGCGGGTGGTGTCTACTACGGCACGCTGCTGGCCGGGATCTGCGCCGCCGCGGCCCGGGCCGGGAGCCGCACGATCGTGGTCCAGACGCTCGACGCGGCCGCCTCCATCACGGTCAACGGCGGGTCGCCCGAGTTCGACGCGCCCGTCGCCTGGGACCACGTCGCCGGGTTCGTCGTGCTCGCCGACGCCGTGACCAGCCGGTACATCGAACGCTTCCGCGCCTCGGGGAAGCCCGTGGTGCTGCTGGGCCACGACGAGGGCCACGACAAAGGGCAGGCCGGGCTGCCGGCCGTGCTCGCCGACAACGGCGCCGGGATCCGCGAGGCCGTCGCGCACCTCGTCGCGCACGGGCACCGGCGGATCGCGTTCACCGGCAACATCAACGTGACGGACGTCGCCGAGCGCTACCGGGCGTACCGCGAAACGCTCCTGGCCCACGGCATCACCCCCGACCCGGAGCTGTTCCTGCCCGCGGTCGACAACCTGGAGAGCGGTGTGACCTGGGCCACGCCCGAGGCGCTGCGCGGCGGGCCGCCCGCGCCGGCGATCGTGGCGGCGACCGACCGTAACGCGATCGGCGTCGTGCGGGCGATGACCGAGGCCGGGCTGCGCTGCCCCGACGACTACGTGATCACCGGGTTCGACGACCTCGAGGTCGCCGCGTTCCAGGAGCCGGGCCTGGCCAGCGTCCGGCAGCTGCTGGGCGAGATGGCGGCCGAGGCGGTCGGCCTGCTGCTGCGCGCCGTCGCCGAGCCGGGCACGCCCCCGGCCCGGCCCCGCATCCCCACGGCGTTCGTGCCGCGCCCGTCGTGCGGCTGCGCGAGCACGACCGCGCACCCGGCCGGCGCCGCCCCGGGCGCGCCGGACCGGCTCGTCGAGCGGTTCTCGGTGCTGCTGCCGCCCGAGGCGTTCCGCACCCCCGACGACCTCGACGCCCTGCGCGACGCCGCCGTGCTGACCAAGGCGGTCATGGCGGCCGCCGCGGCCGGGGACCGGCCCGACCTGGTGCCGGCGGCGCGGGCGCTGATGCGGATCTACGAGCTGCGGCCCGCGCCGGAGAGCCTGCGGGTGCTGTCCCGGGCGGTCCAGGAGTACACCCAGAGTCTCGATCTTCCCGTGCCGGCCGCGGCCCGCCGGGTCGACATCTGCGTGCAGGACCTGATCCTGGCCACCGCGCGGCTGCACCATCGGGCGCAGTTCGGCGAGCGGTGGCGGCTGCGCTCGACGATCAGCGCGCACTACGAGCTGAGCATGGCGCTGCTGTACGAGCGGGGCACCGACCCGGCGACCCTGACGTGGCTGGCGGCGACCCCGGCCAGCAGCGGCGCGGTCGGCCTGTGGACCTCCGACCGGCAGCTGCGGGTCCCGCCGGCCTGGCGGCGCCGGCCCGGACCGCCGATCGGCCCTTCGGTGCTGCGCGTCGCGCAGTTCCCGCCGGCGGAGCTCGTCGCGGCGGCCGGGGCGGACGAGACGGTGTTCGTGGTACCGGCGAAGGTCGGCGGGAGCGACCGCGGGCTGCTCGCGATCGTCGACGTCGTCGACAGCCGGGTCGAGGACGGCCGGGAGCTGGTGAACCAGTGCGCGGCGCTGTTCACCGTCGCCCTGGACCTGCGCGAGCAGGAGGAGCGGCTGCGCCAGGCGGCGCTGTCCGACACGCTCACCGGCCTGCCCAACCGGGCCGCGTTCGTGGAGACCCTCCAGGGCGCGGCGAGCACGCCGAGCCGGCACTTCGCGGTGCTGTTCCTCGACCTCGACGGGTTCAAGCAGGTCAACGACACGTTCGGCCACGCGGCCGGCGACGAGCTGCTGGTCCACGTGGCCGAACGGATCCGCCGGTCGCTGCGCTCCGGGGACGTCGCCGCCCGCTTCGGCGGCGACGAGTTCGTGGTGTTCCTCGACGAGGTGACGGCCCAGCCGCAGCTCGACGAGATCGCCGAGCGGCTGCGGGCCGCCATCGCCGCCCCGTTCCACCTGGCCGGCCGGATGGTCCGGATCGGGGTGAGCATCGGCGCGACCACCCGCGACAACCGCGACACCGCCGACGAGATCCTGTCGGCCGCCGATGCCGCGATGTACCGCGTGAAGGCCGGCACCCGCTGACGCGAGGACCGCGGCGCGCCGGGGTGTCTCGGCACGCGATATTCCTGTGGGGAATAAATATTCCTGAGCGGAATATCGTTCGCCGGCACACCCCCTCCCCCGCGGCTCACATGTTCGCGGCGCCGGTGCGGATGGCGGCGCGGATCCGCGGGTACGTGCCGCACCGGCAGACGTTGCGCAGCGTGTCCAGGTCGGCGTCGGTGATCGCGCGGCCCTCGGCGGCCACCCGGCGGACCAGCGCGACCGCGGCCATGATCTGGCCGGGCTGGCAGTACCCGCACTGGGCCACGTCGTGGTCGAGCCAGGCCTGCTGCATCGGGTGCAGGTCCTGCCCGGCGGTGGCGGCCAGCCCCTCGATGGTGGTCACCTCGTCGGCGGGGCCCAGGTCCTTGACGGGCACCGCGCAGGGCGTGATGCCCTTGCCGTTGAGGTGGCTGGTGCAGGCCTTGCACACGGCGATGCCGCAGCCGTACTTCGGCCCCGTGATGCCGAGCACGTCACGCAGCACCCACAGCAGGCGCACGTCGTCGGCGACGTCGACGGTGACCTGCTCGCCGTTGACGCGGAAGGTGTGCTCGGGCACTCAGGGCTCCCAGGGGTGCGCGAGGCCGTCGGACGGCGACGGCGGGATGGGCGGGACGGTCGGCTTGGGCGTGAACGACAGCGTGCCGTGGTTGATCGGGAAGGTGGTCGGCATCGTGCCGGTGGCGCGGCCGTAGGCGCAGGCGACCGCGGCCATCGACGCGGCCACGCCCAGCTCGCCCGCGCCGCCGGGCTGCTCGGAGGTGCTGGGCATGACGATGACCCGCAGGTCGGGCGGGGTGTTCCACTGCCGGGTGTAGAAGTAGTTGTCCCAGCTGGCCTCGAGGAAGTACCCGTCGCGCAGGTGCAGGCTGGAGGTCAGGGCGAGGGCGATGCCGTCCATGACGCCGCCCATCATCTGGGCCTCCAGGCCGCGCGGGTTGACGGCGAGCCCGACGTCGACCGCGAAGACGACCTTGGTGACCCGCGGGCCGGCGACGCCGTCGCGGACCGGCCGGTTGACGGTGGCCGGCCGGCAGTCGATCTCCACCAGGGCGGCGCTGACCGCCTTGTACTCGGCGTGGAACGCGATGCCCTGGGCGGTGCCGGCCGGCATCGCCCGGCCCCAGCCGCCGGCGGTGGCGGCCGCCTCGAGGACCGCGCGGCAGCGCTCGTCGCGCAGGAAGTCGCGGCGGAACCGGTACGGGTCCTTGCCCATGGCCGCCGCGAGCCGGTCGACGACCAGCTCGCGGGCGCACGTCACGTCGGGCGAGTAGACGTTGCGCATGCTGCCGGTGTTGAAGCTCTTGTCGGTCTCGGCGAGCAGCCGGCTGTTGGCCCCGAAGTTGTACGACATCTGCTGGCTGAGCTGGAAGAACGTCTCGGAGAAGCCGATGTCGCCGACCGGCAGCCGGGCGGCCATGGCGGTGATGATCTCGCCGAGACCGTGGCTGAGGTCGGTGGCGACGCTGGTGTGCCGCTGGGTGTAGCTCAGCACGGTGCCGCCGAGGTACGCGATGCGGACCCGCGACGTGGCCATCGGGTGCACGCGCCCCTGGCGGGAGTCGTCGGCCCGGTGCCACATGAGCTTGACGGGTTTGCCGGTCTTCTGGGAGATCTCGGCCGCCTCCAGGGCGGCGTCGAAGAACAGCTTGCGGCCGAACGACCCGCCGCCCTCCGTGACGTGCACGGTGACGCTGCCGACCGGCAGCCCGAGCTTGGCCGCGATCGCCTGCTTGGCCACGATCGGCGACTTCAGCGCCGACCAGATCTCGGCCCGGCCGGGGCGGACGTCGGCGATCGCGCAGTTGGGCTCCAGCGCGCTGTTGCTGCGGAACTGGAAGGTGAACTTGCCCTCGACGACCGGGGTCGGCGGCCGCAGCCCGAGCGGGATCTCGGCGGCGGCCAGGGACCGCAGCACCGTCTCGTCGGACTTGCCCTCGGCGGTGCCGGAGCGCCAGGTCACCCGCAGCGCGCGGACCGCGTCGATGCACTGGCCGAAGGTGCCGGCGCGCACGGCCACGCCGGTGGAGACGACCACGACGTCGGTGACGCCGGGCATGGCCCGGACCTCGGCGGCGTTGGCGACCGAGCCGACCTTGCCGTTGATGGTGGGCGGGCGGCACACCATCGCCGGCATGGCGCCCGCGACGTCGAGGTCCATGGCGAACTTCTTGCGCCCGGTCACCGCGTCGAGGGCGTCGACGCGGTTGGTGGGCCGGCCGATCACGGTGAAGGACTCGCGGGGGGCGAGCTCCACCGCGACCGGCGCGGTCCACGTGCTCGCGGCCTTCTCGGCGAGGTCGCCGATGGGGATGCCGCGCCCGGAGCGGTCGGTGACCACCCCGGCGCGCAGCCGCAGGTCGGCGGGTGCGGCGCCGAGCTCGGTCGCCGCCGCCTGGAGCAGTCGCTGGCGGGCGACGGCGGCGGCGACCCGGATCGGGGTGTAGGTGGCGATGGTCGTGTTCGAGCCCCCGGTGAGCTGGTTGAAGATCAGCTCCGGCCGGGCGTCGGCGAGCGTGACCCGCACCCGCTCCAGCGGCACGGTCAGCTCCTCGGCGATGAGCATGGCGGTCGAGGTGGTGATGCCCTGCCCCACCTCGGCCCGGGGCAGGGCGAACGACACCGTGCCGTCCGGGCCGACCTCGACGGTGATCAGGCCGGACGTCGGCAGGGCGGCGACGGTCATCATGTCGTTGAGGTCGAGCAGGTCGGTGATCTCGGGCGACGGGACCTGGGCGGCGGCGGCGGTCTCCGGCTCCAGGCTGAGGTCGGCCGCGGTCACCAGGACCGGGGCGGCCAGCACGTAGCCGAGGAACCGCCGCCGCGGGATGGGTTCGGGCATCACCGGGCTCACTCGGGGCGGTTCATGGTGGGGATGACGATCTTCGTTTCCTTGCCCTTGGTGAGGTAGAAGAGGATGTACTGGCGGGCGGCCTCGTCGATGACCCAGGCGGTCTCGGGCACCAGCGGCAGCGGGATGAGGCCCTCGCGGAACTTGACCAGGAGCGGCCAGACGGTGCTGATGAGCGGGCCCCACACCGGCTCGCGGCGGATCTTGTCCCAGTCGGCGACCTGGTCGCCGACGAGGTAGCGGGCCAGGGCGTTGACCAGCGGCCGGCTGATGCTGCCGGGGCTGGTCTGCTCGGCGAGCTGGCCCAGCAGGATGTCGGTGAGGATGACGCCCTCGGGCGTCGGGCCCATGTTGCGCGGCAGGACCTGGTCGGACTGGGCGTTGGCGGCGGCCCAGGTGGCCGGGATGTACTCGTCGCGGATGCCGAGCATGTGCGCCGTCACCTGCCACACGTGCAGGTAGGCGTCGGTGTCGGCGGTGGTCATCGGCACCTGCCAGTCACGCATCCGGCGCATGGCGAACGTCGGCAGCGTGTGCCAGGTGACCAGCATGTCCTCCTGGCTGATCGGGATCGTGCCGTCCCAGTGCGGCGACTGCTGGAGCAGGTGGCGCACCGCCGCGTGCACCAGGCGGGTCTTGACCGCCTGGACGACGCAGTCGCCGTCGGGCCGGTAGGCGTTGAGGGCGCCGACGGCGAACCCGAGGATGCTGGTCTTGGCGACGCGGTCCTCCATGTCCGCACCGCCCTTGGAGTAGTAGACCGCCCGGGCCTCCTTCGGGATGGCGGTGCTCAGCATGCCGCCGCCCACGCCGTTGAGCAGGTTGAGGTAGATGCCCCGGGACTTGTTGAACTGGGCCGCCCGCTCGAGCTTCACCCGGTCCGCCCACGTGGGCAGCTGCCGGGCCTGCTCCATGAAGTCGCGCAGGTCCGCCGGCAGCCCGGCGGGCAGCGGCTGGTCGTTGCGGTTCCAGTCCCACAGCAGCTCGTTGACCAGCGGCACGTCGCCGCGGTCGATGAGCGCGGCGACCAGCGGGTCGGCCTCCGCGTCCCACACCCAGCGCGGGTCGGCACCCGCGCCGGCGCCGGCGATCGAGCCGCTCGGCGACCAGCTCCAGGCCGGGGTGGCCACCCCGAGGGCGCCCAGCGCGCCCAGCGCCCCGCCCGAGATCAGAATCTTTCTCCTGCTGAGCTCCGCCATCCCTCGAACCCTCCTCGTACGCATCGAATGATACGCAGATACGTTAAGTGTTTCTTTGTACCTGAACAAGACGTCCGTAGATGTCGAATGGTCAGGACGGGCGGTTGGCGACCGGGATCTCGATGCTGATCGGCCGGGCCTCGGACAGGAACAGCAGCGCCGCCTTGCGGAGGAACTCGTCGAACAGCCAGTACGCCGCGGGCGCGAGCGGGAACGGCAGCAGCCCCTCCCGGACGGCGACGAACGGGCCCCAGGCCGTGCGCAGCAGCGTGTCCCAGACCGGCTCCCGGTCGATCTTCAGCCACCCGGCGATCTGGTCGCCGAGCATGAACCGGGTGAACGCGCCGAGGATCGGCTTGGACAGGATGCCGGCGTCGACCACCGAGCCGAGGTTGAGCAGGATGTCGGCGAGCTTGATGCCCTCCGGGGTCGGGGCCAGCACCGGGGTGAGCACCTGCGCGGCCTGGGCGTTGGCCTCCGACCACGAGGCCGGGATGTACTCGTCCTTGATGCCGAGCATGTGCGCGCCGAGCTGCCACGAGTGCAGGAACGCCTCGGACTCGGCGGCCGGGATCGGCACCTTCCAGGCGGTCAGCTTCTGCATGACCGTCGTGGGCAGGCTGTGCCAGGTGACCATCATGTCCCGCTGGCTGATCGGGATCTCCTCGTCGGCGACCGCCGCCCAGTACGGCGACTGCGGCAGCAGGTGGCGCACCGCGGCGTGGACGAGACGGGTCTTGACGCAGGTCACGATCATCTCGCCGTCGGGCTGGTAGGCGTTGTACGCGCCGATGTCGTAGCCGAGCTTGGCGGTCTTGGAGATGCGGTCCTTCATGTCGGCGCCGCCCTGCGAGTAGTAGACCGCCCGCGCCTCCTTGGGGATGACCGTGCTCATCATGCCGCTGGCCAGCCCGTAGAGGACGCCGAGGTACAGCCCCCGCTTGGTGTTGAACTCGACGGCCAGCGACAGCTTGCGCTGGTCGGTCCAGGCCGGCAGCTGCCGCGCGTGCTCCATGAAGTCGCGCAGGTCCGCCGGCAGCCCGGCGGGCAGCGCCTGGCCGTTCTTGGTCCAGGTCCGCAGCAGCGCGTTGACCCGCGGCACGTCGCCGCGGTCGATGAGCGAGGCGACCAGCGGGTCGGCCTCGTCGTCCCACACCCAGCGCGGGTCGAGGCCCGCGCCCGCTCCGGCGACCGAGCCGCTCGGCGCCCAGGTCCACGCGGGGGTCGCCACCCCCAGCGCGCCCAGTGCGCCCAGCGCCCCGCCCGCCACCAACACGTTTCGTCTGCTGAGACGCTCCATGCGTCGCCCCTCCTTGAGGTCGAGAGCAGATCTGATACGATGAAACGCAGATTGCCTCGGTGTTTCACGTATGAGACCACACTGTGTCGGCCATCACAAGACGGTTCAGGAGGTGATCGTGACGTCACTCGTCGAAAGTGCATACATTGACGCTGTCGAAGGTGTCGATGACGAGGACGAATCCAAGACACGACTGCTCGACGCGGCCTATGAGCAGTTCTGCCGGGTGGGCATCCAGCGCTGCACCATGGAGGACGTGGCCCGCCAGGCCCGGGTCTCGCGCATCACCGTGTACCGGCGCTTCGCGACCAAGAACGCGCTCGTCGAGCAGGTGGTGCGGCGGGAGTTCCGGCGGTACTTCGACCAGTTCCTGGTCGACATCGGCCGCGCCGACACCGTCGCCGACCGGGTCGTGGCCGGGTTCGCGAGCTCGCTGCGCGCGCTGCGGCACAACCCGCTCATCGGCGGCCTGATGGCCGCGGAGCCGGACCTGGTCGCGCCGTCCATGATCAGCGACGGCGGGCAGACCCTCGCCACCGTGCGCCGCTTCCTGGCCGGGCAGCTGCGCCGCGAGCAGCGCGCCGGCAACGTGCCGCGCGAGCTCGACACCGACCTCGCCGCGGAGCTGATGGTCCGGATCTCGGCGTCGTTCCTGGCGATCCCCAGCCAGGTCGTCGACCTCGACGACGAGGCACAGCTCGCCGCCGTGGCCCGGCAGTTCCTGGTCCCGATGCTGCAGGCGCCGGCGCCCCGGACGGGGACGGCGTCATGACCGTCGTGGAGCGGCCCGCGGCGGCCCACGCCGGCGGGACCTTCGCCCCGGCCGCGCGGGTCGAGAACGGCGGCCTCGATGACGGGCCGCTCGTCACCAACTGTGCGGCACCCGGCGAGGGCGACGGAGGACCGCGGTGACCGCGACGCTCGAGGGCAAGGTCGCCTGGGTCACCGGTGCCGGCCGCGGGCTCGGCGCCGCGCTCGCCGAGGGGCTCGCCGGGCACGGCGCGACGGTGATCCTCCAGGGCCGCGCCGCCGACGCGCTGCAGGCGGTCCGCGACCGGATCGTCGCCGCTGGCGGCCGGGCGGAGACCGTCCTGGGCGACGTGACCGACGAGGCCGCCGCCGACGCGGCCGTCGACCTGGCCCGGCAGCGCTGGGGCCGCCTCGACGTGCTCGTCAACAACGCCGGCATCAGCCCGGTGCTGGAGCGCAGCGAGCGGCTCCCCACGGCCGACTGGCAGCGGGTGCTCGACACCAACCTGTCCGGCGTCTTCCTGTGCTCCCGCGCGGCCGGCGCCGTCATGCTGGGCCAGGGCGCCGGCAGCATCGTCAACATCTCGTCGGTGCACGGCCAGGTCGGCCTGCCCCGGCTGGCCGCCTACAGCGCCAGCAAGGGCGGCGTCGAGCAGCTCACCCGGGCCCTGGCCCTGGAGTGGGCGCCGACCGGCGTGCGGGTCAACGCGGTGGCGCCCGGCTACCTGGAGACCCAGATGACCGAGGGGCTGCGCAACCACGAGGTGTGGTCGAAGCGGCTGCGTGACCGGATCCCGATGGGCCGGTTCGGTCGTCCGGAGGAGGTCGTCGGCGCGGTCGCGTTCCTCGCCTCCGACGCGGCGAGCTACGTCACCGGCAGCGTGCTGCACGTCGACGGGGGTTGGACCGCTCAATGAGCTGAGGGGGCACGTCGTGGATGCTGACGAGGCGGGCGTCCTCGCCCGCGGCCTCACCGAGATCGGCCTGCGGCCCGGCGGCCGCGTCCTGATCATGCTGTCCGGCCGGCCCGAGCAGTGGCTGATCGACGTCGCCGCGGTGCAGGCGGGCGCGACGCCGCTGGCGGTGCCCCCCACGCTCGGCACCGACCAGCTGCGGCAGCTGGCCCGGCACAGCGCCGCGCAGGTGCTCGTGCTGGCGAGCCCGGCCGACCTCGCCCGCTGGCGGCCGATCCTGCCCGACCTGCCCAGCCTGCGGCGGATCGTGCTGGTCGGCGAGCCGGCGCCGGACGACCTGAGCCTGGCCACCGTGTCGCTGGCCCACGTCCGCTCGGCCGGTGCGCTCGCCCGGCGGGCCGACCCGGGACGGCGGTGGACGCCGGTATGATGATGCGATTCCGGCGTCGGGGAAAGGCGGGCCGTGGAACCGTTGTTGTCGGCCCTGGTCGCGGCCCCCGACTCGGACTCGCTGCTCGACCGGGCGTTCGCGGACGCGGTCGAGCGCACCGGGGACAACGACGAGATCACCACGCGCCTGCTCGACGCCGCCTACGAGCAGTTCTGCCGCATGGGCATCCGCCGCTCCACGATGGAGGAGGTCGCCCGGCGGGCCGGGGTCTCCCGCATCACCGCCTACCGGCGCTTCGCCACCAAGGACGCCCTGGTCGAGCAGGTGGTGCGGCGCGAGTTCCGGCGATACTTCGACCAGTTCCTCGTCGACATCGTGCAGGCCGAGACGGTCGCCGACCGGGTGGTGCTCGGCTTCGTCAGCGCGCTGCAGGCGATCCGGCGCAACCCGCTCATCGGCGGGCTGATGAGCGCCGAGCCCGAGCTGGTCATCCCGTCGATGATCAGCGACGGCGGCCGCACCCAGGGCACCGTGCAGCGCTTCGTCGCCGGCCAGCTGCGCAGCGAGCAGCACGCCGGCACCATCTCCGCCGGCGTGGACGTGGAGCTCGTGGCCGAGCTGTGGACCCGGATCTCCTCCTCGTTCCTCATCACCCCGAGCCAGATCGTCGACCTCGACGACGACGAGCAGCTGCGCGCGATCGCCCGGCAGTTCCTGGTGCCGATGCTGTCACAGGCCGAGTGACCGGCCGACGACCTCCTTCATGATCTCGGTCGTCCCGCCGTAGATCGTCTGCACCCGGGCGTCCAGGAACGCGCGGGCCACCGGGTACTCGCGCATGTAGCCGTAGCCGCCGTGCAGCTGCAGGCAGCGGTCGACGGTGCGCTGCTGCAGCTCCGTGCACCACCACTTCGCCATCGCCGCGGTCTCCGCGGTGAGCTGCGGCTCGACCAGGCACTGGTCGATGAACACGCGGCCGATGCGCAGCTCGGTGGCCAGCTCCGCCAGCACGAACCGGTTGTGCTGGAAGCTGCCGATCGGCGAGCCGAAGGCGTGGCGCTGCTTGCAGTAGGCGACGGTCTGCTCGAACACCGTCTCGGCCCCGGCGAGGGCCGCGACGGCGATGGAGAGCCGCTCGTAGGGCAGGTTGCGCATCAGGTAGGCGAAGCCCTGGCCCTCCGCGCCGAGCAGGTTGGCCACCGGCACGCGCACGTCGGAGAAGAACAGCTCGGCCGTGTCCTGCGCCTTCTGGCCGATCTTGTCGAGGTTGCGGCCCCGGTCGAAGCCGGCCATCCCCCGCTCGACCACCAGCAGGCTGATGCCGCGGTGGCCGGCCGCCGGGTCGGTGCGGGCCACGACGATGACCAGGTCCGCCAGGATGCCGTTGCTGATGAAGGTCTTCTGCCCGTTGAGCACGTAGTGCTCGCCGTCGCGCACGGCGGTGGTGGTGATGCCCTGCAGGTCGCTGCCGGCGCCCGGCTCCGACATGGCGATCGCCGTGATGATCTCGCCGGAGCAGAACCCGGGCAGCCACCGCTCGCGCTGCTCCTCGGTGGTCAGGTCGGTCAGGTACGGCCCGATGATGTCGTTGTGCAGCCCGAACGCTGGACCGCTGGCGCCGGCCCGGGCCAGCCCCTCGGTGAGGACGGCGTTGAAGCGCCGGTCCGTCACGCCGGCCCCGCCGTAGCTCGGGTCGACGAAGAAGCCGAGCAGCCCGGCGCGGCCGGCCGCGCGCCACACCTCGCGGTCGACGATCCCGTCCTGCTCCCAGCGCTCGTGGTGCGGGGCGATCTCCTTGTCGACGAACGCCCGGACCAGCTCGCTGAACGCCCGGTGCTCGTCGGTGTGGATCGTGCGGCTCACGTCGGCTCCATCGGTGCGCGGATTTGATATTTGATACTGACTCCTGCGACCACTCCGGGGCAAGTCCCATTTTGTTAGTCAGGATTCTCATGGCTGAGCAGCGGACGGGCTGGTACCAACGGGCGGTCTTCCCAAGAAGTTAACGCTGCTTTACAGTGCCGTGCAGAACGACGAGGGTCCGCGCGAGCGCGGGCCGATCAGCCTGGCACGTCCGGTACCGCCGAGCCGGCCGCACACCGGCCCGGCGGTACGCGCCATCCCGCGCCTTCTGCACGCGAGCTGTCCGTCGACCGCCCCCACCCCTGCGGGCGGCGACCACGTCTTCGAAATGAGGAACCCATGCGCCGGTCTCCCGCGGTCCTCCTTGTCGCGCTCCTGGCGACGGCCGCCGGCTGCGCCTCGGAAACGCCTGCACCGTCAGCGTCAGCCACCTTCTCCAAGCCGCCGATCGTCGTCGGCTTCCTCAACCCGTCCGGCGGGCCGGTCCCGCAGCCCGGCACCGACACCGGCGTCAAGGCGGCCGTCGCCTACATCAACGGCGAGCTCGGCGGCATCAACGGCCACCCGCTCGAGGTCGTGTCGTGCGACACCGACACGACGCCGGAGCGGGCCCAGTCGTGCGCCAACACGTTCGTCGAGAAGAAGGTGGTGGCCGTCATGGACGGCTACAACCTCTCGTCGAGCGCGGCCCTGCCCGCCCTCACCGCCGCCCAGATCCCGCTCGTCGGCATGATCCCGTTCGACTCGGTGACCGGCGCCAAGGCCGAGAACCGGGTCTTCTTCGCCGCGCCGCAGGCGTCGTTCCTCATCGGCGCGCTGCAGGCCTTCAAGTCCGAGGGCAAGAAGTCGGTGACCCTGGCCCTGGTCGACACCCCGTCGTCGCACCAGACCATCGACAACCTGCTGCCCGTGCTCGCCAGGACGCTCGGCATCGACGCCAAGGGCATCTACTTCTCGGCCACCAACCCGAACTTCACCGCCCTGGCCTCGACCATCGCCCAGGCCAACCCCGACGTCGGCGGCCTGGTGGCCTCGCCGAGCGAGGCGGTCTGCTCGGCCCTCGTCAAGGCGCTGCGGCAGCTGCAGTACAAGGGCGAGATCTTCACCGCCGCCTGCACCGACTACATCAAGAGCTCCCCCGCGCAGGCCGCCGGCGGTGCGCTCTACTCGTCGAACTGGCTGCCCGCCGCGGCGAAGTACGCGCCGGCCGACGTGCAGGCCGAGCTGACGCTGGCCGAGAAGTACATCTCCGGCGTCTCCGGCGGCACCCCCGGCTACTACGCCTACGGCGAGTTCTCGCTGTTCGTCACGTTCGCCAAGGCCCTGGCCACGGCGCCCGACAGTGACCTCACCGGGGCGGGTGTGCTCAAGACGCTCAAGGCGCTGAAGGACTTCCCGAGCTTCCTCGGCCCGAAGCTCACCTGCGGCAGTGCCACGTCGCCGAACTGCACGACCCAGATGCTGCTGTTCGTGGTGCAGCCCGACGGCACGGCCAAGCCCGTCACCGGCAGCTGGATCGCGCCGGTACCGCAGGTGCTCGCCGCCATCCCCGGAGCGGTGTAACCCGAACCATGGACCAGGTCCTGCTCTTCGTCACCCTGGGCTTCGCGGCCGGCTCGGTCTACGCCGTGATCGCCGCGTCGATCGTGTCCCTGCACGCCGCCACCGGAGTCCTCAACTTCGCGCAGGGCTCGTTCGCCCTGTGGGGCGTGTGGGTCGTCGCCGAGCTGCGGCGCAGCGGCACCCTCGTGCTGCCCGCCGGCTCGGTGCCGCTCGGCACGGCGCCCATGACGGCCTGGGCGGCCGTCGCGATCGGCGTGCTGTACACCGCCGCGCTCGCGCTGGCCGCCCACTGGCTGGTGTTCCGGCCGCTGCGCTCGGCGCCACCGCTGTCGCAGGTGGTGGCGTCGGTCGGGCTCATGCTGGCGATCGCCGCGCTGGTGCCGCTGCGGTTCCCGACCAGCGGCGCCCTCGCGGAGCCGCTGCTCACCGACCGCACCCTGGCGGTGGGCGGCACGTTCCTCAACGTCAGCGACCTGGTCCTGCTCGGCGTCGCGGTCACGGTGGCGGCGGCCCTCTCGGCGTACTTCCGGTTCACCCGATGGGGCGTCGCCACCCGGGCGAGCGCGGAGGACGAACGCGCCGCCCGGCTGACCGGGCTGTCGCCCGACCGGCTCGCCGGCGTCATGTGGGTGATCACCGGCGCGGCGACGTCGGTCGTGGCGGTGCTCGCCGCCCCGACGCTCGGCCTCGACCCGATCGGCTACATGTTCTACGTCCTGCCCGGCCTCGCCGCCGCGCTGCTGGCCCGGCTGACCTCGGTCGTCACCGCCTGCGCGGCCGGGCTGGCGATCGGCTGCCTCCAGTCGATCCTGATGCTGCTGAGCACCAACGACGGCTGGCCCACCTGGGCCCAGGCCGGCTTCGGCGAGGCGCTGCCGTTCGTCCTCGTCGTCGTCGCCCTGGTCGTGCTGGGCCGGCACATCCCGGCGCGCGGCGCGCTGGGCACGGTCCGGATGCCGGCCGTGACCCTGCCCCGCCGCCCGTGGACGGCGGCCGCCGGGCTCGCGGCGGCGGCCGCCGTCGCCGTCGCGTTCACCTCCGGCAGCTGGCGCTTCGGCGTCGTCACGTCGGTCATCATGGGGCTCATCGCCCTGTCGCTGGTGGTGCTCACCGGCTACCTCGGGCAGATCTCGCTCGCCTCGATGGCCTTCGCCGGCACCGGCGGGTTCGTGCTGTCCCGGGCCACGGTCGCCTGGGGCGTGCCGTTCCCGCTGTCGATCCTGCTGTCCGCCGGCGTGGCCACACTCGTCGGCGTCGCCGTGGGCCTGCCGGCGCTGCGGATCCGGGGCGCGCAGCTCGCGGTGGTGACCCTGGCCGGGGCCGTCGCCCTGCAGCAGCTCGTGTTCGCCAACCCGGCGCTGACCCCGTTCGAGGGCAACCTCATCGACGGCCCGACGCTGTTCGGCTGGGACCTCGAGGTGCGCCGCGGCACCGACCTGACCACCGCGGCGTTCTCCGCCACGGTGATCGTCATCGTCGGGCTGCTCGTCGCCGTCGTCGCCCGGCTGCTGGGCGGGGCGACCGGCCAGTCGTTCCTGGCGATCCGCTCCAACGAGCGGGCCGCGGCCAGCGCCGGCATCGACGTGGCCCGCACCAAGCTGGCCGGCTTCGCGCTGTCGGCGTTCCTCGCCGGCGTCGGCGGGTGCCTCATCGGGTACAGCCGCTCCCAGCTGTCGGTCGAGTCGTTCAACGTCGTCGTCGGGCTCAGCGTGCTGTGCATGGCCTACGTGGGCGGCATCACCCGCATCGGCGGCGCCGTCATCGCCGGGCTGATCGCCCCGCTCGGCGTGCTCTACACGCTGCTCGGCACGACGTTCGGCCTCGGCCGCTACTACACGCTCATCGCGGCCTGCGCGCTCGTGGTGACGGCGGTGCTCAACCCGTCCGGGATCGCGCACCTGGTGCGGAGAAAGGCGACCGCATGAGCACGCTGCTTTCAACCGAGGGGCTGACCGTGCGGTACGGCGGCGTCCTGGCCAACGACGACGTCAGCCTCACCGTCGGCGAGGGCGAGGTCGTCGGGCTGATCGGCCCGAACGGCGCCGGCAAGACCAGCCTCGTCGACGCGGTCACCGGCTTCACCCCGGCCGGCGGCACCGTCAGCCTGGCCGGGCGGCGCATCGACCGGCTCGCCCCGCACGAGCGCCGCCGCGCCGGCCTGGCCCGCACCTGGCAGGCCGGCGAGCTGTTCGCCGACCTGACGGTCCGCCAGAACGTCGGCGTCGCCACCGGCCCCGGGCCGTTGCGCAACCTGTGGGCCGACCTCACCGGCCGCCGCCGGCCCGGCCGCGACGTCGACGAGGTCCTGGAGCTGTTCGGCCTGCACTTCGTCGCCGACCGGCGGCCCGGCGAGCTGAGCCTGGGCCGGCAGAAGATCGCCGGCGTGGCCCGGGCGCTGGTCGGCGGCACCCGGGTCGTGCTGCTCGACGAGCCGGCCGCCGGGCTGGACACCGACGAGAGCGCCGAGTTCGGCCGGCACGTGCGCGCGGTCGCCGCGACGGGCCTGGCGGTACTGCTGATCGACCACGACATGACCCTCGTGGCGGACGTCTGCGACCGGGCCTACGTCCTGGACTACGGGGTCGTCATCGCCGAGGGGACGCCACAGGCGGTGCTCGCCGACCCGGCCGTCCGCCGGGCCTACCTGGGATCGGAGCTGGCGCCATGACCGCGCTCCTGCGCCTGCACGGCATCACCAGCGGCTATGCCGGGATCCCGGCCGTCCGGGACCTCGACCTCGAGGTCGGGGAGGGCGAGGTGCTCGCCCTGCTCGGTCCCAACGGCGCGGGCAAGACGACCACGCTGCTCACCGCGGCGGGGGTCATCCGCCCGATGCGCGGCTCGGTCGAGGCGTTCGGCCGGCCGCTGCATCGCCGGCTGGAGCGCAACGCACGTGCCGGGCTGATCCTGGTGCCCGACACCAGGGGCGTGTTCCACGGCCTGACCGTCCGCGAGAACCTCGCCCTCGCCCGCCGCGGCGGCCGCGACCAGATCCACGAAGAGCTGTTCCCGGCGCTGACCGGGCTGATGTCGCGCCGGTGCGGGCTGCTGTCGGGCGGCGAGCAGCAGATGCTCGCCATCGCCAAGGCCCTCGCCGGGCGGCCCCGCGTCCTGCTCGTCGACGAGATGAGCATGGGCCTGGCCCCCGTCGCGGTCCAGGCCCTGCTGCCGGCGGTGCGGTCCCTCGCCGACCGCTTCGGCGTCGGTGTCGTGCTCGTCGAGCAGCACATCGACCTGGCGCTGTCCGTCGCCGACCGGGCGATCGTGCTGCACCACGGCCGCGTCGCGCTCACCGGACCGGCCGCCCGCCTGCGCGCCGACCGGCACGCCGTCGCCGAGGCGTACTTCGGCACCACCCCGACCAACCTGGAGGCACCACCCGATGGAACTGACCGCCAAGCAGCGCGCCGCCCTGGTGAGCATCTGCGACACCTTCACACCGGGTGACGGCGACGGCGTCCCGCCGGCCAGCCGGCTCGGCGCCGTCGACGTCATGGCCGCGCTCGTCCTGCACAACCCGCGCGCCGCCGAGGTGCGGCAGTTCCAGCAGCTGCTGTCCGCCTGGGACTCGCCGGCCGTGCGGCTGCTGCTCGGCGGCGGCGCGCGGCGGTTCTCCCGCCAGCCGCAGCAGCGCCGCGAGCAGATGCTGCTGGCCCTGGCCGAGTCCGGCGTCACCCAGAAGCGCGCGCTGTTCCAGGCGCTCAAGGGCGCGGCCACCCTCGCCTACTACATGACGCCCGGCCCGACGGGGCACTCGCCGGTCTGGGACGCCATCGGCTACCCCGGCCCGCTCGGCCCCCGCGCCGACGCACCCGAGCCGCCGCTGACCGCGATCCGCCCGTCCGGCCCGACCGTCCTCGACTGTGACGTGGTCGTCGTCGGATCCGGTGCCGGTGGGGGTACCGCGGCCGCCGTCCTCGCCGCCGCCGGCCTCGACGTCGTCGTCGTGGAGAAGGGCGAGTACTACGACGACCGGGACTTCGACGGCGGCGAGCTGTCCGGCCTGTCCCGCCTCTACGCGCCCGGCCCGGCCGTCACCGCCGAGGGTCAGCTGAGCCTGCTGCAGGGCCAGTGCGTCGGCGGCGGCACGGTGGTGAACTACTCCACGTCGTTCAAGACCCCGGCGAACGTGCGCAAGGAGTGGGGCGCCCTCGGCGCCGCGCAGTTCACCACCGACGAGTACGACCGCAGCCTCGACGCCGTGTGGACCCGCCTCGGCGTCAACCTCCGGCACAACCGGATCTCCTCGCGCGACGAGCTCTTGGAGCGCGGCCTGGAGAAGCTCGGCTGGCACGTCGAGGCGATGCCCCGCAACGTCGAGGGCTGCGACACCGGCGTCGACTGCGGCCGGTGCGGCCTGGGCTGCCGGCTCGGCGCCAAGCAGTCCACCGCCAAGACGTGGCTCGTCGACGCCCAGGAGGCGGGCGCGCGCCTGCTCGTCGGCGTCGACGTGCGCACCGTGACGGTCGCGGGCGGCCGGGCCACCGGCGTGGAAGGCACGGCCGCCGGCGGGCACCCGGTGACGGTCCGGGCCCGCGCCGTGGTCGCCGCGGCGGGCAGCGTGCAGACCCCGGCCCTGCTGCGCCGGTCCGGGCTCACCAACCCGAACATCGGCCGGCACCTGCGCCTGCACCCGGCCACCGGCGTGTGGGGCGTCTTCCCCGAGGAGGTCCGCCCGTGGGAGGGCGGCATGCAGACCCGGTACTCCACCGAGCACGCCGACCTCGACGGCCGCGGCTACGGCGTCATCTACGAGACCGCCGCGACCAACCCGGCGATCGCCGTGTCGTTCATGAGCTGGACCGGCGCCCGGGCGCACTTCGATCGGATGCGGTCCCTGCCGCACCTGAGCGGGGTCGGCATCATCACCCGCGACCGCGACAGCGGCCAGGTCCGCGTCGGCCGCGACGGCGAGCCCGTCGTGCACTACCGCCTCTCCCCCTACGACGCGGCGCACATGCGCGCCGGCATCGACGGCGCCGCCCGCATCGTCGAGGCGGCCGGCGCGGCGAGCGTCTTCTCCGGCCACCAGCGGGGGCTGACCTGGGAGCGCGGCAAGGGCTCGATCGACGACTTCATCCAGCACGCGACCGCCCTCGGTACCGCACCCGGCGAGATCGCCATGGCGGCGCTGCACATCATGGGCGCGGCCCGGATGGGCGGCAGCCGCGCGACGTCGGCCGCGAACCCGGACGGCGCGACGTGGGAGGTGCCGAACCTGGTCGTCGCCGACGCGTCCACGTTCCCGACGTCCTCGGGCGTCAACCCGATGATCTCGATCCAGGCCATCGCCCACATGAACGCGCAACGCCTCGCAGCACGCCTGTGAACCCGTGGAGGAGGTTCCCGTGGAGGACATCACCATCCCGCACCTGCTGCACCGCAACGCGACCGAGTACCCCGGCCACGCGGCGCTGACCACCTTCGGCCTCGACGCCGTCGTCACCTGGCGGGAGCTGCGCGACCGGGTCGCCGCGCTGGCCCGCGGGCTGAGCGGCCTGGGCCTCGGGCCGGGCGACCGCATGATCATGATGATGCCGAGCCGGGTCGAGCACTGGGTGCTCGACCTGGCCGCCGTGCATCTCGGCGCGGTCCCCTGCACGATCTACGCCACGCTGAGCACGAGCCAGCTGCGCTACGTCGCCCAGCACAGCGCGGCCAAGGTGCTGGTCCTGGACGGGTGGGAGGAGCTGCGGCGCTGGGTCGGCGTGCTCGGCGACCTGCCCGAGCTCCGCCACCTCGTGGTCGTCGACCCGGAGGCGGCCGAGCCGGGCACGACGCCGCTGTCGGCGGTCGAGGCCGGCGGGGCCGTGGCGCACGGCACCGAACCCTGGGTGTTCGAGGCGCTGTGGCGGCAGGTCCGCGCCGACCAGCCGGTGACCCTGCTGTACACCTCGGGCACGACCGGCGACCCGAAGGGCGTGCTGCTGACCCACCGCAACGTGGTCCACCAGGCCGCCGTCCTGAAGGACACGGTGGCCGTGCCCGACCATCCGCGCACCCTCGCCTACCTGCCCCTGGCCCACATCGCCGAGCGGATGCTGGGCATCTACAACGTGGTCTACCGGGCCGGGCACGTCACGATCGTGCCGGACCAGCGGCAGCTCACCGCCGCGCTGCGCACGGTCCGGCCGCACTCGTTCTTCGGCGTGCCCCGGGTGTGGGAGAAGCTGGCCGCCGGCGTGCAGTCGTACCTCGACGCCGCCGACCCGGCGGTGCGGGAGGCGTTCGACGCGGCGAGCGCCCTGGCCCGCGAGCACTACCTGGCCCGGGCCGAGGGCCGGGCGCTCACCGGCGAGCAGGCGGCCCGCCTGGCCGAGGTGGACGCGGCGGTACTGCGGCCGATGCGCGCCATGCTCGGCCTCGACGACATGCGGTGGGCCGGCAGCGGCGCCGCGCCGATCCCGGTCGACGTGCTGCTGTTCCTGGCCGGCCTGGGCGTCGACGTGCTGGAGGTGTGGGGCATGACCGAGACGACCGGCACCACCACCATCAACACCCCGGCGGCGTTCCGGCCCGGCACCGTCGGGCGGGTCAACACCGGCATGGAGCTGCGGCTGCTCGACGACGGCGAGATCCAGGTGCGCGGCCCGCTGGTGTGCCAGGGCTACCTGCGGCCCGGCGGCGTGGTCGAGCCGGTCGTCGACGCGGACGGGTGGCTGTCCACCGGCGACGTCGGCGAGCTGGACGGCGACGGCTTCCTGCGGATCACGGACCGCAAGAAGGACCTCATCATCAACTCCAGCGGCAAGAACATCTCCCCGGCGCAGATCGAGAACCTGCTGCGGGCCAACCCGCTCATCGGGCAGGCGGCGGCGATCGGTGACCGCCGGCCGTACCTCACCGCGCTGATCGTGCTCGACGAGGAGGTGGCGCCGATCTGGGCCGGCTCGTACGGGCTGCCCGACCGGCGGCTGGCCGCCCTCGCCGAGGACCCCATGGTGCACACCGCGATCGCGTCGGCGGTGTCGGCGGTGAACGAGCGGCTGTCCCGCCCGGAGCAGATCAAGGCGTTCCGCATCATGCCGTCCGCGTGGACGCCGGAGTCGGGCGAGCTGACGCCGTCGCTGAAGCTGCGCCGCCGGGTCATCGCCGAGCAGCACGCCGCCGTCATCGACGAGATGTACCGGTCCTGACGTGCCGCGCCGGGCCCGGGCCGTCGAGGCTCCGGACCCGGCGCGGGGCTCTTTTCAGCGGAACTGCTCGCCGCGGGCGGCCTTGTCGAGCAGCAGCTGCGGCGGTTCGAAGCGGGTCCCGTAGCGGGCGGCGAGCTCGCGGGCCCGGGCCACGAAGCCGTTCAGGCCGCCCTCGTACTGGTTGATGTACTGCAGGACGCCGCCGGTCCAGCCGGGGAACCCGATGCCGAGGATCGACCCGACATTCGCGTCGGCGACGCTGGTGAGGACCCCTTCGTCGAGGCACTTGACGGACTCGATGGCCTCGGCGAAGAGCATCCGCTCCTGCATGTCGACGAACGGCACCGTGTGGTTCTCGTCGGCGAAGCGCAGGCCGGGCCAGAGCCGGGTGCGCTTGCCGTCGACGTACTCGTAGAACCCGGCACCGCCGGACCGGCCGGGCCGCCCGAACTCGTCGATCATGCGGTCGATGACGGCGTCGGCGGGGTGTGGCGTCCACGTGCCGCCGGCGGCCACGACCGCGGCGGCCGTCTCCTGCCGGATCTTGCGCGGCAGGGTGAGGGTCAGCTCGTCCATGAGCTGCAGGACGGGGGCGGGGTAGCCGGCCTGGAGGCTGGCCTGCTCGATCGAGGCGGGCGCGATCCCCTCGGCGAGCATGGCGATGCCCTCGTTGGTGAACGTGCCGATGACCCGGCTGGTGAAGAACCCGCGGCTGTCGTTGACGACGATCGGTGTCTTGCGCAGCTGCCGCACGACGCCGAGGGCGCGTTCGACGGTCTCGTCGGTGGTCGCCTGCCCGCGGATGATCTCGACCAGGGGCATCTTGTCGACGGGTGAGAAGAAGTGCAGGCCGACGAAGTCCTCACGGCGCTGCACGCCGTCGGCGAGCATCGAGATCGGCAGCGTGGACGTGTTGGAGCACAGCAGCGCGCCGGGAGATACCAGATGCTCGATCTCGGCGAACACCTTGTGCTTCAACCCCGGGTCCTCGAAGACGGCCTCGATGACCAGGTCGGCGCCGGCGAGATCCGCCGGGTCCGCGGTCGGCGTGATCCGGTCGAGGAGGTCCGGCCCGCCACGCCCCTTCTGGACCAGGCGTTCCGAGTAGGCCTTGCCTTTCTGCGCGGCCTCGATGGTGACGTCCTTGAGCAGCACCTGCATGCCCGCCCGCGCGCACACGTAGGCGATACCGGCGCCCATCATGCCCGCGCCGAGTACAGCGACCTTCTGGAACGGCGCCGCCTGCGAGCCGCGGGCGTTGGCCGCCTGCAGGTCGAAGAAGAACGCCTGGATCATGTTCTTCGCGATCTGCCCCGTGGCGAGCTCGGTGAAGTAGCGCCCTTCGATGTCGAACGCGGTCGCCAGGTCCACCTGGGCACCTTCGACGGCGGCGGCGAGAATGTTGCGCGGCGCCGGGTACGGGGCGCCCTTGAGCTCCTTGCGCAGCGTGGCGGGGAACGCGGGCAGGTTGACGGCGAACCTGGGGTCGCTCGGCGTGCCACCCGGAATCTTGTAGCCCTTGACGTCCCACGGCTGCACGGCGTCCGGGTTGGCAGCGATCCACGCGCGGGCTTTGCCTTCAAGCTCCTCAGCCGGCACGACCTCGTGCACCAGCCCGATCTCCAGGGCCTTCGCGGGCTTGTGCCGCTGGCCCTTCAGCAACACGTGCAGCAGCGCCTCCGTGATGCCCAGCAGCCGCACCGTGCGCACGACGCCGCCACCGCCCGGCAGCAGGCCCAGGGTGACCTCGGGGAAGCCGATCTCGATCTTCCGGTCGTCGGCGACGATCCGATGGTGGCACGCGAGGGCCAACTCCAGGCCGCCACCGAGCGCCGAGCCGTTGATCGCGGCGACGACCGGCCGGCCGAGGGTCTCCAGGCGGCGCAGCTGGGCCTTCACCCGCATCCCCGCCGCGTAGGCCTGCTCGGCCTGGTCCGCGCCGATGCTGCCGAGCATGTCCAGGTCGCCGCCGGCGAACCAGGTCTTCTTCGCCGAGGTGATGATCACGCCCGTGACGTCGGCCCGCTCCGCCTCAAGGCGGTCCAGGACGGTGTCCAGGCTCGACAGGAACGCCTGGTTCATGGTGTTCGCGCCGCGGCTCGGGTCGTCGAGGGTCAGCACGACGACGCCGTCGGCCCCCCGGTCATAACGAATGGCCTCAGTCATGATCAGATCCGCTCCACAATCGTGGCGATGCCCATGCCACCGCCGATGCACAGGGTGACAAGGCCGTACCGGAGCTGGCGGCGCTCCAGCTCGTCGACGATGGTGCCGAGCAGCATGCCGCCGGTCGCGCCGAGCGGGTGACCCATCGCGATCGCGCCACCGTTGACGTTGACCTTGTCGAGGCTGAAGCCCATGTCCTTGGCGTAGCGCAGCACCACCGCCGCGAACGCCTCGTTCATCTCCACCAGATCGATGTCGTCCACGGTCAGCCCCGCCTTCGCGAGGGCCTTGCGGCTGGCCGGCGCGGGACCCGTCAACATGATCGTCGGGTCGGCGCCGGACACCGCCGCGGCCACGATCCGCGCCCGCGGCGTGAGCCCGGCCTCCTGCCCGGCCCGCTCCGAGCCGACCAGCACCAGCGACGCGCCGTCGACGATGCCGGACGAGTTGCCGGCCGTGTGCACGTGGTCGATGCGCTCGATCCAGTGGTACTTCTGCAGCGCCACCGCGTCGAACCCGGCGAGGTCGCCGATCACCCCGAACGACGCCGGGAGCGACCCGAGGCCCTCCATCGTCGAGGAGCGGACGTGCTCGTCGCGGTCCAGGACCAGCAGGCCGTTGCGGTCGCGGACGGGGACCACCGACCGGGCGAAGTAGCCGCCCGCCCAGGCCTTGGCGGCGCGGGTCTGCGACTCGAGGGCGTACGCGTCGACGTCCTCGCGGCTGAAGCCCTCCATGGTCGCGATCAGGTCCGCGCCCACGCCCTGCGGGATGAACTGCGTGGTGTAGTTCGTCTCCGGGTCGAGCGCCCAGGCGCCGCCGTCGGAGCCCATCGGCACCCGCGACATCGACTCGACCCCGCCGGCCACGACCAGGTCCTCCCAGCCGGCCCGGACCTTCTGCGCGGCCATGTTCACCGCCTCCAGGCCCGAGGCGCAGAAGCGGTTCAGCTGCACGCCGGCGACGGTCTCCGGCAGCCCGGCCGCGATCGCGGCGGTCCGGGCGATGTCCGCGCCCTGGTCGCCGACGGGCGAGACGACACCCAGCACGATGTCGTCGATCGCGGCCGGGTCCAGGCCGGGGTGGCGGGCGCGGAGCTCGTCGAGCAGCCCCACGACCAGCGACACGGGCTTCACCCCGTGCAGGGAACCGTTCTGCTTCCCGCGCCCGCGCGGTGTCCGCACCGCGTCGAATACGTAAGCCTCTTGTGTCATCGCAACCTCTCCGGCCGACGCCGCCGCTCCAGCGCGCCGGCGTGCGAATCTGCGTTAACTTTCTCCGACGTTTTCCGTGCACGTCAAGGCCGTCGCGGCGAATCGGCTGTGATACATCCGGCAACCGCGGCGGCCCGGGGCAGTAGGCTCTGCGTTTGTGCACGCCAACGCCGCCGACGTCGCCGCGACCGACCCGCCCCGCAAGCGGCCGAAGAACCGCAAGGCGCAGATCGCGCTGGTGGCGGCGGAGCTGTTCTGCGCCCGCGGCTACCACCTGGTCGGCATCGACGAGATCGCCGCGGCGGTCGGGATCAGCGGCCCGGCGGTGTACCGGCACTTCCCCAACAAGTACGCGATCCTCGTCCACGCCACCCGCGAGCTGGTCGAGGCGGCGCTCGCCGCGACCGAGCCGGAGCCCGAGCACGTGCTGGCCGCAGACCCGCAGGCCGAGCTCGAGGGCCTGCTCACGTCGATGGCCCGGTTCACCGTCGAGCGGCGCAAGGTCGGCGCGCTGTACCAGTGGGAGTGGCGCTACCTGGCCGACGAGCACCGCGCCGAGTTCCGTGCGGCCCTCGCCACCCTGGTCCGCCGGTTCGCCGAGCCGCTGCGGCGGCTGCGCCCGGAGCTGTCCCCGGCCGGCGCCGAGTTCCTGGTGCGCGCCGCGCTGAGCACCTTCGGCAGCCTGACCACCCACCGGGCCGCCGCGCCGAAGGCCCGGACCGAGGCGACGCTGCACCGCCTCGGCTGGGCGATGCTGCGCGCGGACGCCCCGACGGCGGCGCTGGTCCGCTCCGCGCGCGGCGCCGCGGCCGAGCGCGCCGCCGAGCCCGCGCCCGGCGGGCTCGAGCCGCGCCGGGAGCTGCTGCTCGCCGCGGCGATCCGGCTGTTCCACCGGCTCGGGTACCACGCGGTCGGCATGGAGGACATCGGCGGCGCCGCCGGGATCAACGCCTCCAGCGTGTACCGCTACTTCCCGAGCAAGGCCGACCTGCTCGCCGCCGCGTACTACCGGGCGTCGGACCGGCTCGCCGCGTCGGCCGCGGCGGCGCTGCGGGGCACCGCCGAGCCGGACGACGCCCTGCGCCGCCTCGCCGAGGCCTACACCGGGTTCGCGTTCGGCGAGAGCGACCTGGTCTCGGTGTACCTCGCCGAGAACAGCAACCTGCCCGAGCCCGACCGGCACGAGCTGCGCAAGGTGCAGCGGCTGCACGTCGAGGAGTGGGTGCGGCTGCTCGTGCAGACGCGGCCCGAGCTGCCGCCCGCCGAGGCCCGGGTGCTCGTGCACGCCGCCATCAACCTGGTCACCGACCTGGGCCGGGCGGTGCGCTTCACCCGCTCCGGCGGCGCCCCCGCGTTCGTCACCCGCCTCGCGCTCGTCGCCCTGGCGGCCTGAGACCCGCCCGCCGGCCTTCCCAATAAGTTAACCGTGGTTTACAGTGCCGACAGGAGCGGCGGCGGTGTGCCCGTGCCTCGCTCCGGCGACGTCACGACGCTCCGGTGACCACACCCCGATCACGGTCACCGGGTAAGGGAGGCACCACGATGACCCCTGCCACCGACACCCAGGACGACCTGGCGCAGCGGTTCGCCGCGACCGCCGCCGGTCTGACCATTCCTTCCCTGCTCGACCGCAACGCCCGCGAGTTCGGCGACCTGCCCGCCCTCGGCGCCCTGGGGTCCACCGACACGCTGACCTGGGCGCAGCTGCGCGACCGGGTCGCCGCGCTCACCCTCGGCCTCGCCGAGGCCGGCCTGCGCCCCGGCGACCGCATGCTGATGCTCATGTCCAGCCGCCCCGAGCACTGGCTGGTCGACCTGGCCGCGGTGCACCTCGGCGCGGTGCCCTCGACGGCCTACGCCACGCTGAGCGGCGACCAGCTGCGCTACCTCGCCCAGCACAGCCAGGCCCGCGTGATCGTGGTGGAGAACCGCGCCCAGCTCGACCGGATCCGGCCCTTCCTCGCGGAGCTGCCGTCGCTGCACCGGATCGTGACGGTCGACGGTCCGGCCGAGGATTCCACGGTACTGCTGGATGACCTGCAGGCGGCGGGAGCCGCGGCCCTCGCGTCCGACCCGGCCCGCTTCGAGCAGCTGTGGCGCGCCGTGCGGCCGGAGCAGCCGGTCACGCTGCTCTACACGTCGGGCACCACCGGCGACCCGAAGGGCGTGCTGCTCAGCCACCACAACGTGGTGTACCAGGCGGTCGTGCTGGAGGCGACGGTGCCGGTGCCGGACCAGTCCCCCGCGCTCGCGTACCTGCCGCTGGCCCACATCGCCGAGCGGATGCTGGGCATCTACAACGTGGTGTACCGGGCCGGGCACGTCACGATCTGCGCCGACCCGGCCCAGCTCGCCGCCGGGCTGGCGGCGGTGCGCCCGTTGTCGTTCTTCGGCGTGCCCCGCGTCTGGGAGAAGATGGTCGCCGGCATCCAGGGGTTCCTCGCCGCCGCCGACCCGGCCGTCCGCGCCGCGTTCGAGGCGGCCAGCGCGGCCGCCCTGGAGGCCTACGAGCTGCGCGAGGCCGGCCAGCCGGTGCCCGCCGAGCTCGCGGCCCGCCTCGCCGTGCTCGACGAGAAGGTCCTCAAGCCGGTGCGGGCCCGCCTCGGCCTGGACCGGGTGGTGTGGGCCGGCAGCGGCTCCGCCCCGATCCCGGTGGCGGTGCTGCGGTTCCTGGCCGGCTGCGGGCTCGACGTGCTGGAGGTCTGGGGCATGACCGAGACCACCGGTACCGCCACGATCAACGCCCCCGACGCGTTCCGCACCGGCACCGTCGGGCGGATCAACCCGGGCATGCAGCTGCGGCTGGCCGAGGACGGCGAGATCCTGGTCCGCGGCCCGCTGGTCTGCCTGGGCTACCTGCAGCCCGACGGCGGCGTGGAGTCCCCGGCCGACGCCGACGGCTGGCTGCCCACGGGCGACGTCGGCACGATCGACGACGGGTTCCTCACCATCACGGACCGCAAGAAGGAACTCATCATCACGTCGAGCGGCAAGAACATCGCGCCGGCCCAGATCGAGAACCTGCTGCGGGCCCACCCGCTGATCGGCCAGGCGGTGGCGATCGGCGACCGCCGCCCGTACGTGACCGCACTGGTCGCCCTCGACGAGGAGATGACGCCGGTCTGGGCCCGCGCCCGCGACCTGACCCCGGACCTGGCCGAACTGTCGGCGGACCCGGTGCTGCTGGCCGAGATCCAGGCCGCGGTGGACGCCGCGAACGCGAAGCTGTCGCGGCCGGAGCAGATCAAGACGTTCCGCGTCCTGCCGTCGGCCTGGTCCCCGGTGTCGGGCGAGGTGACCCCGACGCTGAAACTCCGCCGCCGCGTGATCACCGAACGCTACGCGGAGGTCATCGACGCGCTGTACGCCTGACCGCCCCGCGGCGCCCGGCCCGCCTTGGGGTGGGCCGGGCGGCTAGTTCTCGCCCTTGTCGACACGTGGGAGGGTGCCGGCGAGCTGGTCCAGGCCGGCCCGGATGGTCTGATACCCGGCACTGCCGATCTTGCCGTCGTCGTGCAGTTTGTCGAGCGTGTCGCGCAGGTCGGCGACCTTGCCGGCCGCACGTTCGGCGCGGTTGCGGGCGATCTCCCGCTCGACATCGTCCAGCCTGCCGCTGAGCTGGTTCGCGGTGCGGGTGTCGAGCTCACCGGCGCGCGCCTGCTCGTCGATCGTGTCGCGCAGTCCGGCGACCAGGCCGGCCGGGGAGGCGGCCGGGCTGCTCGGCGCTGCGGTCGTCGGAGCCGTCGTGGCGGTCACGGCCGGGGTGGGGGTGCCGGCGCCGGCGTCGGTCGCGGGTGGCCGGGACGCGAGGAACGCCGCGATGCCCAGCGCGGTGAGGACGACCGCGGTGACGGCGACGACGAGGAGCGCGCCGATCGGGCGGCGCTGCCGGGGAGCGACCGGCGCGGCGAACTCGTCGAGGACGGGCAGGGCCTGGGTCCGCGACACGACGCCGGCGGAGGCACGCACCCGGCCCGGGAGCCGGCCGGCCGGGCCCTCCGCGTCCGCCGGGACGACCGGGTCCGCCAGGAGGGCCGGGTTCGCCGGGAGGGCCGGGTTCGCCGGGAGGGCCGGGTTCGCCAGGAGGGTCGGGTTCGCCGGGTCCGCCGCGACCGCGACGAGCCGGTCGCGGACGGCGTCGGCGGTCGCCGGCCGGTCCCCGGGCCGCTTGGCGAGCAGGTCGGTGACGAGTCGGTCCAGTTCGGCCGGTACGTCGCGCCGGACGGTCCGCAGCGGTACCGGCGGCTCGTGCACATGCCGGTGGAGCACGATCATCGGGTTCTCCCCGGTGAACGGCGGCCGGCCGGCCAGCATGGCGTACAGCACGCAACCGAGTGCGTACAGATCGGTGCGGCCGTCGACCGGCCCGCCGGTCGCCTGCTCGGGCGCCATGTACGTGCTCGTGCCGACCACCGCGTGGGCGGCGGTGAGGCCGGCCTGGTGGTGCTCGGTGAGCCGGGCGATGCCGAAGTCGCAGACCTTCACCGTGCCGCCGGACCCGAGCAGGATGTTCCCGGGCGTGACGTCGCGGTGGATCACGCCGGCACGGTGCGCGGCGGCGAGCGCGTCGCTGACCTGCGTACCGATCGCCACCACGCGGTCGGCGGGCAGCGGGCCGCGGCCGAGATGGTCGGCCAGGCTGGTGCCGTCGACGAGCTCCATCACCAGGTACGCCAGGTCCTGGTCACGCCCGACGTCGTGCACCGCGACGATGTTCGGGTGGCTGAGCCGGGCGGCCGACTGCGCCTCCCGTTCGAAGCGCCGCACCACGGTGGGCTCGGCGACGCCGGCACCGGCGGGCAGGACCTTGACCGCGACCTCCCGGCCGAGGCGGTCGTCGACCGCCCGCCAGACGCTGGCCATGCCACCACGGCCGAGCACCGTCTGGAGCCGGTAGCGGCCGGCGATCACCGAACCTCCCGTCACGTTCACCACGGGGAAGGGGCGGCCTGCCGCACGCACGTGTTACTCACGGCCGCCGGCACATGACCGCCGTCACACCCGCACGAGCCGTCGAGCTGAACAGGCATCGGTGATGGTCGTCCCACGATGCGTGCCGGCCCGGCTACGTCCCGTCGCCGATGCCGTACGTGCGCGCCGCGTTGCCGCCGTAGACCTGGTCGAGCTCGTCCGGGCTCAGCTCGGGCAGGGCGCCGGCGAGGCCGGCCAGCACCGCGTCGTAGGAGCCGGCGAGCAGGCACACGGGCCAGTCCGAGCCGAACATGAGCCGTTGCGGCGTGAACCACTCCACGACCCGTCCGACGAACGGACGCAGGTCGCCGGGCGTCCACGAGGCCCAGTCGGCCTCGGTGACCATGCCGGACAGCTTGACCGACACGTTCGGCTGGGCGGCGAGCGCCGGCATGCCCGCCGTCCAGGACGCGTCGCGGCCGACGGCGATGCGCGGCTTCGCGATGTGGTCGAGGACGAACCGCAGCTCGGGCAGTGCCCGGACGGTGTCGGTCGCGGCGGGCAGCTCCCGGGCCCGGATCAGCAGGTCGTACGTGAGGCCCCGGCGCTGCACGGCGGCGAGGCCGCGCCGGACGTCGCCGCGGCGCAGCCAGTCCGGGTCCGGCTCGTCGTGCACCTGGTGGCGGATGCCGACCAGCAGGGGGCCGTCCGGGCCGTCGAGCAGCTCGTCGAGGTCGTCGCCCACGGACGGCGCGGTCAGGTCGACCCAGCCGACCACGCCGCGGACGGCTTCGGTCGCCGCCGCCAACCGCAGGAACTCGCGGGTCTCGGCGCGGCTGGACAGCGTCTGGACGAGGACGGTCGCGTCGATCCGCGCGGCCCGCAGGCTGGGCACGAGGTCGTCCGGACCGAACGCGCGGCGCACGGGGTCCATGGCCGCACCGGCCATCCACGGGTAGGAGTACCGCGCGGGGTCCCAGAAGTGCTGGTGGGCATCGATCCTCACCGTGCCTCCTTCATGTGCGCCGTCAGGATGGTACGGCGGGCCCGGTGACGTCCACCGGGCCCGCCGGGCTGTGCTAGACGAGCAGGTCGAACTTCTCCCACGTGCCGACGGCGGTGCGGTTGGCGATCAGCGGCTGCGCACCGGCCGACTCGGCGGCCACGATCCGGCCGTTGACACGCGCGCGGAAGCTGAGGCTGCCGTCGGGGTTGTAGATGAGGTCGAACGTCTGGGCCGGGCCGATGGTGGTGCTGTCGGCGATCAGCGGCGACGCACCGCCGTTGGGGGCGCTGACGTAGCGGTTGTTGGCCTGGGCGCGCAGGCTCACGCTGCCGTCGGGGTTGTCGACGACGTCGAAGCGCTCCCAGGGGTCGACGGCGGGCCGGTCGGCGATCAGGGGCTGCGCACCGGCGGACTCGGCGGCCACGATCTGGCCGTTGGCGTAGGAGCGCAGGCCGACCGGAGAGCCGAAGCGGCGCCACTTCTGGTTGTTGCCGCCGCCGCACGACCAGAGCTGGACGTTCTGCGGGTTGGCCAGGTCGGCGTCCAGGCAGAGGCGGGAGTCGACGCCGCGGATCGTCCCGTCGGAGAAGAAGCGCCACCGCTGGTTGGCGTTGCCCAGGCAGTCATGGATCACGACCCGGGTGCCGTTGGTCTTGCCGAAGCCGAACGCGTCCAGGCACTTCGTGCCGTTGTAGACGGTGATCGTCCCGTTGGCCTGTCTGGTCCAGCGCTGGTTGGCGCCGTTCGCGCAGCTGCGGGCCGCCGTCTGCACGTCGTTGGCCTGGGACGAGCCGGGCACCTCGAGGCACGCGTTGAAGCCGACGTTACGCAGCTCGGTCGTGCCCGAGCCGAGCGCACCCCAGGCGTACTTGAGCCGGTCGACGGCGGAGGGGTTGGGCGTCCACAGCGGCAGGTTGGCGGTGCTGCCGTCGAATCCGCCGGCGAGGCGCAGAATGTTGAGCGTGTCGTGGTCCGGGCTGGTGGTCCTGCCCCCGATGACGTGGCACCAGATCGCGCCCAGGTGGTAATTGCGGGCGACGTCGGTGATCGCGCGCAGGTACGCGACCTCCTTGTCGGAGGTGGCGGTGGGGGCGGCGTTGAAGTCGACGCCGGTGTCCGCCGACGCGCCGAACTCCTCGATGACGGTGCGGGCGGCGCAGTTGCCCATGAGGGTCGTGATGTCGGTGACCCACTGCTCGTAGGTCCGCGAGCCGTACGGGAACGCGTAGCGGTGCATGCCGAGATAGACCCCGTTGAACCGGGCGTCGTTGCACAGCGGCCGCAGGTCGCTGCCCCAGCCGCCGCCGTCGAGCTGGGCGCCCTCGACGAACAGCCGGTTGCCGGGGATGCCGGCCGCGTTCATGCGGGCGACCCAGGCGGCGGCGAAGTCCAGCCACTGGGGGGTGGTGAACCCGATGGGCTCGTTGACCGGGTCGAAGTAGACGAGGGGGTTGGACAGGTACCTGGCGGCCAGGGTGTCCCACATCTGGTTGAAGGTGGGCACGAAGCTGGGCGGGACCATGTTGGTGCCGTCCTGCACCCAGTAGCACAGGATGACCCGGAAGCCCCGGGCGGTGGCGGCGTCGATCACGCCGTTGTAGGCGGTCCAGGCCGTGGTGGCGGGGTTGATCGGCAGCCGGACGGTGTTGGCGCCCAGGTCGCTCTGGAACGCCGCGAACATGGCGTCGGCCTTGCTGCGGGTGGTGTTGTAGTCGTCGCTCGCGGACAGCCCCTGCAGGACGAGGCGGTCGGCGGTGAAGTTGTCGCCGAGCCGGGACCAGTGCACGCCGCGGAACTGGCTGGGGTCGAAGCCGGGGGCGGCGTGGGCCTTCGGCGCGCCGGCCACCACCATGATCGTGACCGCGGCCAGCGTGGTCAGCACGGCGGCCAGCCACGCCAGCAGGCGGCGTCTGAAATCAACCTCTCCGTCGAGATACGTCAATGCGTTGGTGCGGGACATGGCGTTCCTCTCCAGCTCGTCGTGCGCCGCCGGCCAGGGCGGGATTGGATGGCCGGTAACGCTGCTGTCATCAGCCAGAAATGAAACTAGCGAGGCTTACCGGACGCGTCGATCGTGTCTTTCGGAACTCATCGATCTGTATGACGAATGCCTATGCGCGGCTGGATCGCCGCCGCCGCCGGCGCAGGAGTCCGTCCGCGGCGGCCGCCAGGAAAATGCACGATCCGGTGACGATCTGCTGGTCGAAACTCTGCAGTCCGAGCAGGCTCATCCCGTTGGACAGGAATCCCAGGAACAGCACGCCGATACCGGTCCGCAGCAGGCTGCCGCGCCCGCCGGTGAGCCGGGTGCCGCCGAGCACGACGGCGCCGACGATGTTGAGCAGGAGCGGGCCGCCCATGCTCGCGCCCGCTCCGGCGAGCCCGGAGGTCAGCACGATGCCGGCCGTCGCCGAGAACAGGCCGGCGACCGCGTAGACGGCGGCCGTCGTGCGGACCACGTCGACGCCGCTGATGCGCGCGACCTCGACGTTGGCGCCCACGTGCACGACGCGGCGGCCCCAGGCGGTGCGTGTCAGCACGACCTGCGCGAGGACGTACAGCACGACGGTCAGCCACACCGCGTACGGCACGCCGCCGGGCCCGGCGATGCTGAAGCGGACGAACTCGACCGGCACCGGCGCGATCGTGCGGCCGTGGCTGAGCAGGGTGACGCAGCCGCTCACGACGTACAGCGCGGCGAGCGTCACCGCGAACGGCACCACGTTGAGCCGCGCCACGACGAGCCCGACCACCAGCCCGATCGCGGTGCCGGTGCCCAGCCCCGCGGCGATGCCGGCCACCAGGCTGCCGCTGCTGGTGATGACCCACGCGCCGGCGACACCGCCGGCACCGATGACGCTGCCGGTCGACAGGTCGATCCCGCCGGTGAGGATCACGAACGTCGCGCCGATCGCCGCGATGCCGACGACGGCGGACTGGCTCAGCACGTTGATCAGGTTCGACGACGTGAGGAGGCCGTCGGTCATCGTGCTCAGCACGACGATCAGCAGGACGAGGGCCGGCAGCATCGCGAGGTCGCCGAGCCAGCCGGCGTGACCGGCCCGGGCGCGCAGCCGGGCCAGCCGGGACAGCGGGGTGGTGGAGGGCGCCGCGGCGCAGCCCTCCACCGCGACGGGCTCAGGCCGCACAGCCCCACACCTGCGAGCTGGTCGTGGCGTAGTTGGCCTGGTTGAGGGTCAGGCCCTTGGCCTGGACGGACTTCGGGGCGACCGGCTGGCCGCTCACCGCCGTGGTGACCGCCGCCACGGCCTGCTTGCCGAACTCCTCGACGGGCGTGGCGATGTCGGCGTCCAGTGTCCTGGCCTGGATGGCCTTGCAGCCGTTCTGGTCGCCGTCGATGGTCACCATGAACACGTGCTTGGGGTCGCCGATCGGCGCGAGCCGGCCGGCCGCGGTCAGCGCGGACTGCACGGACGGCAGGAGGAAGTCGGACGGTACGTAGATCGCGTTGATCGTCGGGTCCTTCTGCAGCGCGTTCGAGGTACCGTCCAGGGCCTGGGCCGGGTTCCAGTCGGTGGGGACCTGGCTGACCACCGTGATGTTCGGCTGCCCGGCGACCGCGGCGTTGAACCCGTCGCGCCGGCCGATCGCGTTCTGGTCGGTCAGCCCGCCCACGAGCTCCAGCACCCGTAGCGGCGTGGTCCCGGCCGCCGCGATGAACTCGGCCGCGACCGCCTTGCCGTCCTCCACGGGGTCACCGGTGATCTGGAACGTGACGTTCTGCTGGTCGGCGACAGCGCGGTCGATCGCGAGGAACGGCACGTTGTGGGCCTTGGCCAGGCTGGCCGACGCGGCGATCTGCTGGCCGTCCTGGGCGATGACGATCACCGCGTCGACCTTCTTCGTCTGGATCAGGTCCTGGATCTGGGACGCCTGCTTCTGCACGTCCTGATCGGCGACGTTGAAGATCACGGAGTATCCGGCGGCGTCGGCGGCGCGCTGGATCGAGGCCTTCTCGGCCTGGCGGATCGCGTTGAGCAGGTCGAAGCTCACGCCGATCGTGCGCTTCTTGCCGGCCGCGGACCCGTCCGAGCCGGATCCGTTCCCGGCCGAACCGCACGCGGTGAGCATCAACGACGCCGCGGCGACCGCGGCCAGGCAACGGGCAACACCGAGCGTTTTCACGGCAATTCCCTTCGGGGTGTACAGGTGATTGGTCGGGCCTCAGGCCGATGACGGGCGGCCGCGGCCGGTCAGCCGCAGTGCGTGCGCGACGGTTCGCCACCGCGCGCCGGCGGCCAGGACGGCGGCGAGCAGCACGCCGCCGCGGACGATGTCGAAGACGTAGGGCGAGGCGCCGGAGAAGACCAGGCCGGTCTGGACGGTCGTGAGCACCAGGGCGCCCAGGACGGTGCCGCCGATGCTGCCCCGCCCGCCGAACAGGGCCGTGCCACCGAGGACCACGGCGGTGATGACCGTCAGCTCGTAGCCCTGGCCGATGGACGGCTGCACGGCGCCGAGGCGCGCGGTCTGGGTGAGGGAGGCGAACGCGGCGAGCAGACCGGCCAGCGCGTACACGCCGACGAGCACGCCACGCACCGGCAGGCCGGCGTCGAGCGCCGCGCCGGGGCTGGAGCCCACGGCCTGCACGTACCGGCCGAACGTCGTGCGGCGGAAGACGACGCCCCCGGTGAGGGCGACGGCCGCGGCGAGCAGGACCGGCGCCGGCACGCCGAGCAGGGTTGCGGTGCCGATGCCGCGCAGGTTCGCCGGCAGGTCGATGTTCTGCTGGCCGGTGACGTGGCCGCCCGCACCGCGGAACACCTGCATCGCGGCGAGGGTGACGACGAGCGCGGGTACCTGGGTGAACGCGACCGCGGCGCCGTTGAGCAGGCCCATGCCGACGCCGGCCGCGCAGACCACGGCGAAGACCACGGCGGTGGGCAGGCCGACGACGGCCCGGGTGGTCTCGATCGCCGCCGCGAGGAACAGCATCGACCCGACGGACAGGTCGATCCCGCCCGTCATGATCACGAAGGTCATGCCGACGGCGGCGATCACGAGCGGGCTCGCCTGCATCGCGATGTTGCGCAGGTTGGCGACGGTGGCGAACTCGGGGTACGCGCCGGCCAGCGCGAGCAGCAGGATCGCGAGCACCGGCAGCAGCGGCTCGCGCCGGACGGCCGCCCACAGCCGCCAGGAGGTCACCCGCGTCATGCGGCACCGCCCGTGGCGAGCCGGATCACGGACTCCTGGGTGGCCTGCGAGCGGTCGAGGATGCCGGCGAGGCGGCCGTCGTGCATGACGCCGACGCGATGGCTGAGCCCCAGTACCTCCTCCATCTCCGAACTGATGAGCAGGATCGACGTGCCGTCGCGGGCCAGGTCGACGAGCAGGCGGTAGATCTCGGCCTTCGCGCCCACGTCGATGCCGCGGGTCGGCTCGTCGAGGATGATCAGCCGGGGCCGGCGCACCAGCCACTTGCCGAGCACCACCTTCTGCTGGTTGCCGCCGCTCAGCGAGCCGCCGTCGGCGCCGAGCCCGCCACGGGCGACCAGCCGCACCCGGCTCGCCAGCTGCGCGGTCAGGCGCCGCTCGCCGCCCGCGTCGAGCCATCCGCTCCGGCGGGGCCGGCAGACCGAGCCGAGGTCGACGATCGACAGGCTCTCGCGGATGGGCCGGTCGAGGAACAGCCCCTCGTGCCGCCGGTCCTCGGTCACGAACGCCATGCCGGCCTCGATACATGCGCGGACGTCGCCACGGCGCAGCGGCCGGCCGCCCACCTCGACGCGGCCGGTCCGGCCGGCAGGTCCGGCCTTGCCCGCCTTGCCCGCCTGGCCCGCCTGGCCCGCCTGGCCGGCGAGACCGAAGATCGCGCGAGCGACCTCGGTGCGGCCCGAGCCCATCAGGCCGCCCAGGCCGAAGATCTCCCCCTCGGCGATGTCGAACGAGACCCCCGAGATCCTGGCGCCGTCGCCCAGGTCGCGCACCGACAGCGTCGTCGCGGCGCGGGGCGGCGGCAGCGGCGGGTAGCCGCGGGCGAGCTCCCGCCCCACCATGAGCGACTCGAGCGCGGCGCGGTCGAGCTCGCCGGTCGGCCGGTCCGCGACGACGCGCCCGTCGCGCATGACCACGACACGCTGGCTGAGCCTGGCGATCTCCTCGAGGTAGTGCGAGATGTAGAGCACGGCGACGCCGCCGGCGCGCAGCTGTTCCACGATCCCCATGACCAGCTCCCGCTCGGCGAGGTTCAGCGACGCGGTCGGCTCGTCGAAGACGATCGCGCGCGGGCCGGCGGCCAGCGCCTTGGCGATCTCCACCAGCTGGCGCTGCCCGGCGGACAGGTCACGCACGACCGCGTCCGGGCCGAAGCCGGCCCCGACCCGGTCGAGCACGGGTGCGGCGGCGCGGCGCAGCCGGCCGGGGCTGACCGTCGCACGCCCCGGGGACCGGAGCCGGTCGACGAGAATGTTCTCCGCGACGGTGAGGTCGGGGAACAGGCTGGTCTCCTGGTGCACCGTGACCACGCCGGAGTGCCTGGCGCCGGCCGGACCGGCGACGGCCGGGGCGCCGCCGAAGCTCACCTGGCCGGCGTCGGGCCGCAGGGTCCCGCCGATGATGTTCTTGACGGTGGACTTGCCGGCGCCGTTCTCCCCGACCAGCGCGACGACCTCGCCGCCGGAGACGGTGAACGAGACGCCGTCCACGGCGGTGATGCCGCCGAACGACTTCGACACGTTGCCGACCGCGATCGCCGGCGCCGCGGGTACCACGGTCGGCTCGACCATCACATGCCTCCACTGCACGTCGGGGGATTTCAGCCGCATCCGGGCTCGAGGTGCCGCAGACGTTACAACCGGCGATCATGCCGGTGAAGCGCGTGTTTCAGCAGGAGACCATCCGGAATTCGGATCGGTCCGGGCGGGCCCGCCGCGACGATTCGCGTTACGGATGATGGCGTTTCGTTAGTCACGCTTCGCCGGGACAACCGGGCGACCTATGGTCGGTCGCATGACACTCCCGCCACGATTCTGCGAATCCGGGCCCGGTCGATTTCCGGACGAGCATGAAAGCACCGCGGCCGCATTCGGCGCCGACGCCGGCCGGCTGGAGCGTGCATGACGACGACCGCGCCGGCCGACGTCGTGGAGCCGCTGGTGGCGATGGCGGAGCTGGACGACGTCGGCCTGGTCCTCGGCGACGTCAGCCGGGGGACGCCCGTGCGGACCGCGGCCGGCGTGGTCGCCGCCGTCGAGGACATCCCGGCCGGTCACAAGGTCGCCGTCCGGCCCGTCGCCGCGGGCGCGGCGGTGCACAAGTACGGCGAGGTGATCGGCCGGGCCCGGCAGGACATCGCGCCGGGCGCCCACGTCCACCTGCACAACCTCGGGGTCGGTGAGCACACCGCCGGTGGCGGCGGGTTCCGCGGTGCGCCGGTGGCGTGGAGCCCGCCGGCCGCGCCGACACGCGAGCACTTCCTGGGCTACCGCCGCGCCGACGGCCGGGCGGCCACGCGCAACTACATCGCCGTGCTGCCGACCGTCAACTGCTCGGCCACGGTGGCCCGCATGGTCGCGCAGGCCGCCAACGCCAGGCATGCCGGCGTGGCGGGGCTCGACGGCGTGATCGCGCTGACGCACGGCCTGGGCTGCGGCCTGGCCGAGGGTACCGCCGGCGACGACATCCTGCGGCGCACGCTGCGCGGCTACGCCGGGCACGCCAACATCGCCGCGGTGCTGACGATCAGCCTCGGCTGCGAGGTCAACCAGCCGGAGCACGTCTTCGGCGCGGACGTCCCCGCCGAGACGCTCGGCATCCAGGACCTGGGCGGGACGGCCGCCACGGTCAACGCCGCCCTCGACCGGATCGCGGCGATGGTGCCGGGCGTCGCGGCGCTGCGGCGCGAGCCCATCGCGGTCTCCGATCTGGTGCTGGGCCTGCAGTGCGGTGGCAGCGACGCGTACTCGGGCCTGACCGCCAACCCGACGCTCGGCGTGGCCGCCGACCTGCTGGTCGCCGCCGGCGGCCGGGTCATCCTCGGTGAGACCCCGGAGATCTACGGCGCCGAGCACCTGCTGCGCGACAGGGCCGCCGCACCCGGGGTCGGCCGGCGCATCGACGAACTGATCTCGTGGTGGCAGCAGTACACGGCCCGCAACGACGCCGCGCTGGACAGCAACCCGTCCACGGGCAACAAGGCGGGCGGCATCACCACGATCTGGGAGAAGTCGCTGGGCGCGGTCCTCAAGGCCGGCACCAGCCCGCTCAACGACGTCGTCGCCTACGCCGAACCGGTCACCGCCCGCGGGCTGACCTTCATGGACACCCCCGGCTACGACCCGGTGTCGGCGACCGGCATGGTGGCCGGCGGTGCGAACCTGCTCGCCTTCACGACCGGCCGGGGCTCGGTGTTCGGGTCCCGTCCCACGCCGTGCCTCAAGATCAGCACCACGTCCCGGTTGTACGAACGCATGCGCGGCGACATGGACTTCGACGCCGGCCCCGCGATGACGCGCGACGACCAGATCCGGTATGGCGTCCGGCTGTTCGAGGCCCTGGTCGACATGGCCTCGGGGACGGCGAGCAAGTCCGAGACACTCGGTTTCGGCACCGAGGAGATCGTGCCGTGGCAGATGGGAGCCGTCGTATGACAGGTCAGGGTATGCGATTCGTGAACAAGGTCGCCGTGGTCACCGGCGCCGACTCCGGCATCGGCCGGGCGACCGCCACGCGGCTGCTCGCCGAGGGCGCCACCGTCTTCGCCGTCGACGTGACCCACCGCGACCCGTGGCCCGGCGCCGACGCCGGGCGCCTGCACCTGGTCGAGCTCGACGTGGCCGACCCCGCCGCGCCCGGGCAGCTGGAGGCCCGGCTGCGCACCGCGGCCGGCCGCGTCGACGTGCTGGCCAACGTCGCCGGCATCCTGCACATCGCCCCCTTCCTGGAGGTCGGCCGCGGCGACTGGGACCGCGTGCTCGCGGTGAACCTGACCGGCGTGTTCTTCCTGAGCCAGGCCGCCGCCCGCATCATGGTCGAGACCGGGACGGCCGGGCGCATCGTCAACGTCTCGTCGGTCCACGCCGTGGTCTCCGAGCCGAACGCGGCGCCCTACACGGCGACCAAGGGCGGCCTCGAGGCCATGACCCGCACGATGGCCTCCGAGCTCGCCCCGCACGGCATCACCGTGAACTGCGTGCGCCCCGGCGCCACCCGGACCCGGATGAGCGAGCCGATCTACACGCCGGAGATCGTGCGGTCGCTGCGGGCGAAGATCCCGCTGGGCAAGATCGCGCCGCCGGAGTGGGTGGCCTCGGCCATCTGCTACCTCGCGTCCGACGAGGCCTGCTACACCACCGGTGCCTGCCTGGACGTCGACGGCGGATACGCCATGGACGGCTCACTGCCCGGGACGGCGTACTCATGAGCCCCGTCGCCGTGGTGACCGGGGCCGCCTCCGGCATCGGCCGCGCCACCGCGGTGTGGCTGGCCCGCGACGGCTACCAGGTCGCCATGCTGGACCTCGACACCGCCGGCCTGATCGAGACGCTGCGGCAGGTCGAGGACGTCGGCGGCAAGGCGCACCGGTTCACGGTGGACCTGTGCGACCCGCTCGCGGTCGGCTCGGTGACCCGGGAGATCGCCGTCACCGTCGGCGCCCCGGACGTGCTGGTGAACGTCGCCGGCGTCGGTGTGGCCGCGACCGTCCTGGAGACCAGCGACGAGGACTGGAGCCGCGTCCTGGCGGTGAACCTCACGGGGCCGTTCCTCACGACCCGGGCGACGCTGCCGTTGATGCTCGACCGGGGCAGCGGAGTGATCGTCAACGTCGCCTCGGTGGGGGGCCTGGTCGGGCTCGCCCGCCGCGCCGCCTACTGCGCCTCCAAGGCGGGCCTCATCGGGCTCACCAAGGCGATCGCCGTGGACCACGCCCGGCAGGGCATCCGCTGCGTGGCGATCTGCCCCGGTACGGTGGAGACCGAGTGGATCGGCAAGATCCTCGCCAACGCCCCCGATCCGGCGGCCGCCCGGGAGGCGATGGCGGCGCGGCAGCTCGACGGCCGCATGGGCACGCCGGACGAGATCGCCGCCATGGTCTCCTTCGTCGCCGGCCCGGAGGGCCGGTTCGTCAACGGGACGGCCCTCGTCGTCGACGGCGGGATGACCGCGGCGTGACCGCGATGACCGGCGCCGCCGCCCCGGCGATCGCCGCGGACCTCGCCCGCATCGTCGGGGCGGCGAACGTGGAGGTCCGCCCGGCGGCCCTCGTGCCCTACCGGACGGACGCCACGTTCGGCTTCTCCGGCACACCGTGGGCCGTCGCCCGGCCCGGCGGCGTGGACGAGGTGTCGCGGATCCTCGCCTGGGCGAACGGGCGCGGCGTCCCCGTCGTGCCGCGCGGCGCGGGCACCAGCCTCGCCGCCGGCGCGGTCCCGATCCGCGGCGGCATCGTGCTCGCGCTGACCCGGATGAACCGCATCCTGTCGATCGACCCGGTCGACCTCACCGCGGTCGCGCAGCCCGGCGTCACCACCCAGGAGCTGGCGCGGGCCGCGGGCGCGCACGGGCTGCACTACCCGCCCGACCCCGGCAGCCAGCGGGTGTCCACGCTGGGCGGCAACGTCGCCACCAACGCCGGCGGGCTGCACGGGCTCAAGTACGGCAACACCGGCGGTTACGTCCTCGGCGTGCAGGCCGTCCTCGCCGGCGGCGAGGTCATCCGCGCGGGCGGGCGGCTGCTCAAGGACGTCGCCGGCTACGACCTCGTCCGCCTGCTCACCGGTTCGGAGGGCACGCTGGCGGTGCTGACCGAGCTGACACTGGCCCTGCGCCCGGCGCCGGCGGCGAGCACCACCGGGCTGGCGTACTTCGCCGACCTGGAGTCGGCCGGCGACGCCGTGCGGGGCGTCGTCGGCGCCGGCATCCTCCCCGCGACCCTCGAGTTCCTCGACGCCAGCTGCATCCGGTCCGTCGAGGCGTACGCGAACCTGGGCCTGGACACGACGGCCGGGGCGATGCTGCTGTTCGGCGACGACGGCAGCGACGCGGAGGTACAGCGGACGGTACCGGCGATGGCGGCGGTCATGCGCGAGCACGCCGCCTCCTCGGTGCAGGTCGCCACGGCGGCCGCGGAGTCGCAGGCGCTGCTGGCGGCCCGCCGCTGCGCGCTGCCGGCGCTGTCGCGGCTCGGCGGGGCGACGGTGCTGGAGGACGTCGGCGTACCGCGCTCGCGCCTGCCCGAGCTGGTGCGCCGCATCGACGCGATCGCCGCGCGGCACAAGGTCACCATGGCGACCTTCGGCCACGCCGGCGACGGCAACGCGCACCCGGTCGGCTGCTTCGACCCCCGCGACGCCGGGCAGCGGGCCCGGGTCGCGGCCGCGTTCGACGACGTCTTCGCCGCCGCCGTGGAACTGGGCGGCACCATCACCGGCGAGCACGGCATCGGCGCGGCGAAGCTGCCGTACCTGGAGGCGCAGCTCGGCCGGCCGCAGACCGCGCTGCTGGCCCGGATCAAGCGGGCGTTCGACCCGGCCGGCATCCTCAACCCCGGAAAGCTCGGATCATGACGGCCGGGCGCATCTTCGACCCCGCGGACCTCGGCACGTGCATCTCCTGCGGCTTCTGCCTGCCCTCGTGCCCCACGTACCGGCTGACCGGCGACGAGGCGTCCTCGCCGCGCGGGCGGATCGCCCTGATGCGCGCCGTCGACGACGGCACCGTCGACGTCTTCGACGCCGCCGCCCGCCACCAGGGCTCGTTCTGCCTCGGCTGCCGCGCCTGCGAGCCCGCGTGCCCCGCCGGCGTCCCCTACGGCCGGCTGCTGGAACACCTCCGCGACGCGCAGTGGGCGGGCCGGCGCCGGCCGCTGCGAATCCGGCCGCTGCTGGCGTTCGCCAGGCGCCGCCGGCTCATCCGGCTCGCGGGCCGGCTGCGCCGGCACGCCCGCTTCACGCCACCGTCGCCGGAGGCCGGCGACACACTCATGCTCGGCTGCTTCGAGCGGGTCCTGTTCCCGGGGGTGAGCCGCGCCGCCGCCGGCACGCTGCCCGGCGTGCGGGTGGACCCCGACCAGGGCTGCTGCGGCGCGCTGCACGCCCACAACGGGGACCTGGCCCGCGGCGAGCGGCTCGCCGCCGAGCTCGCCGAGCGGCCCGGGCGGATCATCTCCACCGCCGGCGGCTGCGCCGCCCATATCGCCGCGGTCGCCGGCCGCGACCGGGTCGTGGACTACTCCGAGGCGCTGCTGGAACGGGGCCCGGCGCCGGGCCCGATCATGGTCGGCGGCCGGCCGGCCCGCATCGGCCTGCAGGACTCCTGCCACCTGCGCAACGGGCTGGGCGTCAGCGCCGCACCCCGGACGGTGCTCGGTGCGCTCGGCGACTACGTCGAGGTCCCCGGCGCCGCCGACTGCTGCGGGGCTGCCGGCACGTACGCCATCCTGCGCCCGCGCGACAGCCGGCGGGTCCTCGCCGCGAAGCTGGCCGCGCTGGCGGAGCTCGACCTAGACTTCCTGGTCGTGGTGAACCCGGGGTGCCAGCGCCAGCTGACGGCGGCGGTGCGTCGCGCGGGGCTGCGTACCACGGTGGTGCACCTGGCCGAGCTCGTCGCCGCCGCGCAGCGGGCCGCCTCGGCGAAGGCCGGTCGCGGATGACCGGCCCGCCGCACCCCGATGACGACGACCTCGAGCCGGGCGAGCTGACCCCACGCGACCCCCGGGACGCCATGTCCCTGCAGACGGCCTGGCTGCGCAGCTTCCTCGCGGTCGCCGACAAGGGCGGGTTCGGCGCCGCCACCGTCGCGCTGCACCTGTCCCAGTCGCGGGTCAGCGCCCACATCGCGGCGCTGGAGCACGCCCTCGGCGTGACGCTGTTCGACCGCAAGGCCCGGCCGATCCGCACGACCGCGGCCGGCGAGCTGTTCCGCGGCCACGCCATGGCCGCCCTGCTGGAGCTGCAGCGCGGGATCGACGCGGTCCGCAGCACGCTGGACAACGTCGTGGCCCACGTGACCGTCGGCAGCTACCCCAGCGTCAGCTCCACCTACCTGCCGGGCGTGCTGCAGGAACTGCAGGTCAGGCACCCCGGCGTCACGGTCGAGCTGCACGAGGGCAACGCCGCGACGCTGGAGGAGATGGTCGCGGGCGGCACCGTCGACCTCGCGTTCCGGCCGCTGCTGCCGAAGATGCGCGAGACCACGCTGTGCCATCGCACGATCTGGCACGAGGACATCGTCGCGGTGATGCGCGAGAACGACCCGCTCGCCGAGCGGGCGTCGGTCAGCGTCGACGACGTCCTGGCCCGGCCGCTCATCGGCAACCCGGCCGGCTCCGAGGAGGAGGGCGGCGGGTTCGACGTGCGCAACACGCTCGGCGAGGCCGCCGGGCGGGCGAACATCGCCTACCTGACCGACCAGCCGACGACCCTGGTGGCGCTCGTGCGCGCCGCGTTCGGCATCGGCGTCATCAACCGTCTCGCGCTGCAGACGACCAGCACCGAGGGCCTGACCATCCGCACCATCGACTCCCCCACCGCGCACCGCAACGTCGCCCTCTTCTGGCTGCGCCGGCGCGCGGACAGCGCCGTGGTGAAGGCGTTCCTCGACGCCCAGCAGCGGGCCCCGCTCCCGCCCGGTGTGCTGCCGATCTGACGCCGGGTCAGCGCGTGGGTGCGGGCCAGGCGTGCATGGCCAGCGCGGCGATCGTCTCCAGGGTCCCGCGGTCGGCGCCGTCGCGGGCCTGCTGGGCGATGCCCTGCAGCGTGGCGCAGACGTAGTGGGCCAGGCCGCTCGCGTCGGTGCCCGGCGGGAGCTCACCGGCGGCCACCGCGCGGCGGATCAGCGACTCCAGGACCTCCACCCCGTCCGTGCGCAGCTTGCGCAGGCCCTCCTCCACCTCCGGCGAGGTGGTGTTCGTCGCGGCGCTGATGACCAGGCAGCCGCGCGGCAGGCCGGGCCTCGTGACGGCCGCGGCGGCCTCGTGCAGCAGGCGGCGCACGCCCGCGGTCAGGGTCGGCTCCTCGGCGATCGCCGTCTGCATGAACGCGCGGTACTGCCGCGTGTACTCGGCCACGACCTCGTCGAACAGCTCCCGCTTGCTGCCGAACGCCGCGTACAGGCTCGGCACGCCGATGCCCATCGCCTCGGACAGGTCGTTGATCGACGTGGCCTCGTAGCCGCGCTCCCAGAAGAGCATGACGGCCGTGCGCAGGGCGTCGTCCCGGTCGAACTGGCGGGGGCGCCCGCGTCGCGAAGTCACGGGCCGATGATATAGCGGTCGCTAGGGAAATGTTTATTCGGAGCTATTACCTATCTTGCCGATCGGTTTAGCCAGGAGTACCGTCGCATGGATGCCCGAAGCGGTGCACGTCGTGGCCATGGTCGCGCTCTTCCTGCTCGCCCTCGTGGCGCTGCTGCTGCGCCGGGAGGCCGAGTTCTGGGTGCTGTTCGGGCTGACCGTGTTCGTCCAGGTCGTCGCCGAGCGTCGCCCCTCGGGGTGACGGGCGTCAGCAGCCGCCCGTGGTGCCCTTGGTGAAGTACGCGCCCTGCTTGCCGTTCGCGTTCGCCTGCCACGTCCTGGCCAGCTCCGGCGGCATGGCGGTGCGCAGGCCGCCGAAGACCTCGCCGTTCTTGCACATCATGATCTGGGCGACGCGGGCGGTCCCGGCGTCGTCGTTCATCGAGAGGTCCAGCAGGGCCGGGTCGGTGCGCTGGATGTCGCGGTAGGCGAGATACTGCGCGTACGCGCCCAGGACGCTGTTCTGCACCACCTCGTCGCCGCCGCCGTGGCCGACCGGCTGGCGGTACTGCTGCCACGTCAGCCCGGGGTTGAGCACGACGGTGACCTTGGCGTCCGCGCCGGTCGGCGGGCAGACGGCGGCCTTGACCTTCACACCGCAGGCCGACGCCGAGGTGACCGAGACGTCCGGGTGGCGGTCGTCCTCGGGCGCGCCGACGGCGTGCCGGGCGGCGAGCCCGATGAGCTCACGCATGACCCGTTCGACGGAGTCGGCGTCGGTGATGCTCGGCAACCGGTCCGGCGGCGCGGGGGCGCTGCTCGTGGTTGCGGCCGCGGGGGCGTCGGCCCCGGGGGAATCGGACGGGCCGCACGCCGCCGCGCCGGCGACCGTGAGCGTGGTGACGAGCAGGGCGCGGGCGAGCCGGGACACGGGTGCGACCTCCAGGCGGGACGGGCAACCCGAGCACGATAGGCAGCCCGCCGCCAGGTGTGGTTCAGCCGTGCGGCCCGAACTCAGAGGCCGTAGGTCTTGCCGATGATCTCGCGCTGGATCTCGCTCGTCCCGCCGTACACCGTGGAGACCACCGTCGAGCGGACCAGGCGCTCCATGTCGTACTCCGTGGCGTAGCCGTAGCCGCCCATCATCTGCATGCCGTCGAGCGCCATCCGGCGGGCCGTCTCGGTGGCCTTGAGCTTCACCATCGACGTCTCGCGGGGCAGCACCGTGGCCGGGTCGCGGTCGACGAGCTCGGCCGTGCGGTACACCAGCAGGCGGCTGCACTCGATCTCGGTCGCCAGGTCGGCCATGCGGTGGCGCAGCACCTGGAAGCTGCCGATCGGGCGGCCGAACTGGCGGCGCTGCTTGATGTAGTCCAGCACGTCGTCGAAGGCGCGCTGCGCGGTGCCGAGCATGATTGCCGCCAGGATCAGCCGCTCGACGTTGAGCCCGGCCATCAGCTGCTTCCAGCCCTGGTCGACGGTGCCGACCACGGCGTCGGCCGGCAGGTGGCAGTCGGTGAAGTAGAGGTCGTTGACCTCCCGGCCGCCCATCGTCTCGATGCCGCTGATCCGCAGGCCCGGGGCGTCGGCCGGGACCTGGAACATCGTCATGCCGGCGTGCTCGCCGGGCGCGCCGGAGGTGCGGGCGACCAGCAGGATGCCGTCGGCCAGGTGGGCGTTGGAGCACCAGGTCTTCTGCCCGTTGACGACCCAGCCGTCGTCGCGGCGCTCGGCCCGGCAGGCCAGGCTCGCCACGTCGGAGCCGGCCTCCGGCTCGGACATGGCGATCGACTCGATCCGGCCGGCGGCCACCCCGCCGAGCACGGTCTTGCGCTGCTCGGCCGAGCCGAACCGCTCGTAGGCCCCGGCGACGATGATCGACGTCGTGAAGCCGCCGATCGGGGCCATGCCGCGGGCGGTCGTCTCCAGGAACAGGCAGGTGTCGACCATGCCGCCGCCGGCACCGCCGTACTCCTCGGGGATGGACACGCCGAGCCAGCCGAGGTCGGCGAGCTTGCGGTAGAGCTCCGGGCTGTGCGCCTCACGGCCGCCGCCGGTCAGCGCGTCGCGCTGCTGGCGGGTGCCCGCCTCACGGCGGCAGAAGTCGGTGACGGCGGAGACGAACGCGCGTTGCTCGTCGGTGAGATCCAGCATGATGCCACTCCTGCCTGGGGATTGACAGCGAACGTAGCATATCAAATATCAAATCCGCAGAGGAGTCCGCCATGGCAACGCAGACCGCGCAAGTCGCCGTCGAAACGACCGTCACCGACGCGGTGGCGCGGGCGCGCGCGGCCGCCGCCTGGTGGGCCGGGCAGGGCTGGGACGGCCGCCGCCGTGCCCTGCTCGCCTGGAAGCGCACGCTCGCCGCCCGCATCGAGCAGCTCGCCGACCAGATCCGCGACGAGACCGGCAAGCCGCACGGCGACGCCGTGCTCGAGGTGATGCTCGCCGTCGAGCACCTCGACTGGGCCGCCCGCAACGCCCGGCGCGTGCTGCGCCGCCGGAAGGTGCCCTCGGGCCTGCTCGCCGCCAACCACGCGGCCAGCGTCGGCTACGAGCCGCTCGGCGTCGTCGGCGTGATCGGGCCGTGGAACTACCCGGTGTACACGCCGCTCGGATCGATCTCGTACGCGCTCGCCGCCGGCAACGCGGTGGTGTTCAAGCCGAGCGAGCACACCCCCGGCGTCGGCCGCTGGCTGGCCGCCGCGTGGGCCGAGGCCGTCCCTCATGAGCACGGCCCGGCCGTGTTCCAGGCGGTCACCGGCGGCGGCGAGGTGGGCGCGGCGCTGTGCCGGGCCGGCGTCGACAAGCTGGCGTTCACCGGCTCCACCGCGACCGGCCGCAAGGTGATGGCCGCCTGCGCCGAGACGCTCACCCCGGTCGTGGTCGAGGCCGGCGGCAAGGACGCGCTCATCGTCGCGGCCGACGCGGACCTCGACGCGGCCGCCCGGGCCGCCGCCTTCGGCGGGTTCGGCAACGCCGGGCAGACCTGCGCGGGTGTCGAGCGGGTGTACGTCGAGCGCTCGGCCTACGAGCCGTTCCTGGCCAAGCTCGGCGAGCTCGCCCGCGGGACCACGCCCGGCGAGGAGCCCGACGCGCGGTACGGCCGGATGACCACGCCCACCCAGGCGGCGATCGTCGCCGCCCACATCGACGACGCCATCGCCAAGGGCGGCCGGGCGGTCGTCGGCGGTCCCGGCTCGGTCCGCCCGCCGTTCGTCGACCCGGTGGTGCTGGCCGAGGTGCCGGAGGACAGCCTGGCCGTGACCGAGGAGACGTTCGGCCCGACGGTCGTGGTGAACCCGGTCCGCGACCTCGACGAGGCGGTCGAGCGGGCCAACGCCTCCCGCTACGGGCTGGCCGCGTCGGTCTTCACCGGCAGCCGGCGCACGGCGGTCGAGCTCGCGAGCCGGCTGCGGGCCGGCGCGGTCTCGGTGAACGCGGTGCTCGGCTTCGCCGCGGTCCCGGCGCTGCCCTTCGGCGGGGTCGGCGACTCCGGGTTCGGCCGCATCCACGGCGCCGACGGCCTGCGCGAGTTCTCCCGGCCGAAGTCGGTGACCCGGCAGCGCTTCACCGCGCCGATCGACCTGCTGCGCCTCGACCGCTCACCGGCCGCGCTGCAGCGCGCGGCGAAGCTGTTCCACCTGCGGCACGCCCGCGGATGACGGCGGGGTCAGGCCCAGATACCGAGGTCGTCGAGGTGCTTCACGAGGCGGTCCGCGCCGTCCGTGAAGTGCCGCGCCATCGCCGCCTGGGCGGCGCCCGCGTCGTGCGACGCGAGCGCCGCCAGCACCGCCTCGTGGTCGGTGAGCATGCCCTCGCGCCAGCTCGGGTCCGAGGCGAGGAACCGCGCCGGCGTGTACCGCGTGGCCCAGTGCAGCAGCCACGACAGCTTCCGCGCGCCGGCCACCCGGTTGCCGGCCCGGTGGAACTCGAACTCCAGCTGCTCCAGCTCGGCGACGTCGACCCGCCGGGCCTGCGCGGCCCGCTGGATCGCCCGGTGCGCCCCGGTCAGCTCGGTCAGCTCGGCCGCCGTCACCCGCTGGGCGACGCGCGCGGCCAGCTCCCCGGCGATGTGCGCCTGGAGCTGGAAGACGTCGACGATGTCCTGCCGGGACAACGGAGCCACCACGTACCCCCGGCGCGGCTGGAGCTCGACCATGTCGAAGCCGCGCAGGGTCAGCAGCGCCTCCCGCACCGGGGTGATGCTCACCCCGAGCTGGTCGGCGACGTCCTCCAGCCGGATCCGCTCACCCGGGCGCAGGTCGCCCGACATGATCCGGTCCCGCAGGTGTGCGACCACCTCGTCGGACAGCTGCGGCCGCTCGACGGCCATGGTGTCTCCTCCCGAAAGCGGCCTACTATATCAAATATCAAACTATCGGGCGCCGGATGTCGCCCGTGAGAGGAGAACGCATGGCTGGCCCGCTGCACGGGCTGCGCGTCGTCGAGTTGGCCGGCATCGGTCCGGGCCCGTTCGCCGCGATGCTGCTCGCCGACCTCGGCGCGGACGTGGTCCGGGTCGACCGGATCGGCGCCGCCTCACCGGTCGGCGCCGAACCCTCCGGAGACCTGCTCAACCGCGGCAAGCGCTCGATCGCCGTCGACCTCAAGCAGCCCGCCGGCGTCCAGACCGTGCTCGGCCTCGCCGCCCGGGCCCACGTCCTCACGGAGGGCTGGCGCCCCGGTGTCGCCGAGCGGCTCGGCGTCGGCCCGGACGCGGTCCTGGCCCGCAACCCCAGGCTCGTCTACGGCCGGATGACCGGCTGGGGCCAGGAGGGTCCGCTCGCCAGCACGGCCGGGCACGACGTCGACTACATCGCGATCGCCGGTGCGCTCGACCCGATCGGCCCGGCCGGCGGGCCGCCGCAGATCCCGGTGAACCTGATCGGCGACTTCGGGGGCGGCTCGCTGTACCTCGTCGTCGGGATCCTCGCCGCGCTGCGCGAGGCCGAGCAGACCGGCCGCGGGCAGGTCGTCGACGCCGCGATCGTCGACGGGACCGCCCACCTCACCACGATGCTCCACGCCATGCGCTCGAGCGGGCTGTGGCAGGACCGGCGGGGAGCGAACCTGCTCGACGGCGGCGCCCCGTTCTACGCCGTCTACGAGACCGCGGACGCCCGGCACATGGCCGTCGGCGCGCTCGAGCCGCAGTTCTACGCCGAGCTGGTGCGCCGCCTCGGCCTCGACGCCGACCCGGACCTGCCCGGCCAGCTCGAGCGGGACCGCTGGCCCGAGCTGCGCCGCCGGTTCGCCGAGCGGTTCGCCACCCGCACCCGCGACGAGTGGACGGCGCACTTCGCCGGCGGCGACGCCTGCGTCTCGCCGGTGCTCACCCCCGGCGAGGCCACCCGCGACGGGCACCTCACCGCCCGGGGCACGTTCGTCGAGCGGCACGGCGCGGTCCAGCCGGCGCCGGCGCCCCGCTTCTCGGCCACCCCGGCCGAGCTGACCACCCCGCCGCCGCTGCCCGGGCAGCACAGCCGGCAGATCCTCGCCGACTGGGGCGTCGAGGACGCCGACGCCCTGCTCGCCTCGGCCGCGATCCACGACGCCACCCCGATGGAGGTCCGCTGACATGCGACTCGCCACCCAACTGCAGTACGCCGGAGATCCCCGATCGGCCGCGGAACAGGCCGCCGGCTGGGAGGCGGCCGGGCTCGACGCGATCTGGGTCGCCGAGGCCTACGGCTTCGACGCCCCGACCATCATGGGGTTCCTCGCGGCCCGCACCGAGCGGATCGCGATCGGCTCGGCGATCCTGCCCATCTACTCGCGCACCCCGGCGCTGCTCGCCCAGACCGCGGCGGGCCTCGACGCGCTCTCCGGCGGGCGCGCGATGCTCGGCCTCGGCGCGTCCGGCCCGCAGGTCGTCGAGGGCTGGCACGGCGTGCCGTACGACAAGCCGCTCGCCCGCACCCGCGAGATCATCGAGATCTGCCGGCAGGCCTGGCGCCGCGAGCCGCTCGTGCACGACGGCACCTACCGGCTGCCGCTGCCGCCCGAGCTGGGCACCGGGCTCGGCAAGCCGCTGAAGCTGCTCACCCACCCGGTCCGCGACCGCATCCCGATCTACGTCGCCGCCCTGGGCGACCGCAACGTGGCGATGACGGCCGAGCTCGCCGAGGGCTGGCTTCCCTTCCTGTACCTCCCGGAGCGCGCCGCCGACGTCTGGGGCGACGGCCTCGCGGCCGGCGCGGCCAAGCGCGACCCCGCGCTGGGCCCGCTCGACATCGTCGCCGGCGGCCCGCTCGCGATCGGCGACGACGTGACCCACCTGCGGGAGCTCAGCCGCCCGATGATCGCGCTCTACGTCGGCGGCATGGGCGCCCGCGGCCGCAACTTCTACCACGACGTCGTCACCCGCTACGGCTTCGGCGAGGCCGCCGACAAGATCCAGGACCTGTACCTGTCCGGGCAGAAGGAGGCCGCGGCCGCCGCTGTCCCCGACGAGCTGCTGGAGCTGTCCAGCCTCATCGGTCCGGAGGCCTACGTGAAGGACCGCATCGCGGCGTTCAAGGCGGCCGGCGTCACGACGCTCACCGTGACGCCGCTGCTGCCCGACCCGCAGCGGCAGCTCGCCGCGGTCAAGGCCCTGATGTGACCAGCGGTCGCTGGACTCGCCGGATCCTCGAGCTCGACCCGGTACGCGATCACGAGGAGATCTACCGGATCTCGGCCGGCTACGAGTTCCCCTGGGACTACCAGCGGGCGCTCGAGCTGGCCCTGCTCCGCACGTACTGCGTGCCGAGCATCTCGGCGCTGCTGGACGCGACCGGCGAGTTCCGCGACCGCCCACAACGCCGCTACGACGACACGGCGCTGCTCATGGCCGAGCTGGCCGCGCACGGCTACGACTCCGAGCGCGGCCGCGAGGCCCTCCGCGTGATCAACCGCGCCCACGGCCGCTACGCGATCGGCAACGACGACATGCGCTACGTGCTGTCGACGTTCGTCTATGATCCGATCGACTGGATCGAGCGGTACGGCTGGCGCCGGCTCACCGACCACGAACGGATCGCCGCCTTCGAGTTCTACCGGGCGGTCGGCCGGCGGATGGGCATCCGCGAGATCCCGGACGGCTTCGCCGAGTACCACCGGTTCAAGCTCGACTACGAGGCCGAGCATTTCCGGTACAGCGAGCCGAACCGCCGCATCGCCCAGTACACGATCGGCCTGTTCGCGGGCTGGTTCCCGGCCCCGCTGCGCCCGGCGGTCCGGCTGGGCGTGCGAGCCATGATCGACGCCCCGATGCGCGAGGCGTTCGGCCTGGCCCCGGCACCGGCCTGGCTGTCCACCGCCGCCCGCCTGGGCCTGCGCACCCGCGCCCGGTTCGTCCGCCTCATGCCGGCGCGGCGCCGGTCCCAGCTCGCCGTCGACCCGCGCAACCGCAGCTATCCGGGCTACCCGCAGGGCTACCGCCCGTCGGACCTCGGCGCCCCACCCC
>NZ_JAHYSG010000081.1 GCF_022095675.1 Dactylosporangium sp. AC04546 | reverse complement strand
CCACCAGCAGGCTCGCCCCGGCCCGGTCGCGCCCGGCCCCGCCCGCCGCGCCCCGCTGGTGGGCCGACGCCGCCGGGGTCGCCGCCGGGGCGAGCCTGCTGGTGGTGACCGCCCTGTGGGTGGGCAACCGCGGGCTGCAGGACCTGGGCGGCGCCTGGCCGGACGGGGTGTCCTCACTCGGGCGGCTCACCGGCCTGCTCGCCTCGGACCTGCTGCTGCTCCAGGTGCTGCTGATGGCCCGGGTACCGCTGGTCGAGCGCGCCTTCGGCCAGGACCGCCTGGCCCGCTGGCACCGCTGGACCGGCTTCACGTCCTTCCACCTCATGCTGGCCCACGTCGTGCTCATCACCGTCGGCTACGCCGGCGCCGCCCACGCCAACGTGGTCGGCGAGCTGTGGGACCTGGTCGTCGACTATCCGGGCATGCTGCTGGCGGCGGCGGGGACCCTGCTGCTGGTCCTGGTGGTGGCGACGTCGATGCGGGCCGCGCGCCGGCGGCTGCGGTACGAGTCCTGGCACCTGCTGCACCTCTACGCGTACCTCGGCGCCGGGCTGGCGCTGCCCCACCAGATCTGGACCGGCACCGACTTCATCGGCTCCGCGTGGTCGCGCGCCTACTGGTGGACCCTGTACGCGGCCGCCGCCGGCGCCGTCGTGGTGTACCGCATCGGGCTGCCGGCCTGGCGCAACTGGCGCCACCGGCTCGTCGTCGACCGGGTCGTCCGCGAGGGCCCCGGCCTGACCACGGTCTACCTGCGCGGCCGCGACCTGGAGCGGCTGCCGGTGCGGGCCGGGCAGTTCTTCCAGTGGCGGTTCCTCGACGGGCCGGGCTGGAGCCGCGCCCACCCGTACTCCCTGTCCGCGACGCCGCACACCGGCGTGCTGCGCATCACCGTGAAGGATCTCGGCGACGGCAGCGCCCGCCTCGCCGGCCTGCGGCCCGGCACCCGGGCGCTGATCGAGGGCCCGTACGGCCGGCTCACCGGCGAGCACTACACCGGCGGCCAGGTCGTCATGCTCGGCTGCGGCATCGGCGTCACCCCGCTGCTGGCCCTGCTCGGCGAGCTGCCCTACGCCCCGGGCCGGGCGACCCTGGTGTACCGGGCCCGCAGCGAGGCGGACCTGGTGTTCCGCTCCGAGCTCGACTGGCTGGCCCGGCACCGCGGCGTCCGGGTCGTGTACCTCCTAGGGCCACGGGCCCGCGCGGAGTCGTGGTTGCCCGCCCCGGCCGCCGGCCTGACCGACGCGGAGGCGCTGTACCGCCTCGTCCCGCACATCGCCGCCGCCGACGTCTACCTGTGCGGCCCCGACGCCTGGACCGCGGCGGCCCGGGCCGCCGCCCGGGAAGCCGGCACCGCTCCCGGCCGCATCCACACCGAACAGTTCGCCTGGTAGGAGCCACGTTGCGACGCATCACCCTCTGGCTGCTGTCCACCCTCGCCGCGGTGGTCCTGCTGTTCAGCTACCGCACCAGCCTCGGCGCCGGCGCGCCGCCGGCCACCACCGCCGCGCCGGGTGGCACCACCGGCGGCGGCAGCGGCAGCACCGGTGGCGGCACCACCTACGAGGGCTCGGTCGCCTCGACCCGCTGGGGTGACGTCCAGGTCGTCATCACCGTCGCCGACCGCCGGATCACCGCCGTGTCCGTCCCGGTGTACCCCGACAACAACGGCAAGGACCGGCAGATCAACGCCCGCGCCCTGCCCATCCTGGTGCGGGAGACGATCGACGCCCAGAGCGCCGACATCGACACCGTCTCCGGCGCCACCGTCACCACCGACGGGTACCGGGAGTCCCTGCAGGCCGCCCTCGACAAGGCACACCTGTGACCGCCACCCTGCCCCGGCGGGCCTGGGTCGAGCAGATCATGGGCCTGCCGGTCAGCATCCACCTGCGCGGGCCGGGCGTCGGCACGGCCGACGCCGGGGCCCGGGTCGCGGCGTGCTTCGCCGGCCTGCGCCGCGCCGACGCCGTCTTCAGCCCGTACCGCGACGACAGCGACCTGTCCCGCTGGGAGCGCGGCGACCTGGCCGTCGACGCCGCGGACCCGGCCTTCGCCGAGGTGCTGGGGCTGTGCGACGAGGCCCGCGACCGCACCGGCGGCTGGTTCGACCCGCGCGGCCTGCCCGACCCGCGCACCGGCGCGCCCCGCTTCGACCCGTCCGGCCTCGTGAAGGGCTGGGCCGTCGAGCGGGCCGCCCGCCAGTTGCGTCAGCTGCGGGGGTACTCCTGGTGCCTCAACGCGGGCGGCGACATCCTCCTGCACGCCGAGCCCGGCCATCCCGCATGGCGGGTCGGGGTCGAGGACCCCGACGACCCGGCCCGCCTGCTCCAGGTGCTCGAACGGCGCAGCGGGGCCGTCGCCACGTCCGGCACCGCCCGCCGCGGCGCGCACATCATCGACCCGCGCACCCGCCGGCCCGCCGTGGCGGTCCGCTCGGTCACCGTGACCGGCCCGGACCTGCTGTGGGCCGACGTCTACGCCACCGCCGCCGCGGCCCGCGGCCCCCGCTCGCTGCCCTGGCTGGACACCCTGGACGGCTACGGCGCGCTGCTCGTCAGCGCCTCCGGCCTGCGCCAGGCCACCACCGGCTGGCGGGTGTCGTAGCTCACGTCAGCCCCTGGTGGTTGAGGTACAGCACGATGCGCAGCGTCTCGCCGTCGTCGTGCAGCAGGAACGACGACGCCAACGGCACCGCCGCTCCGCCGTCGAGGCGGGGCGCCGACCACTCGGTGCGCACGAGGCGGTAGTGCTCGTCGAGCGGCTGGACCCGCAGGTCGGTCAGCTCGGCCCGGCCGACGCCGGCGTCCGCGAACATCTGCGCGCGGCGCGGCAGGGCCTGCAGGAACGCGTCGCGGGGAACGGGCCGGGCGCCGCCCGGATCGGCGGCCAGGAAGGCGTCGGCGAAGCAGCCGGCGAGGGTGGTGGTGTCGAGGGCGTCGCTCGCGACGCGGAAGGACTCGAAGAAGGCGGTGACCCGATCGCTCATGGCGCAACCGTAGGACACCGAACACCACATCATAGCCGATGATGGATGATGGTTCCAGTACCGACCGGATCGTCCCAGGTCGGCCGGACCGGCAATGTTGCCGAACCCGGCGGGCCGGTCGCCTGGCGGTTACCCTCCAGCAATGGAAAACGCGGGCCGATGAGGACAGGCGCGGCGGCCGGCCACACGGGGTACTTCCACGAGGCGATCCGCTACGACTCGGACGAGCACCTGCTCGCCGTCGTGGTGCCGTTCCTGATCGGCGGGGTCGCCGCCGGCGAGCCCACGATCGTCGCGCTCGGCGAACGCAACGCCGGGCTCGTGCGCGAGGCCTTGCCGGCGGGCTGCCCGGTCACGTTCATGAGTGGCGGCGAGGTCTACGCCCGGCCGGCCGGCGCGATCCGCGCCTACCGGCGGCTGCTCGCCGAACTCGCCGAGGACAACGGCCAGATCCGCATCGTCGGCGAGCTGCCCCCCGAGGCGCTCGGCGCCACCTGGGACTGGTGGGCGCGGTACGAGTCGGCGATCAACCACGCCTACGACGAGTTCCCGCTGTGGAGCATGTGCGCCTACAACGAGCGCACCACGGCGCCGGCGGTGCTCGCCGACGTCGCCCGCACCCACCCGCGAACCGCCCGGCCGGACGGCCGGCACGAGCCGAACCCGCAGTACACCGAACCCACCGAGTTCCTCCTCGAACGCCGCCCGCCGGTCGCCGACCCGATCCAGGCCGGGCCGCCGGTCGCCGAGCTGGTCGGCCCGACGCCGGCCGAGGCCCGGGAGGCGGTGCGCGCGCGCAGGCTCGGCGACCTCGACGACCTCGCCCTGGCGGTCAGCGAGGTCGTCACCAACGCCCACATGTACGGCCGGGCGCCGGTGCGGATGCGGATCTGGGCCGGGGCGGGGCGGGTCGTGGTCACGGTCGCTGACGGCGGCCCCGGGCCGGCGTACCCGTTCGCCGGGCTGCTGCCGGCCGGCGGCGACGACGCGTCGGCCGGGTTCGGGCTGTGGATCGCGCACCAGACCTGCGACCACGTGAGCCTCTACCGCTCGGCGGAGGGCTTCACCGTCAGGCTGGCTCAGCGCGCCCCGTGACGCAGGCCGGCCTCGTGCGCCACGACGATCGCCTGGGCCCGGTCCCGCACGTCGAGCTTGGCCAGGATGTGCCGGACGTGCGTCTTCACGGTGGCCATGCTGATGACCAGCTCCGCGGCGATCTCGGCGTTCGACAGGCCCGCGCCGATGCGGGTCAGCACCTCCAGCTCGCGCTCACTGAGCTCGGCGACACCGGCGGGCGGCGCCGGCGGCCGCGGCGGCCGCGCCGCGAAGTGGTCCATGAGCCGGGCCAGCACGCTCGGCGCCATGACGGGTTCGCCGTCCACCGCCCGGCGGACCGCGTCGGCCAGGCCTTCCGACGTCACGTCCTTGAGCAGGAAGCCGACCGCTCCGGCCCGCAGGGCGTTGATGACGTGCTCGTCGGCGTCGAACGTGGTGAGCGCGATGACCCGGGTGCTGCCGTCGCCGCCGGCGACGATCCGCCGGGTCGCCTCGACGCCGTCCAGCACCGGCATGCGCAGGTCCATGAGCACCACGTCGGGCCGCTGATCGGCGACGGCCGCGACCGCGGCTGCGCCGTCGCCCGCCTCGGCCACCTCGAACCCGGCCAGCTCGAGGATCAGCCGCAGGCCCTGCCGCACCAGGGCCTGGTCGTCGACGACCAGGACGCGGATCATCGCGACTCCCCGGCCGGAAGCGTCACCTGTACCTCGAACGAGCCGTCGCGGACCGCGGCGGTGAACGTGCCGCCGAGCAGCTCCGCCCGGTGCCGCATGCCGGCCAGGCCGCGCCCCGGCACCGGCTGCGCCCGGGCGTCCGCCGGGTTGGCCGCGGTGACGGTGACGGTGTCCGGCGCCCAGTGCACGCCGACCGCGACCGCCCGGCCGGGCGCGTGCCGGCCGGCGTTGGTCAGGCACTCGCGGACGATGCGGTGCACCGCCAGCCAGACCGGCGTCTCGCCCGGCCAGGGCGTGCCGGTGAGCGCGAGCGAGTTCGCCACCCCGGCCGCGTCGGCCCGCCGCGCGAGCTCGGCGAGCCCCTCGGCGGTCGCGTCGGTCGGGTCGGCGGGCGGCGCCACGAGGTCGAGCGCCGAGCGGATCTGGCGCAGGGTCCGGTGCGAGGTCTCGCGGATCGCCTCGACGGGCGCGGCGGCCCGCGCCGGGGCCAGCCGCAGCGCCGCGGATGCCGCCTCGGCCTGCACGGCGATGAGGGTCAGCTCGTGGCCGAGGACGTCGTGCAGCTCCTGGGCGATCCGGGCCCGCTCCTCGCTGACCGCGGCCTCGCGCACCTTGCGCTTCTCGGTCTCCAGCTCGGCGGCCAGCTGCAGCAGCGCCCGGTTCTGCTGGCGCTGGTGGGCGACGAGCTGCCCGGCCGCCACCGGCGCCACGACGGACAGCACCGCGCCGATGACGGCCACCGGCAGCTCGGGGCCGAGCAGCGTGCCGACGGCCCCGGTGAGGCAGCCCCACGCGGTGACCGCCCAGACGGCGGCGCGCGGCGCGCCGTAGGCGCCGACGGCGAAGAACTGCAGGACGACGGCGACGAATCCGAGCACGGGGAAGCCGTCGAGCGGGATGAGCCAGAACGCGCTCGAGACGGCGGCGGACTCCAGCGGGTACCGCCGGCGCCAGGCCAGCGGCAGGCTCGACCCGAGCACGTAGAGCTCGCCGATGCCCCGGCCGGCGATCGGGAACGCGAGCGTCTGGGCGAGCGCGATCGCGGTCAGCACACCCGCCAGGACGGCGTCCGACCGTGCCACCCGCAGCCGGGCCACCCACGCGTTCACGACCGCGAGCGTAGGACATCGCTCATCCGCGCCGCCTCATCCCACGGGCTGATCGGCGTCGCACCCGCGGGCTGAGCCGCGAAGCCGCCCGCGGGTCGATGCCGGCGGGGTGCCCGCGTCCGTACGTTGCTGGCACCCCGTCCACTGTTGAGAGGAGCACGATGACCGCGCCAGCCGTCACCGCCACCACCACCGCCGACCCCGTGCGGACCAGCACCCGCTTCGGGCTCGCCTTCACCGTCTGCCAGCTGCTCGTGATGATCGCGATGGCGGTGTTCGTGCTGCCGCACGGCGGTGCGCCGTCCGACCCGGCAATGGAGCGCGGGCAGAGCGTCCAGGAGGCCGCCGGCCTGTACCGCGCCGGCAACTTCGCCTTCATGGCCGCCGGCTCGCTGCTGCTGGGCTTCCTCGGCGCCGTCTGGGCGCGGCTGCGCCGGGCCGACGCCAGCGGCGTCCTGGCCACCGTCGCGGTCGCGTCCGGCGTGCTGCTCGCGCTGATCTGGCCGCTGGCCGGCATGCTGCACGACGTCGCCCTGGAGACCGCGGCCGGCGGCGCCGACCCGCGCATCCTCGCCGGCTGGGACGCCGTGGCCCCGTACGGCCTGGCGTTCTCGGTCTTCGCCCGGGTCTTCTTCGTCGGCGCGATCGCGCTCGGCCTGCGCGCCACCGGCAGGGCCCCGTGGCTGGTCCGCTCGGCCGCTGTCGTCGTCGTGCTCAGCCTGGTCGGCAGCGCGACCCTCGTGTCGGGCGCGCTGTTCCCGCTGCTGGCCCTGAGCACGTTCGGCTACGAGCTGTGGGTCGCCGCGCTGGCCTGGCACTGGCTGCGGGACGGCCGGTGAGCGCCGTGACCTGGGCCGGCCCGAGCTGAACCGGTCCGCACCGGGGGTGGCCGCGCCGCGGTGGCGTCACCCCCGGCCGCGGCAAACGTCACACGACTGTCATGAAATTGCGGAACATCGGCGACACGCAGCGCGGAAGGTGGCAAATGCATCGATGAGTGAGGAGCCGCCCATGACCGCGCTGCTGAGCCGCGACGGCGCGAACTTCAGCCTCGCCTGTGACACCTGCGGCCAGCTGGTCGCCAACCTCGCGCCCGCGATGGGCACCTGGCGCGTCGCGTGGAGCCTGTTCGTGGAGGACGGCTGGCGCGGCGCGCAGCGGCCGACCGGGCCGCACGCCTGCGGGCGCTGCCCCGCCCCGCGCGAGCACGGCATGGTCGAGGAGTCCTTCGCGCGGGCCACACCGGCGGGCCGCGCGGCGCAGCCGGTCACCTGGCGCGAGCTCGACGGTGTCACGGTCGTCGAGCTCCCGGGCACGCTGCACCTGGCCACCCACGCCCACCTCCACGACCTCCTCGCGAGCGGCATCCGCCCGACCCAGCACGTGGTGTTCGACCTGAGCCGGCTGCCGTCGGCCGACTCGGCCCTGCTCGCCGTGCTGGTCGCCGCGCACGAGGTCGCGGCGGGTCACGGCCGGCGGATCTGCCTGGCCGGCGCCGCCGACCGCGTCACCGCCGCGCTGCGGATGCTGTCGGTCGACGACCTGCTGCCGAACTTCGCCGACCTCCCCGCAGCCCTCGCCTGGCTGGACACGGCCGCGATGACCGCCGCCTACTGATCGCCGCCTACTGATCGCCGATCATCGCCGACTGCGACGTGCAGCGGGGGCAGCCGTGGGGGCCACCCGCGGAGCGGTCGCCGATCCAGCCGTGCCGGCGGAACAGGCTCCACGCCAGGTCCCAGCTGTGCAGGTTGGCGCCGAGGTGCTCGACCACCAGGCCGCAACCGTCGCACACCAGGCTGAAGTCCGTGCCGTCCGCGAGGTGCAGTGCCGTCATGCTCATCCCTCCGCACCGTCAGGTTCAGCCGCCCCCACCAGCTTCACGCCGCGTCATGTACGCGGTTCCGCAAGATTATGACGATTTGACGACATTCGCAGCGGAAGCGGCGCGTACCTGGCGAACCGGTGTCAGGGAGTCTTGGCGACGGTCAGCAGCGCGGCGGCGTCCTCGACGGCTTCCAGGCTGTGCCGGGCCGGTGGCACGATGAGCAGATCCCCGGTTCTGCCCTCCCATGAGGTCTCACCGCTGTGCAGCCGTACGCGCCCGCGCAGCACCAACAGCGTCGCCTCGCCGGGGTTCTCGTGCTCGGCCAGGGACGTGCCCGCGCGCAGTGCGACGAGGGTCTGCCGCAGGGCGTGTTCGTGGCCGCCGTAGACGGTCTCGGCGCTGCGGCCGGTGGAGGACGCGGCTGCGCGTTCCAGGTGCTCACGTACCCGGGCGTCGAGCGAGAGCTTCTGCATGGTCGGGTCTTCCCTTCTGGTCAGGTCTGGTCAGGCGCGGGCCGGCGCCGGGGCCGGACGCCACTGCTCGGAGCCGAACACCTCGTAGCGGATCCGCTCGTCGGGGACGCCGCGGCGACGCAGGCCGGCCCGGACCGCCTGCATGAACGGGACCGGGCCGCACAGGTACACCTCGGCGCCGGGGCGCACCGGGATGGCGTCCACGTCGACCAGACCGGTGAACGCGTCCGGGGCCGGCTGCTCGTACCAGACGAGGGAGTCGAAGGAGTCCAGCCGGGCACCGCTGGCGTCCATGTGGGCGCGCAGCGGGTGCCGGTCGAGGCTGCGGTCGGCGTGCACGGCGGTGACGTGCCGGGCCGGCTGGGTGCGGGCCACGTGGTCCAGGATGGCGGCCATCGGCGTGACGCCGACCCCGCCACTGACCAGCAGCAGCGGCGCGTCGCCGGGAGTCAGGGCGAGGTCGCCGTACGGCTGGCTCAGCCGCAGCCGGTCGCCGGGGGCCGCGTGGTCGTGCAGGAAGCCGGAGACGACCCCGTCCGGCGCCCCGCCGGTGCCACGCACGCGCCGCACGGTGATGCGCAGGGTCCGCTCGTCGGCGGCCTGCGACAGCGAGTACTGGCGCAGCTGACGCGTGCCGTCGTGCAGGTCGGCGGCGACGGTGACGTACTGCCCGGGCACGAACCGGGGGGCCGGGCGGCCGTCGGCCGGTGCGAGGACGAACGAGACGGTGTCGTGCGCCTCGGCGGTCCTGCTGCCGATGACGTACTCCCGCCAGGGGTCCTCGCCGTGCGTCCCGGCCTCGGCGTAGATGCGCGTCTCGCGCCCGATCAGCCGGGTGGCGAACAGCCAGTAGACCTCGTCCCAGGCGGCCGCGACCTGCGGGGTCACGGCATCGCCGAGCACCGTGCCGACCGCTGCGAGCAGGTAGCGGCCGACAACGGTGTACTGCTCGGGCCGGATGCCCAGCGCGCAGTGCCGGTGGGCGATCCGGTTCACCAGGTGCTCGAACGTCACGGCGTCCGGGCCCGCGCCGACCAGGTGCGCCGCGAAGGCCGCGACCGCGCCGGCCAGCGCCTGCCGCTGCTGGCCGGTGGCCTGCGCGCTGCGGCTGAACAGGTTGAGCAGCTCGGGGTTCTCGCCCAGCATCGTCTGGTAGAAGACGTCCGAGACGGCGTCGAGGTGCTCGGCGACGACCGGGAGGGTCGCCTCGACGACCGGGCGATTCGTGGCTGACAGCATGGTTGTTCTCCAGACGAGGGGAATGGGTCGCGCGATCAGGAGCGGCCCAGGCTCAGCAGCACCTGCCGCACGGGTGGCGCGGTGAGCTCGTCGATCGTGATCGGGTCGAGGGTGGCGTAGAAGGCCTCCTGCGCCCGCCGCAGCGCTGCGCGCAGCCGGCAGCCCTGGCTCAGGGGGCACGCCGGGTCGCCGGTGCACTCGACGACCTCGGTCTCGCCCTCGAGCTCACGCACCAGCCCGCCGACGGACGCCGTGCGGGCCGCGGCGGCCAGGCGCACCCCGCCGCCGCGCCCGCGCACGGTCTCCAGCAGCCCGAGGTGCTGCAGACGCTGCACGACCTTGGCCAGGTGGTGCCGGGGCACGGCGACCGCGTCAGCCAGCTCGTCGACGGTGAGCAGGCCGTCCCGGGTGGCACCCAGCATCAGGATGCGCAGGCTGATGTCCGTGGAGCGGTTGAGGCGCACAGCCCGACCCTACCCAAAGAGGACTCTCAGATTCCTATTTTATGGGGTACGTCACCGACCGTCACCGACCCGAGCCGGTGCGGGTCAGCAGCCAGCCCGTCATCGCGCGCACGCCGTGGCCGATGGCGCGCTCGTCCGGGTCGAACGTGGTGAAGTGCGGGTACGCGGACTCGATCGCCGCGCCGGGGCGGCGGACGCCGAGGAACGTGTACGTGCCCGGCATGCGGCGCAGGAACAGCGCGAAGTCCTCGCCGCTGAACGGGACCGCCGCGTGCAGGCGGCCGACCGCGGCCGGGCCGAGGGCGCGCCGGAGGTACCGCTGCAGCATCTCCCCCTCCGGCTCGGGGCAGATCATGGCCGGGAACGGTGCCGGCGGGACGGTGACGGTGGCCGGGCCGGACTCGCGGGCGAGCCGCTCGATGTCGGCGCGGACGCTCACGTACCGCTGTTCGGGCCAGCAGCGGTACGTGAACCGCACCTCGGCACCGGCCGGGCGGGCCCCGATGAACACGAACTCCGCGAGCGGCCCGCCCGGGACCTGCAGGTCGGCGACCAACCGCTCGAGCGCCTCGGTCGTCTCGGGCGTGGTGACGGTGCCCAGCGCGGCGATGCGCCGGGCCAGCAGTACGGCCCGCGCCTGCGCGTCCGGGCCGGTGAGCGTGACGGTGCCGCGGTCCTGGCCGGGCAGGCCGTAGCCGGGCATGACGTGGAACTGCCCGACCGGGAACGGGCCGCAGTGCAGGGCGTGGATCTCGGCCGGCCGCGCCCGGGCGAACACGTCGTCGGCGAGCATCGCGGCGGCCCCGCCGAGGGACTCCTCGGCCGGCTGGAACACGAACACGACCGTCCCGGCCAGCCGGCGCCGCCGGCGGGCGAGGGCCTCGGCGACCCCGACGCCGATGGTCGTGTGCAGGTCGTGGCCGCACACGTGGGCCGGCTGCGTCGCCTCGCCACCGAACTGCTCGTCCGGCGGTACCGCATCCATGTCGGCCCGGTAGGCGACGGTCCGCCCGCGGTGCGCGCCGGCGAGGACGCCCACGACGCCGTGGCCGCCGACGCCCTCGGTCACGGCGAGGCCGGCCGCCCGCAGCCGCCGCGCGACGATCCCGGCGGTGCGGCGCTCGGCCCCGGCGAGCTCGGGATGGCGGTGGATGTCCCGGCGCAGGGCGACGAGGCCCGGTTCACTGTGCGCGCCCGCGGCCCGGGCCTGCCCGAGCCCGGCGACGGCCGCTCCGGCGGCGGCGCCGGCCAGCACGGCGCGGCGGCTGACAACGCGATCTGCTGTGATCCCCATGCGTCGAGCCTGCCGGTATCGACCCCCGTCACGCGCTCCCGGCAGCACCCCGATCGGAGCGTGGGGCTGGCCCTACCGCAGCTCGACGCGCATCACCGCGCGGCGCGGCGTCGGCCGGCTGACCTCGGCGAACCCGGCGGCCGCGAACACGCCGCTCGTGCCGACGTACAGGTCGCCGGCCGCGATGGCCACGCGCGCCGAGCACGGCCTGGATGTCGTCCCACCGCCCGGCGTCGGCCGCCACCACCGAGATGCTCATGTCGCACGGCCGCCGTAGGAGGCGGCCAGGGCCCGCGCGACCGTTGTCGCGTCCGCGTCGGCCACCTCGGCCGGATACTCCGGCAGCAGGTCGTCCCACACGACCATCCACGAGCCGTACAGCTGGGACTGGCCCGCCGGGCGGGCGAAGAACCACACGTGCAGGTGGGCGCCGCCGTCGCCGATGCGGTAGACGTGGGCGCGGGCGATGTGGGGCAGGGACTGGATGTGCCCGGCGATGTGCTTGGTCAGCACGCCCAGCTCGGCGGCGAGGGCGTCGGGCAGGTCGGCCAGGTCGTGGTGGTCACGAGGATGCAGCATCAGTACCAGGGGCACGCCCACCTTCTCGATACGGCCCAGCCGCCACCGGTCGTCGAGCCAGACGCCCTCGTCGCGGCGGCGGCACGAGTCGCAGTCCGCCGGGTCCTCGCCGTGGCGGGGCGGCTCGGGCAGCACCGGCGGGCGCAGCGGGGCGACGCGCAGGCCGTCGGGCTCGAACGGGCTGATGTCCCAGCCGGTCATCCGCGCGAGCGGGAGCCGGCCCTCCGCGTCGGCGGCGGCGAGGGCGTGGTCGTGGAACTCGTCGGGTCGCAGTGCCATGCCCGGAACGGTACGCGGGCCGCAGCGCCGGCATGGCCCGCATGCTCGTCTATGATCGGCCTCCCCACCGCCCCGCTCGAAGGTCGTGACACCGAATGCAGCTCGTCCGTACCGCGTTCTGGCTGGCCGTGGCGGCCGCGCTCGTCGCCGTCGCCGACGTCGTGCTCACGCTGCTGGGCCGCCACACGTTCACCGCGAACGTCGCCGAGTTCGGCTGGGCCGTCAACGAACAGCCGCCGCACGACGGCATCCGCCAGCGCTTCGTGTTCTGCCTGGTCGTCGCGGCCCTCGTCGCCGCGGCCGCGATCGGCGCGGCGGCCCTGATCACCCGCCCGCGCCCGGCGTCGCGGCTCGGCGTGCTGTGCTGCCTGCCGCTGGCGGTGCTGCTCGACTCGTTCACGGTCATCTACGCGCCCGAGAGCGCCGGCTCGGACGGGGGCGCGACGCCGCAGGAGCAGGCCGCGGCGGCGGCGGCGTTCGACCGGCTGTTCCCGCTGTGGTACACCGGCGGCCACACGATCGCGGTCGTCGCGCTGGCCGCCCTGACCGTCGCCCTGGTGCTCGTCCTGCGCAAGCCTGCGGTGATGGAGTACTTCGAGTTCTCCGACGCCGACGGCCTGCGCGCGGGCCTCCTGCCCGGCCGCGCCCGCGGCTGAGCTCAGCGGCCCGCCGGCATCAGGCTGAACGCGTTCTCTTCCTCCTGCGCGTTGTGCAGCTGCATGACGGCGTACAGGCCGTACAGGCCGGCCCGCAGGTCGACGACGTCCTCGGGCTCGGGGCGCTCCCCCGGGTCCGGCAGCGCGCGGCGCAGCCGGCGGATCTGGTGCTCGATCTCGGCGTGGGTGCGGCTGAGCGCGCCGACCGGGTCGGGACCGCCGAGGGCCCGCGCGACGATCGGCAGCAGCTGCTCCTCCTCGGCCCGCTCGTGCGGCAGCAGTTCGGTGTCGAGGCGGTCCACGAGGTCGCGGACGGGTGTGAGGTCCGCCGCGGTGGTGCCGAGGTCGTCCGCGACGGCGCGGATCCGCTCGACCAGCGGCCGGACGGCGGTGTGCTGCGCGTACAGCTCCTGGGCCACGGCGACGTCGGCGGCCGGCATGGTCACCGTGTGGACCCGCTGGGGCAGCAGCACGGTGAGGGCGAGCGCGATGGCGGCGACGTCGATCGCCTCCTGCAGCAGCGCACCGGCGACCGGCGACAGCAGCCCGGCGGCGGCCGGCACCATCGCGGCCAGCGACAGGGCCATGCCGAGACCGGCCGAGCGGCGGGCGACGGCGCGGGCGCGGCGGGCGACGAGGATCGCGTCCGCGAGACCGTCGACGCGGTCGGCGGTGAGCACGACGTCGGCCGCCTCGGCCGCGGCGGTGACACCGCGGGCCGCGAGGGCCACCCCGACACCGGCGGCGGCCAGCGCCGGAGCGTCGTTCACGCCGTCGCCCACCATGACGGTCGGCGCGGCGGCCTGTTCGGCGCGGACGACGGCGAGCTTGTCGGCCGGGTCCCGGTCGGCGTAGACCGCGTCGACGCCGGCCACCCGCCCGACGGTCTGCGCGATGTCGGCCCGGTCCCCGGTGACGAGGACCGTGCGCGCGATGCCGGCGTCCCGCAGGGCCCGCATCATGCGCGGGGCGTCGGGCCGGATCGGATCGGTGAGCAGCAGTACCCCGGCGGGGTCCCCGTCCACCGCGACGAACACGGTGAGCGACCCGTCCAGCGCGGCGCGGCGACGGGCCCGGCGCACCCAGTCCGGTGCCGGCCCGTCCAGGACCCAGGCCGCCTTGCCCAGCCGCACGTGGTGGCCGTCCACCGTCCCCGCGATGCCGGCACCGTGCCGCTCCCGCAGGCCGGACGCCGGCGAGAGGCGCAGCCGGCGGTCGCGGGCCGCGGTCACGATCGGCGCCGCGAGCACGTGCGCCGAGGACTGGTCGAGCGAGGCGGCCAGCCGCAGCACCTCGCCGTCCGGCCGGTCGGGGGCGGTGAGCACGGCGGACAGGACGGGCCGGCCGCGGGTCAGGGTGCCGGTCTTGTCGAACAGCAGGACCCGCCCGGCCGCCAGCCGCTCCAGCGCCGCGCCACCCTTGAGGATGACGCCGTGCCGGGCCGCCCTGGACACGCCGGACATGATCGCGATCGGAGCGGCCAGCAGCAGCGGGCAGGGGGTGGCGACGACGAGCACGGCGACGGCGCGCACCGCGTCGCCCGAGATCGCCCAGGCGAGCCCGGCCACGAGGAGCGTCAGGGGTACGAACGCCAGCGCGAAGCGGTCGGCGAGGCGGACGAAGGGGGCGCTGGACGCCTGGGCCTGCTCGACGAGGCGCACCACGCCCGCGTAGGTGGACGCGGCCGCCGTCTCGGTCGCCAGCATCCGCGCCGCCGGGCCGGCGTTGACGACGCCGCTGCGGACGGTCTCGCCGGCCACGCGCTCGACCGGCAGCGACTCACCGGTCAGCGCCGACTCGTCGAACGTCCCGTCGTCGAGCAGCCGCCCGTCGACCGGCACGAGCTCGCCGGCCCCGACGACGAGCCGGTCGCCGACCACGACCCGGTCGACCGCGATCTCGACCACGCCGTCGGGTCCCTCGCGCCGGGCGATGCGCGGCGCCGCGGCGGCCAGGCGGCCGAGGTCACGGCGGGCCCGGGCCGAGGCCCGCGCCTCCAGCACCCCGCCGGTGAACAGCATGACCGAGATCACCGCGCCGGCGAGCGGCTCGCCGACCAGCAGCGCGCCCACCAGCGCCAGCCACGCGATGACGTCGACCGACGGCCGCCGGCGCACCACGGCGACGGCGATGGTGACCGTCGAGGCCACCAGCCCGATGCCGGTCGCGGCGGCCCACAGCCCGGCCGCGGCGCCGGAGGCCCCGGCGAGGGCCGCCGCCACACCACCGGCGAGCAGCAGCGCCGACGCCCAGAACAGCACGGCCTCCCGGGCGGCCCGCAGCCGGGGCCACCCTGCGCGCAGCGATCGCTGGAACCGGGACATCGCAGTCTTCCATCCGGCGCCGGCCCCGCGTGCCGGGTCCGGCATTCGCCCCATGCTCCCCCGAGGCGCGCGTCTCACACCAAGGCCGAAGGTCCCGGGTCGGCCCGGCCGGCCGGCAGAACCATGGTGAACCGGGCACCGTCGCCCGGGCTGCCCTCGATCCGCAGGTCTCCCCCGTGCGCCTGGAGCACCTCCCGGACCAGGGCCAGGCCGAGCCCGAAGCGCCGGCCCGGCCGGTCGGAGACCTCGTCGCCGCGCGCGAAGCGGGCCAGCAGCGCCTCGGCCCGGCCAGGATCGAGCCCCACCCCGTCGTCGACGACCGCGAGACAGACGCGGCCGTCCGCACGGCTGACGGCCACGGTGACGGTGCCCCCGGCCGAGACGTGCCCGAGCGCGTTGTCGACGAGGGCCGCGAGCGCCCGGCGCAGCGACGACCGGACCCCGGTCACGACCAGCGCTCCGGCGCCGATCTCGGTGCGCAGCGTGACGTCCTGCGCGGCGGCGTAGGGCTCGACCGACGCCGTGACCTCGCGGGCCAGGCCGGCGGCGTCGACGGGCACGCCCCGGGCCGGTCGGTGCGGCAGTTCCGCGGACAGCAGCAGGTCCTCGACCACCTCGCCGAGCGCCCGGGTGTCGGCCACCAGCTCCGCCGCGTCGGCGCGCGTCCGCTCGTCACCGGCCCCGCGGTCGAGCCGCCGCTGCAGCAGTTCGGCGCGGGTGCGCAGCACGGCCAGCGGCGTGCGCAGCTCGTGGCTCGCGTCGGCCACGAAGCGCCGCTGCAGCGACAGGGCCCGCGCCAGCGGGCGCACGGCGCGCCGGCCCAGGACGGCGCCGAGCGCGGCGGCCGCGCCGATGCCGGCGAGCCCGGCGATCAGCAGCGACCGCACGAGGCGCTCCCCCGACTCCTCGCGGGCGGTGACGTCGAGCAGGCCGACGGTGCGGCTGCCGTCGGGGCCGTCGACCGCGTACGCCTCGTAGTGCCGGCCGCCGGCGGAAGCGTTGCCACGCCCGGATCGCAGGCGCGTGACGTCGATGCCGAGCGCGGCGGGCGGCGCGCCCGCGCTGGCCGCGACGCTGCCGCCGGCCGCGCGGCGCAGCAGGACGACACCGTCCGCGGTGACCAGGTCCGGGCCCGCGGCGAGCGTCACCGAGCGCACGGTGCGCTCCTCGGCCAGGTGCTCCGCGCGGATCGTGAGCGAGAAGGCCAGCGCGCTGACCAGCACCACGGTCGCGGCGACGGCGGCGGCCACCTGCCCGGCGATCGCCGCGGTGGCCCGGCGCAGCAGGCGCGGCTCCGGGTCGCCCGTCATGCGGCGCCGATCTGGTAGCCGAGCCCGTGGACCGTCCTGATCACCGGGCGGCCGAGCTTGCGGCGCAGATAGTGCACGTAGGTGTCCACGACGCCGGGGCTCTCGGCGGCGTCGAACACGAGGCTGCGCAGGTCGTTACGGCTGAAGACCTGGTGCGGCCGGGCGGCGAGGGTCTGCAGCAGGGCGCACTCGCGGTCGGACAGGGCCACCACGCCGCCGGACCGGTCGCGCACCTGCCGGGTGGCCACGTCGAGCCACCCGCGCCCGACCGGCAGCAGGCCGGCCCGCTCCCGGTGGCGTCGCCGCAGGGCGCGGAGCCTGGCCAGCAGCTCCGCGGTGTCGAACGGCTTGGTCAGGTAGTCCTCGGCGCCGGCGTCGAGCCCCTCGACCCGGTCGGCGACCGTGCCGCGGGCGGTGAGCACGAGCACCCCGGTCGTGACGCCGCGGCCCCGCAGGCGGCGCACCAGGTCGAGTCCTTCGATCGCGGGGAGGCGCCGGTCGACGACGATGACGTCGTACTGGCGCGACAGGCCGAGGTGCAGCCCCTGCTGCCCGTCGCGCGCCAGGTCCACCAGGTAGCCCTCGTCGGTCAGCAGCTCCGCCAGCACACCGGCGAGGCGCCGGTCGTCCTCGACGAGCAGCAGCCGGGGCGCGGCGGGCGGGTCGGTCACGGGCTCGAGCTTGGCACGCACCGGACTAAGAATGCTCCAAGAACCGCCCGGCACAGTGGCGGCGACATCGTCGGAGGAATCGTCGGAGGATGAGGAGTCGCTTGTGCCGGACACCGTCAACGGCCTGCCGCTGCACCCGCTCGTGGTGCACGCCGTGGTCGTCCTGCTGCCCCTGGCCACCATCGGGGTGATCGCCATCGCGGTCCGCCCGGCCTGGCGGTCGCGCTTCGGGCCGGTCGTCGTCGCGCTGGCCGCGCTGGCCGCGGTGGCGATCCCGGTCGCCACGAGCACCGGGGACCAGCTGGCCGGGCGGGTCGGCGTGCCGCACGAGCACGAGGAGCTCGGCGACAGCCTGCTCTTCTTCGCGCTGCCGCTGCTCGCCGCCGCCGTCGCGCTGGTGTGGACGCACCGCCGCACGGCGGCCACCTCGTCGCGCCGCGCCGCGCGCACGGTGGTCGCGGTGATCGCCGTCGTCGTCGCGCTGGCCAACCTGGTGCAGGTGGTCCGGGTCGGCGAGTCCGGGGCCCGGGCCGTGTGGGGTGGCAGCTCGGCCGTCGGCCGCCCCTAGAGCAGGGTACCCTGGGGGGTATCTGACGGCAGGTGACAGGAGGCACGGCGTGGAGATCGACGGCGAGGCGCTCAGCGACGTGATCAAGCGGCTGCGCCGCGCCGAGGGGCAGATCCGCGGGGTGATCGCCATGCTGGAGGACGGCCGCGACTGCGCCGAGGTCGTCACCCAGCTCGCCGCCGTGTCGCGCGCCCTCGACAAGGCCGGGTTCAAGATCATCGCGACCGGGCTCCGGCAGTGCCTGACCGCCGAGGAGGCCGGCAAGCAGCCGCAGCTCGACGTCGCCCAGCTGGAGAAGCTGTTCCTGTCCCTGGCCTGAGGATACTCCAGGGCACTTCCGGGTAGTACACGCTGCTCAGCGCACTCCCAGCATACCCCCAGGGGTATCGTTGACATACCCCAGGGGGTATGTGTCAGGCTGGCTGTGCCCGCGAGCCGCGTGAAAGGACCGGTGCCGTGCCGCACGTTCTGCCCATCGACACGCCGACCCTCGGCGACCGTGGCTACCTCGTCCACGACGGCCGGGTGGCCTTCGTGGTCGACCCGCAGCGCGACATCGACCGCGTGCTCGACCTCGCCGCCGCCGAGGGCGTGACCATCACCCACGTCTTCGAGACCCACGTCCACAACGACTACGTCACCGGCGGCCTCGCCCTGGCCCGGCGCACCGGCGCCGCCTACCACGTCGGCGCCGACGACCCGGTCGCGTTCGACCGCGTGCCGGTCCGTGACGGCGACGAGGTCGGTGTCGGCGAGCGGATGCGGGTCCGGGTGCGGCACACGCCCGGCCACACGTTCACCCACCTGGCGTACGTCCTGATCGCCGACGGCGCGGACGTCGCCGTGTTCACGGGCGGATCGCTGCTGTACGGCTCGGTCGGGCGCCCCGACCTGCTCGGCCCCGAGCACACCGGGACGCTCGCGCACCAGCAGTACACCTCGGCCCGCCGTCTCGCCGCCGAGCTGCCCGGCGCCGCCGCCGTCTACCCGACCCACGGCTTCGGCAGCTTCTGCGCCGCCACCCAGTCCGGCGCCGCCGCGTCGACCATCGGCCGGGAGCAGCGGACCAACCCGGTGCTCACCACGCCCGAGCGCGAGTTCGTCGACGAGCTGCTCGCCGGCCTCGACGCCTGGCCGGCCTACTACGCGCACATGGCCCCCGCGAACACGGCCGGTCCGCTCGAACCCGACCTCAGCCCGCCGCAGCACGCCGACCCCGCTCAGCTGCGCCGGCGGCTCACCGCCGGCGAGTGGGTCGTCGACCTGCGCCACCGCGTCGCCTTCGCCGCCGGGCACGTCGCCGGCACGCTCAACTTCGGCCTCGACGGCGGCCTCGCCACCTACCTCGGCTGGCTCATCCCCTGGGGTACCCCGGTGACGCTCCTCGGCGATACCCCCGAGCAGGTCGCCGAGGCCCAGCGCGAGCTCGTCCGCATCGGCATCGACCGGCCCGCCGCGCACGCCACCGGCGCGCCCGCCGACTGGTCCGGCGGCGGGCGGCTCGCCACCTACCCGCGCGCCACGTTCGCCGACCTCGCCCAGGTGCGCCACCACCGGCCCGTCGCGGTGCTCGACGTACGGCGCAACCTCGAGCACGCCGAGGCGCACATCGCCGACGCGGTCCACGTCCCGCTGCACGAGCTGCTGCACCGGCTCGGCGAGGTGCCCGCCGGCGAGGTCTGGGTCCATTGCGCGACCGGCTACCGCGCCTCCGTCGCCGCCTCGGTGCTGGCCGCGGCCGGCCACCGCGTCGTGGCCGTCGACGACGAGTTCCCCAACGCCGCGAAGGCCGGGCTGCACACCGTCCCGGCCGGCGCATGACGACCCTGGTCCGCACCGCCGGCCGGCTCGCCGCGTTCGTCCCGCCCGGCGTGCTGGTCCCCGGCCGGCAACTGCCGTGGGCCGGGCTCGCGTCCGCCGTGGCAGTCGCCGTCGTCGCGGCCGTGGCCGCCGCCCGTGCCCGCCTCACCTCGACCTGACCGACCAACCCGACGGAGGAACCACCATGTGTCAGCGCGTCACCTGCAAGACCTGCGGCAAGGCCACCTACGCCGGCTGCGGCAACCACGTCGAGCAGGTCCTCGCCGGGGTACCGGCAGCGCAGCGCTGCGCCTGCGAGCCGAGGAGCCTGTCCACCGTCCTGCGGTCGTGGCTGCGCCGGCGCTGAACCGCCCGGTCCGCAACACGGATCGGCGGCCGGGCGGCGAGGAGTTCGTCGTCCTGCTGCCGGACGCGACCGCCGGTGAGGCCCGCGACGTGTACGACCGGATGCGCCGCGCCGCCTCGGCCAGACGTTCTCCGCCGGGGTCGCCACCCTCGCCGACGGCGAGCAGTCAGACGAGCTCGTCGCGCGGGCCGACGCGGCCCTGAACGAGGCGAAGCGCCGCCGAGCTGCCGCACGGCTACGAGACCCTGCTCGACCGCACGTCAACGGCCAGGACCTCTCCGGCGGGGTCGTCATCCTCGACTGCTGTTACAGCGGGCGCGCCATGAGCGGGTTCATGTCGGCGACCGCTCGGATCGCCGACCAGGCACTGGTGGACGGGGCGTACCTGATGACGGCCACCGCCGAGACGGTGCTGGCGATCGCACCGCACGGAGCCCGGCACACGGCGTTCACCGGGTCACTGCTGACGGCGATCCGGGACGGCGTGGCGGACGGCCCGGATCCGCTCGACATGGACACCCTGCTCCACGTGGTACAGCGGGATCTGCGCGCCCGACGCCTCCCACTGCCACAGGGCCGCAGCCGCAACGCGGGGCACCGCATCGCGATCGCCCGCAACCGGGCCGCCGGACGCCCGCCAGCGGTCGACGCCGAGGCCGAGCACGTCGCGCTCCTCACCCTGCCGCCCCGAAGCTACACAAACCGCCTCAACGCCCTGCGCGACGTCGCGGGGCCGGACGCCGACCTGCCCAACCTGCTGGCGGACCCGGTAATCCCCGACGACGACCTGACCCGGGCGGTCCGTGGTTTCCTCTACATCGCCCGGCACGGACGCGGCCTCGGCCGCATCGACATACGGGCCACCGGCGAGGACTGGCTGATGCCCTACGACCGCGACCGCGACTACGAGGACTTTCGCGACGAGTTGCAGCGGCGTCTGGGTGACGTCGACGTGCCGCATCCGTGGGCGGACTGGCTCTCGACGTACGGTTCGTCGCGGCCGCTCGAGGCCTTTGTGCAGCCGGCCCCGCCCGGCACCGGGAGGACCGGCAAGCGCATCGTGTGGCCGATCTGCGTGCGGATCGGCGCCATCGCGTCGGCCCGTGTGGTCACGCACCCGCCAGTAGCGTGACGTCCGGGGCCGACGATCACCCGCGCGCCCTCCCACCGAGGTCATGCGGCGCTACGCACCGCTGATCAGGCGGGCCGTCAGGTCGTGCAGGCGGTCCTGGGTCTGCGGGTCGGACGCCTGCGGGTTGGGTGGTGACGGGCGGTGCTCGTCGTAGTACGTGCCGTTGTCGCCGTGCTGTGCGGCGACGCAGGACGTTGACCGCCGCCGGCTCCGGCGGGGCGCCCGCGACGGCGAACATCGCGTGCAGCAGGGGCGTGGCGATGATGCCCGGGTGCAGGCTCACCACCTCCACTGACGGGGCCGGGCGGCCGACGCGACGTTGACGACCCGGGCCGTCACGTCGGGCAGCGCCGTCGTCAGGGCGACCGGCGCCGGGTAGTTCGCCCGCAGCGTGGCCTCGACACCGGCCGCGTCCACCGTACGTCCACCGTGCGGGACGGCGGGCCGGGGCGGGACACGACCGGGACCGCTGGCCCGCGAACCCGGGACCGTGGGCGGCCTAGCGTGGCCGCGACGGGAGATCGCACCACGGGGGAGGCGTCGTGAACCGGGCCGCACTGCGCGTGGCGGTCGTCGGCGCGGGCATCGGCGGGCTGGCCGCCGCGTTCGCGCTGCGCCGTGAAGGTATCGAGGCAACTGTCTACGAGCAGGCCGGTGAGCTGCGCGAGGTCGGGGTCGGGATGCACCTCGCGCCCAACGGCAGCCGGATCGTGCACCGCTGGGGGCTCGGGGCGGCGCTCGACCGGGTCGCCGTGCGGCCGGCCGCGCTGGAGGTCCGCGACTGGACGAGCGGGCGGACGCTGTTCCGCCAGCCGATGGGCGCCGTGTGGGAGCAGGAGTTCGGCGCGCCGCACTACACCGTCCACCGGGCCGACCTGCACCGGCTGCTCGCCGACCGGCTGCCGCAGGGCGCCGTGCGGCTCGGGCGGCGGCTGGTCTCGCACGCCGACGACGGTGAGCGGGTGCGGCTCACGTTCGCCGACGGCACGACCGCGCAGGCCGACGTGCTCGTCGGCGCCGACGGCGTGCACTCGATCGTGCGCCGGGCGCTGCTCGGCACGCAGGTCCCGGCGTTCTCCGGCAGCAGCGCGTTCCGCGGGCTGGTCTCGTTCGACCGGGTGCCCGGCCTTCCCCGGGACACGATGTACATCTGGGTCGGCGCCCGCTCCCGTCTGCTCGCGTACCCGGTCGGGCGGGCCACGCTCACCTTCGTCTGCGTGGTGCCCGACCCGGGCTGGCGGCTGGAGTCGTGGAGCGCCCCCGGCGACCCCGACGACCTCGCCGCCGCCACCGCCGGCGGCAACCCGGACATCGCCGCGATCGCCAGCCACGCCCCCACCTTCGCCGGGCTGCGCCGCTGGGCCCTCTATGACCGGGAGCCGGCCCCGACCTGGGGCGACGGCCGGGTCACGCTGCTCGGCGACGCGGCCCACCCGATGCTGCCGCACCACGGGCAGGGCGTGAGCCAGGCCCTCGAGGACGCCGTCGCGCTCGCCCACCACCTCGCGGCCGCGCCCGGCGAGCCGGCCGAGGCGCTGCGCCGTTACGCGCAGCTGCGCCGGCCGCACACCGCCGACGTCCAGCTCGGCTCGCGGGGCGGCGGCTCGCTGCGCCTGCGGCCGGACGGGTCCACATCGGACGGTGGCGCGCTGCCGTCGCTCGTGGAGGACGTCTCGTGGATCCACCGGTACGACGTCGCGGCCGAGCTGCTCGCGGCCACCGCCTGAGAACCCGACGGAAGGGACCTGCCCATGACCCTGCACGCTTCGAACTGGAACCGCCGGCGGCTGCTCACCGTGCCGCTCGTCGCCGCCGCGGCGGCCGGACTCGCCGCGACCCAGGCTGCGGCGCCGGCCGCGGCCGGCCACCACGGGCCCGCGCTGCCCGACGTGCCCGGCATGCTCGGCGACCGGCTGGCCAACGAGTTCTGGTACCAGTTCGACGAGGCCAGCCTGTACAACCGCACGCAGGAGACCAAGGACGCGTTCAACGCCATCGAGCAGTACGTCGTCGGCGGCGGCGAGTGGGGCTTCGTCGACCGCTGGCTGCAGTTCTACGCCGAGCCCGGCTACCCGGGGAGCTTCACCGAGTACGTGACGCCGATCCGCGAGCCGCTCGCCGTGCTGTCCCGGGTCGAGCTGGAGGTGTTCGACCGTTACTACCGCCGGCACGACCCGCGGCTGGTGTCGGCGTTCGCCGACTTCGCCCAGGGCGTGCTGTACGACCCGCGGCGCGGGGTGGTGCACACGATGGACGGCTACGACCCGGTCGGGTATCCCGGCTACCGGGTGTGGCACGTCTTCCAGCGCTCGATGATGTTCCTCGGCATCGACACCGACCGGTGGCGGGTGCTGAACCCGATCAACGGCTTCGCCTGGGCCGTGCAGTCCCTGGCCAAGCCGTCGATGGAGCACGTGAACCCGCCGCTGCCGCGGGCGACGGTGGCCCGGCTCGCGGCGCGCTGGCTGCCGCTGTCGCCGCGCCGCCTCGACGAGGAGTTCCAGTCGGCGCCGTACCCGGCCGGCTGACACCACCCGCGCACACACGCCCCGGCCGGGAACCTCCGGCCGGGGCGGACCGCGTCAGGCGAGCAGTCCGGCGAGGCCGGACCGGTAGGCCGTGACCAGCGCCGGGCCCGGCCCCGCGCCGAGCTCCACGTCCAGCAGCCGGCAGCCCTCCTGGTACACCAGGAACGCCTCGGCCCGCCGCTCGGCCCGGAACAGGGCCGTCATCAGCGCCGCCCGGGGCCGCTCCCGCAGCGGATGGGCCAGCACCAGCGCCCACAGCTCCGGCACCAGCCGCAGATGCTCGCCGAGGGCCAGCTCCGCCTCGATGCGGCTCTCCAGCGCGCCGGTGCGGGCCTCCTCCAGCGCCGCCTGCTCGGCGTCGCGCAGCTGCTCGGTGACGTCGGCGAGGGCCGGCCCCCGCCACAGCGCGAGCCCGGCCCGCAACGCGGCGGCCGCCGCGCCCGGACGGCCGGCGGCGAGGGCCCGGTGGCCGTCCGCGGCAAGGCGCTCGAACTCGGCGACGTCGACGGGGTGCGGGCCGGCCAGCAGCGCGTACCCGCGGGCCTGGCGGACCAGCGCGGCCCGCCCGTCGAGCCGGCCGCGCAGCCGGCAGGCGTAGGTGTACAGCTGGGCGCGGGCCGTGCCCGGCGGCCGGCCGCCCCACAGCAGCTCGGCGAGCCGGTCGTCGGGGACGGCCCGGCCTTCGGCGAGCAGCAGCGCGGCGAGCAGCGTGCGGGCCTTGGTGCCGGGGACGGCGACCGGGACGCCGCCGGGGCCGGGCAGCCGTGCCGGCCCGAGCAGGCCGAACATGTGCCGGCTACTCGGCCCGGGCGAAGCGGCGGGCCGCCAGCGTGAGCGCCAGCAGCGCGATGAGGGCGATCAGCCCGACCTCCACCGCGACCGGCGGCACCGCGCCGAACCAGCGCGGCGAGGTGGCGTCGCCGAACCCGGACGACAGCGTGCGCCGCACGGCGTCGACGGCGTAGGTGAGCGGGTTGGCCAGCACGGCGGCGCCGAGCCAGCCGGGCAGGCCGCTGGCCGGGAACATCGCGCCGGACAGGAACAGCAGCGGCATCATCGCCACCGTCACGACCATCTGGAACGTCTCCGGCCGGCGCAGCGAGACCGCGGCCCACACGGCGAGCGCGGCGAACGCGAGCGCGGTGAGCGCGACCTCCAGCATGGCGGCCGTCATGCGCCAGGGGTCGTAGGGCACCCCGGCGAGCCCGGCGAACGCGAGCATGGCCACGCCGTACAGCGTGCCGGTGGTGGCGCCGCCGAGGCAGATGCCGACGACGAGCGCGCCCCGGCGCACCGGCGCCACGAGCATCTGGCGCAGCAGGCCGGCCTGCCGGTCCCACACGATCGACGCGCCGACCGTGACGGCCGGGGCCTGCACCGCCATCAGCAGTACCCCGGGGAACAGGAACGCCTGGTAGCCGCCTCCGCCGTCGCTCCGGGCGGCCGCGTCGATGCCGGTGCCGAGGATGAACAGGAACATCAGCGGCGTCATGAGGCCGAGCACGATCTGCGCCCAGTTGCGCCGGAACCGGATCACCTCGCGCCGCCACAGCAGGCCGACGGCGTGCAGGTCGCGCACCAGCGGCGGCCGGTCGGGCACGACCAGCACCGGCGCGGGCAGGTTGGTCTCGAGCACGGGTGGCTCCTAGTCCTCGTCGCGGATCGCGTGGCCGGTGTGGTGCAGGAAGACCTCGTCGAGCGTGGCGGCGGCGAGCTCGTCCTTGAGCACCGCGGGCGGGCCCTCCACGAGCAGCTCGCCACGGTCGATGATGCCGACGCGGTCGCAGTGCTCGGCCTCCTCCAGATGGTGCGTGGTGAGGAAAACGGTGACGCCGTGCTCGTCGCGGATGCGGTGCAGGTAGGCCCAGATCGCCGCGCGGGTCTGCGGGTCGAGGCCGGTCGTCGGCTCGTCGAGGAACAGCACCCGGGGCGTGTGCAGCAGGCCCCGCACGATCTCCAGGCGGCGGCGCATGCCGCCGGAGAACGCGCGCACCGGGGTGCCGCGCCGGTCGGCGAGGTCGACGAGCTCCAGCGCGGCGCTGATCGCCGGGCGGGCCCGGCGCCGCGGTACGCCGAACAGCTCGGCCTGGAAGCGCAGGTTCTCCTCGGCGGTGAGGTCACCGTCGAGGGTCGACTCCTGGAAGACCAGGCCGATGCTGCGCCGTACCGCGTCCGGCGCGCGGCGCACGTCGTGCCCGGCGACGAGGGCCTCGCCGGCGGTGGGGCGCAGCAGGGTGCAGAGCATGCCGATGGTGGTGCTCTTGCCGGCGCCGTTCGGCCCGAGGAAGCCGTAGATCTCGCCGGCCTCGACGCACAGGTCGAGCGCCTCGACGGCGGTGGCCGGCCCGTACTGCTTGCGCAGGCCGTCGGTGTGGACGGCCGCCGCGCTCATGCCGGCCGTCCGGACTCGTGCCGCACGGCGAGCACGGTGTGGTACCGCGTCATGTCCTCGAACTCGCCGACCGCGGCCCCGCCGGCCTCGATCCAGGCGTGGGCCCGGAACGGCTGGGTCCGGAAGCCGGTGCACCAGTCGGGCCACCCGCCACCGGCCCGGCACAGCAGCGCCGCCGCGACCGACCGCTGCAGGCAGCCCTGCCCGGCGCAGCGCACGCTGACGCTGACAACGGCCTGCCGGGCCGCGAGCGCCGCCTCCCGCGTCGCCGGGCGGGCGCCGCGGCGGGCCAGCCGCAGGACCCGGGCCAGCCGGGCCGGCGGCAGCAGGATGAGCAGCCGGGCGGCGCCGGCGGCGGACCGGGCGGCGAGCCGGCGGCGCAGGCGCAGCCGCACCGGCGCGTCGGCGGTCATGGGCACGGTCATGCCGCCGCCCCGCCCTCGTCGCGCAGGAGCCCGGCCCGGCACAGCGCGGCGACGAGCGTCTCGACGTCGCCGAGCGCCCGGGCCCGCACCTCCCCGGCGTCCCCGGCGAGCTCGTCGGCGACGTCGGCGGGGGCGGCGCCGTCGAGCAGGCGGCGCAGGGTGAGCGCGCCGGACCCGTTGAGCTGCCAGTACCGTCCGCTGCGCTGGTCGAGCAGGACGAGGCCGTCCTCGACGGCCGTGGTGGTCACGTCGGGTGCGAGTACGAGCGCCACGAGCTTCCTCCAACCGGTTGGTGTGCCTGCGCGCGCAGCCACGCCTCGCACGCGAACGTGTTCTCGAACGGGGTCAGCTGCCGCGCGTCGGGCATCGGGGTGAGCAGCGCCGCGCGCAGCGCGTCCGGGTCGACCAGGCCCGCGCGGGCCAGGTGCAGGTCGTCGCAGCGCTCCAGCAGCGCGTCGCGGTTCTCCCGCAGGCCCGCGTAGGCCTCGGCGCCGAAGTCGCCCTTGCTGCGGCGGGCGAGCACCGCGTCGGGCACGATCCCTCGCACGGCGGCGGTGAGGACGGGTTTGTACCGCCCGGCCGCGACCCGGTCGGGCAGGCGCACCGACAGCGCCGCCGCGACCACCGCCGCGTCGAGCAGTGGCGCCTCCCACTCGGCGCCGAGGCCGCGGTAGGCGGCGCGGACCTGCCGCACGGCGTCGCCGCTGAGCACGACGGCCTCGAGGATCTGGTGCTGCACCCGGTCGGGATCGAGCGGTTCGGGCCGCTCGGCGGCGGCCGCGCGCAGCAGCCGGCGCGCGGTGGCCACGGCGTCGGGCGTGGCCCAGGGCGGCATGCGCACGCCGCTCAGCCAGCCCAGCGGCGGGTCGAGGATGCCGTCGGGCGGGTCGGTCAGGCGGCGCGCGACGTCGTCGAGCGCGGCGGCGAACGACCGCCCGTCGGCGACGGCGCGCATGGTGCGGCCGAGCGGCCAGCGGTTGAGGACCCGGATGCGGTGCACCATCGGCAGGCCGCGCCGGGGGTACCGCCGGGCGAGGGACCACACGTAGGCGGGTGTGATGCCGAAGAGCTCGTCGCCGCCGACGCCGGCGAGGTGGCGCCGGGCGCCGGCCGCCGCCACCGCGCGGGTGACGTGCTCGACCCGCCCAAGGGTGCGGCCCCACGGCGGTGGCTGCTCGGCGTCGGTTGGCGGGGCGCCGGTGGCGAACCAGGCCGGCCCCGCCGCGGCCGCGATCACCAGGTGCTCGGCGCCGGGCAGCAGGGCGGCGGCGCGGTCGGCCCACTCGGCGTCGTCGTTGGCCGGGTCGAGGGGACGCCAGTGGGCGGTCACCAGGTCGGCGCCGGCGGCGGCGGCCGCGAAGCACAGGGTGGTCGAGTCGAGGCCGCCGGAGAGGTCGGCGCCGGTCCGGCTGACACCGCTGACACCGCCGGCACCGCCGACACCGCCGGTGCGGGCGGCGACGGCGGCGAGCAGCGCGTCGCGGATCGCCGGGGCGGCGTCGGCGAGCGGCAGTTCCGCGGCCGGCGGGCGCCACCACGGCACGGTCCGGGCCGTCGCGGGGCCGAGGTCGAGCCAGTGGCCGGCGGGCACGGCGGACACGCCGGACCACACGGGCCGGTGGGCGAGCGGCCACGGCGCGCCGGGCGACAGCAGCCGCAGCGCCAGGGCGTCGGGGTCGACGCCGGCGCCCACCAGCCGGGCCAGGGCCGCGGGGCCGCTCGCGGCGACGGGCACACCGCCGACGCGGGCGTGGTAGACGGTCCGGTCGGTCGACAGGGTGCCCTGGACCCGGATCCGCCCGTCGAGGGCGGCGACGAGGTGGAAGCTGCCGGGCGTGGCCCGGGCCAGCTCGTCGAGGTCGTGCGGGCCGCCCGCGCGGCGCAGCGCCGCCTCGGGGTCGGGGCCCGGGCCGGCCGGGCCGATGATCGCGAGCCGGCGGTCGCCGGCGGTGACGACCCGCGCGGCGGTGCCGCCGGGCCCCACGATCCAGGGCCGGCCGGAGGCGTACCGCAGGACCGGCTCCTCCACCGGCTCGGCGAGCGCGGCGGCGGCCGGTGTGTCGGGCAGGATCACGAACGTCATCGGGGCCCCTCGGCGGTCTGGGGGCGGTGGTGGCCGGGCGCCGTCGGCGCGTCGCCCGCTCCACCACCGCCCTGGTGCAGGGATCAGATGATCAGCAGCCGATCAGCAGCCGATCCAGGCGAGACCGTTGAACCAGTCGCGCGGGCAGCCGCTCCAGAGGCCCATGGTGAGCTCGTTGAAGTTGCCGATCTCGACCAGCGCGGGCGCGATGTACGTGGTAGCCATGCTTGATGACACCCCCTTCTCAAGGGCAGTGGCGGTATGGGCCGTGGGACGCCGGCGATGCCCCGGCCCACCGGACGGGCTGAACGCTATGGCGCCCGGGGTCCCGGGCCACAGGGCACGCGGTCCCGGTCCGGTCCCGTACAGGATTTGTATAGATGCCGTTCGTAGCCTGCCGTCCATGACCGAGACCATGACGGGGACCATGACCGGGACCATGACGGAGCGCGCGCACCGGATCAGCCGGCGCGGCGCGCTGGGACTGGCCGCCACGGCGCTGGCGGGGACGGCACTGGGCGGGCTGTGGACGGCGCCGGCAGCAGCGGCGGCGCCGGGACTGCCGCCGGTGCCGGGGATGCAGGGCGACCGCTACCTCAACGAGTTCTGGTACCAGTTCGACGAGGCCGTCGGGTACCGGCCCTCCCCCGAGCTGCTGGAGGCGAACGGGCAGATCTCCGCCCACGTCGGGGGCAACCTGTTCGCGATCCTCGAACGCTGGCTGGAGCACGTCCGCGCGCCCGGCTACCCGCACACGTTCGCGCGCTTCCTGGCGCCGGTGCGTGACCCGCTGCGGGTGGTGTCGCGCACCGAGCTGGGGGTCTTCGACGCGTTCTTCCGCCGGCACGACCCGCGGCTCGTCTCCGCGTTCGCGGCGTTCGCGCAGGGCCTGCTGTTCGACCCGCGGCGGGCGAACGTCGAGCTGGAGGTGCACACGATGGACGGCGTCGTGGCGTACCACGTGTGGCACGTCTACGCCCGCTCGATGATGCTGCTCGGCATCGACGGCGGCCGCTGGCGGGAGATCGACCCGCTCATCGGCTTCGGCTGGGCGGTGCAGTCGGTCGCGCTGCCGCAGCTGCGCACCGTCAACCCGCCGCTGCCCGAGGGCCAGGTGCGCGACCTCGCCCGCGAGTGGCTGCCGCGCACCCCGCAGCGGCTGGACGCCGCCTTCCAGTCGTTCCCCTACCCGTGGTCGGGGCCGTTCCCCGTCGAGTCCTGACCGGGTGCCGGGCACGGCCCGTCGAGGGCCGTGCCCGGCGGGTTCGGGCGATCAGGCGTCGCGGCGGGTGAGGACCAGGTAGCCGGGCACCAGGGCCAGCACCAGGTAGGCCAGGGCGACGACACCGGCCGCCCACGGCGCCAGCACCTGGCGGCTCGCCGCGTCGGCGAGCTGCGCCGGCAGGCTCGGCAGCAGCACCGCGCTGACCCGGGCGTCCCACGGCGCGGGCAGGAACTGGGTGAGCACCGGCAGGACGAACAGCAGCCCGACGACGGTGCCGACCGCACCGGCGGTGGAGCGCAGCGTGAACGCGATGCCGGCCGCGACGACGGCGACGAGCAGCACCGAGGCGCCCAGCACGAGCAGGGTCGGCACCGCGTCGGCGACGTCGGGCCGGCTGTGCCCGCGGATCGGCCGGTCGCCGACGATCGCCCGGTCGGCGAAGAACGTGACGAACACGATCAGCTCGCCGCAGACCAGCGCGACCGCGCCGGTCACCACCGCCTTGGCGGCGAGGATCCGGCCGCGGCGGGGCACCGCGACGACGGTGCCGCGGATCATCCGCGAGCCGTACTCCCCGCCGACCGCGAGCACGGCCAGCACCGCCAGGCACAGCTGGGCGAACGGCAGGACGTCCTGCTCGCTGGGCGCGCCGTCGTTCCACCGTTCCTTCGCGTCGGCGGGCAGGTTGTCCCAGGCGTTGACGCCGCCCCAGACCATGAACAGCGACAGGAGCAGCACCGCGACCGCGGCGAGCATCACCCACCAGGTCGAGCGCACCGAGCGCAGCTTGAGCCACTCGGCCGCCACCACGTCCGTCATGAGCGCACCTCCAGCATCTCGTCGTTGTCGCCGCGCAGTGAGTGGCCGGCGGTCAGCTGGAGGTACGCGTCCTCCAGCGACACCGTGCGCGCCGCCGCCGTATAGATGGCCACGCCGTTGCGGGCGGCCAGGTCGCCGATCCGGGTCGGTTCGAGGCCCCGCACGAGGATGCCGCCGCCGGGCTCGTCGGCGACCGTCGCGCCGGCCGCGCTGAGCAGCGCGGCCAGCTCGGCGTCGCGGGCCGAGCGCACGTGCACGCCCTGCCCGAACCGGTCGGCCAGTTCCCGCACGGTGGTGTCGGCGATGAGCCGGCCCCGGCCGATGATGACCAGCCGGTCGGCGGTCAGCTCCATCTCGCTCATGAGGTGGCTGGAGATCAGCACGGTGCGGCCGTCGGCGGCCAGGCCGCGCAGCAGCGTGCGGATCCATCGCACGCCCTCCGGGTCGAGGCCGTTGACCGGCTCGTCGAGCACCAGCACCGCGGGGTCGCCGAGCAGTGCGGCGGCCAGGCCGAGCCGCTGGCGCATGCCGAGGGAGAACCCGCCGGCCCGCCGGTGCGCGACGCCGGCCAGGCCGACCTGCTCCAGGACGGCGTCCACCCGGTCGGCGCCGATGCGGTTGGTGCGGGCCAGCCAGCGCAGGTGGTTGCGGGCCGACCGGCCGCCCTGCACGGCGTCGGGGTCGAGCAGGGCGCCGACCCGCCGCAGCGGGTGGCGGAGCGTGGCGTAGCGCTGCCCGTCGATGAGCGCGCGGCCCGACGTCGGCGCGTCGAGGCCGAGCAGGACGCGCATGGTCGTGGACTTGCCGGCGCCGTTGGGGCCGAGGAAGCCGGTGACGAGGCCCGGCTCGACCCGGAACGACAGCTCGTCGACGGCGAGCGTGGGCCCGTACCGCTTGGTCAATGTCGACACTTCGATCACGTCCGCCACTGTCTCGCGGGCGCCCGCCCCGGCGCGTCTGCCTGTGGGCCCACATCGCGGCTCTGCCTCGCGGCAGAGGCGGGGTGGTACGCCCCTCGCCTAGAGTCTGGGTGTGGCGGATTCGGGGGTGAAGCGGCTGCCGGCGCTCGACGTCGCCGTGGCGGCCGCCGTCACCGCGGTGCTGGTGCTGCTGACGCTCGCGCAGCCGGCGACGGCCACCACGGCGGTCGACGCGCCCGTCTGGGTGCGCTGTCTCGTCGCGGCCGGCGTCGGGCTGCCGCTGGCGCTGCGACGCCGCCACCCGGTCGGGGTCTACTGCGTGGTCCTGGCCGTGTCGCTGCTGTCGTTGTTCGTCAACACCGCGAAGGACTCGTTCCTGGCGGCCGCCTTCGTGCTGTATACGGTGGCGCTGGAGCGGCCCGGGCACCGCTGGACGCTGTTCACCGGCCTCGCCGCGGTCGGCGCGGCCGGGGTGCTCGGCGTGTCGGGCTCCGCCACGCCGTACTGGTGGATGAACGGCCCCGGGCTGATCCCGTTCGGCTGGGCCGTCATGGTGTGCGGCTGGATCGCCGGGCGGGCCGGCGGCGGCGGTGACGCCCGCCTCGGCGAGGCGTTACAGGTCATCGAGGCCACCAGCCGCGGGGCCCTCGCGGAGATCCGCCGGCTGCTGGAGGTGCTGCGGGCCGAGGACGGCCCCGACGGCGTCCCGAAGACCGGGCTCTCGGCGCTGCCCGGCCTCGTCGAGCGGGCGGCGGCGGCCGGGGTGACCGTGCGGACGAGGATCGACCTCGACCGGCCGCTCCCCGAGGGTGTCGAGCTCGCGGTGTACCGCATCGTGCAGGAGGCGCTGACCAACGTCGTCAAGCACGCCGGCCCGGTCGCCTGCCGGGTCGACGTCGAGGCGTCCGGTCACGAGCTGCGGGTCGAGATCGTCGACGACGGCCCGCCCTGCTCCGGCGCGCCCGCCGGTGAGCCCGGCCACGGCCTGCGCGGCATGCGCGAGCGGGTGATGATGTACGGCGGGGAGCTCGCCGCCGACCCGTGCCCCGGCGGCGGGTTCGCGGTCCGGGCCCGGATTCCGCTGTGACCGCAGACCCGGCCGCACCCGGCGTGCGGGTGGTCATCGCCGATGACCAGGCGCTGCTGCGCGGCAGCTTCCGGTACCTGCTCGACTCGGCCCCCGGCATCACGGTCGTCGGCGAGGCCCGCACCGGCGCCGAGGCGGTCGACCTGGCCGCGCGCGAGCGGCCCGACGTCGTGCTCATGGACATCCAGATGCCGGAGCTCGACGGGATCGAGGCGACCCGGCGCATCTGCGCGGCCCCGGCCAACGCCGGGGTCCGGGTCGTCATGCTGACCATGTTCGACCTCGACGCGTACGTCTACGGGGCGCTGCGTGCCGGGGCGAGCGGCTTCCTGCTCAAGGACAGCGCGCCGGCCGACCTGCTCGCGGCGGTGCGGGTCGTCGCGGCCGGCGAGGCGCTGCTCGCCCCGAGCGTGACCCGCCGGCTCATCGCCGAGTTCGCGCGCCGGCCCGGCCCGGCGCCGGCCGCCGCGCTGGACGGCGTCACGAACCGGGAGCGGGAGGTGCTGACGCTGGTCGCGCGCGGCCTGTCCAACGGCGAGATCGCCGGGCAGCTGCACCTTGGCGTCGGGACGGTCCGCACCCACGTCGCGCACCTGCTGGCGAAGTTCGGCGCCCGCGACCGGGCCCAGCTCGTCGTGGCCGCCTACGAGACGGGTCTGGTGGTCCCGTCCGGCGGGCGGTGAGGCCGGCCTCAGGTGCCGAGGCCGGCGGCGCGGGCCCGCACGGCGGCCGCGGTGCGGTCGCTGACGTGCAGCTTGGCGAAGACGTGCGAGACGTGGTTGCGCACGGTCTTCTCCGACAGCGTGAGCTCGCGGGCGATGCGCCGGTTGCTGTAGCCGCGGGCGATCAGGTCGAGGACCTCCAGCTCGCGCTCGGTCAGGCCGGGGAACGCGGAGCGGCCCGGCTCGCGGCGCATCGCCGCGAAGTACTCCCCCAGCCGGGCCGCGATCGGCGGGCTGAACGCGGCCCCGCCCGCCGCGACGGTGAGCACGGCCCGCAGCAGCTCGTCGCGCGGCGCGGACTTCACGACGTAGCCCCGGGCGCCCGAGCGCAGCGCGGTGATGACGTCCTCGTCGTCCTCCGACATCGACAGCACCAGGATGCGCGGCGGCGGCCAACGGGCCGAGCCGGCCGCGACCAGCGCGCGGGTCACCTCGGCGCCGGAGCGGTCGGGCAGGCGCGAGTCCATGAGCACGACGTCGACGGGATGGTGCCGGTCCGGCTTCTCGGGCCCGTCGGGCCTCTCCGGCAGCAGCACGCGCAGCGCCTCGTCGCCGCTGGACGCCTCGCCGACCACGTCGAGGCCCGGGCTCGCCTCGAGGGCGGCGCGGACCCCCTCACGGAACAGCGGATGGTCGTCGACCAGGAACACCCGGACCGTCATGCCGGCCATCGGGGCAGCTCGACCCGCACCTCGGTGCCGCCGCCGCGGCGCGGGCCGACCCGGCACCGGCCGCCGATGGACGCCGCCCGGCGGCGCATCGACGTCAGCCCCACGCCCGAGCGGACGGTGGCGGGCGGGCCGATCCCGTCGTCGAGCAGGCGCAGCAGGACGAGGTCGGCGTGGGCGGTGAGCCGCACGGTGACCCGGCGGGCACCCGAGTGCCGCAGTGCGTTGGTGAGGGCCTCGCCGGCGATGCGGTACGCCACGACCTCGGTCACCGGCGACACGTTCAGCGGCGCGGCCGGCACGTCGACGACCACGTCGGTGTCGCCGCAGCCGAGCAGCTGCCCGAGCCCGCGCAGCGCGGTGCTCAGGTCGGCGTCGCCGAGGCCGGAGGGGTGCAGGTCGGCCAGGACCCGGCGCACCTCCTCGGCGATCGCGGCGGTCGTGTCCACCGCCTCGAGCACCAGCTGCCGGCCCCGGGGCTCGTGCAGGATGCCGACGGCGGTCTCCAGCCGCAGCTGGGTGCCGGCGAGCGCCGGGCCGATGCCGTCGTGCAGGTCCTGGCGCAGCCGCTCCCGCTCCTCGGCCCGGGCCGACTGGAGCCGCTGCGCGATCAGCCGGTCGGACGCGGCCGGCGGCGGGCGGACGGCCCGGGCGCCGGGCGCACCGGCCCCGGGACCGGCCACGGCCCGGCCGGCGGCGCGCAGCCGCGGCAGCGCCCACAGCAGATATCCGAGCAGGCCGAGCTGGACGGCGCCGAGCGCGAGCCACAGCCAGCCGCTGCCGGCCATGTGCATCCCGCGCACCGAAACGACGGCATACAGCACGACGGCGAGCGCGACGAAGGCGAACACCACCGACATCGCCGCGACCGACCAGAACCACGTCGCCGGCACCGTCGCAAATGGACGACCCGGCACGGAATTGCGCAGCACTACCGAAGCAGCATCGTTCCCCCCGCGAGCCACGCGGCAAGCATAGTGCAATCCGCGCCGCTCGCCGACCCGCGCGAAATAACGCGTACTTGCGACAATCCTCACGGGCAACATAGATGGAAAGGATTGTGGCACGGTATCTGCACATTGACGGTTGTGACAACTTTTCGCATTCACCGCGGGGTTTGCAATTCCCGTCGCCGGGCGGTCGCAGCGCGGCGCGCCGCCCGGCCTACGCTCCAGGGGTGACATTGAACGCAGAATCGACCGCATTCCGCGCCGCGCTCGAGGCCGTGCGGGCCGTGGAGCCGCGCATCGCCGACGCGATCGCCAAGGAGCTGCACGACCAGCGCGAGTCGCTGAAGCTGATCGCGAGCGAGAACTACGCCTCGCCGGCCGTGCTGCTGGCGATGGGCAACTGGCTGTCCGACAAGTACGCCGAGGGCACGATCGGGCGCCGCTTCTACGCCGGCTGCCAGAACGTCGACACCGTCGAGGCGGTGGCCGTCGAGCACGCCAAGGCACTGTTCGGGGCGCCGTACGCCTACGTGCAGCCGCACTCGGGCATCGACGCGAACCTGGTGGCGTACTGGGCGGTGCTCGCCGACCGGGTCGAGGTGCCCTACCTGCGCAAGTTCGAGAAGCGGCAGGTCAACGACCTGACCGACGCCGAGTGGGCGCAGCTTCGGGCCGCGTTCGGCAACCAGCGGATGCTCGGCATGTCCCTCGACGCCGGCGGCCACCTCACCCACGGCTTCCGCCCGAACATCTCGGGCAAGATGTTCGACCAGCGCAGCTACGGCGTCGACCCGGCCACCGGCCTGATCGACTACGCCGCCCTGCGGGAGACGGCCCGCGAGTTCAAGCCGCTGATCATCGTGGGCGGCTACTCGGCGTACCCCCGCAAGGTGAACTTCGCGACCATGCGCGAGATCGCCGACGAGGTCGGCGCGACCCTCATGGTCGACATGGCGCACTTCGCGGGCCTCGTCGCCGGCAAGGTCTTCACCGGCGACTTCGACCCGATCCCCCACGCGCACATCGTCACCACCACGACGCACAAGAGCCTGCGCGGCCCGCGCGGCGGCGCCGTCCTGGCCCAGCCCGAGCTGGCCGACCAGGTCGACCGCGGCTGCCCGATGGTCCTCGGCGGCCCACTCTCACACGTCATGGCCGCCAAGGCGATCGCCTTCGCCGAGGCCCGCCGCCCCGAGTTCGCCACCTACGCCCAGCAGATCGTCACCAACGCCCAGGCCCTGGCCGAAGGCCTTTCGAAGCGTGGCGTGCCGCTGGTCTCCGGCGGCACCGACAACCACCTCGTGCTGCTCGACGTGCACGGCTTCGGCCTCACCGGCCGCCAGGCCGAGCAGGCCCTGCTCGACTCGGGCGTGGTCACCAACCGCAACGCCGTGCCGAACGACCCGAACGGCGCCTGGTACACCTCCGGCATCCGCATCGGCACCCCGGCCCTCACCAGCCGCGGCCTCGGCGTGGCCGAGATGGACCAGATCGCCGAACTGATCCACACAGTGCTCGCCGGCACCACCCCGGCCGGGGACTCGAAGGCGAAGTACACCCTCGACCCGGCCCTCGCCGACCGGGTCAGCAAGCAGGCCACCGAGCTGCTCGCCGGGTTCCCGCTGTACCCCAGCGTCGAGCTGGACTAGCGCGGCGGCCGGGCCGGCGTGGCACGCCCACGCCGGCCCGCCCCCCGTGGGACAAATGTCAGTGGCGGTCGTGGATACATCGATCGTGTGCGGACGGCCGGGCGGCGGCAGACTCGGGGCATGCCGCTCATGAAGAACGTGATGATCGCGATCCACAAGCGCACCGGGGACCGGTTCGCCGGCATGGACCTGCTCTACCTGACGACCGTCGGGGCGCGGACCGGGCGGGAGCGGGTGTCGCCGATGGCGCGCTTCGCCGACGGCGACGGGGCGTGGCTCGTGGTCGCCTCCAACAACGGCGGCGACCGGCATCCGGCCTGGTACCACAACCTGCGCGCGCACCCCGACCAGGTCACGGTCGAGATCGGCGGCCGGCGCGTCCCGGCCCGCGCCGAGGAGCTCACCGGCGCCGAGCGGGACGCCGCGATGCAGCGGATCGCGGCCGGCCAGCCGCGGTTCGGCCAGTACGAGCGCAAGACCACCCGGACGCTGCCGGTGATCCGCCTGTCCGCGCGGTAGCTCAGGCCAGGCGCCGGCGCAGCAGCTCCTGCTCGGCCGGGTTCGCGGTGAGGCGCAGGGCCCGCTCGTCGGCGGCCCGGGCCTCGTCCGGGCGGCCGAGGTCGCGCAGCAGCTCGGCCCGGGCCGCGTGGAACAGGTGATAGTCGGCCAGGTCGTCGGCCAGGTCGTCAGTCTCGGCGAGGGCCGCCGCCGGGCCGGTGACGTACCGTAGCGCGACCGCCCGGTGCAGCCGGGTCACCGGCGACGGCGCCAGGTACAACAGCATGTCGTACAGCACGACGATCTGCGTCCAGTCGGTCTCCTCCCACCGGCCGGCCTCGGCGTGGCAGGCGACGATGGCCGCCTGCACCTGGTACGGCCCGGGGCGGCGCAGCGCGGCGGCGCGGGCGATGAGGCGGCCGGCGTCGGCGATCGCCTCGTGGTCCCACAGCGTGCGGTCCTGGTCGGGCAGCCGGACCAGGTCGCCGTCCGGCGTGAACCGGGCCGCGGCCCGGGCCCGGTGCAGCCGGATCAGGGCGAGCAGGCCGATCACCTCGGGCTCGTTCGGCATCAGCCCGTGCAGCAGCGCGGCCAGGAACTCGGCGTCGTCGGCGAGGTCGCGGCCCGGCTGCGGGCCGGTGGGCAGGTACGCCTCGTTGAACAGCAGGTACACCACGGCGAGGACCTCGCCGAGCCGCTCGGCGAGCTCGTCGGGGCCGGGGATGCGGTACGGGATGCCGGCGTCGCTGATCTTGCGCTTCGCGCGGGTGATCCGCTGCGCCACCGTGGTCTCGGGCACCAGGAACGCCCGGGCGATCTGGGCGGTGGTCAGCCCGCACACCACGCGCAGGGTGAGCGCGACCTGGGCGGCCCGCGGCAGCGCCGGGTGGCAGCAGGTGAAGACGAGCCGCAGCCGGTCGTCCGGCTCCGGCTCGGCCGGCCACGCGACGAGGGCGAGCTTCGCGTGGTGGCGGCGGTCGCGGCGCAGCAGGTCGAGGCCGCGGCGGCGGGCGACGGTGTACAGCCAGGCGTCGGGCCGCTCCGGGATGCCCTCGAACGGCCAGTGGGTGAGCGCCGCCTCGACGGCGTCCTGCACCAGGTCCTCTGCGGTGGAGAAGTCGCCGACGAGCGGCACGAGCGCGGCCGCGAGCCGGCCCGCGTGGTCGCGCACCACGCGGGCCAGCTCGGCGCCCGACGACGTCATCCGGCGACCGGGCGGATCTCCACCACCGGGCAGCCGGGCCACGACCGGGCCAGCCGAAGCGCCTCGTCGAGGTCGGCGACGTCGATCTCGGTGAAACCGCTGACCACCTCCTTGCCCTCGACGAACGGGCCGTCGGTGACCAGCGGCGGCCCGGCGTCGAGCCGGACCGTGGTCGCGGTCTCGGCCGGCATCAGGTGCCGGTGGTGGGTGATCTTGTCGCCGTGCGCGGCGAACCACTCCCGGACCCGGCCGTAGGCGCGCTCCCGCTCGGGCTCGTCCATGGCGGCCAGGTCGGCCGCGAACTGCTCGGTCTCGACGAACATCAGCACGTACTTCATGACATCCTCTACCGGCCTGCCCCGAACAGCCCGGCCATGCGCCGGGCCAGCTCGTCCGGGCCGACGTCCTCGACGTGGGTCCCCACGGTCCAGGCGTGGCCGAACGGGTCGACGATGAACGCGTCGCGGTCACCGTAGAACTGGTCCTCGGGCGCCCGGTGCAGGGTGGCGCCGAGCTCGACGGCCCGCGCCACGACGGCGTCGACGTCGTCGACGTACAGGTACTGGAACACGGGCGTGCCCGGCAGCCCGCCCGCGGGCGGCGCCTGCACCCCGCGGCGCGGGTCGGCGTCCTCGACGATGAGCACGGCGCCGCCGATCTCGATCTCGGCGTGGATGATGCTGCCGTCGGGCCCGGCGAACCGCATGCGTTCGGTGGCCCCGAACACGGCGGCGTAGAAGTCCAGTGCCCTGGCGGCCCCCTGGACGACCAGGCACGGCATGAGCGTGCGAGACATGGCCCTCTCCTTTCCTCCTACCCAGCAGACGACGGGCGGGGCGCCGGATACGACATCTCCGCCAAGATTTCTCGCCGCGGGTAGCCTCGACCACGTGACCGGCCCGGACAGCGAGACCGCCAAGGTTCTGCACGCCTGGAACACGCAGGCCGCGGTGTACGACCGACAGATCGCGTTCTTCGAGCGGATCTGGTTCACCGGCGGCCGCGAGTGGCTCGCCGCCCGTGCCCGGGGCCGCGTCCTCGAGGTCGCCGTCGGCACCGGCCTCAACCTGCCGCACTACCCGGCCGGCGCGACGCTCACCGGCATCGAGCTGAGCCCGGCGATGCTGGCCATCGCCCGGCAGCGCGCCGCCTCCCTCGGCCTCGACGCCGACCTGCGCGAAGGCGACGCCGAGGCGCTGCCGTTCGACGACGACGCCTTCGACACCGTCGTGTGCGCGCTGTCACTGTGCGCGATCCCCCGCCCGGCCGCCGCGATCGCCGAGATGCACCGGGTCCTGGTCCCCGGCGGGCGGCTGCTGCTGCTCGACCACGTCGGCAGCACCTGGCCGCCGGTCCGGGCCGGTCAGTGGCTGCTGGAGCGGCTCACGATCCGCACGGCCGGGGAGCACTTCACCCGCCGCCAGCTGCCGCTCGTGACGGCGGCCGGGTTCGAGATCGTGGAGACCGAACGGCGCAAGGCCGGCACCATCGAGCGCGTCCACGCCCGCAAATGACCCTGGAGATGACCCCGGTGGGCGCGGGCCGTTCGCGTGGGGCGGCCGCCCTGCTGGCCGGTCTCGACGGCCGCACCGGCGTGATCGACCGGGGCGTAGCATCCTGGCGTGGCCGTCGACGTGGTGACCGAGATCGTCATCGACCGCGCATGTGCGGATGTCGCCGAGTTTGCCGGCGACCCGTCCAACGCCACCGCCTGGTACGCGAACATCGACTCGGTCGAGTGGCGCACGGCGCCGCCGGTCCGGGCCGGCTCGGCGATGGACTTCGTGGCCCGGTTCCTCGGCCGCCGGCTCGCCTACACGTACGAGGTGGTCGAGTTCGTGCCCGGCGAGCGCCTGGTGATGCGCACCGCGCAGGGGCCGTTCCCGATGGAGACCACCTACACCTGGCAGCCGGTCAGCGCGGGCCGCACCCGGATGACGCTGCGCAACCGCGGCGAGCCGGCCGGCTTCGGCAGGGTCACCGCGCCGGTGATGGCGGCGGCGATGCGCCGGGCCAACCAGAAGGACCTCGCCCGGCTCAAGCGTCTCCTGGAGGCGGGCGGAGACGGGCCGCCCGCCGGGTGAGGTACCGCTGCTCCGGCAGGCTGGCCGTCATGCGCGCGGCTTGCAGGTAGCTCTCCCGGGCCGCGGCCGGGTCGCCGGCCTGTTCGAGCAGGTGGGCGCGGACCGCCTCCAGGCGGTGGGTGTAGGCCAGGCGGGCGTCGCCGTCCAGGGTGCCGAGGGCGGCGAGGCCGGCCACCGGGCCGTGCACCATGGCGACCGCGACCGCGCGGCTGAGCGTGACGACCGGGCCCGGCGCCACCCGGTCGAGGACGTCGTACAGGGCGAGGATCTGCGGCCAGTCGGTGTCGGCGGCGGTCGGGGCCTCGTCGTGCAGGGCCGCGATGGCCGCCTGGACCTGGTACTGGCCGACCGGGCCGGCGCCCAGGGTCCGGGCCAGCAGGGCCCGGCCCTCGGCGATCGCCGCCGCGTCCCAGCGCCCGCGGTCCTGCTCGGCGAGCGGCACGATCCATCCCTCGGCGTCGGTGCGGGCGGCCCGGCGGGCGTCGGTGAGCAGCATGAGCGCGAGCAGGCCGGCGACCTCGCCGTCGGCGGGCAGCAGCCGGTGCAGCAGCCGGGCGAGCCGGACGGCCTCGGTGGTCAGGTCGGGCCGGTGCAGGTCGGGGCCGGAGCTGGCCGTGTGGCCCTCGTTGAACATGAGGTACAGCACGTGCAGCACCACGGCCACCGCGGCCGGCCGGGCGAACCGTCCCCCGGCCTCGCGGATGCGCTGCTTGGCCCGGCTGATCCGCTGCGCCATCGTCGCCTCGGGCACCAGGAACGCCGCCGCGACCTGCGCGGTCGACAGGCCCCCGGCGGCGCGCAGCGTCAGGGCGAGCTGCGACGGCGGCGACAGCGCCGGGTGGCAGCAGAGGAACAGCACCTCCAGGGTGTCGTCCGGGCGGTCCGGCGGCTCGCGCGTCGGGTCGAGCGCGGCGCTGACCTCGCGGCGCCGGCGGGCGCTGTCGCGGCGCCAGTGGTCGACCAGTGCCCGGCCGGCCACGGCGAGCAGCCAGGACCGCGGCCGGGCCGGCACGCCCTCCTCGGGCCAGCGGGTGGCCGCGGCGAGCAGCGCCTCCTGCACGGCGTCCTCGCAGGCGTCGAACTGCCCGTGCCGGCGCACGAGCGCGCCGAGGACCTGCGGCGCCAGCTCGCGCAGCAGGTCCTCGAGCGCTCCGCTCACCCCTCGTCCATGACCCGGCGGACCTCCATCGGGTACCGGGTGACGGCGACGACCTCCGCCGCGATCTCCAGCGCCCGCTCGTGGGTGGCCTCGACCACCCAGTAGCCGGCCAGGGACTCCTTGATCTCCGCGAACGGCCCGTCGGTCGGGGCGGGCGCCCCGTCGACGAACCGGACGGTGGTGGCCCGGCTCGGGTCGGTGAGGTGCCGGCTCTCGACCACCTCGCCCTTCTCCCGCAGCTCACGGTCCATGCGCATCATCGTCGCCTGCATCTCGGAGATCCACTCCGGGCTCCGTTCGGCCAGCGACGCGCCCAGGCCGCCGAACATCATGATCATGTACCGCATGATCGCTCCTTTCGTCGGCGCCAGGTCGAAGCTGCCACCGCCGTTCTCGACATCCTCGCCGAGAAAAGTTCCGGAACGGCCATGACCCGGGACCTGGCCGCGCGGGCGGAACAGGGCCAGGTGGGCGCCGCCGGGGTCGGCGATCGTCACCGCGGTGCCGGCCGGGCCCTCCGCCGCGGCCAGCAGCGGCTCGGCCGCCGCGTCGAGCGCGGCCACCCGGTCCGGGTCGCGCAGCGCGGCGCGGTCGGGCCGGACTCATCGGCGCCGTGACCGAACGGTGATGTGTGGCTTCGCGTCGGTGTGGGAACGGGTTGCAGCTGTGCGGCGGCAGGTGCTCGGTGGGCGGTACCACCTCGATGACGTGCTGGGTGTCGGCGGGATGTCGACCGTCTGGCGGGCCAGTGACGACGTGCTCGGGCGCCATGTGGCGGTCAAGCTGCTGTCGGGGTGCCTCGCCGGGGACAGCGCGTCGCGGGAGCGGATCCGCGTCGAGGCCCGGGCCGCGGCGGCGCTCGCGCATCCGAACGTCGCACAGGTGTACGACTTCGGGGAGACCGTCGAGGACGGGCGGCCCACCCCGTACGTCGTGATGGAGCTGGTGCCCGGGCCGACGCTCGACGAGCGGGCCGCGACCGGGCCGTTGCCGGCCGCGGTGGTGTTCCGGGTCGGGGCGGAGGTCGCGGCCGGGCTGGCCGCCGCCCACGCCTCGGGGCTCGTCCACCGCGATGTGAAGCCCGCGAACGTGATCCTCGCCCCCACCGGCGCGAAGGTCGTCGACTTCGGCATCGCCGCCGCGGCCGGCGCCGGTGACGTCGGCGACGAGGTGCTCGGGACCGCCGACTACCTGGCCCCGGAGCGGCTGACCGACGACGCGGTCACGCCGGCGTCCGACGTCTACTCGCTCGGGGTCCTGCTGTACCGGCTCCTCGCCGGGCGGCTGCCGTGGGCGGTGTCGGGCAACACCGACCTGCTCGACGCCCACATGCACACGCCGCCGGGCCCGCTGCCGCCGCTGGACGACGTCCCGGCTGAGGTGGTGGAGCTGTGCCTGCGGTGCCTGGCCAAGTCGCCGACCGTGCGGCCGACGGCCCAGGAGGTCGCCGCCACCCTCGCCGAGGCCGCGGGCGTGCGCACGGTCACCGACGACCTCGCCCACAGCGTCGCGCCGCCCGCGGCGGACGGCGGGCCGTCGACGATCCTCGTCCGCCCGGCCGCCGCCGGGCGCGGCAACCGCACCAGGGTCGCGGCCGGGTTGCTGGCCGTGGCCGGGGCGGTGACCCTGGGTTGGGCGCTCGTCCCAGAAGCGGACCACGACCCGGCACCCACACGGGCCCAGGCGGACGCCGCGGTCACCGAGCCGGCGACCATACCGTCTGCCCCGGCCACCGCGGGCGCGCCGCCCCCGAGCGGCACGGCACCGACGCAGCCGGCCTCCACGGCACTGCCGCGAACCTTCACGTCCGCGGGTGGTTCCGTCCGGGCCCGGTGCACCCCGGCCGGCCTCGCCGAGCTGGTCGACTGGTCACCCGCCGCGCCGTACAAGGTCGACTGGGCCGACCCCGGCCCCGCCCCGGCCGCCACCGCCGCCTTCACCCACGGCAACCGCACGGCCGCGGTGACCGTCACGTGCGCCGGCACGAACCCGGTCGCGACGACGCACTGACCCGCTCACTGACCGACCCGCTCACTGATACACCAGGTCCATCGTGTCCGTGTGGTCGGGCCACGTCAGGGTCAGGTGCCAGCAGCCCGCCCGCGGCAGGTCGACGATCGACGGGCCGGGCCCGCCGGGGACCTTTCGGGTCTCGGTGACCGCCGTCCCGTCCAGCTTCGCGGCGATGACGAGGTCGCCGGGCGGCGTGGTCGCCTTGGACACCCAGAGGATCTTGTTCGACGGGCCCTCGGGCCGGGACACGGCGAGGGGGTAGCCGAAGATCGCCGCGACGATGTCGCCGTGGTCGCCGAGGACGTGCGGCATGCTCGAGTCGCCCGAGAAGCCGGTCCGCGCCCACTCGGGGAGCGGTCCGGTCGCGACGGGCGAGCCACAGCCGCTGCGGGTCACGGCCGGCGACGCGGCAGGCGACGCGGCCGGCGACGCGGCAGGGGTTTCGGCGGTACATCCGGCGAGCACAAGCACGAGCAGCAGGGAGAGGGTTCGCACAACGGTCAGGAGTCACGGGGCGGCTCGGCGGTTCCCGGACCGCGGGCCGACCGGACCGCCCACCACGCGAGCAGCAGCACGGTGGCGACCTCGGCCAGGCCGAGCACCCGCTCGACGCCCCCGAGCGGGATGGCCCGCCACCACCGCACGCCGGTCCACGGTTCGGACAGCACCGCCCACAGGATGGGCGTGAAGGACAGCAGCGACAGCGTGCCGCCGAGCGCGACGAGCCGGGCCGGGACGCGGGCCCGCCCGCCGCGCAGCCAGGGCGTCGCGGCGAGCAGGGCGCCGGCGGGCAGGCTCAGGAACGCGACCACGCTCGCCGCCCGGTGGACGTCGCCGCTCACCGACGGCCCGGCGGCCCAGTTGTGCTTCTCGAACCACACGACGCCGACCAGCCCGGCGACCCACAGCAGCAGCGCCGCCGCGGCGGGCCGGCGCAGCAGCCCGGCCCGAGCGAGCGCCACGAGCACCGCGAGCGAGCCCGCCGCCAGCAGCAGCGTCGCGACGTCGAACACCCATCCGTTGGGCAGCAGTGCGTAGTGGCTGACGGTGCGGGTCGTCCAGTCGAGCCGGTCGGACGGCGGCACGACGTGCAGCACCCCGTACAGGGCGAGCGACACGGCCAGGCACAGCACACCGATCCCGGCCGACGCCCGCACGCCGGTCACCGTGCCAGCCGTGGCAGCCGTGGCAGGCGTCCGGACCACGCTCACCGCGGCCGCCGGTCGTCGTGTCCGAGCGCGCCGCTGCCGATGAACGCCATCACGTCGGCGGAGAGCCGGACCAGGTCGCCGCGGAAGCGCTCCGCCCAGGGCTCGAGCACGAGGCGCTCGGTGCTCCGCACGTCCATCGGCTCAGGTTACCGGCAGCATGACGCGGGCGAAGGCGTCGGCGAGCACCGTATGGCCGGGCAGGCCGGGGTGGATGCGGTCGGCGGCCCACAGGTCCGGCGGGGACACCGCGAGGACGTCGTCGAAGGCCCGCTGGGTCGCCACGTGCAGCGCCCCGAGCTCGTCGGCGAGCGCGGCGACCACGGCGACGTAGCGGTCGCTCTCGGCGCGGTGCGGGTCGGCGCGGTCGGGCTCGATGACGTACGGGTCGGCGAGCACCAGCCGGCAGCCGGTCGCGTCGACCGCGCGGCGCAGCAGCGTGCGCAGCGTGTCCTCGAACTCCGGCAGCGGCACCGCCTCCGCCGGGCGGCCCGTGAACGCCCGCCACACGTCGTTGATGCCGATCATGACGCTGAGCCAGTCGGGCCGCTCGGCGATCGCGTCGCGCTCCCAGCGGGCCGCCAGGTCGCGGACGGTGTCGCCGCCGACGCCCCGGTTGACCCAGGTCAGTCCGGTGCCGGGGTGGCGGGCCAGGGCGTACGCCCGCACGAGGCTCATGTAGCCGTTGCCGTAGGGCGCGTGCGCGTCGCGCCGCCCGCAGTCGGTGATGCTGTCGCCGATGAACACGACCCGCTGGCCCGCCTCGAAGATCATGGCCGCCACCCTGCCACGGTGACGCTTTCCGCCACAAACACCACGCCGGGTGCCGGATGCCGCCGGGGAACGGCCGACTGGGGACGGCGACGGCCCGGGCGCCGCAGCATCGGGCCCGTGATCCAAGGTCTCCTGCTGCTGCTCGTGCCCACGCTCGCCTTCCGCGGCCTCGGTGCGCTCGGCGTCGCCCGCTTCGCGTCCTGGCGGGACAGCGCCGCCCACGGCCTGGCGGTGATGCTGGCGCTCACCGGCGCCGCGCACTTCACCCCGGACAGCCTCACGGTCATGCCGAGCCACGACGACCTCACGGCGATGGTGCCGTCCTTCGTGCCCGTGCCGGACGCGGTCGTGTACCTCACCGGCATCCTCGAGCTGCTCGGCGCCGCCGGGCTGGTACTGCCGGCGACCCGCCGCGCCGCCGGGGTCTGCCTCGCGCTGCTGTTCGTGTGCCTGCTCCCCGCCAACGTCAGCGCCGCGGTCCACGACGTGCCGCTCAACGGCGAGCCGGCCACGCCGCTGTGGTTCCGCGTCCCCGAGCAGGCGCTGTACATCGCCGTCGCGCTGTGGGCGGCGCGGGCACCGGCAGCGCGGCGAGCCGGGCGCCCCGCCGCGGCGTGAGCGGCTGTTACCGTCTGGCGGTGCAGCTCGACGACCTCGACCGGCAGCTCGCGCACGCGTTGCAGGTCGACGGGCGGGCCTCGTTCAGCGACATCGCCGCCGTGGTCGGCGCGTCGGACCGCACCGTCGCCCGGCGGTACCGGCGGCTGCGGTCGGCCGGCGCGCTGCGGGTCGTCGGGCTGCCCGACGCGGCGGTGCTCGGGCACGTCGACTGGCAGGTGCGCATGCGGTGCACGCCCGACGCCGCGGCGCCGGTGGCCGCGGCGCTGGCCCGGCGGGCCGACACCTCGTGGGTGTCGATCCTGTCCGGCGGTACCGAGATCAACTGCATCACCCGGACCCGGGCCGACCAGCAGGACGGCGACCTGCTGCTGCAGCGGCTGCCCCGCAGCACCAGGGTCACCGGGGTCACCGCGCACTGCATCCTGCGGGCGGTGGCCGGCACCAGCGGCTGGCCGGGCCGGACCGACGCCCTCGACGCGGCGCAGGTGCGGGCGCTGACCCCGGACGACACCGACGGCCCTGACGGGCCTGACGGCGCCCCGGCCGAGCGGGTCATGCTGAGCGCCACCGATAACGAGCTGCTCGCGGCGCTGGCCCGCGACGGCCGGGCCGGCTACCCGGAGCTGGCCAGGACGACCGGCTGGTCGGAGACGACGGTCCGGCGCCGCCTGGCCGAGCTGCGCCGCAGCCGGGTGCTGTACTTCGACGTGGAGATCGATCCGCGGCTGCTCGGCTACGCCGCCGAGGCGACGCTGTGGCTCACCGTGGCCCCGGCCGCCCTGACCGCGCTGACCGCGGCCCTGGCCACGCACCCGCAGGTCGCCTGGGCCGCCGCCGTCACCGGCCCGGCCAACGTCACCGCGTCGGTCATCTGCACCGACCTCGACGAGCTGTACGACTACCTGGCCAACCGCATCGGCGCCCTGGCCGGTGTGACCGCCGCCGAGTCGGCCCCGGTGGTGCGCCGGGTGAAGGGCGCCGGCACCCTCCTCGCCCCGTGACGATGACCGTCACGACGACCGTGACGGCGACCGTCACCGGCGCCGCGGGCCGCGCACGAGCAGGTGTCCGAGCAGGACCGCCATGATGGCGACGCCGGTCCACATCGCCCGCCGCCAGCCGTCGACGAAGGACCCCGCGTCGATCGGGCCGTGGCTGCCGGCCGACACGATCGCGCCGAGCAGCGCCACGCCCAGGGCGGTGCCGAACTCGCGGGTGACGTCGTTGAGGGCCGACGCCACGCCCTGCCGGTCGCGGGGCAGCGCGGCGGTGACGGCCTCCGTCGACGGTGTCATCGTCAGGCCCATGCCGAGTCCCATGGCGAGCATGCCGGGCAGGATCGTGCGGTAGCCGCCGTCCACCGACACCAGGGCGGCCATCGACGCCAGTCCCGCGCCGCTCAGCAGGATCCCGGTCGCCATCGTCGCGCGGTGCCCGGCGCGGGCGGCGAGGCGCGGGGCGAGGCCGGAGGCGAGCATCATGAGCACCGCCATCGGCATGAGCGCGAGGGTGGAGCGCAGGCCGGACCAGCCGAGGACCGCCTGGAGGTACGGGAACAGCACCACGAAGACGCCGGCCTGCACGCCGAACACGACCAGCAGCGCCACCGAGCCGCCGGCGAGGCCACGGTCACGGAAGAGGCGGACGTCCAGCAGCGGGCCGGGCCGGCGCAGCTCCCACGCCACGAACGCGGCGGCGCCGGCGACACCGGCGGCGAGGCCGGCGAGCGTCAGCGGGGCGGTCCACCCGCGCTGCGGGCCCTCGTGCAGCACCAACGTGAGGCCGACCGCGGCGACCACCGACAGCAGTGCGCCGGCGGTGTCGAAGGGATGCCGCGGTACCTCCCGCGAGTTCGGCACCGACCGCAGCGCCAGGACAGCGGCCGCGGCGACCAGCGCGACCGGCAGCGCGAACAGCCACCGCCAGCTCGCCACGTCGACGAGCAGCGCCGACAGGTACATGCCGAGCAGGCCGCCACCGCCGGCGACGCCGGTCCACACGCCGATCGCCTTCGCGCGCTGCTCGTCGGGGAACGTCGAGGTGATGACGGCCAGCGTGACCGGCATGATCATCGCGGCGCCGACGCCCGCGAGGAGGCGGGCGGCGATCATGACCGCGGCCGACGGGGCGAGCCCGGCCGCCGCGCTCGCCGCGCCGAAGACGGCCAGGCCGGCGAGCAGCACCGGCCGGCGGCCCCAGCGGTCGCCGGCCGCGCCGAGCGGCAGCAGCAGCGCGGCCAGGGCGACGGTGTAGGTGTTGATGATCCACAGCACGGTGTCCTGCGAGGCGCCGAACGCGGCCGCGAGCTCCTGCTGGGCGACGTTGAGCCCGGAGACGGAGGCGACGACCGCCATGAGGGCGACGCACACCGCGACGAGGATGGCGCGCAGGCGGCGCGGGTCGTGCAGCACCGGATCGGCCGGCGGCGAGGAGACGAGAGGGGTCATGCCGGAACGCTAACGCCGCCTTGCTGGATCAGCATCAGGGCTTGCGGAAATCGCAAGAAGCGGTCACGACTCGGCGTGGGCCCGCTCGCCCTCCTGGTCGAACATCGTCAGGATCTCGACCGGCCCGCCGAGCGCGCCGATCGAGTGCGGGATCATCGTGGAGAACTCCGCCGCCTCGCCCGCACCGACCGTCAGCTGCCGCTCGCCGAGGTACAGCAGCGCCGTCCCGGACAGGACGGTGAACCACTCCCGCCCGGGATGCACGGCGAGATGGCCGGGCCCGGTGCGCCGATCGGGCGTGATGCGCATCTTGGCGACCAGGCGGCCCCCGTGCTGGGCGGCGTCGCGGGAGAGCACCCACGTGGTCAGGCCGGGCTCCTGGTGCTGCACCGGCCGGATGATCACGTCGGCGTCGTCGACGGGCTCGACGAGGTGGTCGATCGTGGTGCCGAGAGCGCGGGCGAGCGCGACGAGCTGCTCCAGGTCGATGCGGCGGTTGCCGGTCTCGATCCGGCTCAGCGTCGACGGGCTGATGTGGCAGCGGGCGGAGAGCGCGTCGAGGCTCCAGCCGCGCGCCTGCCGCAGGCCGCGGACGCGCTGCCGGACGACGTCGGACAGGTCGACCTGGGACATGCCGGCCAGCCTACGCGACTTCTTGCCAAAACCGCATGAGATCTTGCCGGAAGTGCTGGGACCCGTACCGTGGAGGCATGACCACATCGTTCGACCCGCAGTGGTGGGAGCAGCACTACCGGGAGCACACACCGCACCACCACGGCTCGCCGGGCCCGCAGCTGGTGACCGAGGTGGCCGGCCTGCCCGCCGGGACCGCGCTGGACGCCGGCTGCGGGCGGGGCGCCGACGCCGTGTGGCTGGCCCGGCAGGGCTGGCGGGTGACGGCGGTCGACGTGTCGGCGACCGCCGTCCGCGACGCCGAGGCCGGTGCGGGCGAGGTCGCGCCGCGCATCGAGTGGGTCGTGGCCGACCTGACCACCTGGCAGCCGCCCGCGCGGTACGACCTGGTGGTCAGCCAGTACGTCCACCCGGCGGTGCCGTTCGCCGAGTTCGTCGCGCGGCTGGCCGAGGCGGTCGCCCCGGGCGGGACGCTGCTCGTCGTCGGCCACGACCACACCGACGCGCACTCGGCCGCCCACGCCCCGCGGCCGGCGTCGATCGGCCTCGACGCGGTGACCGGCGCCCTGCCCGCGGACCGCTGGGAGATCGCCGTGGCGGAGTCGCGCGCCGGCTGGACGCACCACCAGGACCTGGTCGTGAAGGCCCGCCGCCGACCGCCGGGGTGACGGCTCAGCCCCGGGCCGCCAGGACCTGCTCGCGGAGGATGTCGGCATGGCCCAGGTGCTGGGCGAGCTCGCGCAGCATGTGCAGGTAGATCTCCCACAGGCGGCGCCCGCCGCGCCCGGTGACGACGTCGTCGAACGCCAGGGCGGCCGCGTGCCTGCGGGACACCTCGCACCGGGCCCGGTACGCGGCGCGGACGGACGGGATCGTGTCGGCCGGCCGGAGCGTGAACGACCGGTCCGGCGACGAGGCGTTGCCGATCTCCCGGTACGACCGGCCGGTCACCGCCTCGTCGAACCACACACCCTCGACGTAGGTGACGTGCTTGACGAGCCCGAGCAGCGTCGTCTTCGACGGCACGAGCCGCGCCCGCGCCTCCTCCTCGGTGAGCCCGTCGAGGCTGTCGTGCAGCCGGGCGCGGTACTCGTCGAGCAGCGCGTCCAGCCGCGTGCGCACGTCGTCGGTCAGCATTGCCCGCCAGGCTACCCGGCGCTGCGGAAGTAGTGGCCCTGCTCCAGGTCGTCGAGCAGGCCGGGCCGGGTGGGGTGCCAGCCGAGCAGGTCGCGGGTCAGCGCCGCCGAGGCCGGGCTGTCGATGCCCACGAGGCCGGCGAGCCAGGTGAAGTGGGCCGGCTCGACCGGCGCCACCGGCAGGCCGAGGTGGCGGCCGATCACCTCGGCGACCGCCCGGATCGCGACGCCCTCGTCGCCGGCCGCGTGCAGCACCGCACCGGCGGGCGCCCGCTCCAGCGCCAGGCGGAACAGGTGGGCGGCGTCGAGGCGGTGCACGGCCGGCCAGCGGTTCGCGCCGTCGCCGAGGTAGCCGGAGACGCCGTGCTCCCGGGCGGCGGTCACGATGGCGGTCAGGAAGCCCGGGTCGCCGTCGCCGTGCACGGTCGGCGGCAGGCGCAGCACGGACGAGCGCACGCCCCGCTCGGCCAGCGCGAGGGTGAACCGCGCGGTCGCGTGCCGGGCGTCCGGACCGGCTGACGCCTGATCGCCCTCGGGCTCGCGGCCGTCGCGTTCGGTGGCCAGGCGGCCCGGTGTGAGGCCCAGCAGGCCCGAGGCCAGCACGAACGGGCGGTCCGAGCCCTTCAGGGCCGCGCCCATCGCCTCCACCGCGCGGCGGTCGGCCTGCGCGGCGGCCTGGAAGCCGCCGGAGAACGCCACGTCGTGCTGGAACGCGAGGTGGATCACGCCGTCCGCGGCGCCGGCCGCGTCCGCCAGCACGTCGAGGTCCTCGAGCGTGCCGCGGCGCACCTCGGCGCCCGCGGCGGTCAGGGCGGCGGCCGCACGGTCGGAGCGGGCCAGACCCACCACGGCGTGGCCGGCGGCCAGCAGCTCGGGAACGGTCGCGGAGCCGATCCAGCCGGACGCTCCGGTGACGAAGACACGCATCTGGGGTACCTCCTGATGTCAGTTGCTGTCATCGCAAAGCGTAGCGCGTGATGTCAGTCGCTGCCATCACTATGATCGGGGTCATGAGTCGATGGGAGCCCAACGCCCGCGGCCGGCTGGAGCAGGCGGCCCTCGCGCTCTATCGGGAGCGGGGGTTCGAGCAGGTCACGGTGGCCGAGATCGCCGGGCGGGCCGGGCTCACCGAGCGCACGTTCTTCCGGCACTACGCCGACAAGCGGGAGGTGCTGTTCGCCGGGTCGGCCGCGCTGCAGGAGTCCCTCGTCACGGCGGTCGCCGCGGCGCCGGCGGACGCGAGCCCGATCCGGGCGGTGGTCGCGGCCCTGGAGGGGGTCGGCGGGCAGTTCGACGCGCGGCGGGAGCTGGCCCGGCAGCGGCAGGTCGTCATCGAGGCCAACCGGGAGCTGCGGGAGCGCGAGCTGGTGAAGCTCGCGACGCTCGCCGGCGCCCTCGCCGAAGCGCTGCGCGAGCGCGGGGTCGCGGCGCCGGCCGCCGACCTGGCCGGCGAGGTCGGCATCGCCCTGTTCAAGGTCGCGTTCGTCCGCTGGGTCGGGGACGACGCCGGGCCGCTCGCGGCGCACGTCCGCGCGGCGTTCGCGGACCTGCGCGACGAGCTCAGGTGAAGCGGCGCAGCGTCAGCCGCAGCGTGCCGTCGGCGTCGCGCTCCTCGGTCGCCACCTCGAAGCCGTTATCCCGCGCGTAGCGCAGCGTCGCCGCGTGCGCGTAGTGCTGCGAGACGGTGCCGAGCCACGTCTCGTCGTACCAGCGGCGGTCGTACTCGCTGATGATGGCCTCGAAGGTGCCGTCGGCCGTGCGGCGGAAGCCGAGGTCGTTGCTGGCCGTGCCGAGGTGGGCCCGGCGGACGATGACCTCGGCGCGCTCCGGCCGGGCGTCGCCCTGGTAGCCGTACAGGGTCTGCGGCGCGTCGTGGACCTCGACCGTGCCGAAGCCGGCCGCGGCGAGCGCGCCCACGAGGAGGTCCGCGTCGCGCAGCGCGGTCCGGACGCGGGTGAAGTGGGACATCGGTACCTCCGGGACGTCAGGCGAGCCGCACGACCGGCCGCCGCTGCAGCAGCCAGGTCTTGCGGTCGAGGTCGAAGGCGGAAACGGTGAGCCGCTTCTGCGAGTCGATGCGGAACTCCAGCAGGAACCGGTCGGCGCCGGCCTGGGCCGGCGGGTCGGCCTCCAGGAACGTGGGGCTGTCCTCGTTGAGCCACAGCGTGCTGCGCTCCTGGCGCTGCTGGTCGGTGACGCCGACGGCCCGGGCGCCGCCGTCGCGGTCGAACACGATCTCGATGTCGGCGCCGCCGGCGCCGCCGTCGCGGGCCGTCGCGTGGGCCAGCTCGTACACGGCGAGGCCGAGCCGGCGCTGGCCGCTGCGGACCCCGCGGATGGTGAGCGACTTGACCGGCTCCTCCGTCGGGTACGGGGTGCCGGCGGCGACGAGCGGCTCGAAGCGGTACGCCCCGGAGGCCTGGTCGACGTGCCGGATGGCGTAGTCGTGCTGGATGTGGTCGTGCAGCTCGCGCCCGCCGGCGATGCCGGCCGCCCCGACCGCCACCGCCTCCAGGGGCCGGTCCAGGTGCAGGACTCCCGGTTCGAACTGCAACCTCAGGAGGTCCTGTACCGCGGGAACCAGGCTCGTGCCGCCGACGAGGAACACGCGGGCCAGGTCGCCGGCGGGGTAGCCGCGCCCGGCGGCCGCGTCGAGCACCCGGCGCAGGGTCCGGTTGACCCGGCCCAGCACGTCCTGCTGCTGCAGCAGCCGCTCGAACTCGTCCCGCGCGATGCGCACCGGCCGCGCCCCGGGCACCGCGACCGTCGCGGTCTCGGTGTGGCTGAGCGCCACCTTGGCGGCCTCGGCCTCCCGCAGGAGCGCCGCGAAGACCTGGTTGTGCCGGATCGGGTCGCGCGGCGGGCCGCCGGCCCGCTCCAGCACGTGCCGGGCCAGCAGGGCGTCGACGTGGTTGCCGCCCAGGTCCGCGCCGGCCTTGGCGATCACCCGCACGCCCGCCCCGCTGCCCGCCTCGTCGGCGTCGCGGACGCGCACCACCGACACGTCGAGGGTGCCGGCGCCGAAGTCGAAGACGCAGAACGTGTCGCCGGGGCTCATCCGCGCGCCGTAGCCGACGGCCGCCGCGGTCGCCTCGTCGACGACCCGCAGGCGGGCCTGCGGCAGGTCGGCGCCGACCTCGGTGACGAGCCAGTCGCGGTACGAGTCGAACGTCTCGACCGGCGCGGTGGCGACGATCTCCAGGTCGTCGGCGCCGATCGCGAGGACGGCGAGGGCGGTGACGCCGCGCAGGAACTCGGTCGCCGCGTCACGGCCGCTGATCCGGTGCTCGCCGACGCGCCGGGGCACATCGGCGACCCGGCCCGACAGGTGGCTCTTCATCGAGCGGAAGACCGTGCCGGCGTCGGGCGGCAGGGTGAGCGCGCCGGCGCCGAGCACGGCCGACAGCCGCGCGCCCACCTCGCGGTACCCGATGACGGACGGCACGACCCGCTGCAGCAGCCCCGGCACGGGCTCGCGGACGACGTCGTAGCCGGGCAGCGCGACGGGCTCGGCGCGGCCGTCGTCCCACCGCGCGACGACGGTGTTCGCGGTGCCGAAGTCGATGCCGATCCGCTCGGTCAAGCCGGTTCCCCTCTGGCGATGACGATGTCGGTGTCGCCCGCGACGCTGGCGGACCCGCCCAGGGCGATCTCGTGGTCGAACCGGACGCGGAGGGTGTCGCGCAGCAGTTCGAGGAGGCGCCGCTCCCAGGGTCCGGCCCGGTCGGCGGCGACCTCCGCCTCGACGGTGGCGAGGTCGGCCGGGGTGAGCCCGCCGATCGGCCGGCCGACCAGCCGGTGCGCCGGCGGTGGCAGCACCTCGACGACGCACGTCGGACCGTCCTCGGGCCGGGCGACGGCGATCCGCCCGGCCGCGGCCCGGGGGTAGGGGTGGGCGGCGGGGCCTTCCAGGTCGGGCGCGCACGGTGCGAGGGTCGCCGCGTCGCGGAACACGACGGTGTCGCCGTCGGTCAGGACCAGCAGGCCCATGCCGTCGACGACGTCGAGGCGCCCACCGGTCGCGGGGACCGCGTCCCGCCGCTCCAGCCGCCGCTGCGCCGCGTGCCAGCGGGTCAGCTGCCCGCCGGCGAGCGTGACGAGCGTGTCGTGGGCGGTGAAGGCGAGGCCGCCGGTGGCCGCCGCGGCGACCGAGGCGACCGGCGCGCCCCAGCCGTCGAGCAGGTGGAGCCGAGTCGCGGCGGCCACGGCGAGCTGCCGGCCGCCGGGCGCGGCGGCGAGGCCGTACGGCCGGTCCGGCGCCGGCCACGCCTGCTCCCGGGTCAGGCCGTCCGCGTCGCCGAACAGCAGCGTGCCGTCCTCCGCCAGCGCGACGAACCCGGTGCCGAGCGGCAGCACGGTCACGACCGGCTCGTCGTACAGGCGCTCCCGCCCGCCGTACTCATAGCGGAACAGGCCGGTCCGCTCGGCGCCGACCATCACCCCGCCGAGGTGGACCAGGTGCCGCGGGCCGTCCGGCCCGGGGTCCCAGTGGCAGTGCGGCCCGCCCGCGTCGGTGGCGACCTCGACGTCGTGGACGCGGCCGGTGAGCGGACCGGCGTAGCCGACGGCGAGCCGGGCGCCGCCGGGCGACAGGGCCATCTCCAGGGGGCGGCCGGGCAGCACGACGCGGTCCACCTCGGGCATCACCTCGGCGGTACCTGCCAGCCACTCCAGGTCGGCGCCGGCCAGGACCGCGTGCAGCGCCCGGTCGGCCGGGCCGTCGGGGCTCCAGTCGCCGGTCCGCTGGACCGCGGCCGCCGCCTCGACGATCGGCAGGTCCCAGATGAGGCGCCACAGCTGCGGCCAGTCGTTGCGGGCGGCGAAGTGCTCCACGACCAGCCCACGGTGGTCGGGGCGGTCGCTGACCTGCCCGGCGGCGACCGCGACGAGGTCGAAGTCGCCCTCGTTCGCCATCGCCGCGAGCAGGCGGCCGCGCCGCTGCGGATCGGCGCCGGTGAACGCTGCGGCGACCAGGCGGCCGTCCGGGTCGGCCGCGCGGTACCGCTCCAGCTGCCACGTCAGCAGCAGGAACACGGCCGCCTCGGTCGGGTCGGCCGGCAGGAGGTCGTGCGCGGCGCACCACTCGGCGAGCTCGGGCCGGTCGAGCGCGAGCTCGCACAGCTGCTCGGCGAAGGCGGCGGCGCCGTGCTCCAGCAGCCGCCCGCGGGCCATGGCGGCGATCGGGTGCCCGTCGCCGCGGGCGGCCGCCTCGAGGACGGTCGCGTGCACGCGGGGATCGCCGTCGAGCGGGCCGTGGTGCGGGTCCGTGACCCACAGCAGCGCCCGGAGCCGGTGGTCCGCCGGGTGCGGTCCGGTGCCGTCGAGCGCGGCCTCCCACAGGGCCGGGTCGAGCGGCCCGTCGGCGAGCACGATGCTCCACAGGCCCCGCGCGGCCCGGATCGGCAGCGGATACGGCTGGCGCCCCACCAGGCGGCGCACCGCGGCGACGGCCGCCTCGTCACCGTCGGCGGCGGCCGTCACCAGGTCCTGCCAGGCGTGGCCGGCGAAGTCCCGCGGGACCTCCGCCGCCAGGCGCCACGCATGCAGCCGGTTCACGCGGCCTCGTTCCCGAGGGTCCCTGGCGCTCCGAGCGCGATGTCGGTGGGACCGGCCGCGCGGGCGCCCGGGCAGCCGAGGGCGATCTCGGTGCCGAACCGGGCCCGCAGGCAGTCACGCAGCACCGTCAGTACCTCGTGGGCGCCCCGCGCCAGCTCCTCCTCGACCGTCCCGAGGTCGGCCGGGACGAGCTCGCCCAGCGGCCGGGCCGCCAGCCGGTAGGCGGGGTGCGGGCGGACCTCGACGTCGCGCGCGTGCACGACGGCGACCCGTCCGGCCGCGGCCCGCGGGTAGGGCCGGCGGCGCAGCGCGCCGAGATCATCGGGGTCAACAGGGTCAACAGGGTCACCGAGGTCGCCGGGGTCGCCGAGGTCGCGCGGTTCGAGGGTCAGCGCGTCGCGGCACCGGGCCAGGTGGGTGCCGTCGGCCAGGACGAGCAGGCCCGTGCCGTCGAGCCCGTCGAGGTCATCGGCGGCGGGCACCTCGGCGGTGGCCTCCTGCACGAGCGCGGCGCCGGCGATCCGCCAGCGGGTCAGCCGCGGCAGGCCGGCGCCGTGTTCGAGCGCCACGACCTGGTCGGCGGCGGCGAACGCGACGCCCCGGTAGCCGGCGCCCGGCCGGGTCACGACCGGCGCGCCGTGCCCGTCGAGCAGGACGAGCGCCTCCTCGACGGCGACCGCCAGGTACGCGCCGTGCGGCGCGACGGCCAGCCACTGACCGTTGTCGTGGTGGTGCATCGTCGGGCGGACCGGCCCGGCGGTACGCCGCACCCCGTCCGGGCCGCCGAACAGCAGCGTGCCGTCGGTGCGCAGCGCGACGAACCCGGCGCCGAGGGGCCGCACGCAGGAGAACCCGGCCGGGCCGTGCAGGATCGCCTGCCGGCCGCCGGCGCAGCGCCGCAGCCCGGCGGGCCGGCGCAGGTCGGCCGAGCCGGCGTCCACGATCGACGCTCCGAAGTGGACGATGCCGCGCCGCCGGCCGGGGTCCCCGCCGATGCCCCGCGAGACGTACCGGTGCACGACCCGGCCGGAGCCGAGGTCGACGTCGTCGAGGAACTCCCGCTGGCCCGGATAGGCGCGGTAGCGCAGGGCGAGGCGGCTCGCGTCGGGCGAGAGCGCCAGGTCGTTCAGGTCCCCGCCGACGGCCACCCGGACGGGCCGCGGCAGGCGGGCGGCGGCCGCGCGCAGCCGGTCCGGGTCGGCGGCGGCGAGCACCGCGAACAGGCCGCCGTCCCGCTCGGGCCGCCACGGGCCGAGGCGGTGGGCGGCGGCGACGGCCTCGGCGACGGGCAGGTCCCAGATCATGCGCCAGGCGGCCGGCCAGTCCCGCCGGTCGGTGAGGTGCTCGACGACGAACGCCCGCTGCCGCGGGTCGCGCCCGACCCGGCCGGCGGCGAGCGCAACCAGGTCGACCCCGGCGCCGGCGACGGCCTCGAGGAGCCGTTCGCGGCGGACGGGGCCGGCCACCGCGAACGCGGCCGCCAGCAGCGCACCGTCCGGGTCGAGGGCCCGGTGCCGGTCGGTCTGGCCGGTGAGCAGCAGCAGCGCGGCCGCGTCGGGCGGGTCGGCTGGCAGCAGGCTGTGCGCCGCGCACCAGGCGGCCAGGCCCGGCCGGTCGAGGGCCAGCCGGCTCAGCTCGTCGAGCACCGCCGCGGCACCCGCGGCGCGGACCCGCTCCCGGGCGAGGGCGGCGGCCGGGTGGCCGTCGTCGCGTCCGGCGGTGTCGACGGCGGCCCGGCGCACCACCGGGT
>NZ_JAHYSG010000080.1 GCF_022095675.1 Dactylosporangium sp. AC04546 | reverse complement strand
CTTTAGGACGCCGGGGTCGGGCGGGTCGGGTCCTTCTCGGCCAGCCGGGGTCGGCCGATGCGGATGGTCGTGTGGACGAGGTGCGGGCGGCGCCGCGCGGCCTTGACCCGGTACATGGCGGCGTCGGCCCGGTGGACCGCGTCGGCCAGGTGGGCGAAGGGCTCGACGGGGACGAGCCCGACCGATGAGCTGACGGTGATGGTCTGTGCGGCCAGGCGCAGGGGTGCCGCGAGCGCCTCGCTGAGCCGGGCGGCCTGCTCCTCGGGCGTGCCCTGGCCGGCGATCAGGCCGGCGAACTCGTCGCCGCCCAGTCGCGCGACCAGGCCCGGCTGATCGCCGGCCAGAGCGCAGGCGGACAGCCGCCGGGCGATGGTGACGAGCACCTCGTCGCCGGCGGAGTGCCCGTAGAGGTCGTTGATCTCCTTGAAGCCGTCGACGTCGAGGACGACCGCGACCAGCGGGTGCCGGCTCGGGTCGGCGACGAGGACGGCCCCGCGCTGGTAGAAGGCCCGCCGGTTGGGCAGCCCGGTCAGCGCGTCGTGGTCGGCGGCGTGGCGCTGCACGTCGAGCTCGGCCCGGAGGCGGGCGGCCTCCCGCTCGGCGCCGCGCGCGCGCACGTACATACAGAGACTCGCGCACGCCCCTGCCGCCGCGGCCGCGCCGGCCAGGAAGGCGAGGGGATCCATGCGTGCGTCCCTTCTTCGATCGCAGGTGGGGAAGAGCCTCGATCATTTGGGAGCAGATGTCTGGTTTTGATCACGAATTGTGAGCGTCTCCTGACATCCGCACATGCGCTAGCATGCGCGTTATCGGCTGCAGACGCAAGAGCCGATGCACGTGCAGACGCCGATTCACCGGTGAACTTTCCGTCAATGCATCAGAGAGATGGCTCCATGGAACAGACGTACAACGGCATGCCGGCCACCGCCCTGACCGGCGTGACCTGGCAGAAGAGTCGTCGCAGCAACCCCAGCGGCAACTGTGTCGAGTTGGCCCGGCTGGCCGACGGCTCCGGGTTCGCCATCCGCAACTCGCGCGATCCACTCGGACCCGCCCTGATCTACACATTTGCCGAGATCGCCGCCTTCGTCGACGGCGCCCGTGATGGCGACTTCGACAATCTGTTAGCTGAGTAAGGGACGCTCGGAGAGATCAGTAAGGCGGGAACGTAGGCCCACTCCCGCTCACTGTCCGGTCATGGCATGCTTACTCCGGCCGTCCGCGGCTGTTGACTTTCCGGAGGCAGTAGGTGACGACCGGTACACCTGAAGGAGGCGCGTCCGGAGGCCCCACGGTCCTCCGGATGTTGCTGGGCGCACACCTGCGCCGACTGCGCGAGGCGCAGGGGGTGAGCCGCGAGGACGCCGGCTGGGAGATCCGCTCGTCGGAGTCGAAGATCAGCCGGATGGAGCTGGGGCGCGTCGGGTTCAAGGAGCGCGACGTCGCCGACCTGCTCACGCTGTACGGGATGGATGACCCGGTCGAGCGGGAGCGGCTGCTCGCGCTGGCCCGCGACGCCAACAACCCCGGCTGGTGGCACCGCTTCGGCGACGTGCTGCCCAACTGGTTCCAGTCGTACCTGGGGCTGGAGGCCGCCGCCGCGCTCATCCGCACCTACGAGGTCCAGTTCGTGCCGGGCCTGCTGCAGACCCGCGACTACGCCCGCTCCGTCGTGCTGCTCGGCCACGGCCGGGCCAAGCCGGACGAGATCGAGCGCCGCGTCGAGTTACGCATGCAGCGCCAGCAGATCCTCAAGCGCGAGACGCAGCCGGCCCGCCTCTGGGTGGTCGTCGACGAGGCGGCGCTGCGCCGGCCGATCGGTGGCCTGAGCGTGATGCGCAGCCAGGTCGAGGCCTTGCTGGAGGCCAACACCATGCCCAACGTGCGGCTGCAGGTGATCCCGTTCCAGGCCGGCGGCCACGCCGCGGCGGGCGGCGCGTTCACGATCCTGCGCTTCCCCGACGAGGACCTGCCCGACGTCGTCTACATCGAGCAGCTCACCAGCGCGCTGTACCTCGACAAGCGCGACGACGTCGACCTGTACGCGGAGGCCATGGAGCGGCTCTGCGTCGAGGCCCGCCCGCCGACCGACACCTCCCGCGTGCTGGAGGAGATCCGCAAGGACCTCGACGCGTAGGTTTGCCGTATGGCAGATCGTTTGGACGGCACCGTCGCGCTCGTCACTGGCGCATCCAGCGGCATCGGTTCGGCGGCGGCGCTCGCACTCGCCGCGCAGGGGGCCTCGGTGGCCCTCGTCGCCCGCCGCGCCGACCGGCTTCGCGAGGTCGCCGAGCGGATCACCGCCGAGGGCGGCCGAGCCGTCGTCGTCGAGGCCGACATCGCCGACGAGACCCAGGCCCGCGCCGCGGTCCAGCGCACGGTCGACCAGCTGGGCCGCCTCGACACGCTCGTCAACAACGCGGGCGTCATGCTCCTCGGCCCGGTCGCCGACGCGCCGGTGCAGGAGTGGCAGCGCATGGTCTCCGTCAACGTGATGGGGCTGCTGTACTGCGCGCACGCCGCGCTGCCGCACCTGCTCGCGGCGGCTTCGGACGGCCCCCGCCGGGTCGCCGACCTGGTGAACATCAGCTCCGTCGCCGGCCGCGTGGCCCGCAACGGCAGCGGCGTCTACAACGCGACCAAGCACGCCGTCGGCGCGTTCAGCGAGGCGCTGCGCCAGGAGGTGACCGGCCGCTTCGTGCGCGTCTCGCTCGTCGAGCCGGGCGGCACCGCGACCGAGCTCGCCGAGCACAACCGCCCGGAGATCCTCGAGTCGATCCGGGAGCGCTTCGCGAGCGTCCAGCGCCTGGAAGCGGCCGACATCGCCGACAACATCGCCTACATCGTGACCCGCCCCCGCCACGTCGCGATCAACGAGATCCTCGTGCGCCCCACGGAGCAGGTCGCCTGATTCCCGTTTGGGCCGCCGCCCGCCGGGCATGCCATGAGGTGAACGCAGGAGCGGCGGCGTCCGCCGCGAGTTCGACGCCGAGATCACCGAGCAGCACCCGGACGAGCGGATCGCGTGGAGAAGTGTCGGCGGCGACACCAAGCACGCCGGCGTGGTGACCTTCCACCGCCTGGGCGACCAGGACACCCGCGTGACGGTCCAGCTGGACTGGCAGCCGGAGGGCATGGTCGAGAAGGCCGGCAGTGCGGTGGGCGTGGACAGCATGCAGGTGAAGGCCGACACGAGACGCTTCAAGGAGTACGTCGAGGAGCGCGGCACGGCCACGGGCACCTGGCGCGGCGACATCCCCCGCCCGGGCGACCCGGGCACGCAACCGCTGAACCGCCGCCCCGGTATGTAACTTCGTTCCGCACCAACGGCGCCGCCGCCCTGCACCCGGAGGGCGGCGGCGCTGTCTGTCCACAGCTGCGACCGGCCCCTGTTGCCCGCGGCTCCCGGCGGGCGATGCTCGGAAGCATGGCCGACCTCGATGACCTGGCGGCCCGGCAGGCCGGTGTCGTGACCCGGCGGCAGGCCCGCGAGTGCGGCCTGACCGAAGACATGATCCGCAGCCGCCTGCGCTCCGGCCGCTGGCGCCGGCCGTACCGGGGCGTCTACTACACGTTCACGGGCGAACCCTCCCGCCTTGCCGTGCTCTCGGCCGTCCTCGCGGCGGCCGGCCCCGGTGCGGTGCTGAGCCACCACACCGCCGCGGAGCTGCTCGGCCTGACCGACGAGCCGGCCGCCACGATCCACGTCAGCCTGCCCGGTCACCGGCGGCTCTTCCGCATCGACGGGGTGCGCTTCCACTACCGCACGCCTGTCCCGCCGGTCGTGCCGCTGCGGTCGCCGGCCCGCACCCGGGTCGAGGACACGGTGGTCGACCTGACGCAGCTCGCCGACACGCTCGACCAGGCCGTCGGGTGGATCGCCCGCGCGTGCGGCCGCCGCCTCACCACCGCCGGCCGCCTCACGGACACGATCCGCGCGCGGACCCGGGTTCGCCGGCGCGCCGCCCTGCTGGCGGCGGTCGCCGACGTCGGCGCCGGCGCGCAGTCGGTGCTCGAGGTGCGGTACCTCCGCGACGTCGAACGCGGCCACGGCCTGCCGGGCGCCCGGCGGCAGCGGGCGCGCCGGGCCGCCGGGACGCTCGCCTACCGCGACGTGGAGTACACCGGCTTCGGCCTCGTCGTGGAGCTCGACGGCCGGGCGGCCCACGACGACGAGCAGCGCCTCCGCGACCGCCGGCGGGACAACCGTTCGGCGACGCGCGGCTGGGGAACGCTGCGCTTCGGCTGGGCCGACGTCACCGAGCGGCCGTGCGCGACGGCGGCGACCGTCGCGGCGGCGCTGCGCGTGGGCGGCTGGCGCGGCACTGCGGCCCGCTGCGGCGACGCCTGCCGCATCACGTGGTAGGAAAACTGGGGCTCTGGCACCAGTTTTCCTACCGTATGAACGCGACGGCCGATTCCCGCCAGCCAGCGCCGGCGCGCGGCAGCAGACTCGAAGCATGTTCACCGTTCACGGGCTCGACCCGAAGGCCCTCGACAGCGCCCGCCGCACCGGGCTCGACGTGTCCGGCAACCCTGTGCAGCCCGCGATCGCGGAAGGCGGCGAGCCGCTGCGCTGCTGCCTGCGCGACGCCGTCGCCGGGGAGGCGCTGATCCTGTTCGGCTACGAGCCGGTGCTGCCCGGCGGGACGCCCTACCGGGAGATCGGCGCCGTCTTCGCCCACGCCGAAGCCCACGCCGAAGCCTGCGCCGAAGCCTGTGCCGGGGCGGGCGACGGATACCCCGCGCAGTGGCGCGGCCGCAAGCAGGTGCTGCGCGCCTACGACGAGCGCGGGTGGATCCACCCGGCGACCCGGGTGCACGACGGTACCGACCCGGAAGGCGTCGTCGAGGCGGTGCTCGCCGAACCGGGCGTGGTGCGCGCCGACAGCCGCAACGTCGCGTACGGCTGCTACATGTTCTCAGTGACGAGAGCGTAGGAGCCGTGCGGTCAGCTCGGTGCGGTTCGACAGCCCGAGCTTGGCCAGGATGTGCCGTACGTGGCTCTCCACCGTCCGCTCGCTGAGCACCAGCCGCGCCGCGATCTCCCGGTTGCTCAGCGCCTCGGCGACGAGCGCGGCCACCTCCCGCTCCCGGCCGGTCAACGGGTCCACAGTGGACGCCCGCGCGGCCGGGCCGGGCAGGTCGAGCCGGCGGGCGTCGGCGGCGGCGCGGGCCGCGAGCGCCGCGTCGCCGGTGAGCACGGCCAGGTCGAGCCGGGTGTGGGCCAGCCATGGCCCGGCGTCGAGCCGCGTGTTCACCTCGACGGCGGTGCGCAGCAGCGCGACGGCCTCGTCGTCCTGACCGAGCAGCGCCGCGAGCCGCCCGGCCGGCCGCGCCGCGGCACCGCCGCCGAACGTGTCCGCGCCGCCCGGCAGCCCGCCCGCCGCCGTCCACGGCAGCCACTGCGGGTAGGCCCACGCGGCCGCCTCGGCGTCGCCGAACGCCAGCGCCAGCTCGGTGAGGAACTGCAGCATCCCCAGCCGGCGGATGCCCGGCGGCGGATCGCGCAGCAGGTGCCGCAGCCGCTCGTACCGCGTCCGCGCCTCGGCCGTGTCCCCGTCGACGAGGTGGTGCATCGCGGCGACGGCGTCGGCGAGCGGCAGCCGCGGCCCGGCGTCCAGCCGCGCGGCCCATCCGGCGCGCAGCTCGCCGCGGTCGCCGCGGACCAGCCCGAGCAGTACCGCGAACAGGTCGGTGACGGCGGCGGCGAGCCGGTCGCCGGTGCGCTCGGCGGCCTCGTGCGCCTCGTCGTTCAGTGCCCGCGCCGCGCCCCACCGGCCGGCGAGCGCCTCCCGCGCCGCCCCGGCCCGCCGCGCATGCCAGTCGGCGACCGGCAGCCGGGCCGCCTCAGCCAGGTCCCGCAGACGTGCGAGCCCGTCGTCCACGCCGCGGAGATTTCCCAGGTGGTACTGCGAGTCGACGCGCCACAGCTCCCCCCGTACCGCCTCCAGGAGCCGCCCGGTGCGCAGCCCGGCGTCGACCGTGACCCCCGCGAGCCGCAGCCGCTCGGCGGGGTCGTCGAGCAGCCACATCCGCGCACGGACGGCGTCGGCGAGGGCGCCGTCGTCGCCGTCGTCCTCGGCGGCCCGCAGCGCCTCGGCGCTCTCCGCCTCGGTGACCCGGTCGGCGTCGGCGTGCAGCGCGGCCCGCCGGGCCAGCAGCCGCACCCGGTCACCCGGCCCGGCGCCGGCCAGGGCCCGTTCGCACAGCAGCGCCGCCCGCACGGCCACGTCGGCGTCCCCGGCACCGTTGATGACGAGCGCCGCGCCCGCGAGGAGGTCGGCCCGCCCGGCGGCGGTCGCCAGCTCGGCGGCGACCAGGCAGTGCTCGGAGGCCCGCCGCGGACGCCCGGCCCGGTACTCGGCGCGCGCCAGCTCGACCACCAGCGCGGCCCGCTCGGCGTCCCCGGCGTGGTCGAGGGCGCCTAGGCACCGCTCGAACAGCCGCGCCGCGTCGTCGAACGCCCCGTCGCGCAGCGCCTGGCGCGCCGCGCCGGCCAGCAGCGGGACGCTGTCGAGCCCGGCCGTGTCGGCGACGCTCAGCGGCCCGAGCGCGAGCCGAACCACCCCGAGCGCGCGACGCAGTTCGGCCTCCGCGAGCGCGAACTCCCCGGGATGCCGCACCGGCGCGCCGCTGCGCACGGTGAGCACGACGAGCGCACGGTGCCGGGCGCCCGCGAGGTGCCGGACCACGGCGAGCGAGGCCTCGTCGGCGTCCTGGAGGTCCTCGACGATCACCACGCGCCCGGCGCACCCGGCGACCAGGTCGGCGACGGCGACGGCCCCCGCGAACCCGGTCTGCGCCGGGGGAGTCCGGCCGAGGGCGGCCAGCACCCGCAGCCACGGCCACATCGGCGGTGCGTCGTCGTCGGGCGGGCACCGCACCCGCGGCGCCTCCGGGAACGCCTCGTGCAGCAGCCGGGTCTTGCCGACGCCGGCCGGCCCGGACACCACGACCAGGCCGTGTGCGAGCGCCTCGAGCCGCGCGAGCTCGGCGGTGCGGCCGGCGAACATGCCCCCATCCTGTCAAAGTTCAGTGCCGCGGATCAGTGGTGGCGCTCATGCGGTACACCCGCCGCCGGACAAGGCTCGAAGGCATGGAACTCCACGAGTATGCGCGGCTGGACGGGGTGGCGATCGCCGGACTCGTCCGCGCCGGTGAGGTGACGGCGGCCGAGGTCGAGCGGGTCGCGCTGGTGGCCGTCGAGGTCGCGAACCAGCGGGTGAACGGGCTGGCCGGCCCGCCGGTCAGGGTGCCCGGCGACCCGCGCGGCCCGTTCTCCGGGGTGCCGTTCCTCGTGAAGGATGTGCCGATGGCCGCGGGGGTGCCGTTCGGCGTCGGCTCGCGGGCGGTGCCGTCCTTCGTCGTCGCCGAGTACGACACGGAGGTGATGGCGCGGTTCCGCCGGGCCGGCCTGCTGACGTTGGGCCGCACGACGATGCCCGAGCTGGGCCTGAGCTTCGCGACGGAGCCGCGGCGGCACGGCCCGGCGCGCAACCCGTACGACCCTTCGCGCGGCGCGGGCGGCTCCAGCGGCGGCGCGGCGGCGCTGGTGGCGGCGGGGGCGGTACCGATCGCGCACGCCAACGACGGTGCCGGCTCGATCCGGGTGCCGGCGTCGTGCTGCGGCCTGGTCGGCCTGAAGCCGAGCGCGGGCCGGCTGCCGGGGCCGGCGCACCTGGGGGAGTTCGCGCTGACCCGCACGGTGCGCGACACGGCGCGCCTGTTCGAGGCCGTGTACGGCCCGGTGCTCCCGGGCGGGGACGGGCGGCCGGAGCGCCTCCGCGCGGGGATCACCACCGTCGCCTGGTCCGGGGTGGCCGTCCACCCGGAGGTCGCCGCCGTCACCGAGCGCGCCGGCAAGCTGCTGGAGCGGCTCGGCCTGAGGGTCGAGCCGGTCGCGCCCCGCCTCGACTGGGACGACGTCCGTGCCGCCATGCACGGCGAGCTGGCCGCCAACGTGGCGCCCATGCTCGCCGCGCCCCGGTCGCCCGACCCGGCGAAGCTGGAGGCCGTCACCCGCGCCGTCATCGCCGAGGTCCGCGCCATGAGCGCGCTCGACCTGCTGAGCGCCGCGGCGGCGGGGGAGCGGGCGGCGAGGGGCGTGTGGGAGTTCTTCGCGGAGTACGACCTGCTCGTCACCCCGACCCTGGCCCAGCTGCCGGCGGAGCACGGGACCCTGGACTACGACGACCCGCGGTACACCGTCGACGGCTGGCTCGACGCGATGCTCGCGTACGGCCCGTTCACCACGGTGTTCAACCTCGCCGGGCAGCCGGCGATCAGCCTGCCGCTCGGGCGGAGCACCACCAGGCTGCCGATCGGTGTCCAGGTCGTCGCCGCGCACGGGCGCGAGGACCGATTGCTCGCGGTCGCGGCGACGCTAGAAGGCGACTTTGCCGACCTGAATCCTAGGGAAACACATTGACGACCATGGTACAAGCATGATCTGATCCCGGTCTCGGAAGAATTTTCACATTCGATGGGATCGAGGAGACCGCCGTGTCCGTGTTCCGTCGTGCCGCGCTCGTGGTGACCCTGGTCGCCGCCAGCGCAGTGGTCGCACCCGCGGCACCCGCCAGTGCCGCGCTGCCGACCGCCGCCGTCGCCCTCGGCGACAGCTTCATCAGTGGTGAGGGGGCCGGCAGCTACCAGCCGGTCACCGACTCGGGCGGCGTCGCCCAGGGCTTCCCGGGCTGGTCCGCGCCGAACACCAACGCCTTCTTCTGCCACCGCTCCGCCAACGCCTCGATCAACCAGGCCACGCTGCCCGGCATCCAGGCGCGCTTCAACCTGGCCTGCTCGGGCGGCCGGCCGTACGACATCGCCAACGCCTCGTCGGGCCGCGACAAGGGCCGCCAGGTCAAGGCACAGCTCGACCAGCTGCGGGCCGTCGCCCAGACCCACGACATCGACCTGGTACTGGTGGGGCTGGGCTCCAACAACAGCTCGTTCACGTTCGGCGACGTGGCGGAGAAGTGCGCCAACCGCTTCATCGCCGACGCGTGGACCGGCTGGTGGGAGTTCTGGGCGTACCTCAACGGCCCGGTCGAGCAGGCCCCCTGCACCGCCAACGACCTCGCCACCGCCGCGCAGATGACCGCCGCGACCAACGAGACGATCGCCGCGGTGCGCCAGCTGCTCACCACGCTCGACCAGATCGACGCCGACGGCCAGCACCGGGTCGTCTTCCAGGACTACACCAACCCGCTGCCCTTCGACGTCGACCCGACCTACTGGGAGGAGGACGGCCGCGCCGACGACCGGGACAAGTTCCGGGCCCTGGGCGCCGAGCGGTACGCGGCCGGCTGCCCGATCCACCGGGCCAGCCTGTCGGCCGGTCACCTGTTCTCGCAGGGCCTCGGCACGCTCGTCCAGACCACCCGCAACACCCTCGCCGCCGAGTTCCCGAACGACGACCTGGTCTTCCTCGACGTGCAGCACGCGTTCGACGGCGCCCGGCTGTGCGAGAAGGCCGGCAGCCCGGCGAACGCCCTGGCCACCCCGATCCGCCTGCAGGACGGGGCGAGCGGGGTCTTCGTGACCAGCCTCGACGGCAAGGACAAGATCGCCATCCAGCGGATCGCGAACACCTGCGTCACGTACTTCCAGACCTGCCAGGAGTCGTGGCACCCGAGCGCGGCCGGCCACACGGTGCTCGGCAAGTGCCTGACCGGCGCCGCCACTACGGCGGCCCGGGCGATCACGTGTACCCGCCAGCCCGATGGAACCATCGTCACGTCCTGACCATCCTAGTGATTGCCCCCTGGGCTCTGCCGGGCCCAGGGGGTCCACATGGAACTTTCGCGGGCCGCCCCTGCAAAAGAACGGCACACTGTCGAAGCGCTTGACTAGCCGGAGGCCCGCACCACGATTGAGCCTCATGAATCGACGCTGGCTTATCGGTGCCGTCACCGTCGCCGGGCTCGTGACCGCCACGATGGCGTTCAACCTCGTCCAGGCCGGGGCCGCCACCCAGACCCTCCACCAGCTTGCCGCCGCCAAGGGCAAGTACTTCGGCTCCGCCACGGACAACGGCGAGCTCAGCGACACCGCCTACACCGCGATCCTCGGCGGTGGCGAGTTCGGCCAGACCACGCCGGGCAACTCGATGAAGTGGGACGCGACCGAGCCGACCCGCGGCACGTTCTCGTTCACGCGGGGCGACGCGATCGTCACCTACGCCCAGGCACACAACATGACCGTCCGCGGGCACACCCTCGTCTGGCACAGCCAGCTGCCCTCGTGGGTCGGCTCGCTGCCGGCGGCCGAGGTGCAGCCGGCGATGGTCAACCACATCACCCAGGTCGCGACCCACTTCAAGGGCAAGGTCTTCGCCTGGGACGTGGTCAACGAGCCGTTCAACGAGGACGGCACGTACCGCGCGACCCCGTTCTACAACGCGATGGGCAGCGCGTACATCGCCACCGCGCTGCGGGCCGCCCGCGCCGCCGACCCCGACGCCAAGCTGTACGTCAACGACTACAACACCGACGGGCTGGGCGCGAAGTCCGACGCGATGTACAACCTGGTCAAGCAGCTGAAGGCGGACGGCGTGCCGATCGACGGGGTGGGCTTCCAGGCACACCTCGCCATCCAGTACGGCTTCCCCTCCCAGATGCAGCAGAACCTCCAACGCTTCGCCGACCTCGGCGTCGACGTGGCGATCACCGAGCTCGACGTGCGCATGGTGCTGCCCCGCGACGCCACCAAGGACGCCACCCAGGCGACCTACTACAGCAACGTGGTGAAGGCCTGCGTGGCGGTCACCCGGTGCGTCGGCGTGACGATCTGGGACTACACCGACAAGTACTCCTGGGTGCCGTCGGTGTTCTCCGGGCAGGGCGCCGCGCTGCCGTGGGACGAGAACCTCCAGAAGAAGCCCACGGCGTACAACGCGATCGTCACCGCCCTCGGCGGGACGGTGGAGTCGCCGTCCGCCTCGGTGTCCGCCTCGGCGTCGTCCAGCAGCAGCCCGCCGCCCGTCGGCGCCTGCACGGCCACCTACCGCATCGTGAACTCGTGGCCGGGCGGCTTCCAGGGCGAGGTCGTCGTGGCCAACCCGGCTGGGCGCACCGGCTGGACCGTCACCTGGACGTTCGCCAACGGGCAGCAGGTGAGCCAGCTGTGGAACGGCACGGTCAGCCAGTCCGGTGCCACCGTGACCGTCCGCAACGCGACGTGGAACGGCACCGGCACCGTCACGTTCGGCTTCCTCGCCTCGTGGAACGGGACCAACACCGCACCCGTGCCGACCTGCGCCTGATGCGACCGGTGCCGGGGAGCCGCCGTGCTCCCCGGCACCACGAGCCGCCACCACGCGCCTGAGCGCCGGCGGTCGGTCCGTTCGCCGGGGCTCGGGTGGATGAGGAATGCTGGGCGGCGTGCGTATCACCACGCTCGGGGAGCTCGCGGTCGACGGCAAAGCCGTGCGTGGCGAGCGGCTGGGCGTGGTGGTGCGGGAGCTCGTCGGCGCGCGCGGGCGGGCCGTGTCCGTCGCGGCGCTCGTCGACGCCGTGTGGGACGGGAGCCCGCCAGACGACGCGCCCGGGGCCGTGCAGGCGCTCGTGGCGCGGGTCCGGCGGCTCGGGCTGCCCGTCGAGGCCGTGCCCGGTGGGTATCGGTTGCCGGCCGACGCCGTCGACGTCGACGCCGTCAGGGGCCGGGAGCTTGTCGACCGGGGGCGAGCCGCGCTCGGCGGCGGGGACGTCGACGCCGCCCGCCGGGCCGGCGACGCGGCGCGCGCCGAGTTTCCCGAGGTGCCGGACCTGAGTGACGACGCCGTCGCGCGGCTGTTCGCCGACGTCGCCGGGCTGCGGGCCGAGGCCGCGCTCCGGAGCAAGGCAGCCCCCGCCGACGAGCCGGACCTGCGACGGCTCGTCGGGCTGGCGCCGCCGCACGAGCCGTCCGCCGCGCTGCTCGTCCGCATCCTTGCCGCGCAGGGGCGCGACGCCGAGGCGCTCGAGCTCGTGGAGCGGCTGCGGGCGGAGCTGGCCGAGCGGTACGGGGCCGATCTGTCGCCCGTCGTCGCGGCCGCGCATCTCGCCCTGCTGCGGGGCGAACTGGCGACCAAGCCGGCGAGAGCACCGCGGCGGCGGGTGTGGCGGCGCGGGGCGGGCAAGCTCGTCGGGCGGGACGGCGACGTGGCCGCCGTCGCCGACGCGCTGCGGAGTGCGCCGCTCGTCACCGTCGTGGCCGCCGGTGGGGCGGGGAAGACCAGCCTCGCCGCGGCCGTCGCGGCGGTGGACGGGCGGGCCGTGTACGCGGTCGAGCTCGCGGGGCTGCGCGCCGCCGCCGAGATCCTGCCCGCGGTGCTCGCCGCCACCGGTGCGGCCGACCCCGAGCGGCCCGAGGCGTGGGCCGCACCGCCGCAGCAGCGGCTGCTGTCCGCGGTACGAGACCTGGACGGGGTTCTCGTGCTGGACAACTGTGAGCATCTGCTCGACGGTGCGGCCGCCCTCGCCGCCGAGGTGCTCGCGGTGGCACGGGGCGAGCTGACGGTGCTGGCCACCAGCCGGGCGCCGCTCGGGCTGCCCGAGGAGGTGGTGTACCGGCTCAGGGCGCTGCCCGACGCCGCCGCGCTGGAGCTGCTGGAGACCAGGGCGCGGGCCGGCGGGGCCGCGCTCGCGATCCCGCCGGACGCGGCGCTGGAGCTCTGCCACCGGCTCGACAACCTGCCGCTCGCGCTGGAGCTCGCCGCGGCCCGGCTGCGGCACATGCCGATCGAGGATGTGCTCGGCGGGCTCGGCGACCGGTTCGCGCTGCTCGACGACGCGCTGCGCGGGCTGCCCGACCGGCACGCCAGCCTGTGGGCGCTCGTGGACTGGAGCCGCGAGTTGCTCGCGCCCGAGGACCAGGACCTGCTGGAGCGGCTCGCGGTCATCCCGGCGCCGTTCACCGCGGCCGCCGCGGCCGGCGTCGCCGGACGGGACAGCCGGCGCGGGCTGGCCGCGCTCGTCGAGCAGTCGCTGCTGACCATCGCGGCCGGCGAGGACGGGCAGCCGCGGTACCGCATGCTCGAAACGGTCCGCGAGTACGGCGAGACGCGGCTGGCCGACCGGGAGCCGGCGATGGCGGGGCTGACCGGCTGGGCCGCGGCCCGGGCGGTGGCGCTCGCGGCCGACTTCGCGGGGCCGGGGCAGCTCCAGGGGTACATCAGCTGTGCCGAGGAGCAGGAGAACCTCGGCGCCGCCCTGCGGTGGGCCGTCGGGCACGGCGACGACCGGTCGGCGGTCGACGTCGCGGCGGCGCTGTTCCACCTGTGGACCGTGCGCGGCCTGCACCCGGAGGTGGCGCTGTGGGCGCGCCGGCTGTTCCGCGCGGACGACCCGGTCGCGCGCGGGCGGGCCCGGCTGGACGAGGCCGATCCGGACCGGCTGGCGTGGGTGTGCGTGCTCGCCGGGCTCAACGGGTTCATCGGCGACGACTACCGGCTGTACTCGCTGGCCCGCCGGGCGCTGCGGCGGATCACCGGCGGGGTGTCGCACCGGGTGGCGGTGCTGGCGGCGGCGATGCCGGCGCTCAGCTCGCCCGACTCGCCGGCCAGCCTGCGCGTCGCGGACGGGATGGCCGCCGACGGCGACCCGTACGTGCAGGGGTTCGGGCTGCTCTGGCGGGCCACCGTGCACGAGAACGCCGGGCGGCTCGACGTGGCGGCGGAGGACGCCGAGCGGGCGTACGAGCGGTTCGAGGCGGCCGGCGAGCACTGGGGCATGGGCATGGCCGCGCAGGCGATCGGCACGCGGGTCGAGTGGGGCGCCGGCGACTGGCTGCGGCGCAGCGCCCGGCACATGGAGCTGATCGGGGCGTCCCAGGACCTCGGCTCGATCCGGGTGCTGCTCGACTTCCAGCTGGCGCTCGACGGCGACGCCGAGGCGGCGCACCGGCTGGCCGAGGCCGCGGAGTCCGGCGCCCGCGACCGCCCCGACGCCGCCCAGGCCCGACTGGCACTCGCACAGCTGGCCTGGCGGCGGCAGGCGTACCCCGAGGCGCTCGCGCACGCCGCCGCGGCGCTGCGGATCGCGGAGGAGTCGCCGGCCGTGTTCCCGCAGATCCTGGCGATCTTCCGGGTCGCGGTCGCGATCCTGCACCTGCGGATGGGCGACGACGTCCGCGCCACCGAGCTGCTGCGCGCCGCGCGCGACGAGGCGCTCGCCTCGCAGGACATGCCGGTGCTCGGCGCCTGGGCGATCGGCGGCGCGACGCTCGACGCGTACCGGACCGGCGCGCACACCCGGGAGCTGTGGGTGCTGGGGCTGCGGCTCGGCGCCAACGTCGTGCAGCTGTTCCACGGCGACCAGGGCGAACGGCTCACGGCCGCCCTCGGTAGCGAGGACAGCCGTGAGCCGGTGCGCTCCGCCTGGCGTTCCCGCCCGGCCGCGGAGGTGGTGGAGCGGATCCGCGTGGTGATGGACGAGGTACTTCAGACCTTGCGGCGGTAGGCGGCCAGCGCCAGCGGCATGAAGACCGCGACGAGCGCCGCGCACCAGCCCACCGTCCACCACACGTGCGAGCCGAGCGGGGTACCGAGGAACAGCCCGCGCATCGCCCCGGCCAGATGGGTGAGCGGGTTCACGTCCACGAAGCCGCGCAGCCACGACGGCAGCGTCCGCGGGTCGACGAACACGCTCGACGCGAACGACAGCGGGAGCATCACGAGGAAGCCGATGCCCTGCACCGCGCCGGACGTCCGCACGATCATGCCGATGAACACCAGCGCCCAGCTGACGCACAGCCCGAACAGCACGCCGAGCAGGCAGCCGGCGAGCGTGCGCAGCGGGTCGGTACCGATGCGGAAGCCCATCAGGTAGGCGAAGGCGAACGTCGAGGCGAGGACGACGACGTACCGCACGACGTCGCCCAGCACCGCCCCGATGAGCGGCGCCGAGCGGGCGATCGGCAGCGACCGGAAGCGGTCGAAGATGCCCTTCTCCAGGTCGCTGTTGAGGTTCACGCCGATCGAGATGGCGCCCATGGCGATCGTCTGCACGATGATGCCGGGCATGAGGAACTGGAGGTACTCGTGGGTGGAGCCGGCCACCGCCCCGCCGAACACGTAGACGAAAATGACCATGAACAGGCCGGGCTGCAGCGTGACGTCGATCAGTGCCTCGGGCGTGCGCCAGGTCTTGATGAGGCTGCGGCGGGTGAGCTCCAGCGAGTGCCGGACGAGACGGACGCTCACGCGGACACCTCCTCGTTCGCGTGGTGGCCGGTCAGGGTCAGGAAGACCTCGTCCAGGCTGGGCAGGTGCAGGGACAGCTCGACGACCTCGACACCGGCGGCGCCGAGCTTGCCGACCGCCTCGTCGAGGGCGCTGCCGTCGCGGACCGGCACGGCGACGACGCCCTTGCGGATCTCCTCGGCGGGCGCGCCGGCCGACACCGCGGACAGGATCGCCGCGGTCTGCGGCAGATACGCCGGGTCGGCCGGGCGCACCTCCAGGGTCTGGCCGCCGACCCGCCGCTTGAGCTGCTCGGGGGTGTCGTGGGCGATGACCCGGCCGTGGTCGATGACGGTGATGGCGTCGGCGAGGGCCTCGGCTTCTTCGAGGTACTGCGTGGTCAGCAGCACGGTCGACCCGTCCCGCACGAGCGTGCGCACGACGTCCCACATGTCCTCGCGCTTGGCCGGGTCGAGCCCGGTCGTCGGCTCGTCGAGGAAGATCACGTCGGGCCGCCCGACGAGGCTGGCCGCCAGGTCGAGCCGGCGACGCATGCCACCGGAGTACGTTTTCGCCGGCCGGTCCGCGGCGGCGGTCAGGTCGAACCACTCCAGCAGTTCGGCGGCCCGTTCCCGGGCGGCCCGGCGCGACAGGTCGAGCAGCACGCCGAAGAGCACCAGGTTCTGCCGCCCGGTGAGATCCTCGTCCACGGACGCGTACTGCCCGGTGAGCCCGATCGCGGCCCGGACCCGCTGGGCGTCCCGGACGACGTCGTGCCCGGCGATGCGCGCCGCCCCGCCGTCGGGCCGCAGCAGCGTGGAGAGGATGCGGACCGCCGTGGTCTTCCCGGCCCCGTTGGGCCCGAGCACGCCGTGGACGGTGCCGCGGGGGATGGCGAGGTCGACGCCCTGCAGGGCCCTCGTCTCCCCGAAGCGCTTGACGAGGCCTTCGGCCTCCACCATCAGGTCTGTGGTCATGCTGCCGAGCCTGCGGCGGCCCGCCGACAGGCCACCGACACGCCACCGACACGGCCGTGTCGGTCGGGGCTCAGGTTGTTGCGCGGGCCACCGGGCGGACCCAGGGGACGGCGAGCAGGATCACCAGTGGGGAGAGGGCGAAGCCGGCCCAACGGGCGCCCGCCGCGTCCACGATCACGCCGTTCAGCGCGGCGCCCAGCGCCGCGCCCACCGAGAAGGCCGTCGCCACCCAGGCGAACGCCTCCGCCGCCGTGCCCTGCGGGGCCACCCGGTCGACCGTCAGGAACGTCGCGGCCAGGAACGGCGGGAGGCAGACGCCGCACAGCGCCGCCAGCGGGATCATCCACACCGCCGGCGCCGGGGTCAGCAGGAGCGGGACGTAGCCCAGGCCCAGCAGCGCCGCCAGCAGCGGCAGGCGGCGGCCGTCCACCCGAAGGCGGGTGTTGGCCAGGCCGCCCGCGAACGCGCCCGCCGCCTGCGCCGCCAGGATCCAGCTCGTGAGCAGGCTGGCCGGAGCCTGGCCGCCCGACTGCTCGGTGTAGTCGATCACCGCCACCGGGAGGCTGCCGACGCCCGCGCCCACCAGGACCACCGCCACCAGCAGCAGGCCGAGCAGGGGTGAGCGCAGCGCACCCGCCCAGTGGCGTTCGGCCGCCACGCCTCGCCAGCGGCGGACCACCGGTGTCGTCACGAACCACACCGTGCCCAGCAGTTGCATCAGGGCGGTCATGTACACGCCCGCCGCGGGGCCGCCCAGCGCCACCGAGACGCCCGCGATCAGCGGGCCGAAGACGAAGATGAGCTCCTGGACCGCGATGTCCAGGGTGTACGCCGTCGGGACCTGCGCCTCGTCCAGCAGGTCGCGCCACAGGACGCGCAGGCCCGCCTCGAACGGCGGGGCGCCCAGGCCGGCCAGCAGCGCCGCGAGCAGCGACGCCCACAGCGGCACGCCCTGCGCCAGCAGGACGAAGCCGGCCGTGGACACGGCGGCGCCGGCCAGCATGACCGGGGGCTGGCGGAGGCGGTCGGCCACCCGGGCCAGGACGGGGCCGCCGATCGCCAGGCCCGCCGTGTAGACGCCGACGAGCAGGCCGGCGGCGGCGATCGACAGGGTCTCGCGGGCGTACAGCAGCAGGGCCACGGGGGCGGCGCCCAGCGGGATGCGGCCGACGGTGCTGGCGGCGAGGACCCGCGCGACCTGGGCGGCGCGCAGGACCGCGCGGAGGGGGCTGGAGGGGGCCATGGAGTCGATCATCCTGGTTGCCGCGTGATCGACGGCAGGCCGGGTACCAGCCGGGGCATGCAGAAGCCTCGTATCGTGATCGTCGGCGCCGGGTTCGCCGGCTATCACGCGGCCCGGCAGCTGGTCCGCATGTCCCGCGGGCACGCCGAGATCGTGCTGGTCAACCCGTCCGATTACTTCCTCTACCTGCCCCTGTTGCCGGAGGTCGCGGCCGGCATCCTGGAGCCGCGCCGGGTGACCGTGTCGCTGCCGAAGACGCTGCCCTCGGTACGCCTGATGCTGGGTGAGGCCGAGAAGATCGATCCCGACGGGCGGTCCGTGCTGTGGCGGGACGCGGAGGGCGAGCAGCACGAGCTCGGGTACGACCGCTTGATCCTCACGGCCGGGAGTGTGAACAAGCTGCTGCCGATCCCCGGGGTCGCCGAGCACGCGCACGGGTTCCGCGGGGTGCCGGAGGCGCTGTACCTCCGCGACCACCTCGTGCGGCAGGTCGAGCTGGCCGCGGCGACCACCGACCCGCAGGAGCGGGCGGCCCGGCTGACGTTCGTGGTCGTCGGGGCCGGTTACACGGGTACCGAGGTCGCCGCCCACGGCCAGCTGGCCACCCGCGAGCTGCTGCAGCACCAGCCGGCGCTGGTCGGCGAGCCGGCCCGGTGGCTGCTGCTGGACACCGCGCCGCGGGTGCTGCCGGAGCTGTCGGCCCGCATGTCGCGTATCGCCGACCGGGTCCTGCGCGAGCGCGGGGTCGAGGTGCTCATGGGCTGCTCGGTGGCCGAGGCGAGGCACGACTGTGTACGGCTCACCGACGGGCAGTCGATCCCGACCCGCACGCTCGTGTGGTGCGTCGGGGTGCGGCCGGACCCGCTCGTCGACGGGATGGGGCTGCCCACCGAGCGCGGGCGCCTGTGCGTCGACGAGTACCTCAACGTGCCCGGCCACCCCGACCTGTTCGCGGCCGGCGACGCGGCGGCGGTGCCCGACCTGACCCGGCCCGGGAAGCTGACGCCGATGACCGCCCAGCACGCGGTGCGGCAGGGCGACCTGGTGGCGCGCAACGTGGCGGCGACGTTCGGGGCCGGGCGGCGCCGCCGGTACAAGCACCACGACCTCGGCTTCGTGGTCGACCTCGGCGGCCGGGAAGCGGCGGCCAACCCGCTGCACGTGCCGCTGTCCGGGCCGGTCGCCAAGGCGGTGACCCGCGGCTACCACCTGCTCCAGCTGCCGGGCAACCGCACGCGGGTGATCGCCGACTGGGCGTTCGACGCCGTGCAGGGCCGCCCGGCCGTCGAGCTGGGGCTCGTGCGCTCGCCCCAGGTGCCGCTGGAAACGGTGGATGCTTAAGAGCACCGTAAATACGCTTCAGACGAACTTGCAAATCGGCAGAGGGCTCGTTAAGCGCCCCTCCGATAGCTTTCGGGAATGCGTAAAACGGTGCTCTATCCGCTGGTCGCGCTGGGTGCGGCGGCCGGTAGCCTGGTGTTCGCCGCGCCGGCCTCGGCGCACGGATACGTTTCCTCGCCGCCGAGCCGGCAGGCCTTGTGCGCGCAGGGAAAGGTCGCCGGCTGCGGCCCCATTCAATACGAGCCGCAGAGCGTCGAGGGTCCGAAAGGGCTGAAGAGCTGCAACGCCGGGCTGTCGCAGTTCGCGGTGCTGAACGACGACAGCCGGAACTGGCCGGCGACGCAGGTCGGCACGTCGGTGACGTTCAACTGGGTGCTCACCGCGCGGCACGCGACGAGCACGTGGGAGTACTTCATCGGCAACACCCGCGTCGCGCAGTTCAACGACGGCGGGAAGCAGCCGAACGCCACCGTCTCGCACCAGGTGAGCCTGGCCGGGTACGCCGGGCGGCAGAAGATCCTGGCGGTGTGGAACATCGCGGACACGGCGAACGCGTTCTACAACTGCGTCGACGTGCAGATCGGCTCCGGCGGCGGCTCGACGCCCACGCCGACGCCGACGAAGACCGCGTCCCCGACGCCGACCGCGACGAAGTCCCCGACGAAAGCCCCGCCGACGACCGCGGCACCGACGTCGGCGAAGCCGACCCAGGCGACCGGCACCGCCTGGGCGGCCGGCACCACGTACAAGGTCGGTGACGTCGTGACCTACGACGGCCGCAGGTACCAGTGCCGTCAGGCCCACACGGCGATCTACACCTGGGAGCCGATCTACACCCTCGCCCTGTGGCTGCCGGTATGAGACGCCTGCTGATCATCGCCCTCGCCCTCGCCCTGAGCGGGTGCGGGCAGGTCGCCAAGTCGCCCACCGGGACGTCGGAGCTGGCCGTCGCCCCGGCCGGCATCCCGGTCACCGCGGACGGGCCGCACAACGACGCCGACGTGATGTTCCTCCAGATGATGATCAGCCACCAGAAGCAGGGCCTGGAGATGATCAGGCTGGGCCGCACCAAGGCGGTCCGCGAGGACGTCGTCAACCTGGCCGGCGCGATCGACGTCGTCGAGGCCGAGGAGGTCGAGATGATGCAGCGCTGGCTGACCGGCTGGAACGTCCCGGTCACCGGCGCCACCGACCCGGGCATCCACGCGTCACACGGCGGCAGGCCGGCGACCGGCCCGGAGGAGATCAAGGCGCTGCAGGACGCGACCGGCGCGGACTTCGAGACGAAGTTCCTCAACCTGCTCATCGCCCACCAGCACAACGCGGTCGAGATGGCCCAGCAGCTCGGCGGCGCCGGACAGAACGCGGCCGTCAAGGACTACGCGAAGCGGGTCGAGCTGTCCCGGACGCAGCAGATCAAGCAGATGCTGGCGCTCGTCGGCGCCTGAGCGATGTTCGAGGGGGCCGGACGGAGGGCATGAGTCCTTCGTCCGGCCTTTCGCTCTGGAGGTACCACCGATGTCGACCACTGCCGGTGAGGCCATGAGCCGCTGTCCCGTCTGCGGCGCCCGGGTCTACGTCAACGCGGGCTCGCCGACCCCGCCCCACCAGCCCGACGGCGCGGCCCAGGGTGCCGCGCAGTGCCCCGGATCGGGACAACCCAGTAGATAGGGTGATCCTGCGGTTTCACCCGTTTCCTGCCGACGTCCCGGCGCGCCGCCCCGGCACGATCATCGGCATGTTGCACCTGGATCCCGACAGCGTTCTGGTGAAGACGGCGGCCGAGCTGCAGACCCGTCACCTCGAGCGCGACGCGGACGACCCGAGCCGCTGCGCGGCCTGCGGCGCCCCGCTCCCGTGCCCCACCGAAGCCGCCGCCGCCCTGGTCTGCCGGGCGGGCGGTCTCTGGCTGGAGGGCGACACGCTCGTCGACGCCCTCGAACCGCCGACCCAGCTCCTGGCCATCCTGCCCGCGCCGGTCGGGTAGCGCACAGGCGTTGCTCCGCCCGGGGCTCGCTGGCGCGCCGACCGCCACCACCCCGGGCCGCCCGGGTAGGCCGCAACCATCGGCCTACCCGGGCCGAGCTTCGCCGCCGCACGGTGTAGAAATCAAGGTCATGGACGCCAAGCGGGCACAGGGGATCGGGTTCGCCGCCGTCATGGGGGCCGTCGCCGGTGCGGCGCTCACCGCGCACCGCGGGCCGCGCGGCGCACTCAAGGGCGCGCTCCTCGGGGCCGGGGCCCTCGCCGCCGTCGACGGCACCGCCCGCGCGCTCCAGCGGCCGAACGAGATCCCCGCCGTGTGGGCGCGCATCGCGGCCAGCGGGGCGCTCGCCGCGCCCGCCGGCTGGGTGGCCGGCAAGGCCGGGGCCAGCCCGCTCGCGGTCGCCGTCGCGAGCGGTGCCGTCGCCGGAGCCATGGGGGTGCGGCCGCAGAAGGTGGCACTCGGGCCCGTCGTCGGGCTCGCCGTCGGCGCCGCCATGCGCCGGCAGACGCCCGCGCAGGCCGCCGCGGCGAGTGTGGTCGCGTTCCGGACCGTGTCGCAGCTGGTGTTCCGCGACCCGCAGGTGTCACTGCTGGCCGAGAAGGTGCCGGCCGAGCAGCTGCCGTTCGTGGTACCCCTGGAGGCCCGCACACGGTACGTCGGCACCGGCTACGTCAAGGAGCTCGCCGAGGCCACCGGCGGCGTCTACCGGGAGGCCGCCCCCGACGTCGGCATCGTCGCGAGCCTGGACGCGCTGGAAGGGCCCGGCTTCGACCCGGCCCTCGTGCACCCCGGCGTGCGGGAGTTCTACGAGCACACCACCCGGTTCTCGCTCGACATCGTGCCGCGCTGGCGGACCTGGGTGCGGCCGGGGTACCTGCTGTACCGCACCCTGGTCGCCCGGCCGCTCGGGCAGGCCAACGTCCCGATGAACCAGCGCGAGGCCCAGCGCGGCATCCGCAGCCGGATCGACACGATCAGCGATCCGGGCAGCGACATCGTGTCGACGCGCGGCTGGATCCGCAGCTACGCCGAGACGGACGAGGCGATGTACGTCGGGATCTACACCACCTACCGGCACGACGACCGCGGCTACGTGAGCGTCGGGTTCCCGCTGCCGCAGGCCAACTTCACCGCCACGCTCGCGCCGAAGCAGCGCGACGGCGGCGGGCTGAAGCTCACCAGCAAGGGCGGCGATGGGCAGACCGGGCACTACCTCAGCTACGTCGACCCCGACGGCCGCGACCTCACGACCCTGGCGGTGCACGGGTTCACGGAGGAGCTCGACGTCTACGTCCGGGACGGTCAGCTGCGCGCCGACCACGCCTTCGCGCTCTTCGGGCTGCCGTTCCTGACCCTGGAGTACCGCATCAAGCGCGTCGGCGACGCGCCCTGACGGCCGGCTCCACGCGCGCGAACTCCTCGATGGGTGCACAGGCGTCGGCGAGCGGGTCGTGCTCGTCGATGCGCGTGGCCACCCGGCGCAGCAGGTCGCGGAACGCGGTGCGGTCCGGCTCGTCGAGGGCCGTGAGCACGCGCTCCTCGACGTCGCGCAGCTTGCGCTGGAGGTCGCACATGGTGGCCCGGCCGTGCTCGGTGGCCAGGATCCGGCGGGCCCGGCGGTCGGCCGGGTCGGGCTGGCGCTCGATGAGGCCGGCCTTCTCCAGGTCGTCGAGCAGGTAGGTCATCACCGTCCGGTCGATGCCCAGCTGGTTGGCCAGCGCGAGCTGGGTGCAGGCCATGCCGCCGACCGCGGCGGTCAGGATCTGGTAGCCCCGGGGTCCGCCGGGGAGGTCGGCCATCACGTGCTGCGCGCCCTTGGCGTAGCCGCGCAGCACCACGCCCAGTGCCCAGCCCAGGTCGGAGCTGAGATCGCCGGTGGTGTGTGCCGGGGTCTCCGGCGCCTGCGTCATGCGGTAATGATACGCAGCTCACTCCCTCTTGCCGAAAGATGTTCTGCCAAGCAGACTATCTGTGAAGCCGCATCAGGAGGTACGACCGCATGCATCTCTTCCGTCTCGACGCCAGCGTCCGCACCGCCGGCTCGGTGAGCCGCGCGCTCGCCGACACCGCCGAGCAGGCCTGGCTCACCGCCCACCCGGGCGCCACGACCACCCGGCGCGACCTGGGCCGTGAACCGCTGCCGTCCGACGCGTGGCCGAGCCTGGCCCGCCGGCAGTTCGACCCGTCCGCCCCCGAGAACCCCGCCGCGGCAGCGCTCGTGCAGGAGCTGGGCGACGAGCTGCTCGCCGCCGATGCCTACGTGTTCGCGATCCCGCTGTACAACTGGGGCGTCCCGGCCCACGTGAAGGCCTGGTTCGACCTGCTCGGGCTGCACCAGGGACTGCGGACCGGGGAGGAGTCGCACATCGCCGGGCGCCCCGCCGTGCTGGCGATGAGCCGGGGCGGCGGCTACGGGCCGGGCGCGCCCAAGGAGGGCTGGGACCACAACACCCCGTACCTCAAGCGCATCCTCGCCGACGTCTACGGCCTCGACCTGCACGTCGCCGAGGCGGAGCTGACCCTGGCCGACGTGAACCCGGCGATGGCGCCGCTGCGCGGGCTCGCCGCCGAGTCGCTGCGCGCCGGCCACGAGTCGGCCGCCGCCCACGGTCAGCGGGTCGCGGAGCTGATCAAGGTCTGAGCTGGCTAGAGCGGCGGCAGGTTGTTGGTCAGGTCCAGCGCCGTCGCGATGAGGGACTGCAGCCGCGCGGTGAGCGCGAGCAGCAGCTGGTGGGCGGCCGGGCCGGCGTGCGCGGCCGCCTGCTGCAGCGCCTCCAGGTCGCCCTGCACCTGGGAGAGCTGCACCGCGAGGTCGCCGGCGCCGCGCTGCAGCGCCCCGGCCATGTCGGACAGGCTGACACCGTTGGCTTCCAGCACCTTGATGGCCGCGATGCGATCGACGCACGAGGGGTCGTAGAGCCGGAAGTTGCCCGCGGTGCGCTGCGCCGCCTCGATCAGGCCGAGGCCGGTATAGAAGTCGACAGTACGGGTGGATACACCGGACAGATTCGCCAGCTCACCGATCCGAAGCAGTCTGGACACCAGCTAACCCTACAGTGCCACGTGTTAGTGTGCCCGCCATGGTCTTCAAGAGCCTCCGGCGGGCCCTCGGTGTCGGCGGGCCGACCGTGGACACCCAGCTGCGCACCCCCGACGTGCGACCCGGCGAGCTGCTCGCCGGCCAGGTGCTCTTCGCCGGCGGCGAGCACGAGGTCGAGGTCGAGCGCATCGTAATCGAGCTCGTGACCCGGGTCGAGGTGGAGACCTCCGACGGCGAGCACGACTCGACCGTCGCCTTCCAGCAGCAGCAGCTCACCGGCGGGTTCCGGCTCGCGCCCGGGATGCAGCACGCCGTCCAGTTCCAGCTGCCGGTGCCGTGGGAGACCCCGATCACGCACCTGTACGGGCAGCGGCTGCCCGGCATGGCCATGGGTCTGCGCACCGAGCTGGAGGTGGCCCGCGCGATCGACAAGGGCGACCTCGATCCGATCAACGTGCACCCGCTGCCCGTCCAGGCCGGGGTGCTCGCCGGCTTCGTCGAGCTCGGCTTCCGGTTCAAGTCGGCCGACCTGGAGCGCGGGTTCATCTACGGGGTTCGCCAGACCCTGCCGTTCTACCAGGAGATCGAGTTCTGGGCGGCGCCGCAGTACCAGAGCGTCGTGACCGAGGTCGAGGTCACCTTCGTGACCGACCCGCACGGCATGGAGGTCATCATCGAGCTGGACAAACGGCGCGGCGGCCACGACGCGATCGGCCGGTTCAAGATCGGGCACGCGCAGGCTCAGGCGGTCGACTGGACCCGCGAGGTCGACGGATGGATGCGACAAACGGCGCAAAGCCGTCGCGGATGGGCCTGACCGGCCGGGTCCGTCGATGGATCGGCGCGGTACCGTTAGCGCACAACACTTGACGTCGGACACGGGAGGCGGGGCATGCGAGAGCTTGTCGTGGTGGGTGTGCGGGCCCAGACCTGGCAGAGCCGCCCGATGGTCCTGCTCAAGGAGGAAGCCTCCGGCCGGCACATCCAGCTGCCCGTCGAGGGCGGCCCCCGCAACCTTGACGAGCCGATCAGCGCGGAGCTCTTCCAGCGCGTGCTGGCGGCGCTGCGGGTGCCGCTGCGGGCGGTCGAGGTGACCGCGCCGCAGGGTCCGTTCCAGCTGGTGCTCGCCGACGGCATCCGGGTCCCGGCCGCGCCCCTCGAGGCGATCGCGCTGGCCCGGCATCTGCAGGTGCCGATCGTGACCTCGGAGCAGCTGCTGGCCAGCGCGGCCGTCGCCGCGCCCGACGGGCCGACCCAGGCGCTCGACCTGACCGCCCACATGGAGAAGCTGCCGACGGGCCGGGCCACGCTGCTGATCCGCAAGGGCGCCGAGGCCGGTGCCGAGTTCGCCCTCGACGGCGACATCGTGCGCTGCGGCCGCGACTCGGCCAACCAGATCGTTCTCGACGACAACACGGTGAGCCGCAAGCACGTGGAGTTCCACCGCAACGCGGGCGGCGTCGGCTATTCGACACTCGACATGGGCAGCCTCAACGGCACCTACGTCAACGGCGAGCGGGTCAAGAGCGCGACCCTCAACGACGGCGACGAGGTCCAGGTCGGCAAGTTCACGCTCGTGTACCAGCTGCGGTAGTCACCGGCGCCTCACCAGGGCGACGGGCTGTAGTCCTTGAGGAAGCAGCCGTAGAGGTCCTCGCCGAGTTCGCCGCGCACGATCGGGTCGTAGACCCGCGCCGCGCCGTCGGTGAGGTCGAGCGGGGCGTGGAAGCCCTCCTCGTGCAGGCGCATCTTCGTCGGGTGTGGCCGCTCGTCGGTGATCCAGCCCGTGTCGACGGCCGTCATGAGGATGCCGTCGGTCTGGAGCATCTCCTCGGCGGCGGTGCGGGTCAGCATGTTGAGCGCCGCCTTGGCCATGTTGGTGTGCGGGTGGCCGGGCCCCTTGTAGCGGCGGCTGAACTGCCCCTCCATCGCGCTGACGTTGACGACGTACTTGCGGCGGGCGCTCGCCGCGGCCATCGCCGGGCGCAGGCTGCTGACCAGGATGAACGGCGCGGTCACGTTGCACAGCTGGACTTCCAGCAGCTCCAGCGGGTCGACCTCGTGCACCATCTGCACCCAGCTGTTCGAGGACGCCAGGTCGGGCACCAGCCCACCAGCGTCGATCGCGGTCAGCGCCGCGATCCGCTCGGGCGTCGCGTTGCGGCTGGTCAGCGCGAGCGCGGTGAGCGCGTCCGGCGGGATCAGCGTCGGCGCCGCCCCCACCAGCTCGGCCGGGGCGTCGTGGGCGTGCGGCGCCTTGTGGAAGGTCACCATCTCGGGCAGCGGCCCGTCGAGCGCGAGCGGCGCCGACTCGGCGGCGACCAGGTGCGAGTACGACCCGGGGGCGCGCTTCACGGTCTGCGCCGCGTTGTTGATGAGGATGTCGAGCGGCCCCTGCGCGGCCACGTCGTCGGCCAGCGCCGACACCTGGGCCGGGTCGCGCAGGTCGATGCCGACGATCCGCAGCCGATGCAGCCAGTCGGCGCTGTCCGGCATGGCCGAGAACCGCCGCACCGCGTCGTTCGGGAACCGGGTGGTGATGGTCGTGTGCGCGCCGTCACGCAGCAGCCGCAGCGCGATGTACATGCCGATCTTCGCCCGCCCGCCGGTGAGCAGCGCCCGCCGGCCGGTGAGGTCGGTCCGGGCGTCCCGGCGCTCCCGGTTGAGCTTCGCGCACTCGGGGCAGAGCTGGTGGTAGAAGGCGTCGACGTCCACGTAGCGGTTCTTGCACGTGTAGCAGGCCCGGGCCCGCCTGAGCCGCCCGGCGGTCGCGCCGATCGTCGGCGACACCAGCGCGATCCCCTGCGTCTCGTCGTCGATCCGGCCGGGCGCGCCGGTGGCGGTGGCCTCGGTGACGATCCGGTCCGCCTCGGTGACGGCGGCCCGCTTGTCGCTGCGCCGCTGCCGCTTGACCTGCTTGTACAGGTGTGAGGTGGCGCGCCGCACCCGCAGCACGTCGGGGTGGTCGGGCGACAGCTCCGAGAGCTCCTCGAAGACGGCGAGGCAGATGGCCATCCGCTCCGGGTCGATGCCGCCCTCCGTCGGGGGCAGGTCGATGCCCGGCTGCGAGGGGATGGCAGGCAGGTCGTGCTGGTCGGCGAGGGCGGCCGAGTCGTGCGGGGTCACCCCGGAACTGTACGCGAAAAACGGAACGGGCCCGTGTGGCGCCATTGCCACCCGGACCCGCCTGCCACGCGGCTCCCACCGTCCCCCGTTCGACTCCCGGCAGGGGCCGCGCCGTCTCTGACGTTGACCAGTAAACCGGATATGTCGGGAATTTCGGGCGGAACCGGCAAAACGCCACGCGGAATTCGTCAGGCCGGGTCGCGACCGGTCAGGGCCAGCAGGCGGTCCAGCAGGGGAGCGGAGTCCGGCACGCGGACCTCGGGGCCGTACACGCCCATCGCCCGGCCCTGGTCGGCCATGCGCGCCGACTCGCGGTACACCACCTGCAGCAGGTCGTCGTCCCACTCGGCGGACCGGCCGAGGGCGCGCGCCAGGTCCCAGCCGTGCACCACGAACTCGCCGAGGACCATGCCGCCCACCACATCCGCCGGGAGCGGGTCCGGCCCCGCCATGTGCGTCTCGCCCTCCCACGCCGCCGGCGCGGACCACGCCTCGGCCAGGCGGTCGAGCTGGCCGGCCAGGGTCAGCCCGGCGACGGCCCCGGGCGGCACGGTCTCCTTGCGGGCCGCGCCCGCAAGCGACGGGCCCCAGTGCAGCAGGTGCTCGGTCAGCGCTCGCACGTCCCAACCCGCACACGGCGTCGGGGCCGCCAGGTCGTCCTCGGTCAGGTCGGCGGCGAGCTTGCGGATCACCACGACGGCGGAGCTCGGCAGCAGGTGCATGTCCATGCCGCGAACGGTAGGGCAGCGACCGGGCCGCGGTCTTGGACAAACGCGACGATAGCCTGGCCGGGTGCCGGACGTGCGGGACAGCCGGGAGCTCGGCGGGGCCTGGGCCGCGTTCCAGCGCTTCGGGTTCGCCGCGCCCGCGCCCGACCTGGCGCCGGTCGTCGCCCGCTACTGGTGGGCGCGGTGGGACCTGCGCGGCCAGCCGCCGTACCGGCAGCTCATCGTCCCGCAGCCGAGCGTGCAGCTGACGTTCGCGGACGACGGCCCGCCGCTCGTGCGGGGCGTCCCGCGCGGGCGGGTGGTGTTCGTGCTGGAGGGCACTGGGGCGCGCTTCGGCGTCGTGTTCCGGCCCGGGGTCTTCCGTCGCTTCCTCGACCGGCCGGTCGCCGACCTCACCGACCGGGCGCTGCCGGCGTCCGAGGTGTTCGATCCGCCCTGGTTCGTCCCCGACCCCGCCGTGGACGGCGCAGGGGTCGACGTGGCCGCGGTCGAGGACTTCCTGCGTGGCGTCCGGAGCGCGGCCGACCCGGTCGGTGACCAGGTCGCCGGGTGGGTCGACGACATCCGCACGTCGAGCGGGCTGCGCCGGGTCGACCTGGCCGCCGCGCACTGCGGCGTGCACCCGCGGCGGCTGCAGCGGCTCTTCGCCGAGCACGTGGGGGTCTCGCCGAAGTGGCTCATCCGGCGGTACCGGCTGCACGAGGTGACCGAACACCTGACCGGGCGGGGGCCGGACGTCGACTGGGCCGGACTGGCGGCCGACCTGGGGTACGTCGACCAGGCCCACCTGACCAGGGACTTCACGGCGATGTTCGGGGAGCCGCCGACCTCCTACGCGGCCCGCTACGAGGCGCAGGAGTAGGGTGACGGACGATGCGTACACGCCTGCTGGGTGTCGCGCTGCTGGTCGTCCTCGGGGCGGCCGGCTGCGGTGGCGACGCCGCCGAGACCCCGGCCGCCGCCACATCGACCGTCGAGTCGCCCGGGCGCCAGGTGCAGTCCCTCGGTGAGGCGGGCAGCGCGCCGTCGAGCCAGGCCGCGCCGAAGGCCGTCAGGCACGCGTTCCCGCTTCAGGGCAAGGGGTCGTATTCGAAGGACCACCACGACTACCCGGCCAGCGACATCATCGCGAACTGCGGCCTGGTCGCCGTGTCGCCGGTCGACGGCACCGTGCTGGAGGTCGCCCGGGTCGACACCTGGGACCGGAAGACGAACGACGGCGCGACCCGCGGCGGCCTGTCCGTGTCGATCCTCGGCAACGACGGCGCGCGGTACTACATGTCGCACTTCTCCAGCATCGACCAGGGCATCGAGGCCGGCGCCGCGGTCACGGCCGGCCAGCCGGTCGCCAAGGTCGGCCGGACCGGCGACGCCAGCGCCTGCCACATCCACTTCGGCATCTCGCCGGCCTGCCAGAAGACCGGCGACTGGTGGACCCGGCGGGGCGTGATCTGGCCCTGGCCCTACCTCGACGCCTGGAAGGCCGGCAAGGAGAAGTCCCCGGTCGGCGAGCTCGAGTCGTGGCAGCAGAAGAACGGGTGCCCGACGAAGCCGACGGTCTTCCCCTAGTCGTATTCCAGGCAGAACGGGTGGCCCGCCGGGTCGCTGTACACCCGGAAGCCCGTCTCCTTCGTCGACAGCAGCTGGGCGCCCATCCGCAGCACCTTGGCCTCGGCGGCGTCGATGTCGTCGACCCGGATGTCGAGGTGCAGCTGCTGCGGGAAGTTCGGGTCCGGCCACTGCGGCGGGCGGTACGCCGGGGCGAGCTGGAAGCTGAGTTTCGTCGTCCCGTCGCCGATGTCGATCCAGTCGCCGTCGATCCGCGTGATGGGCAGGTCCAGCAGCTCCGAGTAGAACCGGGCCAGCGTGTGCGGGTCAGGCGTGTCGAGGACGACGGTGTTCAAACGCGCGGTCATGTCCCCAATCTTGCCCTTATCCGCCTGAACCCGCTTGGATCGCGGTGATGGCGACCGTGTTCACGATGTCCTTCACGGTCGCGCCGCGGGACAGGTCGTTCACCGGCTTGTTCAGGCCCTGCATCACCGGGCCGACGGCCACCGCGCCGGCCGACCGCTGGACCGCCTTGTAGGTGTTGTTGCCGGTGTTGAGGTCGGGGAAGACGAACACGGTCGCCTGGCCGGCCACCGGGCTCTCCGGCAGCTTCGTGGCGGCCACGGCCGGGTCGATCGCCGCGTCGTACTGGATGGGTCCCTCGACGGGCAGGTCGGGCCGGCGCGCGCGGACCAGCTCGGTCGCCGTGGCCACCTTGTTCACGTCGGCGCCCGCGCCGGAGGTCCCGGTGGAGTACGACAGCATCGCCACCCGCGGGGTCACCCCGAAGCGGGCCGCGGTCGCGGCCGACGACAGCGCGATGTCGGCGAGCTGCTCGGCCGTCGGGTCGGGGTTCACCGCGCAGTCGCCGTAGACGAGCACCCGGTCGGGGAGCAGCATGAAGAAGACGCTGGAGGCGACCGACACGTCCGGTCTCGTCTTGATGATCTCGAACGCCGGCCGGATCGTCGCCGCCGTCGTGTGAGTGGCGCCGGACACCATGCCGTCGGCGTGGCCGAGCTGCACCATGAGCGTGCCGAAGTACGACACGTCGGCCACCACGTCCCAGGCCAGGTCGAGCGTCACGCCCTTGTGTGCCCGCACCTGCGCGTACGCCTTGGCGAACTCGTCGCGCAGCGGCGAGGTGAACGGGTCGACCACCTCGGCCCCGGACACGTCGACGCCGAGGTCGCGGGCCTTCGCGGCGACCGCGTCGGGCGCGCCGAGCAGGGTGAGGTCGGCCACCCCGCGGCGCAGCAGGATGTCGGCCGCGCGCAGGATGCGCGGCTCGGTGCCCTCGGGCAGCACCAGCCGCTGCCGGTCGGCGCGGGCCCGCTCGATGAGGTCGTACTCGAACATGAGCGGCGTCACGCGCGACGAGCGGGTCAGCTCCAGCGCCGACGCGAGCGCGGCGACGTCCACATTGGACTCGAACGCGCCGAGCGCCGCCTCCACCTTGCGCGGGTTGGCCACGCCGAGGCGGTGCTCGACCCGGGTCGACGCGGCGATCGTCTCGTAGCTCGCGCCGGGCACCGACAGCACCGCGAGGCCGGGGTTGAGCCGCTCGAAGAGGCGCAGCGCCCCCGGGTCGGGCGCGATGCCGATCGTCAGCACGATGCCCGCGAGGGGCACCAGGCCCGACGCGTGCGCGGCCCCGGCCGCGATCAACAGGTCGGCGCGGTCGCCGGGGGTGATGAGCAGCGCGTTCTCGGTCAGATAGTCCAGCAGGGCGGGCACCTGGGCGGCGCCGACCACGTAGTCGTGGACGTCGCGGCCCAGCGCCGCCTCGGTGGCGGTGACGACCGTGGCACCGAGCTGCTCGGCGACCTCGGCGACGGTCGGGGCGCCGATCGTGGCCACGTGCGGGATCGTGTAGCACGGCACCGGCAGCGCCGGCGGGGGCACCACGCCGGCGGTCTTGTTCACGATGACGGCGGCGACGGTGACGTCGAGGTCGACCAGCGCGTGGTACGCCTGGCGGGCCGCACTGTCCACATCGGACGCTGTCGGCGCGGTCACCACCGGTACCACCACCGCACCGAACTCGTTGGCGAGCCGGGCGTTGAAGGACAGGTCGTCGTCGGCGTCGGTGCCGATGACCACCATCGCGTCGAACTCGGGCGCCACGGCCCGGAACCGCTCGACGATCGCCCCGACGAGCTCCTCGCCGTGCCCCGCGGCCAGCTGCGCCGCGGCCTCGGCGGCGGTCACCCCGTGCAGCGCGGCGGGCTCGGCGGCGATCCCGTACCGCGTCTGGAGCAGCGTGAGCAGCGGGTCGGGAAACGCCGGGACAACGGGGCGGAACACGCCGAGCCGCGGCACCGCGCGGGACAGCAGCTCGGCCAGGCCGAGGGCCACCGCCGACTTGCCACTGGCGGGGTCCTGCTCGGCGAGGTACACGATTCGGGCCACGGCAGTAGTCTGCACGGCATGATCCTCGTGCTCAACAGCGGCTCCTCCTCGGTGAAGTACCGTGTCGTGGATCTCAGCGACCCAGGAGCCGGTTCAGGCGCGGGCGCCCGCGGCCTGGTCGAGCGGATCGGCGAGCCGGGCGGTGTGCCCGACCACCGCGCCGCGCTGAAGCAGGTGCTCGAACGGGTGAACGCGGCCGGCGTGACCGCGGTCGGGCACCGGGTGGTGCACGGCGGCGAGCGCTTCCGGGCGCCGACCGTGGTCGACGACGCCGTGCTGGACGCGCTGCGCGACCTGGTGCCGCTGGCGCCGCTGCACAATCCGGGCGGGATCATCGGCATCGAGGCGGCCCGCGCGGCCCTGCCGGACGTGCCTCACGTGGCGGTCTTCGACACCGCGTTCCACGCGACGCTGCCGCCCGCGGCGGCCACCTATGCCCTGGACCGGGAGTTGGCCGCCCGCCACGGCATCCGCCGGTACGGATTCCACGGCACCTCATGCGCGTTCGTCGCCGGCCGCACCGCGGACCTGCTGGGCCGCCCGGTCTCCTCGCTCAACCAGATCGTCCTGCACCTCGGCAACGGCGCCAGCGTGACGGCGGTCGAGGGCGGCCGCAGCGTGGAGACGTCGATGGGGCTGACGCCGCTGGAGGGCCTGGTGATGGGCACCCGATCGGGTGACCTGGACCCGGCCGTCCCCGGCTTCCTGCACCGGGTGGCCGGCCTGGACTTCGCGGGGGTGGACGAGGTCCTGCTCCGCAGGGCCGGCCTGCTGGGCCTGGCCGGCGTCAACGACATGCGCACGGTCCTTTCACTTCGGGACGCCGGCGATGAGGCGGCGACCCTGGCCTTCGACGTGTACTGCCACCGCATCCGCAAGTACGTCGGCGCCTACCACGCGGTCCTGGGCCGCCTGGACGCGATCGTCTTCACGGCGGGCGTGGGCGAGCACGCGGCCCCGGTCCGCGCCGCCTCCCTGGCCGGCCTGTCGGGCTGGGGCATCGAGGTCGACGAGGCCCGCAACTCGTCCCCGTCCCGCGAGGCCCGCGTGATCTCCCCGGAGGGCGCCCGGGTGGCGGTCTGCGTGGTCCCGACGGACGAGGAACTGTCGATAGCCGAGCAGGTAACGACCCTGCTCTCCTGACACCTTCACCGACCTGCCCCCACCTGCTCCGCGATCTTGGAGTTGTGGTCCCGGATATGTCGGAAAAATCAGCGTAAGTCGGGGACCACAACTCCAAGATCGCGGAGGGCGGGGAGTGGCGCGGGTCAGCGCCAGCCGCGGGGGTGCGTCGTGGCGCGGGGGCCGCTGCCGCGCAGCGGGGCGCCCGCGGCCTCGGCCAGGACGTCGGCCAGCTCCTCGTAGCCCTCGCGGACCAGGCCCGCCGTGACCCGCACGTGGTCGCTGTCCAGGTGGCTCACCTCGAACGGGGCGCCCGGGGCCACCGCGATCCCGTGCGCGGCCAGGGTCAGCATCGCCACCTGCTGGTTGGCCACCGCCATCCACAGGTTGATCCCGTCGCCGGCCGTCGCGGTCACCCCGCGACTGTCCAGGGCGTCGAGCAGGGCCGTGCGGCGGCGGGCGTACTCGTCGCGGGCGTGCGCGACCTGCTCCACAGTGGACGGATCGGTGAGCAGGTCCACGAGCACGGCCTGCAGCAGGCGGCTGGACCAGCCGGGGCCGAGCAGGCGGCGGTCGGTCACCGCGGTCACCACCGACGACGGCCCGCCGATCGCGGCGAGGCGCAGGTCGGGGCCGTGGCTCTTGGAGAAGCTCACCACGTGGACCGTGCGGTCCGGCAGCCGGCGGCCGAGGCTCACCGGCGGCGCGGTCGCGATGCCGCCGGAGTGGTCGTCCTCGACGATCGTGACCGACGGGTGCTTGGCCAGGACGCGGGCCAGCTTGTCGGCCCGGGCCTGGGTCATGCTCGCGCCGGTCGGGTTGTGGGCGCGGGGCTGCACGTACACGGCGACCGGCTCGACCGACCGCAGCGCCGACGCCAGGGCCTCCGGGCGCAGGCCGTGCTCGTCGATCGGCACGCCGACGACCGTGGCGCCGACCGACTCCAGCAGGTCGAGCATCGGCGGGAAGGCCGGGTCCTCGACCAGGACGTGGTCGCCGAAGCGGACGACCACGCCGGTGATCCGGTCGAGCGCGTCGAGGGCGCCGTCGACCACGGTCAGCTGCTCCGGCGGGAACGGCCAGCGCTCCCGCAGCACCGCCTCCAGGCCGGGCAGCACCGCGCCGTCCAGGTAGCTCGTGGTCAGCCTCGCGTCGCCGATGCGTCGCAGCGCCTCGGTGAGGTTGGGCAGGAGGTCGTAGTCCGGCACGCCGGTGGAGTAGTCGCGGACCAGCCCGCCGCCGAGCTCGCTCACCCGTCCGCCGAGTTGCGCGTAGCGCAGCCGCTGGCGCGGCACCGACGGGCCGGAGACGAACGTGCCGGAGCGGCCCCGGGTCTGGATCGCGCCGGCGCGGGCCAGGCTGCGCCACGCCTCGCTCACCGTCGTCGGGCTGATCCCGAGCTCTCTGGCCACGTCCCGGACCGTCGGCAGGCGGGTCCCGGCGGGCAGCGTGCCGGCCGTGACGAGCCGGCTGACGGCCGCGGCGATACCCCGGGCGGAGCGGTCGTCGATCGCCCCGGCAATCAGCGCCAGCAAATTACATCTCCGAAACATTCTGTAACGGTTGGACCATTGTCCGCCTAGATTTGTGTCGTTAGTGTCCTACGGCATCCGACCCGAGACAAGGTCAACCGCCGGTATCCCGCACGCCGGACACAGTGGACTGACCAGAGAGGGGCAGCCATGACAGCCGTCATCCGGGCCGCCATCGTCCAGACCAGCTGGACGGGCGACAAGGAGTCGATGATCAAGGCACACGAGGACTACGCCCGTCAGGCCGCCGCCCAGGGCGCGAAGGTGATCTGTTTCCAGGAGCTGTTCTACGGCCCCTACTTCTGCCAGGTCCAGGACAAGGCCTACTACGAGTACGCCGAGTCGATCCCCGGGCCCACCACCGAGCGCTTCCAGGCCCTCGCCGCCGAGCTGGGCATGGTCATGGTCCTGCCGATGTACGAGCAGGAGCAGCCGGGCGTCCTGTACAACACCGCCGCCGTGGTCGACGCCGACGGGCGCTACCTCGGCAAGTACCGCAAGAACCACATCCCGCAGGTGAAGGGCTTCTGGGAGAAGTTCTACTTCCGCCCCGGCAACCTCGGCTATCCCGTCTTCGACACCGCTGTGGGCAAGGTCGGCGTCTACATCTGCTACGACCGGCACTTCCCGGAGGGCTGGCGGGCACTGGGCCTCAACGGCGCGCAGATCGTCTTCAACCCCTCGGCGACGTCCCGCGGCCTCTCGGCGTACCTCTGGAAGCTCGAGCAACCGGCGAGCGCCGTCGCGAACGAGTACTTCATCGGCGCGATCAACCGCACGGGCATCGAGGACCTCGGCGACAACGACTTCTACGGCACGTCGTACTTCGTCGACCCGGAGGGCAAATTCGTCGGCGAGGTCGGCGACGCGCACAACCCGGAGCTGATCGTCCGCGACCTCGACCTGGACCTGCTCGCCGAGGTCCGCGACCGCTGGGCGTTCTACCGCGACCGCCGCCCCGACGCCTACGGGGAACTGGTGAAGCCGTGATCCTGATCAAGGGCGGCACCGTCGTCGGACCGACGGGCGCCATCCCGGGCGACGTGCTCATCGTCGGGGAGCAGATCTCGGCCGTGTTCGCGCCGGGCCAGGGCCCGGCCGAGGGTGACTTCGAGGTGATCGACGCGACCGGGAAGTACGTCATCCCCGGCGGCGTCGACGCGCACACGCACATGGAGCTGCCGTTCGGCGGGACGTTCGCCAGCGACACGTTCGACACGGGCACCAAGGCGGCCGCGTTCGGCGGCACCACGACGATCATCGACTTCGCGGTCCAGCGCACCGGCGAGGTGGTCCAGGACGGCCTGGCCGCCTGGCACGCCAAGGCCGCCGGCAACTGCCACATCGACTACGCGTTCCACCAGATCCTCGGTGGTGTCGACGACGAGTCGCTCAAGGCGATGGACCAGCTCGTCACCGACGAGGGGATCACCAGCTTCAAGCTGTTCATGGCGTACCCCGGGGTCTTCTACAGCGACGACGGCCAGATCCTCCGGGCGATGCAGAAGGCGCGCGACAACGGCGCCATGATCATGATGCACGCCGAGAACGGCCCGGCCATCGACGTGCTCGTCAAGCAGGCCCTGGAGCGCGGCGAGACCGACCCGATCCACCACGGCATCACCCGCCCCGAGGCCCTGGAGGCCGAGGCGACCAGCCGCGCGATCTGGCTGGCGAGCGTCGCCGCCGACTGCCCGCTCTACATCGTGCACCTGTCCGCGAGCAAGGCCCTGGAGCAGGTCGCCGCCGCCCGCGACCTGGGGCGCAACGTCTTCGCCGAGACCTGCCCGCAGTACCTGTACCTCACGCTCGAGGACCAGCTCGGCGCGCCCGGCTTCGAGGGCGCCAAGTGGGTCTGCTCGACGCCGCTGCGCAGCAAGCACGAGACGCACCGGGCCGACCTGTGGCGCGGCCTGCGCAGCAACGACCTGTCGGTGGTCTCCACCGACCACTGCCCCTTCTGCTTCAAGGACCAGAAGGAGCTCGGCCTCGGCGACTTCTCGAAGATCCCCAACGGGATCGGCAGCGTCGAGCACCGCGTCGACCTGCTGTACCAGGGCGTCGTCGACGGCAAGCTGTCGCTGGCCCGCTGGGTCGAGACGATCGCGACCACGCCGGCCCGGATGTTCGGCCTGTTCCCGCGCAAGGGCATCATCGCGCCCGGCTCCGACGCCGACATCGTGCTCTACGACCCGTCCGCCCGCACCCGGATCAGCGTCGAGACGCACCACATGAACATGGACCACTCCGCGTGGGAGGGCTACGAGATCGACGGCAAGGTCGACACCGTCATCTCCCGCGGCACGGTCATCGTCTCCGGCGAGCAGTACCACGGGCGCGCCGGCCACGGGCAGTTCGTCCGCCGCGGACTCTCCGACTATCTGATCTGAACCTGGGGTTTTTCGAAATGCCTGATATGCGTGAGATCAAGCACTGGCTCGACGGCCAGGCCGTGTCCGGCACGAGCGGCAGGAAGCTGCCCGTGTGGGACCCGGCCACCGGCGAGCAGCAGGCCTACGTGGCCGCCGCCACGAAGGCCGAGACCGAGCGGGCGGTGGCCAGCGCGCTGGCCGCCTTCCCCGAGTGGCGGGCCGCGTCGCTGTCCCGCCGCGCCGAGGTGATGTTCCGGTTCCGCGAGCTCGTCGACGCCAACCGCAAGGAGATCGCCACCCTGGTCAGCCAGGAGCACGGCAAGACCGTCGCCGACGCCGGCGGCGAGCTGGCCCGCGGCCTGGAGAACATCGAGTTCGCCACCGGCGCGCCGCACCTGCTCAAGGGCGGCTACAGCGAGCAGGCGTCCACCGGCGTCGACGTGTACCAGATCCGCCAGCCCCTCGGCGTCGTCGCCGGCATCACCCCGTTCAACTTCCCGGCCATGGTGCCGATGTGGATGTTCTGCAACGCGCTGGTGTGCGGCAACACCTTCGTGCTCAAGCCCAGCGAGAAGGACCCGTCCGTCTCGCTGCTGCTCGCCGACCTGCTGCGCCAGGCCGGCCTGCCCGACGGCGCGTTCAACGTCGTGCAGGGCGACCGGGAGGCCGTCGACACGCTCATCGAGCACCCCGACGTGCAGGCGCTGAGCTTCGTCGGCTCCACCCCGATCGCCCGGCACGTGTACGAGGCCGGCACCCGCGCCGGCAAGCGCGTCCAGGCCCTCGGCGGCGCCAAGAACCACATGGTGGTGCTGCCCGACGCCGACGTCGACGCGGCCGCCGACGCGGCCGTGTCGGCCGGCTACGGCTCGGCGGGCGAGCGGTGCATGGCCGTCTCGGTCGTCGTCGCCGTGGGCGCGATCGCCGACCCGCTCGTGGCGGCGATCACCGAGCGGATCGGCCGCATCGCGGTCGGCCCGGCCTCCGACCCGGCGGCCGAGATGGGCCCGCTCATCAGCCGCGAGCACCGCGACCGGGTGGCCGGCTACCTCGCCGACCCCGGCACCGCCGAGGTCGTCGTCGACGGCCGCGACGCGCCGGTCAGCAGCGGGCCCGGCTTCTTCCTCGGCGCCTCGCTCGTCGACAAGGTGAGCACCGACTCGGCCCTCTACAAGGACGAGATCTTCGGGCCGGTGCTCTCGGTGGTACGGGCGGAGACGTACGACGAGGCCGTCAAGCTCGTGAACGACAACGAGTTCGGCAACGGCACCGCCATCTTCACCCGCGACGGCGGCGCGGCCCGCCGCTTCCAGTACGACGTGGTCTGCGGCATGGTCGGGGTCAACGTCCCGATCCCGGTCCCGGTCGCGTACTACAGCTTCGGCGGCTGGAAGTCCTCGCTCTTCGGCGACCTGCACATGTACGGCCCCGAAGGCATCCAGTTCTACACGCGCAGCAAGGTCGTCACCTCGCGCTGGCCCGACCCGGCCACGTCGCAGGTCGACCTCGGATTCCCGAAGGTGCGGTGACGGTATGGACGTAGGCGTGGTGCTGCAGTGCGACCCGCCCGCGATGGGCGTGGTCGAGCTGGCCAAGCAGGCCGAGGCGGCCGGGTTCAGCCACGTGTGGACGTTCGACTCGCACGTGCTGTGGCAGGAGCCGTTCGTCATCTACAGCAAGATCCTGGCCGACACCGAGCGAGTGATCGTCGGCCCGATGGTCACCAACCCGGGCACCCGGGACTGGACGGTGACCGCGTCGCTGTTCGCCACGCTCAACGAGATGTACGGCAACCGCACGGTCTGCGGCATCGGCCGCGGCGACTCGGCGGTGCGGGTCCTCGGCGCCCGCCCGACCACCCTGGCCGAGCTGCGCGAGTGCGTGCAGGTCATCCGGGAGCTCGGCAACGGCCGCCCGGTGCACCTGCGCGACCGTGACCTGCAGTTCGCGTGGGCGCCGGAGAGCCGGCTCGAGGTCTGGGTCGCCGCCTACGGGCCGAAGGCCCTCGCCCTCACCGGCGAGGTCGGCGACGGCTACATCCTCCAGCTCGCCGACCCCGACATCGCCGCCTGGATGATCAAGGCTGTCCGGGAGGCGGCCGAGAAGGCCGGACGGGACCCGATGGCGATCAAGTTCTGCGTGGCCGCGCCGGCCTACGTGGGCGACGACCTCGCCCACATGCGGGACCAGACCCGGTGGTTCGGCGGCATGGTCGGCAACCACGTCGCCGACATCGTCGAGCGCTACGGCGCCGACGGGACGGTGCCGAAGGTCCTGACCGACTACATCAAGGGCCGCAAGGGCTACGACTACGCCGAGCACGGCCGGGCCGGCAACCCGCACACCGACTTCGTCCCCGACGAGGTCGTCGACCGGTTCTGCATCCTCGGCCCGGTCGAGCACCACCTCAAGCGCCTCGCCGAGCTCAAGGACCTCGGCGTGGACCAGTTCGCCCTGTACCTGCAGCACGACGCGAAGGAGTCCACGCTCGCCGCCTACGGCGAGTCTGTCATCCCGGTCCTCAGATGAGGAGAGCCATCGCTGCCCTCGCGGGTCTCGCCGCCTTCGTGCTCCTCTGGGAGGGGTACAAGGCGGTCGGGAACCCCGAGGGCACCGTGGTCCTCGGGGTCCGGATCCTGCCCCGCGCCGACGACCTGTCGATGCCGCACCTGCTGGACGTGGCGCGGCGCCTCAGCCGGCCCGAGCTGACCGGCGGCCGGCCGGTCTGGCACGTGGTGCTCGACGCCTGCCTGTTCACCCTCGGCATCACCGCCGCCGGGTTCGCCGCCGGCGCGCTCGTCGGCTTCGTCCTGGCCGCGCTCATGCAGCGCTTCCGGGTCGTCGAGCGGGGCCTGCTGCCCTACGTCGTGCTCTCCCAGACGGTGCCGCTCGTCGCGCTCGCGCCGCTGGTGGCCGGCTGGAGCGGGGCGCTGTCGTTCGGCCCCTACCCGTGGCAGGACTGGATGACCGTCTCCACCATCGCCGCGTACCTCGCCTTCTTCCCCGTCGCCGTCGGGCTCCTGCGCGGCCTGCAGTCGCCGTCGGCCAGCGGCGTCGAGCTCATGCGCAGCTACGCCGCCGGCTGGTGGCGCACGTTCGTCAAGCTCCGGCTGCCCGCGTCGCTGCCGTTCCTGTTCCCCGCCCTGCGCCTGGCCGGCGCGGCCGCGGTCGTCGGCGCCGTCGTCGGCGAGATCTCCACCGGCACCCGCGGCGGCATCGGCCGGCTCGTCATCGAGTACAGCCGGGAGGCCACCAGCGACCCGGCCAAGGTCTACACCGCCATGCTCGGCGCCGCGCTGCTCGGCCTGGCCGTCGCCGCGTTCGTGAGCCTGCTCGAGCTCCCCCTCATGCGTCATCGTCGTAGGGTCGAGGTGAACGTGATATGACGGCCGTGGAGATCACCGGCGTCAGCAAGGTGTTCAACGCCGGTCGCGCCGACGAGGTCACCGCGCTGTCCGACGTCGACCTGACCGTCGACACCGGACAGTTCGTCTCCCTCATCGGGCCGTCCGGCTGCGGCAAGTCCACGCTCCTGCGGCTCATCGCCGACCTCATCGAGCCGACCGCCGGCACGGTCAGCGTCGCCGGGAAGCCGGCGCCGAAGGCCCGGCGCGACCAGGAGTACGGGATCGCCTTTCAGCAGGCCGGGCTCTTCGAGTGGCGCACCGTGCGCCGCAACGTCGAGCTGCCGCTGGAGCTGCGCAAGGTGCCGAAGGCCGAGCGGCGCTCCCGGGCCGAGGAGATGCTCGCGCTCGTCGGGCTGTCCGACTTCGGCGGGCACTACCCGGCGCAGCTCTCCGGCGGCATGCAGCAGCGGGTGGCGATCGCTCGGGCGCTGGCGGTACACCCACCCCTCCTGCTGATGGATGAGCCCTTCGGCGCCCTCGACGAGATGACGCGGGAACGGCTGCAGACCGAGCTCCTGCAGATCTGCGCCAAGACCGGCACGTCGACGGTGTTCGTCACACACTCGATCTCCGAGGCCGTGTTCCTGTCCGACAAGGTCGTGGTCATGTCGGCCCGGCCCGGGCGGATCACCACGTCGATCGACATCGACCTGCCGTCGCGCGACGAGGCGGCCCGGCAGTCCACGACGTTCTTCGACGCGGTCACGACGGTCCGGAAGGCGCTGCGGGCATGAGAGTCGTGCGCACGGTCCTGCCGCCGGTCCTGGTCGGGATCCTGGCCATCGCCGGCTGGGAGCTCACCGTCAAGCTGGGCCGGGTCGCGCCGTTCATCCTGCCGGCGCCCTCGGCGATCTGGGAGCAGCTCGTCGAGCAGCGCTCCAACGTCTTCGACGCGGCCCTCGCGAGCGGGGCCAACGCGCTCGTGGGGCTGATCGGCGGGTCCGTGGTGGCCGTGCTGGCGGCCATGTTCGCCTCGCGCGTGTCCTGGCTCGCCGACATCTCGGTGCCGTTCGCGGCCGTGCTCAACGCGCTGCCGATCATCGCGCTCGCGCCGATCCTCAACAACATGTTCGAGTCGACCAGCAGCGTGCCCCGCCGGCTGGTCGCCGGGATCATCGCGTTCTTCCCGGTCTTCATCAACACGCTGCGGGGCCTGCGGGAGGTCGACCCGACCCACCGCGAGCTCATGGACAGCTACGCCGCGAGCGGCTGGACCTTCGCCCGCCTGGTCCGGCTCCCGGGCGCGCTGCCCTACGTGTTCACCGGCCTGCGACAGGCGTCGTCGCTGGCGGTCATTGCTGCGGTCGTCGCGGAGTACTTCGGCGGCCTGCAGGACGGGCTCGGGGCGCGGATCACCTCCGCCGCCGCGTTCACGGCCTACCCCCGGGCATGGGCGTTCGTGGTCGGCGCCTGCGCCCTCGGGCTCGTCTTCTATCTGACCACGCTCCTGCTGGAGCGGTTAGCAATGCCCTGGAAGGCCCGTTCATAGCGTCTCCCCGGAGGTACCCCCATGAGAACAAGGTCCCTCGTCAGTGTCGCTCTTGTGGCGGGCCTCGCGCTCGCCGGCTGCGGCACCGCTGACACTCCGTCGACGTCCCCGACCGCCAGCGGCGGTCTCACCACCGTGAAGCTGCAGCTGCAGTGGTTCTTCCAGGCCCAGTTCGCCGGCTACATCGCCGCCGTCGACAAGGGCTTCTACAAGGAGCAGGGCCTCGACGTCCAACTGCTGGAGGGCGGCGTCGACATCGTGCCGCAGACCGTCCTCGCGCAGGGCAAGGCCGACTACGCCGTCGCCTGGGTGCCGAAGGCGCTGGCCTCCCGCGAGCAGGGCGCCGGCATCACCGACGTCGGGCAGATCTTCGCCCGCTCCGGCACCTACCAGGTGGCGTTCGCCAGCAGCAACATCAAGTCCCCGGCCGACTTCAAGGGCAAGAAGGTCGGCAACTGGGGCTTCGGCAACGAGTTCGAGCTCTTCGCCGGCATGACCAAGGCCGGCCTCGACCCGGGCAAGGACGTGACCCTGGTCCAGCAGCAGTTCGACATGCAGGCGCTGCTCAAGAAGGAGATCGACGTGGCCCAGGCCATGTCGTACAACGAGTACGCGCAGCTGCTGGAGGCGACGAACCCGGCGACGGGCCAGCTGTACAAGCCCGAGGACTTCTCGATCATCGACTGGAAGACGGTCGGTTCGTCGATGCTCCAGGACGCCGTGTGGGCCAACACGGCGAAGCTCTCGGACAAGGCCTACCAGGACCAGACGGTCAAGTTCCTGACCGCCACCATCAAGGGCTGGGCGTACTGCCGCGACAACGCGGAGGAGTGCCGTGACCTGGTGGTCGCGAAGGGCTCGAAGCTCGGCAAGAGCCACCAGCTGTGGCAGATGAACGAGGTGAACAAGCTGATCTGGCCCTCGTCGAAGGGCGTCGGCCTGGTCGACGAGAAGGACTGGAACCAGACGGTCGACATCTCGATGACCACGAAGAACCAGGTCGGCGACACGGTCCTGAAGAAGAAGCCGGAGGGCCTGGCGTACACCAACGACTACATGCAGAAGGCGTTGGACGCGGCGAAGGCGGCCGGCATCGACGTGCAGGGCTCCGGCTTCTCGCCGAAGACGGTCACCCTGACGGCCGGCGGCGCCTGACCGCACCGATCTCGCCCGATGAGGCGGACCGCGCACGCGCGGTCCGCCTCATCGGCAAGCGGCGCTGCTCGAACTGCTCGGCTCGCAGTGCGACACCCACTCCATGGAGCAATTGCCAAGATCTGTGGATTGGCCTACCCGCCCTGGAACTTCGCGAGGTAGAGCAGGGCGTGAGGCCCTCCCGGCCAGGTGTCGTCGGGTTGGCCGACGTGGGCCAGGCTGATGTCTTCTTCAGTCTCAGCGGTGCGGATGGCGATGGCGAAGTGGAGAACGACAGCGTCCGGCTGGGCTTCGACAGCTATGCCGAGCATGTCTGGTCCGATGAGACCCAGCGCGGCCTGTCCCGTTTGGAGCACGAGGTAGTTGCGGCGCAGTAGCGCACGTTCCTCGGCTCCGGTGAGGTTCGGGTTGTAGTACTGCTGGGCGGGGTGTTCCACCTTGGGAGGGTATCGGTCAGCCTGGGCGTTCCTCCCAAAGCTGATCCACAGGTCTTGAGCATTGCTCCCGTCCATGATCACGAAGACGTCTTGCAGAAGTCTTCGTGATCATGGACGGAGTGCGTCAGGACGTGTAGGCGTCGGCCGCGTCCAGGGCGTCGTCGATGGCGTCGATGCCCTCCAGCAGCTCGGCCTCCGAGATGACCAGCGGGGGCACCACGTGGAGGCGGTTGAAGTGGGTGAAGGGCCACACACCTCGGGCCTTGCACGCCGCCACCACCTCGGCCATCGGCTTCGCGGCCGGGCCTGCCGCGTTGTACGGGACCAGCATCTCCTTCGAGTCGCGGTCGCGGACCAGTTCGATCGCCCAGAACAGGCCCAGGCCCCGCACGTCGCCGACCGACGGGTGGCGGTCGCGGAGCTTCTCCAGGCGCGGGCGGACCACCCGCTCGCCGAGGTCACGGACCCGCTCCGGGATGCGGTCGTCGCGCATGACCTCGATCGTCGCCACCGCCGCGGCGCAGGCCAGGGGGTGGCCGGAGTAGGTCAGGCCGCCGGGGAACGGCTTGTCGGCGAACGTCTCGTAGACGCGGGGGCCGAGGATCACGCCGCCCAGGGGTACATAACCGGAGTTCACGCCCTTCGCGAACGTGATGAGGTCGGGGACCACGCCCCAGCGGTCCACCGCGAACCACTCGCCGCAGCGGCCGAAGCCGCTCATGACCTCGTCGGCGATGAGCAGGACGCCGTGGCGGTCGCACAGGGCGCGGACGCCCTCCAGGTAGCCGGGCGGGGGGACGAGGATGCCGTTGGTGCCGACCACCGACTCGAGGATCACGGCGGCGATCGTCTGCGGGCCCTCGAACGTGAACACCTCCTCGAGGTGGGCGAGGGCCCGTTCGGTCTCCTGCTCGGGGGAGTCGGCGTGGAAGGGGGAGCGGTACGGGTACGGGCCGAAGAAGCGCACCACGCCCGGCATCGCGGGCTCGTTGGCCCACCGCCGCGGGTCGCCGGTGAGCGTGATCGAGCCGCTCGTCGCGCCGTGGTACGAGCGGTAGGCCGCGAGGATCTTGTGCCGGCCGGTCGTGCCGCGGGCCATCCGCACGGCGTGCTCGTTGGCCTCCGTGCCGCCGTTGGTGAAGAAGACGTACTGCAGGTCGCCCGGCGCCACCTCCGCGATCAGGCGGGCCGCGGTGCTGCGGGCCGCGTTGCCGAAGGTCGGGGCGATCGTGCACAGCTGGGCGGCCTGCTCCTGGATCGCGGCGACCACCCGGGGGTGCTGGTGGCCCAGGTTGAGGTTCACGAGCTGCGAGGCGAAGTCGAGGTACCGCCGGTCGTCGGTGTCCCAGAACGTGCTGCCGAGGCCGCCGGCGACGACGACCGGGTCGAGGGCCCGCTGGGCCGACCAGGAGTGGAAGACGTGCGCGCGGTCGTCGCGGTAGGCGTCGGTGGGTTCTGCCGTCATGAGCCGACGTTAATGGCACACGTGGAGCCGGACAATATCTCGACTGTTACAGCTTGTTCCGAGCCCTATGCTGACCACATGGACATCACCACGGTGGGAGAACTGGAGGAAGTGCTCGGGTCACCGATGCCCCGGGCGTTGGCCAAGGAACGTGACCGGCTCAAGCAGACCGACCGCGACTGGTTGGCGCTGGCGCCGTTCGTCCTCGTCGGCACGTCCGACGCGAGCGGCAACTGCGACGTCTCGCCCAAGGGCGACCCGCCCGGCTTCATCCACGTGATCGACGACCAGACGATCGCGATCCCCGAGCGGCCCGGCAACCGCCGTGGCGACGGCTACCACAACATCCTGGCCAACCCGCACGTCGGCCTGCTCGTCCTCATACCCGGGCGGCGCGAGACGCTGCGGATCAACGGCCGGGCCCGGCTCGTGTCCGACGCCCCGTGGTTCGACGACATGGTCGTCGACGGCCACCGGCCGATCCTGGCGATAGTCGTGGACATCGACACGATCTTCTTCCACTGCCAGAAGGCGTTCATGCGCTCGAAGCTCTGGAAGCAGGAGACCTGGACGCCCGAGGCGCTGCCCTCGCACGCGAAGCTCGTCAAGAGCGTCCAGAACACCGAGGAGTCCCTGGACGAGCTCGAGGCCTACTACGCGGAGGACCGCTACCAGAAGGGTCTCTACGCCTGATATCTTCCGCTGCCGATGCAGCGGGGGAGGTGCGTCGCGATGACCGTCGCGATCAGGGCATTCGTGTCGATCGTCATGCTCGCCGGCTTCTACGTGCTGGCGTTCGTCCAGCTGGTCGCCGGCATGGCGCTCTCGTTCTGGCTCGCGACGGTCGGCGGCAGCGGCCCGGGCGCCCAGATCGGCATCGCCGTGTTCCTCGCGACGGTGTGGGCGGTCGGCTACGGCACGTACAAGGCGGTGCGCGCCGACAACGGGCCGCCGCCCGGGGTGGAGCTCGACGAGGACGACGCGCCGCGGCTGTGGGCGACGGTCCGCGAGCTGGCCGAGGCGGCCGGCACCCGCCCTCCCGATGAGATCCGCCTGGTACCGGAGGTCAACGCCGCGGTCGTCGAGCGGTCCCGCCTGATGGGGCTGCTCGGCGGCCGGCGGTACCTCTTCATCGGCATGCCGCTGCTGCAGACCCTGAACATCGCCCAGCTGCGCGCGGTCCTGGCCCACGAGCTGGGCCACTACTCGGAGGCGCACACCCGCTTCGCCGGCATCTCCCAGCGCGGCCGGCTCGCGCTGGTGCGCACCGTCGGGCACATCAGCGAGGGCAACTTGGCCGGCTGGGTGTTCCGCGGCTACACCGAGCTGTACGTCGCCGTGCAGAACGCGGTCAGCCGGCGCCAGGAGCTCGAGGCCGACCGCACCGCGGTGCGGGTCGCTGGCCGGCCCGCGGCCGCGAGCGCGCTCAAGGAGGTGGAGGTCCTCGACACCGCCTACGACTTCTACGTCAGCGAGTACCTCGGGCCCGGCATCGCCGCCGGCTGCGTGCCCGAGGACGTGTTCGGCAGCTTCGCCGAGCTGCTGCGGGCCCGCGCCGAGGAGCTGTCGGCGCTGCGCCACGCCCAGCCGGCGGCGGTACGGGCCGGTCGGCACGACACCCACCCGCCGCTCGCCGAGCGGCTCGCCGCCATCGCCGCCGCGCCCGACCCGGTGGTGGACGCCGACACCAGCCCGGCGACCGAGCTGGTCCCGGGCGCCCGCGCCGCCGGCCGCGAGCTGCAGGGCCGGATCTTCCCCCGGGAGGGGCTGGTCGAGCTGCCCTGGGACGAGTTCCGCACCGCGACCGTCAACGCCGGCCTCCAGGCGCGCACCGACACGTGGCTGCGCCTGTTCGCCCGCGAGGTGGGCAAGCCCGTCCCGCACGTCGACGCCGTCCTCACGCTGATCGACGACGGGTGGGTGCTCGGCGACCTCGTGCCGCCGGACGGGACGCTGCGCGACCCGATCGCCGGTCCGCTCGAGACGATGTTCCAGCTGGCCGCGGTCCGCTCCGGGGCCGGCCGCTGGCGGCACTCGTGGGTCGGCCCGAGCGTCCTGGTCGACCGGGCCGGCGACGAGCTGGACCTGGCGGACATCGCCGGCGCGGCGACCGTGGCCGAGGCCCGGCAGCGGCTCGCCGCCCTGAACATCGACCCGGCGGCGGCCAGGCACGTCCAGCAGGTCGTCAACACCAGGCAGGCCGAGATCTACGGCGGGATCAGCCAGGTGAAGGTCGACGGCAAGCGGTCCGACCTGCTCGTGCTCAGCCACGGCCTGCTCGTCGTGCCGGGCGTCCGCTGGTACAAGGCCCGCAGCGCCTGGTTCCGGGTGAACCGCTGGATCAAGGAGGGCACGGCCCGGGAGGTCGCCGCGCTGCCGGGCACCCGGTTCGTCGCGTACGAGGAGATCGTCCGGGCGGTGCGCACGAGCTCGATACGCTTCCGCTGGGAGCTGGAGCTGCACGACGGGACGACCGTGCGGGTGCGCACCATTCTCGACAGCACCGAGCACGGGCCGGCGTACGCGCTCTTCGCCCGTGCGGTCACGCAACAGTAGGGCTAGACCTACCGACGCGCGGGCCCCCGCCGGGCCAGAATGGACGGCATGAGAGCAGCCGTGCCGTTCATCCGCCGAGGTCTGACCGCCATCGGCCGGGTCGCGCTGCTCGGCATCATCTCCTGGCCGCTCAACATCCTGCTGCTCATCCTCAGTCTGGTCTCGTTCCTGCTGACGATCGTCGGTCTCGGGCTGGTCCTGGCGCCGCTCGTGCAGCTGCTCGTCCGCCGCTACGCCGACCTGCGCCGCAGGCTGGCGGGCCGCTGGTCGGGCATCGAGATCCCCCGGCCCTACCGGCCGCTGCCGCCGAAGGCCTTCATCGGCTCGCCGCGGCGCTGGCTGTGGCTCGTGCGCGACCCGGCGACGTGGCGCGACCTGCTGTGGCTGCTCGCCGGTGCGCCGGTCGGCCTGGTCACCGGCCTGCTCGGCCCGGTCCTGCTGGCCTACGGCTTAGAGGGCGTGCTGGTGGTGCCGGTGATCGTCAACGCGGTCACCGACGGCTTCGGTTACGGCGTCACCTGGCCGCTGCGCAACACGCTCGACTATCTGACCGTGCCGCTGCAGGGCGGGCTGATCACCGCCGGCGCCCTCTACGCCGGGCCCTGGCTGCTGTGGACGCTCGCGCAGTACGACCGCTCACTGCTCGGCCCGACCCACAGCGCCGAGCTGACCCGGCGCGTCGACCGGCTCACCGAGACGCGGACCCAGGTCGTCGACGCGCAGGCGGCCGAGCTGCGGCGCATCGAGCGCGACCTGCACGACGGTGCGCAGGCCCGCATCGTGGCCCTCGGCATGAGCCTCGGCATGGCCGAGGACCTGGTGACCCGCGACCCGGCGGCCGCGCAGGCGCTCATCGCGGAGGCCCGCGAGGCGAGCGGCATGGCGCTGGCCGAATTACGCGGGCTGGTCCGCGGCATCCACCCGCCGGTGCTGGCCGAGCGGGGGCTCGCCGGCGGCCTGGAGGCGCTCGCGCTCACCGTGCCGCTCCCGGTGGACGTCCAGGCCGACATCGACGGCCGCCCGCCGGCGCCGGTCGAGTCGGCGGCCTACTTCGCGGTCGCCGAGGCGCTCGCCAACGTGGTCAAGCACAGCCGGGCGTCGACGGCCTGGGTATCGTTGAGCCACCTCGGAGGCGCCATCTACATCACCGTCGGCGACGACGGCGTGGGCGGCGCGGACCCGCGTGCCGGCTCCGGGCTGGCCGGTGTCGAACGCCGGCTGGGGGCGTTCGACGGCAGCCTGAGCGTCGACAGCCCGGCCGGCGGCCCGACCGTGCTGACGATGGAGCTGCCGTGCGAGTTGTCATCGCCGAGGATCTCGCCCTCCTCCGCGACGGGCTGATCCGGCTCCTGACCGCGTACGGGTTCGAGGTCGTCGAGGCGGTCGACAACGGCACCGACCTGCGCGCGGCCCTGCTCGCCCACCGGCCCGACGTGGCCGTCGTCGACGTACGGCTCCCGCCGACGTTCACCGACGAGGGCCTGCGCGCGGCGATCGCGGCCCGCACCGAGGCGCCCGGCCTGCCGGTGCTGGTGCTCTCGCAGCACGTCGAGCAGCTGTACGCGCGGGAGCTGCTCTCCGACCGCCGCGGCGGGGTCGGGTACCTGCTGAAGGACCGGGTCGCGACCGTCGCCGAGTTCATCGACGCGGTGCGCCGGGTCGCCCAGGGCGGCACCGCGATGGACCCGGAGGTGGTCTCGCAGCTGCTGGCCCGCAACGCCGGCGCGCCCACCCGCGCCCTCACCCCGCGCGAGCGGGAGGTGCTCGGGCTGATGGCCGAGGGGCGCTCCAACGTGGCGATCGCGGGCCGGCTCTACGTGACCGAGAAGGCCGTCGGCAAGCACATCAACAACATCTTCACCAAGCTGGGCCTGCCGCCGTCGGAGGACGACAACCGCCGGGTGCTGGCCGTGCTGGCGTACCTCAACGCGTGATGCCGACCAGCTTGCCCACCTTCGTTCCCTGCTCCAGGTCGGTGTGCGCCTGCCGGATGTCGTCGAGCGGGTAGGTGTGGACCGGGCCCAGCGACATTTCGTCGGCGGCGATCCGGTCGAGGCAGCGCTGGAGGACCTCCTGCGGCAGGTCGTCGCTCTCCCCGCCGTACGCCGAGAGGCGCACGCCCCGGGGCAGGTACCCGATCGGGTAGAAGTCGCGCACGAGCCACGTGGTCACGACCTGCTGCCCTCGTTCCAGGTCGGTACCGTTGGGGTCGTCGACGACCCCGGACGCCTCGATGCCGGGCACACGCGGGGCTTGGTAGCCTCCCTTGTGTCGTCCATCGCGTCGTCCGTCGCCGGGACCGTCGCCCGCCTGCGGGCGGCCGGCTGCGTCTTCGCCGAGGACGAGGCCGCACTCCTGCACGCCGAGGCCCGCTCGGGTGACCATCTCGAGTCCATGATCGCTCGCCGCACCGCCGGCGCCCCACTGGAGCACGTCCTCGGGTGGGCCACCTTCGCCGGCGTCCGGGTCGCGGTGACGGACGGCGTGTTCGTTCCCCGCCACCGTACCGAGCTGCTGACCACCACGGCCCGGTCCCTGATGCCCGTCGGGACCGTGCTCGACCTGTGCTGCGGCACGGGCGCGCTCGGCCTGGTGGTGACGCGGGGCCACCCGGAGGTACGCCTGGTGGCCACTGACGTCGACCCGCGCGCCGTCGAATGCGCCCGGCGCAACCTGGCCTCGTCGCCCGTTTCGTCGGTGTACTGCGGCGACCTCTTCGAGCCGCTGCCTCCCGACCTGCGCGGCACCGTCGAGATCCTGCTGGCGAACGTCCCGTACGTTCCCACCGCCGAGATCGCGTACCTCCCGGAGGAGTTCCGCGTCCACGAGGCGCGGGCGGCCCTGGACGGCGGCCCGGACGGCCTGGACATCCTGCGCCGGGTGGCCCGCGAGGCGCCGGCGTGGCTGGCTCCCGGCGGGACGCTGCTGACCGAGGCGGGTGTACCACAGCTGGCGGCGGCGCGGGAGATCCTGTCGGCGGCCGGCCTGGCCCCGCACGTCGTCACCGACCCGGAAACCGAGACGACGGTGCTCGCCGCCGTGTCGCCGGTATGAGCCATCCGATATATCCATCAGTATCGAATTGATGGATATCCTCCTCCCCAACATCCAACTCGTTGGGGAGGCTCCCGGATGGTTCGACAACTCCTGCCCACCCGCCGCTCGCCGGTGCGGTGGCTGCTCGCGGTGCTCACCGCGGCGGCCGCTGTCGCCGGCGTCCTGCCGGGCACCGCGCACGCCGCCGAGAACGTCGTGGGCGGCACCCGAGCGGCTCAGGGCGAGTTCCCGTTCATGGTCCGCCTGTCGATGGGCTGCGGCGGCGCCCTGTACAGCCCGCGCCTGGTCCTCACAGCCGCCCACTGCGTCGGCAGCACCGGCACGAACACCAGCATCACCGCGACGCTGGGCGTCGTGGACCTGCAGTCGTCGAGCCGCATCACGGTGCGGTCGAACTACGTGTACCGCGCTCCCGGCTACAACGGCAACGGCAAGGACTGGGCCCTGATCCGCCTGGCGACCCCGGTCACCGGCCTCGCCACGCTTCCGATCGCCACCACGACGGCGTACAACTCCGGCACCTTCACCGTCGCCGGCTGGGGCGCCGCGCGCGAGGGCGGCGCCCAGCAGCGCTACCTGCTCAAGGCCACCGTCCCGTACGTCCCGGACTCCACCTGCGACAACTCGTACCCGGACCTGATCCCGACGGACGAGATCTGCGCCGGCTACACCGCAGGCGGCGTGGACACCTGCCAGGGCGACTCCGGCGGCCCGATGTTCCGCCGCGACGCGAGCAACGCCTGGATCCAGGTGGGCATCGTCAGCTGGGGCAACGGCTGCGCCCGCCCGAACTACCCAGGCGTCTACACCGAGGTGAGCACCTTCGCCTCGGCAATCGCCTCAGCGGCAGCCAGCCTGGGCGGCTGACAAACAACCCCGGCGGGCGCGCTGCTTCGCACCGCGCCCGCCGGGGACCTCCACCCCTCACCCAGCGGCGCCCTCCGCACCGCGCACAGCCTTCCGCACGGCGCACCCGCCCCGCGCCGCCCCGGCTCCGGCCCACGCCGCGCCGCAGCCACCCGCGATTCCGCCGCACGCCCGCCCCGTGCGCCTGTTCCTTCCCGTGCGGGCTCCCTTCCCGCTGCCTTTCTGCCCCTTCCGTGCCGGGCTAGACGGTGCCGCCGGGGACGACCAGGCCGGACTCGTACGCCGCGATGACCGCCTGCGTCCGATCGCGCAGCCCGAGCTTGGTGAGCACCCGGCTGACGTGGGTCTTGATCGTCTCCTCGCCCACCACCAGCCGGTCGGCGATCTCCGGGTTCGACAGGCCGCCCGCGATCAGCCGCAGCACCTCGGTCTCGCGCGGGGTCAGCACGTCGCCCAGCGTCGAGGCCGCGCGCGTCTGCGGCCGCAGCCGGGCGAACTCCGCGATCAGCCGCCGCGTCACCGTCGGGGCCAGTAACGCCTCCCCGGCCGCGACCACCCGCACCGCGTCGAACAGGCGCTCGGCCGTGACGTCCTTCAACAGGAACCCGCTCGCCCCGGCCGTCAACGCGTCGTAGACATGCTCGTCCAGGTCGAACGTCGTGAGCATCAGAATCCGTGGCGCCCGCGCCCCGCCGGCCTCGATGATCCGCCGGGTCGCCTCGATCCCGTCCATGACCGGCATGCGCACGTCCATCAGCACCAGATCGGGCTGCCCGTCCCGGCAGGCCCGCACCGCCGCCGCCCCGTCGGCGACGGTGGTAAGCACCGACAGGTCGGCCTGTGTCTCCAGCAACGCCGCGAACGCGTTGCGCACCACCTCGTGATCGTCCGCCACCACGATCCGTACCGTCATCATCCGTCGTCCCCCTCGACCGGCAACCGCACCTCGACCAGAAACCCGCCCGCCGGCCCCGGCCCCGCGTACACGGTGCCCCCGAGCATCGCAGCCCGCTCCCGCATCCCGGTCAGCCCGTGCCCACCCTCGGCCGCGATCACGGTCCGGGCCCTGGCCGCAGCGGAACTGGAGCTCGGCACAACCAGGACCGGTCGGCGCTCGTGCCAGGCGTGGTGACCATCCGCCGTCCGAGTTCCCGGGCCGTTGTCCCGGACGCGCAGCAGCAGCTCCCGCTCGCCGTAGTCCAACTCGACGTCGACGGCCGCCCCGGGCGCGTGCCGGCGCGCGTTGGTCAGCGCCTCCTGCACGATCCGGAACGCGGTCAGCTCGACACCCGGGCCGAGCGGCGCGACCCGGCCGCGGACGATGAGCCGCGTGCTCGCCCCGTTCAGCCGGCGTGCCTCGTCGATCAGCTCGTTGAGCTGCCGCAGGCCGGGCTGCGGCCGGCGGGTCGGCACCTCGCCGGAGTCTTCGCGGAGCACGTTGAGCAGGCGGCGCATCTCGGTCAGCGCCGACCGTGCGGTGTCACCGATCGCCAACAGGCGCTTCTCGCCCTCCGGCGGCATGCCCTGGGTCGTCAGCCGCGCCGCCTCCGCCTGCACCGCGATCATCGAGATGTGGTGGGCGACGACGTCGTGCAGCTCGCGGGCGATGCGGGCGCGCTCGCCCCGCGCCACGTGGTCGAGCAGCGTGTCGGCGATCCGGCGGTCGTCGTGGTCCCGCCGGGCGGCCTCGACCCGGGCCCGGTGCGACGAGCCGAGCAGCACGGCACCGCCGGTGAGCGCGAGCAGCGTGACCGCGAACGCCCGCCCACCGGTGCCGGTGCTGCCGCCGCCGGGGTCGGCGAATGTGACGCCGGCCGGTGCCAGCGCATAGACCACGAACGGCGCCACCAGCAGGGCGCCCCGCCGTCCGCGAACGCGCCGCCCGGCCACGAAATACATGCCGCCGAGTGCGGCGATGGCGGCCACGGTCAGCGGTACACCGGAAAGCAAGGTCACCAGCGCACCCGCGGCGACGAACGCGGCTGCCAGGCCCGGCGCGGCCCGGCCCAACGCGAGCGGCAGCGTCACCGACAGGCCCAGCAGTGTCGTGGTGAGGGTCAGCCGGCTCGCCCAGTCCAGTTCCTGCAGCGCGAGGAAGCCGAGGACGAACGCGCAGGCCAGCGGCCACTGCCTGGTGGCGACGGCCGCTCGGCCCGCCGACAGCGTTCGCTCCAGCACCCGGTTCACATCCGCCATTGTGGTCGCGGCCGGCCGGTCCGGCGTCCCCCGCGCCAGCCGTTCTCCAGTAGCTCTCGTGGGGGATGCATCCCTCACGTCAGGGATGTCCGGGACAGCTCTGTGGCGTGACGACGCGGCGCCGCCGAGTTCGTACCGTCGACGCCATGCAGCCATCCATCGAGGTAGGCGCGGTCCGGAAGCGGTACCGCTCGGTCGTCGCCGTCGACGGCCTGACCTTTACCGTCCGGCCGGGCGAGGTGACCGGATTCGTCGGTCCGAACGGGGCCGGCAAGTCGACGACGATGCGTGTGATCATGGGGCTCGATGCGCCGGACGAGGGCCAGGCGCTTGTCAACGGCGTGCCGTATCGCTCGCTCCGCCAGCCGCTCACGCAGGTCGGAGCCCTGCTGGACGCGGCCGCGGTGCATCCCGGCCGGTCGGCGCGCGACCACCTGCTGTGGCTCGCCCACAGCAACGGGATCGCCAAGCGTCGGGTCGGTGAGGTGCTCGAGATGACCGGCATCGCCTCGGCCGCCCGGCGCCGGGCCGGCGGCTTCTCGCTCGGGATGCGGCAGCGGCTGGGGATCGCCGCTGCGTTGCTCGGCGATCCGACCGTCCTGCTGCTCGACGAGCCGGTCAACGGGCTGGACCCGGAGGGCATCGTCTGGATCCGCGGCCTGCTGCGGTCGCTGGCCGCCGAGGGCCGGGTCGTGCTCGTGTCGAGCCACCTGATGAGCGAGCTGGAGGGCACCGCCGACCACCTGATCGCGGTCGGCCGGGGCCGGCTGATCGCCGACATGAAGGTCTCGGAGCTGCTCGCCGCAGCGTCGAAGGGCCGGGTCGAGGTGCGCACCACGCAGCGGGCCGAGGCGATGACGCTGTTGGCCAACGCGGGCGGGACGGTCGCCGCCACCGGTGAGGACCAGCTGTCCGTGGAGGGTCTGCCGGGGGAGCGGGTCAGTGCCGTGCTCACCGGTGGCGGCGTGCCGTTCGCGGAGCTCCGCCAGCACCGGGCCTCGCTGGAGGAGGCCTACATGGAGCTGACCCGCGAGGGTGTCGAGTTCAGCGCGAGCGGACGTTGAGGTGGATGCGATGAGGGGCGACGGGTTCGGCGCCACGCTGCGCGCCGAGTGGACGAAGCTGCGCACCGTGCGGCGGTGGGTGCTGACGCTGCTGTGCTCCGGGATACTGATCGTGATGATCGGCCTGCTCGTCTCGTCGAGCAGCGGCTCCGATGCGAACCAGTATCCCAACTTCGTGGTCGGGCCGGACGGACAGCCGGTCGTCGACGAGTTCGAGTTCGCCCACCAGACGATGTCGGGCGACGGCACGATCACGGCCCGGGTCGACAAGCTGGAGGACAGCGGCACCGACGCCAGCGCCGGGTTGATCGTCAAGGATGGGCTGACGAGCGGCTCCCGGTATGTGGCGTTACGAGTGACGCCGAAGGACGGCGTGCACCTGGAGTCCGATTACATGACCGACGTCCGGGGCGGTGACCGGACGGCGCCGATCTGGCTGCGGCTGACGCGGCAGGGATCGGTGATCACCGGGTACGAGTCGGCCGACGGGTCGAGCTGGACCAAGGTCGGCCATGTGACGGCGGCCAAGCTCCCCCGGGACGTCGAGGTCGGGATGTTCGTGAACTCGGCACCGAAGGTCATCATCAGGCGCAGCGCCGGCAGCACGGCGGTGGGGGAGGAGGGGACGCGGAGCACGGCGACGTTCGACAACGTCCGCCTCGACACCGCCGCTACCGGTCCGTGGGAGGCCGACTCGGTGCAGCGGCCGCGGACCGGGCCGAAGGAGACCGGCGATGAGTCCGGGAGCGCGGGACCCCCGCTGCCCGGGGTGAAGGTGGCCGGCGTCGTCGAGCGCGACGGCACGTTCACGATCACCGGCGGCGGGCAGATCAAGCCGAACCCGCCCGACGACGACGTCGTGTCGATCGCGCTGTTCGGGGTGCTGCCCGGCCTCATGGCGCTGGCGGCGGTCGGGGTGCTGTTCGTGACGTCGGAGTACCGCAAGGACATGATCCGGACGACATTCGCGGCCAACCCCCGGCGCGGCCGGACGCTGGCGGCGAAGGCGATCGTGATCGGCTCGGCGGCGTTCGTGATGACCCTGCTGGGCGGTGGTGTCGTGCTGCTGGCGGCACAGCCGGTGCTGCAGGAGCACGGCTTCGCGCCGCCTGCATATCCGGAGTACTCGCTGACCGATCCGCCGGTGCTGCGCGCGCTGCTGCTGACGTCGCTGTTCGTCGCGATCCTCACGGTGTTCGCGATGGCGCTCGGCACGGTGCTGCGGCACAGCGCGACGGCGATCACGACCGTGGTCGTGCTCATCGTGGTGCCGGTGATCCTCTCGTCGATCCTGCCGCTCTCGATCGGCCGCTGGGTCATGCAGCTGACCCCGGCCGGCGGGCTCGCGACCTGGCGGGCGAAGCCGCCCACCACGACGCTCGCTGACCCGTGGTCGATGATCGGGCCTGCGGCCGGGCTGACCGTCGTCTCGGTGTACGCCGCGGTGACCCTCGCCATCGCTTGGTGGCTACTGCGGAGGCGGGACGCATGAGCACCCTGGAGCGCGGCCTCGGCCGTCGGAGCGGGCGGCGCCACGGGGGCGGCCCGCTCGGCGGAGCCCTCCACGCCGAGTGGACCAAGCTGCGGACCGTGCAGAGCACCGGGTGGCTGGCGCTGGGCATCGTGGCCCTGACGGTCGGGCTCGGGCTGGCGATGACCGGCACGCTCAGCAGCGACGGTTGCGGGACACCGTGTGCCGAGGACACGGTTCGGCTCAGCCTGTTCGGGGTGCGGCTCAGTCAGGCGGCCGTGGTCGTGCTGGCCGTGCTGGCGGTCGGCAACGAGTACGCGACCGGGATGGTCCACACCTCGGTCATGGCGCTGCCAAGGCGAGCGTGGGCGCTGGCCGGCAAGTTCGCCGTCGTGGCGGGGACGGTGCTCGTCGCCGCGACGGTGGCGGTCGGAGTGTCGCTGCTCGTGGGGCGCTGGGTGCTGCCCGGTCGCGGGTTCACCGCGGCCAACGGGCACCCGCCGCTGTCCCTCGCCGACGAGCCGACGCGGCGGGCGGCGATCGGCACCGTGCTGTACCTGGTGCTGATCGGGCTGCTGAGTGCCGGGGTCGCCGTGCTCGTGCGGGACACCGCCGGCGCGATCACCGGGGTGCTGGTGCTGCTGTACATAGCACCGCTGGTCGCGTCGCTGGTGTCGAACGCGCGGTGGGAGCGGAGGCTGCATCGGTATGCGCCGATGGATGCCGGGCTGGCCGTCCAGGTGACCCGGCACCTGCAGCCGCCGGACATCGGGCCGTGGGCCGGGCTGGGGGTGCTCGGGGTGTACGCCGCGGCGGCGGTCGTGGCGGCGCTGGTGGTGTTCGAGGTGCGGGACGCATGACGACCCGGGCGACGCTGGTGGTGTTCGAGGTGCCGGGCGCATGACGAACTGGGCGGTGGGGGGCGCGGGGCCGTCCCTCGGTGACGGCCCCGCTGGGCGGTCAGACGGTCATGGCCACCCGCTGACCCAGCTCGTGGCTGATCCGCTCGAACGTGCCCGCGTTCTCCTGCTTCTGGACCAGGTTGGTCTGCAGGATCTGGGCGCACTGCATCTCGCCCATGAGGAGTGCCTTGTCGATCAGGCCGCGGTAGCCGGCCATGCCGAAGTGCGCGAGCTTCGTCTCGGCGTCGACGGTGTAGATCTCCATGGCCTCGGTCGACGGGTGCTGGTTGCTGAACGCCTGGAACTCGGCGCGCATGCCGTCGATCGCCGCGCACGGGACGTCCATCGGCTCCATCTCGAGCATCGCGAAGCACGTCTCGATGTTCTGGATCTTCTGCTGGCCCTGCTGCTGCTGGGCGCGCAGGATCTGGGCGAGCGGGCTGTGCTCCGCGTGCCCCAGGATCTCACCCACCATCTGGTTGCTCTTGCGCTCGGCGTCGTACATGCCCGACAGCTCGTAGAGGAACAGGTCGGCCGGGTTGTCGAGTGCCATCTGCTTCTCCTGACTGCGTTGACGTCTGTGGGTGGTGCCGGGCGCGTTCTACCCGCTGCTGACGGGGCTGAACGCGCCTGTCCGGCCGAACCCGCCGCCAGCCCGGCGGCGGGTGGGCGCCGCGCGGAGGTGGTGCGGGCGGAGGTGGTG
>NZ_JAHYSG010000079.1 GCF_022095675.1 Dactylosporangium sp. AC04546 | reverse complement strand
AGCAAGGCCGACCAGGACGCCCACCGCAAGGCCAAGGGATCCAAAGGCGGGCGACCGCCCGCCTTTGACCCGGCCGTCTACCGGCTGCGTCACGCCGTCGAGTGCGGCATCAACCAGCTCAAACAACACCGCGCAATGGCCACCCGCTACGACAAACTCGCCGTCCGCTTCGAAGCCACCATCACCGTAGCCATCATCAACCAATGGCTCCGAGCCTTACGAAACACGGCCTAGGCGGCGGGGAGGGCCACCAGGTTCGCCAGGCGTGCGCGGTGCTGCGTCGCCGTGCCGAAGGACGTCGCGTTGGCGCGGGCGCGCTTGAGGTACCAGTGCGCCGGATGCTCCCACGTGAACCCGATCCCGCCGTGGAGTTGGACGCACTCCTCGGCCGCCTTGACCGCCACCGGCGAGCAGAACGCCTGAGCCAGTGCCGCCGCCACCGGGAGGTCCGCGTCGTCCGTCGCCAGGCAGTCGGCGGCGTAGCGGGCCACCGCGCGCGCCTGGGTCACCTGCACCCAGAGGTCGGCGAGGCGGTGCTTGACCGCCTGGTACGAGCCGATGGGGCGGGCGAACTGGCGGCGCGTCTTCACGTACCCGACCGTGGTGGTCAGGCACCACTCGGCCACGCCCAGCTGCTCCGACGCCAGCAACGCCGCCCCGACCAGCAGGGCACGGTCGACCAGCGACGTGTCGCCGACCCTGCGGCCCGGCGCGCCGTCCAACACGATGTCGGACAGCGGGCGGGTCAGGTCGAACGACACCACCGGCGTGCGGGTCACGTCGGCGGCCTCGACGGCGAACAGCCCGTCGGAGGTCGGCACGAGCAGCACGTCGGCCGCGGCCGCGTCGACCACGCTCGTGACGGTGCCGGTCAGGGTGCCACCGGCAAAAGCCACATACGGCACAAAACCGGACGCCGAGAGCGGCACGGCCAGCGTCGCGGTCCGGCTGCCGGCCGCGAGCGCGTCGAGCAGCGGGTCGCCGGTGCCGAGCAGGGCCGCGGTGGCGAGCACCGAGCTGCCCAGGAACGGCACCGGGGCGACCGACCGGCCGAGCTCCTCCAGCACGACCGCCGTCTCCCGCCAGCTGGCGCCGGCGCCGCCGGAGGACTCCGGCACCGGCAGCCCGGCGAACCCGAGGTCGACGGCGAGGGTCCGCCACAGCTTCAGGTCGACGAAGTCCGGCTCCTCCAGCCGCGTCAGGTCGACGCGGTCGGCGAGCAGGGAGCGCACCGAGGAGCGCAGCTCCTCCTCGACGTCGGTGTAGAGCAGGTCGGTCACTTCGGCACGTCCTTCCAGGCGACGTCCTTGTCGGCGCGCGGCTCGGCCGGCAGGCCGAGCACCCGCTCGGCGACGATGTTCCGCAGGATCTCCGAGGTGCCGCCCTCGATCGAGTTGCCCTTGGCGCGCAGGTACCGGTAGCCCGCGGTCCGCCCGGCGAAGTCCACGACGGTCGGCCGGCGCATCGTCCACTCGTCGTGGCGCAGGCCCTCCTCGCCCAGCATCTCCAGCTCGAGCAGCGAGATCTCCTGGTTGAGCCGGGCGAACAGCAGCTTCGCCGCCGAGCCCTCCGGCCCGGGCTGGCCGGCCGCCAGCTGCTGGCGCAGCCGGGTGCCGGTGAGCCGCGCCGCCTCGGCGTCGACCCACAGCCGCATGAGCTGGTCGTACAGGCCGGGCGAGCGCAGCTCGGGGCGCTCCCGCCACAGGTCGGCGACGACGCCGATGACGCCGCCCTCGCGCGGTGTGGCGGCGCCGCCGATCGCCACCCGCTCGTTCATGAGCGTGGTCTGCGCGATCAGCCAGCCCTCGCCGACGGCGCCGAGCCGGTCGGCGTCGGGGATCCGCACGTCGGTGAGGAACACCTCGTTGAACTCGGCCTCGCCGGTGATCTGGCGCAGCGGCCGCACCTCGACGCCGGGCGCGGTCATGTCGAGCACGAAGTACGTGATGCCCTGATGCTTCGGTACCGCCGGATCCGTGCGAGCGATGAGGATGGCCCAGCGGGCCTCGTGGGCCATCGAGGTCCACACCTTCTGCCCGCTCACCACCCAGTCGTCACCGTCGCGCACGGCCCGGGTGGCCAGCCCGGCCAGGTCGGAGCCGGCGCCCGGCTCACTGAACAGCTGGCACCACACCTCCTCGCCGGTCCACAGCGGCCGCAACCAGCGCCGGTGCTGCTCGTCGGTGCCGTGCCGCAGGATGGTCGGCGCGGCCATGCCGAGCCCGATGCCGATCCGCCGCGGGTTGTTGTCCGGCGCGCCGGCCTCGGCGAGGACCGCCTCGACCTCGGTCTGCCGCTCGCGGGGCAGGCCCAGGCCGCCGAGGCCGGGCGGGAACTGCACCCAGGCCAGGCCGGCGTCGAAGCGGGCCCGCAGGAACTCGAGACGGTCGGTCGTGGCTGGGTCGTGCGCGCGGAGGAAGTCCCGCGCGAGTGCTGCTGGATTCAACGCTGTCCCCGATTCAGTCGAGTGGCCCGCCGGCCACGTAGATCACCTGGCCGGACACGAACCCGGCGCCGTCGCTGACGAGGAACGAGATGGTGTGGGCGATGTCCTCGGGCGTGCCGACGCGGCGGACCGGGATGCTCTCGGCGGCGCCCTGCTGGAACGTCTCGAAGTCGACCTTCATGCGGGCCGCAGTCGCGGCCGTCATGTCGGTGACGATGAAGCCCGGCGCGACGGCGTTGGCGGTGACGCCGAACGGCCCGAGCTCGATCGCGAGCGTCTTGGTGAAGCCCTGGAGGCCGGCCTTGGCGGCGGAGTAGTTCGCCTGGCCGCGGTTGCCCAGCGCCGAGGACGACGAGAGGTTGACGATGCGGCCGAACTTCGCCGCCGTCATGTGGGCCTGGGCGGCCCGGCTCATCAGGAACGCCCCGCGCAGGTGCACGCCGATGACCGTGTCCCAGTCGGCGTCGGTCATCTTGAACAGCAGGTTGTCGCGGATGACCCCGGCGTTGTTGACCAGTACGACCGGCGGGCCGAGCTCCTCGGCGACGCGGTCGACGGCCCGCGCGACCTGGTCGGCGTCCGACACGTCGGCGCCCACGGCGAGCGCCCGCCCGCCGGCGGTGGTGATCCGCTCGACCGTGTCCTTGCAGGCGTTCTCGTCGAGGTCCAGCACGGCGACGGCGTGACCGTCGGCGGCGAGGCGGACGGCGGTGCCGGCACCGATGCCGCGGGCGGCGCCGGTGACGATCGCGACCCGGCTCATCCCAGTGTTCGTCATGGCTCCGATACTCGCTCGTGAGACGGGGTCCCGGAAAGACCGCGCGCCAAGAAAAAGGCACTGCGAGTGCAAATTGTTGTCCGGTGAAGTCTCGAAGTTCCCGGCTGGGAACCGTTCAGGTGCGACACGGTTGCGCCGATGGTCTCGGCGTCACACGGACGGGACGGCACAGCGGGGGGCACGGATGAACGGCATGACGATCACCAGGGCAGTGACGGTCGCCCTGGCCGGCTTCGGCGGTCTGATCGGCGCCTCGGCCGCCACCGCCGCCACCACCGACGGCCCGACCGTCGCCTACGTCCGCGACGGCGTGATCTACAGCAGCGACGGCACCCGCGAGGTGCGGCTCACCGAGGACGAGGTCAACGGTCGCCCGCGGTTCTCGCCGGACGGGGCGCGGCTGGCGTACCTCCACAACGGCACCGTCTGGATCATGAACGCCGACGGCTCCGGCAAGCGGCAGGTCAGCGACCGCACCGCCGGTGGGCCGTCCTTCTCGCCCGACGGCAGCTGGATCGCCTACGCGGCCCTCTCCTGCACCGGCGGCCCGGGCGTGTACCGCGTGAGCGCCGAGGGCGGCGTCTCCGAGGTCCTCTTCCCCGCCTCCTGCCGCGACCAGGCCCTGCCCGAGGTCGCCTACGTCATGGACACGGCGGTCGAGGAGCCGGCGCCGTCGCTGGTCGACCGGCTGCGCACCGACGACGCCGTCGCCTGGTCGCCCGACGGCACCCGGATCGCGTTCCGCGGCGGCGAGTGCGAGAGCATCGCGGACAACTGCCTGAGCATCGGCACCGTGGCCACCGGCCACGAGCGCGCGATCGACGTCTACGGCGGCGGCGGCAACGGCACCAGCGGCTTCGGCGTCGTGCCGGCGTGGCGCGCCGACGGCAAGAAGGTCGCCTGGACCACGTACACCACGGACGGGACGGCCGTCGGCGTGACCGAGGCCGATACCACCGGCGCGAACCGCCACCGGGTCGGCGCGGCCGACGACCGCGAGATGGTCTACGCCGGCGCCCGCACGGGCGTGTTGACCGCCGCCCACCAGGGCCACTCCTGGGTCACGCAGGTCAACCTGGTCACCGGCAAGCGCACCCCGCTGGTTCGCGGCTCGCAGCCGACGGTCCTGCTGTAACTCCGCGCCAAATGCCCTGGTTTCTCGGGAAATCGGGGCATGATGCCGCTATGAGGCTCCTGCCGATCGTCGCCGGATGTGCGCTGGCCCTGTCCGGCTGCTCCGGCGACCCGGCGGTCGCGCCTTCCGTGTCGCCGTCCGGTGGCGCCCTGCTGGAGGTGGCCGACCTCCCCGACGGCTACCAGACCAGCCCGCCCCAGCCCAGCGCCGAGGTGAGCGCGGCGGGCCGCGTGAGCGTCGCCGGCTGCGAGCCGCTCCTCGACATCTTCCGGGCGGGCTTCGGCGACGCCGCCGCGACGGCGCGCTCGTGCACTTCGGCCAGCCCGGGGTCGACCGGGCAGAGACCGAGACGATCGCGAAGTCGGCGGTGGGCAAGCTGCGGCGCAGACAATGAGGTATGCGGCTCGGCACGTTCAACCTCATGAACGGACGCTCCCTCACCGACGGCCTGGTCGACGCCGACCGGGTGCGGGCGGCGATCGAGGGGCTCGACGCCGACGTGCTCGGGCTCCAGGAGGTCGACCGCGGGCAGCAGCGCAGCGGCCACGCCGACCTGGCCCGGATCGCCGCCGACGCGATGGGGGCGGCCGCGATGCTCTTCGTGCCGGCCGTGGTGGGCACGCCGGGCGTGAGCTTCCGGGTCGCGACCGACGACGACCAGGACGGCGGCGAACCGCACTACGGCGTGGCGCTGGTGAGCCGCTTCCCGGTCGCCGAGTGGCGGATCACCCGGCTGCCGCGGGCGCCGCTGCGGGCGCCGATCCTCATCCCGGGGCCCAAGGCGCGCATGATGCTGCTCGACGACGAGCCGCGGGTGCTCATCGCCGCCGTGGTCGAGACCCCGGTCGGGCGGGTGACAATCGCCACTACGCACCTGTCGTTCGTGCCCGGCTGGAACGTCCGTCAGCTGCGCCTCGTCCGCCGGGCGCTGCGCCGGATGCCGGCACCACGCGTGTTGCTCGCCGACCTGAACCTGCCCGGCGGCCTGCCCCGGCTGTTCTCCGGCTGGCGCCGGCTGGCCGGCGTGCCGACCTACCCGTCACCGGCCCCACGCGTGCAGTTCGACCACGTCCTGGCCGATCGCCGCGGCTTCGAGCGCCTGCCGCGGGTGATCGGCGTGGACAGCCCACAGCTTCCGGTCTCCGATCACCGGCCGTTGGTCGTCACCATGGGTGATCGCTCCGGCACCGTAGAGATCGATTAGGTCAGATTTAAGTCCGACTGGAATGCCTGCTTGCGGCGGATTGTCCGGCCCCGATTGCGAGGCGTGTTCGCTTAACTACGATTCATCGGCGCCTTGTAGATTGGGCGTTCGTTTGTTGGGATGCGTACCGTCAGTGATTTTCAACCGAAGGTACAAGGCCCGCGAGGCCGCCGGTCCGGAGGATTAGAGCCGTGAAAGGTCGCCACCGCTCAGCGGGGTCGTCAGGCGGAGCGCTCAAGATGGGCGCCGCCGCCGTCGCCGTGCTCGTCGTCCTCGCCGGCAGCTGGTACGCGTTCCAGAAGTACTCGGAGCCGTCCTGCGGCAACGCCGCGAAGCTCAGCATCGGCGCGCCAGCCGACATCGTCCCCGCGCTGAAGGCACAGGCGGCCGACTGGTCGGCCCAGGCCAAGCTCGACGACAACTGCGTCGACGTGGAGGTCTTCGAGGCCGACCCGGCGGACATCGCGGCCGCCGTCGCCGCGAAGTCGCAGAAGTCGCTGACCGGCGTCGGCCAGGCCAACGGCAAGACCCGCATCCCCGACGTCTGGGTGCCCGACTCGTCGCTGTGGCTGCTGCGGCTCAAGACCGCCAACCCGCAGGCCGTGAAGGGCGACGCGAAGTCGATCGCCCGCAGCCCGATCGTGCTCGCCATGCCCGAGCCGATCGCGACCACCTTCGGCTGGCCGCAGGCGAAGCTCAGCTACGTCGATCTGATCAAGAAGGTCTCCACCGACCAGAAGATCAAGGTCGGCATCGTCGACCCGAGCCGCGACTCGACCGGCCTCGCCGCGCTGCTCACGATGGCCGCGGCCGCCCAGACCGCCGGCGGTGGCAACCCGACCCAGGCGACCCAGATCGCGACCGCCGCGCTGCGCGGCCTGGCCGCCGGCCGCTCGTCGCTCAAGGCCGACCTGCTGCAGAAGTTCCCGCGCGGCAGCGACGCCACCGCGCTGAGCGGCGGCCTGTCGGTCGCGCCGCTGTCCGAGCAGACGATCATCCAGTACAACGCCCAGCAGCCGCCGGTCCGCCTCGCCGCGGTCTACGCGGAGCCCTCCGCGGGCTCGCTCGACTACCCGTACGTGGTGCTCAACAGCGAGCGCGCCCCGGTCGCCACCGAGCTGCTGAAGTCCCTGGAGTCCCAGTCGTTCCGCGACAAGCTCGGCGCGATCGGCCTGCGCGGCGCCGACGGCGCCCCCGGCAAGGGCTTCCAGACCCCGACCAACGCGCCCGGCACGCTGGCCGCCGGTCAGCTCCCGGACGGCGCGGCCGTCGAGGCCCTGCAGCAGAAGTGGCAGGCGATCACGCTGCCGGCCCGCATGCTGGCCGTCATCGACGTGTCCGGCTCGATGCTGGAGACCGTGCCCACCGCGGGCAACGCGACCCGTATGCAGGTGACCCTGGAGGCGGCCCGCAAGGGCATGAGCCTCTTCGACGACTCCTGGGCCCTGGGCGTCTGGACCTTCTCGACCCAGCTCGACGGCGCCAAGGACTACAAGCAGCTGGTCCCGATCGGTCCGCTGGTGAGCCAGCGCGCCGCCTGCCTCCAGGCGCTGCAGTCCATCACCCCGAAGAAGACCGGTGACACGGCCCTCTACGACACGATCCTGGCCGGCTACAAGGCCGTCCAGCAGGGCTGGGACAGCGGCCGCGTCAACTCGCTGATCGTCATGACCGACGGCGAGAACGACGACCCGGCGGGCGGCCTGTCCCTGGAGCAGCTGATCGCCGAGCTGAAGAAGACCGCCGACCCGGCCAAGCCGGTCCAGGTGATCCTGATCGGCATCGGCGACAAGGTGGGCGAGGCCCAGATGCGCCAGATCACCGACGCGATCGGCGGCGGCACCTTCGTGGCCCCCGACCCGGCCAAGATCGGCGACATCTTCCTCCAGGCCATCTCCCTCCGGGGCCAGGTGACCCAGCCCAAGTAACCGGCTACGGCTGGGTCAGGGGTGCCGGGTACTTGCGCTTGCCCGGCACCAGCCAGGGCTGGTGGACCTGCTTGCCCTCAAGGTCGGCCAGCTCCGGGACGTAGCGGCGGACGTAGTCGCCCGTGGGGTCGTAGCGCTCGGCCTGGCGGATCGGGTTGAACCGGCGGTACGGCTTCGTGTCGTTGCCCGTGCCCGCCACCCACTGCCAGTTGCCGTAGTTGTTGGCCACGTCGCCGTCCAGGAGCAGGTCGTAGAAGTGGTCGGCGCCCAGGCGCCAGTCCACGCCCAGGTGCTTCGTCAGGTACGACGCCGTGATCAGGCGGGCCCGGTTGTGCATCCAGCCCTCGGCCAGCAGCTGCCGCATCCCCGCGTCCACGATCGGGATCCCCGTCTGGCCGGCCTTCCAGGCCTCGAGCGCCGCACGGTCGTCCTTCCACGAGTCCTGGGCGCCGGGACGGTACGCACGACGGCGCAGGTCCGGGAACGACGCGAGCACCTGGTGGTAGAAGTCGCGCCAGCACAGCTGCCGCACGAAGGGCTCGACGGAGGTGCGCGACGCCACCTCGCGCGACGACAGGCAGCCGTAGTGCAGGTACGGGCTCAGCCGGGAGGTACGGTCGGCGGCCAGGTCGTCGTGGATCTCCCCGTAGTCGTCGGCGTGGCGCAGCCACGAGGTCAGCCGGCGGCGCGCCGCGGTCTCGCCGGCCGGGCCCGAGACGGCGCGGTCGCGGGTCCAGGACGCCGGCAGGTCGTCGGGGAGGCGGAGGCTGCGCGGTGCGCTCTCCACGTCGCGGAGCCGCGCCGCCTGCCAGGCCCGCCAGTACGGCGTGAAGACCTTGTAGTGGTCGCCGCCGCCGGTCGGGCGGAGCGTGCCCGGCGGCACGATGGTCACGCCCGGGAAGGTCTTCAGGGCGATCCGCTCGGCGGCGCAGGCGTCCGTCAGGCGGGCCAGCCGGGTCCGGGCGTAGCGGCTGACGTCGTCGGCCAGGCCCAGGCCCTCGGCGCCGACCGCGCGGGCGACCTTGACCGCCTCCTCCGCCGGGTCGCCGCGCCGCTCGACCAGGTCGGCGCCCAGGCGGCGCAGGGAGGACTGGAGGTCGGCGAGAGCGGACGCCAGGAACCGCGGCGCCGGCAGGGCCGGGTCGTGGACGAAGAGCGGCACGACCCGTTCGGCCGCCCGGGCCGCGGCCGACAACGCCGGGTTGTCGTGGATCCGCAGGTCCCGGGTGAACAGGACGACCGCGACCCTCATACGGCCGTGCTCCGCAGGTCCAGGAGCGTCTCCCGCTGATGGGGGATCTCGGCCGCGGCGGGCGCGGCGGCGGTGGGGCGGGCCAGCAGGCAGGACAGCGCCACGGCGAGCCGACGAAGGCGCGGCACCGTGGCCCGCCGCACGAACACGTCGCAGTCCTGCGCCTCGACCTCGTCGAGGATCCCGCCGTACAGCCGGAAGGCCGCCCACATGCACGACTGCGACGACGGCGCGAGCATCGGGATGCCGGGCGCCGCCGCGGCGTAGTGCTGCCGTGCGCGGCCCACCTGGTACCGGATCAGCTCCTTGATCGCGACGGAGCTCTTCCGCGCCGTGAGGGCCGCGCGCAGGTCCGTGTGCGTGACCCCGAACCGGTCGAGGTCCTCCTGGGGGAGGTAGACCCGCCCGCGCGACAGGTCCTCGCCGACGTCGCGGATGAAGTTCGTCAGCTGGAAGGCGAGCCCGAGCTGGCGGGCGGGCTCCCGGGCGGCCGCGCGGTCGGCGGACTCCAGGATCGGCAGCATCATCGTGCCGATGACCGCGGCCGAGCCCTCCATGTAGCCGAGCAGGTCGTCATAGGTCGCGTACGACGTGACAGTCAGGTCCATCGCCATGCTGTCGAGGAACTTGCGGAAGTCCTCCAGGTCGATGTCGAAGACCTGGATGGTGTGCAGCACCGCCGGCAGCAGCGGATCGTCGGTCGGCCGGCTGCGCAGCCCGGCGACGAAGGCGGCCGACCAGGCGGCGAGCTCGGCCGCGCGCTGCTGGGGGGTCAGCGCCGCGGTGCGGTCGACGATCTCGTCCGCATACCGCGTGAAACCGTAGAGCGCGTGCACGTGGCGCCGCTTCCAGGTGGGCAGGAGCTTGGTGGCCAGGTAGTACGTGCGACCGTGGTACCGGTGGAGCGCGCGGCACCGCTCGTAGGAGGCGGTCAGTGGCTCCATGAGGCCTCCAGAATCGACGCACAAATCGACGCAACTTCGAGCCTACGCTACGCTTTCGATCTGAGCCAGGCGAAACATCCAGGAGGCCGCCATGCGAACCGTGCCGGGACCGACGGATCGCGTCGTCGTGGTGGGCGCCGGCCTGGGCGGGCTCGCCGCCGCGATCCGGCTGACAGCCGCCGGTCGCGAGGTCACCCTGCTGGAGCGCCTCGACTACCCGGGCGGCCGGGCCGGGAAACTCTCCGTCGACGGCTACGAGTTCGACACCGGCCCCACCGTGCTGACCATGCCCTCGCTGCTGGAGGAGCTGCTCGGCACCGTCGGCGAGGAGCTGCCGGCGTGGCTGACGCTGAACCGCCTCGACCCGGCGTACCGCGCCCACTTCCCCGACGGCTCCACCCTCGACGTCATCGCCGACACGGCCCGCATGGCCGGCGAGGTGGCGCGCGTCTGCGGGTCCCGCGAGGCGGACGGCTACCTGCGGTTCGTCGAGTACGCGCGGGAGCTGTGGGCCCTGGAGCGGGCCGACTTCATCGACCGCAACCTCGACTCGCCCCGCGACCTGGTGACGGCCAACCTGTGGCGGCTGATCCGGCTGGGCGGGTTCGGCCGGCTCCAGTCCAAGGTGGACTCGTTCTTCCACGACCCCCGGACCCGCCGGATCTTCTCGTTCCAGGCGATGTACGCCGGGGTCGCGCCGCACCAGGCCCTCGCCCTCTACGCGGTGATCGCGTACCTCGACTCGGTGGCCGGCGTCTACTTCCCGCGCGGCGGCATCCACGCCGTCTCGCGGGCCCTGGCCGACGTCGCCACCAAGCACTGCGTCTCGATCCACTACGGCGCGACCGTCGAGCGGGTCGAGGTCAGCCACGGCCGCGCGTCCGGCGTCGTCACCACCGACGGGCGGCGGTTCCCGGCCGACGCCGTCGTGCTCAACCCGGACCTGCCAGTCGCCTACGACCTGCTGCCGACTGGTCCGCTGCGCCGCCGGCTGCGGTACTCGCCGTCGTGCGTAGTGCTGCATGTCGGGTCGCGCCAGGGGTACGGTGGAATCGCGCATCACAACATCCACTTCGGCCGTTCGTGGCGTGAGACGTTCGACGAGGTGATCGACCGGGGCCGGCTGATGAGTGATCCTTCGCTGCTGGTCACCAACCCGACCCGCAGCGATCCGTCGCTCGCGCCGGAGGGCCGCCACACGTATTACGTGCTCGCGCCGACCCCCAACCTGAACGCCCCGCTGCTCGACTGGCGCGGCTCGCTGGCCGGCACGTACCGGAGCGAGCTCATCGCGACGCTGGAGCAGCGGGGGTACCGCGGATTCGGCGACGCCATCGAGGTCTCGAGGTTCGTGACCCCGGCCGACTGGGCAGATCAGGGCATGGCCGCGGGCACCCCGTTCGCGGCGGCGCACACCCTGCGGCAGACCGGGCCCTTCCGGCCCGGCAACGTCCACCCCACACTGTCCAACGTGGTCTTCGCCGGCTCGGGCACCCAGCCCGGCGTCGGCGTGCCAATGGTCCTCATCTCTGGCCGCCTCGCCGCGCAGCGCATTACGGGAGCGTCGTGAACACTCGGGAGCAACACCTGGTCGAGCTGGTCGGCACCGACGGCACGGCGATCGGGGAGACCACCGTCGACGAGGCGCACCGCGCACCGGGCCGGCTGCACCGGGCCTTCTCGGTGCTGCTCGTCGCCCCCGACGGGCGGCTGCTGCTCCAGCAGCGGGCCGCGGTCAAGACCCGGTTCGCGCTGCGCTGGGCCAACGCCTGCTGCGGCCACCCCGGCCCCGGCGAGGCCGTCGCCGACGCCGCCGGCCGCCGGCTCGCGGAGGAGCTCGGCGTGACGACCGGGCCGCTGCGCGAGGTCGGCGTGTACCTCTACCAGGCCGGCGACCCGGACTCCGGCCGCGTCGAGTTCGAGTACGACCACGTGCTCGTCGGCTCGTTCACGGGCGTGCCGTCCGCCGTCGACCCGGCCGAGGTGGCCGCGGTCGAGTGGGTCGCGCCCGACGAGCTCACCGAGCGGCTGGCCCGGTTCCCCGAGTTCTACGCGCCCTGGCTGGCCGGGGTCGTCGACGCCTGGCGGTCGTCGGCGAGATGAGCGCAGCCGCCGCGTACTCGGCCGGGGCAGTGGCCCGGCGGCTCGGCGTCGCGGTGACCACGCTGCGGACCTGGCACCAGCGCTACGGCATGGGGCCGTCGCTGCACGAGCCCGGCCACCATCGGCGCTACACCGAGCAGGACATCGAGCGGCTCCAGGTCATGCAGCGGCTGATCTTCGAGGGCGTCGCGCCGAGCGAGGCGGCGCGCTGGGCCAACCGGCCTCCGATCTCGGCGCCATTGCCGTCGTCATCGGAGACCGATGCCGGCTCGCTGGTCCGGGGCCTGCTCCGGGCGGCGATGCGGCTCGACGCCCCGGCCGTGCGTCAGCGGGTCACACATGCCGTGCAGGACCTCGGGGTCGTCGCCGCGTGGGACGCCGTGCTGGCGCCCGTCCTGGTCGCGATCGGCGAGCGGTACGAGGCCACCGGCGCCTACGTCGAGGTCGAGCACCTGCTGTCCGGCTGCGTCTCGGCCGTGCTCGGCTCGGTGCCCCGGCCTTCCGCCGACGTCCCGGTGCGGACCCTGCTGGCGTGTGCGGACGAGGAGCAGCACAGCCTGCCGATCGAGGCCCTGGCGGCCGCGCTGGCGTCCTGTGGGGTTCCCGCCCGGGTTCTGGGTGCTCGTGTACCGACGGCGGCGCTGATCGCCGCCATCCGGCGCACCGGCCCGGCCGCGGTCCTGGTGTGGTCGCACCTGCCGTCCACTTCGGACCCCGTCCAGCTGTCGGCCGTGCTGGCCGAGCGGGCGCGCCCCGTGGTGCTGGCCGCCGCCGGCGGCGGGTGGGATGAGTCCGCGCTGCCGGAAGGCGTCCTACGACCGGGTAGCTTGACAGACGCCTTGGTGATCCTCACCTCCGCATCGAACGGTTCATCTGTGTAAAAGCGCCTTCACGCGGTACTCCCGGCTTCGTGCCACGGCTCGAATGCGGGTGGTCCTTTGGGCTCCGGACTCATTAGCGTGTGCCAACGTCACTCGCCGTCCCCTCGTATCGGAGTCCTGCCATGCGTCGAGTTCTAGGAGCGCTGATCACCGCCGCAGCCCTGGCCCTGGCCGGCTGCGCCAGTAGCGCCTCTGAGGCGCAGTGGCACGCCGCCGGTGGCGGGCCGGCCACGGGCGCCGCGCCCGGTCAGGGCGGCGGCCAGCCGGTCGCGCACCCCATGGGCGGCAACCCGGCGTCGAGCTCGTCGCCCCAGCCGTCGGCGTCGGCCTCGGCCTCCGCGTCGGCTTCCGCCTCGCCGTCTGCTTCGGCGTCCTCGTCAGCGCCGCCGCCCTCGGACGGCATCCAGCGCACGACGGGCACGGCCGCGGTCGCGCTGACCTTCGACGACGGCCCCGGCCCGGAGACCCCGCGCCTGCTGGCGATGCTGCGGGAGCAGGGCATCAAGGCCACGTTCTGCGTGATCGGGGTCAACGTGCAGGAGTACCCGCAGTACGTGCAGGAGATCGTCCGCGACGGCCACACGCTGTGCAACCACACCTGGAAGCACGACACCTCGCTCGGCAAGAAGTCCGCCGACAAGATCCGGGCCGACCTCCAGCGCACCAACGACGAGATCCACAAGGCGGTCCCGGACGTCCCGATCAAGTACTTCCGCCACCCCGGCGGCAACTTCACCCCCGCGGCCGTCCAGGTGGCGACCGAACTGGGGATGGTCTCGATCGGCTGGACGGTCGACCCGTTCGACTGGAATCTCCAGAAGTGGAAGGGCCAGCAGATGACCAACCACATCATCGCGACCGTGAGGAACAACACGAAGCCGGGCGCGATCATCCTTTCGCACGACGGCGGCGGCGACCGTTCGGCCACGATCGCGGCCTACAAAACCCTGCTGCCCGAGCTGAAGGCCAAGTTCACCCTGGAGGCCCTACCCCAATGACCTGCGGTTTTCGTTCGCCGCGCCCGGACGGGATACCCATTTGGCGGTGGGGGCGGGGGTCACGTATGCTCTGAAGGCCTCCGGCGGGGCCGGATGGGAGCAACACCGCAGACATCGCAGAGTATGCGATGATTGCGGGGCCGCCCTCATCGTCTAGCGGCCCAGGACGCCGCCCTTTCAAGGCGGTAGCACGGGTTCGAATCCCGTTGGGGGCACGACCGGGTTTTTCCCGAAACCAGGTCCTGTGGAGCAGTTGGAGTGCTCGCCGCCCTGTCAAGGCGGAGGTCGCGGGTTCAAGTCCCGTCAGGACCGCAAGGCCCATCTTGGGCAGGTAGCTCAGTCGGTACGAGCGTCCGCCTGAAAAGCGGAAGGTCGGCGGTTCGACCCCGCCCCTGCCCACAAAGCTCTTCGCCGGGCTTTCGGACCCCCGGCCAGCGGAAACGCTGGTCGGGGGTCTTGCATTTGGCGCTCAGTGCGCCGCTTCCAGATCGTTATGTAGCAGTAGGCCTACTTCAGTCGCTCATCCAGCTTCCGAAGAGCCGCCTGCTTCTGATCAGGTGATGTCGCGGCGCATGGGAATGACGACGGCGACGCTGGCGGCGGCGAGTGCATATGCCAGGAGCAGTAGAGCGCCAGCGGCCGGCGGTAGCAGTTGGACGGCGCTGCTGCCGAGTTCTTGCGTCATGGCGTCGGCGAGGTAGGTGAAGTCGGTGAGGGAGGCGGTGGCGCCCCCGGGCAGGACCGGGTAGAGCCGATTGACGCCCGGGATCATCATGAGCAGCGTTTCACCCATGTAGAGATAGCCGATCACCACGGCCAGTGCGGCGATCTGGTTGCGCACCAACGCGCCTACGCCCACCCCGATCAGCAGGTATACGACCATGGCGAGTCCGATGCGGGCAAGCAGCGCCACGATGGTGCCGGCCGGCAGGCCGAGTGGGACCCCGCGGACGGCGGCGACCGTGAACAGGGCCGCGGCGCCTGTGCCGGCGAGGATGAGCCCGTACGCCAGTCCTGCGACGCCGTACGTGGCGAGCTTGGCGGCCAGTACCTGCCAACGGCGGGGCGTGAAGAGAAACGTGACCGCGGCGGTGCGGTGCCGGTACTCGGACGTGACCCCGACGGTGCCGACGGCAGCCGGCACGAACGCGGTGTAGCCGAGAACCCCCAGGATCGAGCGGATACCGGTTTCGGTATCCAGTCCCGGCACGGGCGGGTCGAAGTTCTCCGGCCCGACCAGCGCCATCGCGCCCATCAGGCCGCCACCGAGCAGCACGGCGGCGAACAGCAGCCCGCTCCACATGCGGGTGGCGAGCAGTCGGCGGAATTCCGCTTTGATCAGGCGATTCATCGGGCGGCCGCCTTGTCCGTGGTCAGGTGGAGGAAAAGTTGCTCGAGGCTGGGAGTCTCGGCGACCAGCTCGTGTACCCGCAGCCGGTGCTCGGCGGCGAAGTCCGCGATGTCCGGCGCGTCGAGCCCGTGCACCCGCAGCCGGCCGGCTCCGGCGGCCTCGACGCGTGAGACGGCGCCGGTTGCCGGGTTGGCTGCGAGGGCGGCGGCCAGCCGGTCGGCGTCGGGCGAGCGGACCAGTACCGCTGGTGGGCCGGCGAGTTGGGACCAGGGTCCGGCGGCGACGAGTTGGCCGCGGCGGATCACCACCACGTCGTCGACGAGCTGCTGGATCTCGCTGAGCACGTGGCTGGAGATCAGAATCGTGCGCCCCTCGTCGGCCAGCCGGCGCAGGAAACCGCGCAGCCACAGCATGCCTTCCGGGTCCAGGCCGTTGCCCGGCTCGTCCAGCAGCAGCACGCGGGGGTCGCCGAGCAGCGCGGTGGCGAGATTGAGCCGCTGCCGCATGCCGGTGGAGAACCCGCGGGTGCGGCGGTCGGCGGCCTCGGCGAGGCCCAGCAGGTCCAGCAGGTCGCAGACCCGCCGGTCCGGATAGCCCCCCATCGCGGCATAGACGCGCAGATGGTCGCGGGCGGTGTGGCCGGGGTAGAACGCACTCGCGTCGAACACCGCGCCGACGGCGTCCGACGGGCGGGGCAGCCGATGGTACGGCCGGCCGCCGATCGTGGCGGTGCCGGCGGTGGGCGTGACCAGGCCGGTCAGCATGCGCATCGTGGTGGTCTTGCCGGCACCGTTCGGACCGAGGAACCCGGTGACCAGACCCGGTTCTACGGTGAAGGTCAACTCGCGCACGGCAGTGACCTCGCCGTACCGTTTGGTCAGGTTGGAGACCTCGATCGCGAGGCGGTCACCGCTCATCGGCGGGCCGCCATCGCACGCCCGATCGTGTCTGCGATGCCGGACGCCGCCGGGCTGGAGAGCACGACCTCGTCGAATTCGCCGCCGGCGAGCGCACGGTCAAGGACCAGATGCAGCCCGGGCTCACCTCGCCGTGCCGCCACCAGCTGCCGAGGTCCGCCGAACAAGCCCCAGACACCGATCTTGACGACCCCGGACACCGCGATCCCACGCCTGGCGCCGCGTGCCAGGCGTAGCGGGTCGGCCACGAGCGACCCGTGCCGTACCGCGGCGACCGGCATCGTCAGCCGCTCCCGCCCGGTCCAGAACCGCTCCCATCCGGTGAACCGGATGTCGACCAGCTTGCCGACGACCGTGACAGTTGCCATCAGACACTCCCTTTCCTCGTGGTGGAGCGTTCTTCCCGTTCAGGGTTCGGTTGCGTGGTGTCGGTGGCCGGCGGCTGGTCGGCGGGCATCAGGATGGTGGCCAGCAGGCGCGGGACCCGCCCGTCGCCCGGCTGGTTGCTCAGCAACGGACCGATGACCTGGTTGAGGTCGGCGGCGAAGGTGGCCAGCTCCGCGTCGGTCAGGTGGAGCACAAGCTGGTGGTAGCCGACTCCGTCGGCGGTGAAGTCGATCCGCTCCCGGCTCAGATAGCGGGAGAACTCCGACAGCAGACTCGACACGAACGCCGTGAAGTAGCGGGCATGGTCGTCGGGCGTCGCCGAGGCCAGGGCCGCGGCGTCCAGGGGCGCGCCATCGGCGGGCAGCGCGTACACCCGCTCGACCGCGCCCCGAACCTTGCGCTCCTCCACCACCTCGATCAGGCCGCTCTCGACCAGCGTGGCCAGGTGCCGATACAGCGTGGCGTGCGGGATGTCCGGAAGCCGTGTCACGAGGTCGTGCGTGGTCAGGCGTGCCCCGGCGACGGCCCGCAGGATCCGGATGCGTACCGGATGCAGCGCCAACGTGGCCCAACGCTCACTCGACATCTCCACGGCACAACGTTATCACTATCAAGAGTGATACTGGTTGGGCCTGCCGCCCGACAGCCTCACCGGCCTGATCGGCGGTGATCCGCCAACCAGTGACGGGACGCGTGTCGCAGATCGAGCAGGGCAGGTGTCGGGCCAGGACGTGGCCGCCCGTTTCGCGGCGGCGCTCGGTGGGCGCCCTCCACCAGGCGATCTACTTCGACGGCGGCGATATCGCAGCTATCGCCTGACGACATCCGATGGAGCAACGCATGGTCGGCGGTTCGACCCTGCCCTGCCCACAAAGCTCTTCGCCGGTCTGTGTAGTTCGCCGCCTGCTATGAAGATCGTTATGTGGCAACGGTCACCTTCCACACGGCGGACGGTCGACGTCACCAGATCAGGACCCCTCCGCCGACCTGACGTGCGCGCTCCACTGCGCTGACGAAGTTCCTCAAATACGCCCGGATCCGGTCCTCGTCGAAGCCTGAAGCCGCCGACAACACGGCAAGATTGGCCATCAGCACCGCACACTCCTCGGCGAACACCTCGACATCGTCCGGCTGGACCCGCAGATCGCGCTCCGCAAGCTGCGGCAAGAACGTCGCGTCGAGGCCACGAGCGGCTTCAGAACCCCACAGAATCGTCCGGGCGACCTCGGGCCCGGCAGCTTCCGACACTTCCTCGGGCGCATCGGGGATCTGCCAACCACCGGGCTTGTCGCTGTCGTAGATCCACATGTGGACGGCAAGGCTCACGTCGCAAGTCGACCATGAGCGCCTGCATCACGTCTGCCTCGTGGAGCAGCGCATGTAGCAGCGGTCGTAGACGGACAGATACACAGCCGGGGTGATCTTTGTCGCTCTCCACCTGCCGCGAAGATCGCTGCCCGGATCGTCCATCTCATCCGTCAGAGCCCCAGATGAGAGAAACGGCGCCCGGCACTTCGGCAACGCATTCGCCCTCAGGCGTCTCCGGCATCGCGCTCACGGCCAAGCCCAAGAACCCAATACCCGCTCCGTAGGTTGGCTCGCCCTTACCCGCGTCCCGCACGAGGCACGCCTGGTTCACGGTCGCTGCGAGGAAGTCCTCTGGCCTGGTATCAGGAAGCCATCCCGTTGGCCGAGCAACGCTATGAGATCTACTTGAAAGAACGGGCGCAGGAGGAAGGTGACCAGCGATGAGCAGTTACGTGCGCTGGAGCGACATTCGTGCCGAACACGTTGAGCGGGCCGGCGGCGAGGAAGCGGTCGCGGCAGGCAAGCAGGAACTCCTCGCGACCGTCCTCGGCCATCGGCTGGCAGAGGTCCGCAAGCAGCGTGGCCTGACCCAGCAGGAGGTCGCCGACCGCATGGGCGTCACCAAGGGACGCGTGTCCCAGATCGAGCAGGGCCAGGTGTCGGGCCAGGACGTGGTCGCCCGTTTCGCGGCGGCGCTCGGTGGGCGCCTCCATCAGGCGATCTACTTCGACGATGGCGACATCGCAGCCATCGCCTGACAACATCCGGATGTAGCAATGCGTGTAGCAACGGCCGCGCACGACGGCACTCACCTCCGACCCAGCTCGGCGGCAACCTCCCGGACCATCTCCGGGGTGACCGCCGCGCTGTTTTCGACCGCCGTGCCGCGGGGGTTTCCAGCGGGGGAGCGTGAGCAGCTTGCTACTCCGGAGACGACGAGAGACGACGAGTCAGCTGCTGCGGGCGACGATGTCGCCGTAGGCGGTGGTCGCGTGGATGGTCAGGTCGGCGGTGCCGTCGGTGTTCCTGAGCGAGTTGTGAATCCGGCCGTGGCCGGTGCCGGCGTCCAGTGCGGCGGAGACCCCATGGGCCGCGCCGACCGACACGTCGCCGGCCTGGGTGCGCAGCACGACCGTGCCGCGCACGGCCTCGGCGATCCGGATGTCGCCCTTCGCGGTGGTGATCTCCGCGGGGCCCGTGAGCCGGCCGACCTCGACGTCACCGGCGAGGGCGGTCAGGCGCACGCTCGCGGCCTCGTCGAGCTTGATCGCACCGTACGCGCCGTCGACAGCCACGTCACCGAAGCGTCCGACGGCCCGGAGCTCGGCGCCGGCCGCCTTCACCTCCACCCGTGAACCGGCCGGCAGCTGGACGGTCACCTCGACGGCGCCGGACGGGCCGAGGATCTGATGCCTGGCCGGGGACTCGATCCGCAGGACGCCGTCGACGTACTCGACCCTGGTCTGCTCGGCCGCCTTCACGTCGCGGCCCTTCGCGGCGTCCGCGGGCCGGACCTCGACCGCGGTGTCGGCCCGGTCGGCCGCGATGAGCTGGACGCGCCCAGCGGGGATGTCGAGGGCCGCGGCGATCGGGCTGGGGGTGTCGAACTGCTGCATGGTGCTCGCCTCCTGGCGTTCGTCGTTTCCGATGAGGGAAACGCTACGTTGCGTTCGCCATTCGAGCAACGAGAAAGTTGCACTCAAACGCAATACTGCCAGCTCAATATCGATATTTCGTTGCAACGGCCGAGAATGCAACGCAACGGAAGCGGATCGGTTCGTTGCATTGGATGAGAGCTGAACGCTATGCTGAGGACACCGGAGCAGGAGGGAGATCGCGATGCCGGGAGGCAGGCTCACCCAGCAGGAGCGCCAGCAGATCGCGCTCGGGCTGTCCGACGGCCTGGCCTATGCGGAGATCGCGAGGCGGCTCGACCGTCCGACCTCCACGGTCACGCGCGAGGTGATGCGCAACGGTGGCCCCACCGGATACCGGGCCGACCTGGCTCACCGCGCCACCGAGCACCGCGCCCACCGGCGCCGGCCGGCCGCTCCCCGTGGGGCGCAGGAGGCGCCGCAGGCCCACGGGCGCGACGCCGTGGCCGTGCGCGACTACGAGGAGGTGTTCACCACCCTCCTCATGCAGCAGGGCCTGCCCAAGATGATGTCCCGGGCGCTCACCTGCCTCTTCACCACCGACGCGGGCAGCCTCACCGCGTCCGAGCTCGTCGAGCGACTCCAGGTCAGCCCGGCGTCCGTGTCCAAGGCCATGGCGTATCTCGAAGCCCAGGGCCTCATCCAGCGGGAGCGCGACGAGCGCCGCCGCGAGCGCTACCGCGTCGACGACGGCGTCTGGTATCAGTCGATGATCGCCGCCGCCCGCTCCAACGCGCAGCTTGCCGAGACGGCGCGGCAGGGCGTGGACATTCTCGGCCCCGGCACCCCCGCCGGCGTTCGCCTCGAGAGCATCGCCCGCTTCATGGACTTCGTCGGCGAGAGCATCGCCCGGGCCGCGGAGCAGGCCCGCGAGATCCTGTACACGAAGCCCGAGCCGGCGGCCTAGGCGGCCTTGCGGAGCGTCGTCAGCGCGCGCAGCGCGTCAGCCAGCGAGATCGGGCGGTCGTCCGCCTCCGTGGCCAGGCACTGCTCGACCATCTGGCGCATCAGCGTCGACGGCTTCAGGCCGCGGCGGGCCGCCACCGAGGCCAGCTGCTCGGCCAGCGTGGCCGGTAACCGGACCGAGTAGACCGCCATGGTCTCGCCGTCGGGCTTCGGAGGCAGCTGGGCCGGGGTGTCGGTGTAGGCGATCTTGCCCGCCGCCACCGCGCCGGCGAGCGCGTCGAGCTGGTCCTCGGTCAGTCGTCGGTCCTGCATGATGCCTCCCACCCCTCGAACTCGGCGAGCTGGTCCGGCGTCATGTCGAGTGCTCCGACAATGAGCCAGTCCAGGCCGCCCTCGTGCCGCAGGACGACGATCAGGGGTCGTCCGGCCTCCGTGCGGGCCCACACGCTGAGGACCGGGAGGCCGAGCGCGACACCCGATCTCGGGAGGCGGAGATCCGCGTTCAGCGCCTGGAGCGCCTCCCACGGCTCGATCCCGATGAGTGCCGCCAGGGTCGCCGGCCACCAGCGGTAGGGCATATCCCAATGTACGACGCCCGTAATACGATGAGCAAATGATCGCGGTGACCGGGGCGAACGGCTCAGTCGGCGGCAAAGTCCTCGAAAGGCTCCCCGGAGCCAGAGGACTGACTCGCCGGGACGCCGAGTATCGGGACACCGACGCCATGGCGAGAGCCCTGGACGGGGTCACGACGCTCTTCCTCGTCTCGGGCCGCGAGTCGAAGGACCGGGTCGCCGAGCACAAGAGCGCGGTCGACGCCGCGGTCAGGGCCGGCGTCGAGCGGATCGTCTACCTCTCGTTCTACGGTGCCGCCGCGGACTGCACGTTCACGTTCGGCCGCGACCACTGGCACACCGAGGAGCACATCAAGCGCTCCGGCCTGCGCTGGACCTTCCTGCGCGACAACCTGTACCTGGAGATGATCCCGCGGTTCGCCGGCGCCGACGGCGTGATCCGCGGCCCGGCCGGCGACGGGCGCGTGGCGGCGGTGAGCTACGAGGACGTGGCGGCGTCCGTCGCGAGCGTCCTGCGCGGCGAGCACGACCACGTGACGTACAGCCTCACCGGCCCCGAGGCGTTCACCCTCCACGAGGCGGCCGAGGCGTTCGGCCTGCGCTACCACCCGGAGACAGTCGAGGAGGCCTACGCGTCGCGCCGCGACCTGGGCGCCCCGTTCGAGGTCGAGGGCTGGGTCACGTCGTATACCGCGATCGCCGCCGGCGAGTTCGCTGAGGTCACCGACCACGTCGAGCGGCTGACGGGCCGACGGCCGCAAGGACTGCCTACGAGAACGTGAGCAGCTGATCCACCGGCGCATGGTCGTCGGTCAGCACCGCGGCCGAGCCGACGAAGTCCCGCAAGGCGGAGCCGGTGACCACCGACGCGTCGTCCGGCGGCGAGAACGCCAGCAGCGGCGAGGCCGAGGCCAGGATGACGAAGTTGCTGCCCACCCGGCCCGCCACCGCCGAAGGCGGCGCGACCAGGGCCACGTGCGGAAACACCGCGGCGATCGTGGCCAGTTCGGCCCGCACGAACCGCCGCGCGGTGCCGTCGATGACGTTGAGCGCGTAGACGCCGCCCGGGCGCAGCACCCGCCGGACGTCCTCGACCAGCTCCCGCGTGGTCAGGTGCCACGGCACCGCCAGGTGGCCGAACGCGTCGCCGATCACCAGGTCCCGCGACGAGCTCGCGACGGACGACAGGTTCGCCCGGGCGTCGCCGGTCACGACCCGCAGCGACGGCCCGGTCCGCAGGCCGAGGCGGCGCCGGTCCAGCTCGACGAGTTTCGCGTCGAGCTCCAGCACCAGGCTGTCGGTGCCCGGGCGGGTCGCGGCGAGGTAGCCGGGCATGGTGAACCCGCCCCCGCCGAGGTGCAGCGCGTCGAGCCGCCCGGCCGGGAGCGCGTCCACATAGGACGCGATCCAGCGGGTGTAGGCGAACTCGAGGTGCCGCGGATCGTCCAGGTCCACATAGGAGTGCTGGGCGCCGTTGAGCAGCAGGGTCCGCCCCGACGGGCGGGCCGGGTCGGCCGTGACGGTGGCGCAGTGGTACGCCGACTCCACCTCGCACGGGTTCGGCGCGACGATGGCGATGGGCACCCCGCAGGCCACGACGGCGAGCGCCACGGTCACCGGCGCGCGCTTCCGCCAGTACCCCATGAACAGGAAGCCGGCCACCGTCAGGATCCCCGCCAGCCCGTAGAGGATGCCGCTGGTCGGCACCGCCGCCACCAGCACGAACCCCGTCCCGAACGTGGCGGTGATCCCGCCGAGGGTGCCGACGCTGGACAGCTTCCCGACCACGCGCCCGGTGTGCCCGAGGTCGCCGAGCTGGAGCTTCACGACCAGCGGGGTCACGGCCGACAGCAGCGCCGCCGGCACGAACAGGGTCAGCATCGCCAGCAGCATCACGCTGCCCGGGTCGGTACCGCGCAGCCACTCCCCGGCGACGCGGACGAGCGGCAGGGTCGCGGCCGTCGTCGCCGCGCCGAGCAGCAGCAGGGGCGAGAGCAGCTTCGCCGGGTCCAGGTTTCGGTCGGCCAGCCAGCCGCCGGTCCATGCGCCGTAGGCGATCGCGCCGAGTGCCACGCCGATGATGGCGGTGCTCGTCTCCAGGGTCACGCCGACGTACGGCCCGACCAGGCGCAGCCCGGCGATCTCCAGCACGAGAACCGCGCCGCTCGTGAGGAACACCAGGCCGGCGGCCACGCGCTTATTGAGAGGTCTGCCAGTCGTCACCGCTCTAGCATGGGGCACATGCCCGATTCGACGCGTATCCCGGACCGCCCCAGCCTCGACGGCCTCGAGGAGCGGTGGGCCCGGGTATGGGACGACGAGGGCATCTTCCGCTTCGACCGCACCGCTGAGCGCGCCGACGTGTTCTCCATCGACACCCCGCCGCCGACGGTGTCCGGCGCGCTCCACATCGGACACGTGTTCTCCTATACGCAGACCGACCTCATCGCGCGGTACCAGCGGATGCGCGGCAAGGAGGTGTTCTATCCGATCGGATGGGACGACAACGGCCTGCCGACCGAGCGCCGTGTGCAGCTGAACTACGGCGTGCAGTGCGACCCGACGCTGCCCTACGACCCCGAGTTCACGCCGCCGGCCAAGCCGGGAAAGTCGCCGGTGAAGGTGAGCCGGCGCAACTTCGTGGAGCTCTGCCACCGGCAGACCGAGCACGACGAGCGCGCCTACGAGGCGCTCTGGCGGCGGGTGGGCCTGTCGGTGGACTGGACGCAGCTCTATACGACGATCGGCGACCGGGCGCGGGCCGCCGCCCAGCGCGGCTTCCTCAACGCGCTCGCCCGCGGCGAGGCCTACGCCGTGGACGGCCCGACGCTGTGGGACGTGACGTTCGGCACCGCGGTCGCCCAGGCCGAGCTGGAGGACCGGGAGCGGCCCGGCGCCTATCACCGGCTGAAGTTCGGCGAGTTCCTCGTCGACACCACCCGGCCCGAGCTGCTGCCGGCCTGCGTGGCGCTGGTGGCCCATCCCGGCGACGAGCGGTTCCGGCCACACTTCGGCTCGACCGTCCGCACGCCACTGTTCAATGTGGAGGTTCCGCTGCTGGCCCACCACCTCGCCGACCCGGAGAAGGGCACCGGCCTGGTGATGGTGTGCACGTTCGGCGACCTGACCGACGTGACCTGGTGGCGCGAGCTCGACCTGCCGGCCCGCACGGTGATCGAGCGCAACGGCCGGCTGACCCTGCAGGCGCCGCCCGGCGTGGCCGAGGACGACTTCGCGCCGATCGCCGGCCTGACCGTGCACCAGGCGCGGGAGAAGGTGGTCGCGCTGCTGCGGGCGTCGGGCGAGCTCGACGGGGAGCCGCGGCCGATCACGCACGCCGTGAAGTTCTACGAAAAGGGCGACAAGCCGCTGGAGATCGTGGGCACCCGGCAGTGGTACATCCGCAACGGCGGGCGGTCACCGGAGCTGCGCGCCGCCCTGCTGGCCCGCGGCCGTGAGCTGACCTGGACGCCGGAGCACATGCGCACCCGCTATGAGCACTGGGTCGAGGGCCTCACCGGCGACTGGGTGATCAGCCGCCAGCGGTTCTTCGGGGTGCCGATTCCCCTGTGGTACCGCCTGGACGCCGACGCCAAGCCGATCCACGACGACCCGATCGTGCCGGAGCGCCTCCCGATGGACCCGAGCAGCGACACCCCGCCCGGCTTCGAGGAGATCGACCGCGGCCGGCCGGGCGGCTTCGTGGGCGACCCGGACGTGATGGACACCTGGGCGACCTCGTCGCTCACGCCGCAGATCATCGGCCGCTGGCTCGACGACGCCGACCTGTTCAGCCGGGTCTTCCCGATGGACCTGCGCCCGCAGGCCCACGAGATCATCCGCACCTGGCTGTTCACCACGGTGCTGCGCGCCCACACGGAGCACGACGTGCTGCCGTGGCGGCACGCCACCATCGCCGGCTGGATCATGGACCCCGACCGGAAGAAGCTGTCCAAGTCGAAGGACAACGCCAAGGACTCCCCCGAGGATCTGCTCGAGCAGTTCGGCGCCGACGCGGTGCGGTACTGGGCGGCCAACGCCCGGCCCGGCGTGGACACGGCGTTCGACACCAACCAGATGCGGGTGGGCCGGCGCCTGGCCACCAAGCTGCTCAACGCGAGCCGGTTCGTGCTGTCGTTCGGCGGTTCGCCGGACCCGGCGCTGGTGACCGCCGCGGTCGACCGGGCCCTGCTCGGCGCGCTGTCCACCGTGGTCACCGAGGCGACCGCGGCCTTCGACGCCTACGACTACGCGCGGGCGCTGGAGCGCACCGAGCAGTTCTTCTGGTCGTTCTGCGACGACTACCTGGAGCTGGTGAAGGCCCGCGCCTACGGCGAGGCCGGATCCGCGGAGGTGGTGTCGGCCCGGGCCGCGCTGACCGTAGCCCTGTCGACGCTGCTGCGGCTGTTCGCGCCGTTCCTGCCGTACGTGACCGAGGAGGTCTGGTCGTGGTGGCAGACCGGCTCGGTGCACCGCGCGCCCTGGCCCGCCGACGTCTTCGCGTTCGACGCCGCCCCGCTCGCCCTGGCCAGCGACGTGCTCGGCGCCGTGCGGCGGGCCAAGTCGGCCGCGCAGCAGTCGATGCGGGCGCCGGTGTCGCTGCTCGCGGTCGCCGGCCCGTCCGCCGTGCTGTCGGCCGTCCGGGGCGACCTGGCGGCGGCCGGCAACGTCCAGGACTGGTCCGTCACGGAGGCGGCTGAGCTGTCGGTTACCGTCACCTTGTGATGGAACTCCAGGCCATCGGGGTTCAGCACCCCGCGGTTCGGCAGGTGCAGCACATCCAGAACAACACCGCGCCGAATCGGTACCGGCTGTTCGTGGCCGAGGGCCTGTGGGCGCACAACATGTTGCTGGAGCACAACGCGCCGATCGACACGTTCTTCTGGTGCCCGGAGGCGATCTACGCGGACGAGGCCCACCGCCGAGCCGAGGAGATCGCCTCGCGGGCCGAGCGCGCGTACCGCGTCTCGCTGCGCACGCTGGAGAAGATCTCGGAGCGGGACAAACCGGACGGCCTGCTCTCGCTGGCCGCGCTGCCGCAGTGGGCGCCAGAGGACCTCCGCTTCGGCCGCCAGGCCTTGGTCCTGGTGGCCGACGGGGTGGAGATCCCGGGCAACCTCGGCACGCTGATCCGCTCCCTCGACGCGTGCGCCGCCGACGCGCTCGTGCTCACGAACCGAAAGACCCGCCTGACCCACCCGAAGGTGATCCGGGCCAGCCAGGGCACGATCCTGACGGTCCCGACGCTGGAGTTCCCGGAGGTCGCCGAGGCGGTGGCCTGGCTGCACCGGCACCGCTTCACGGTCCTGCTGGCCGACACCGACAACGCCATCAACTACCGCAAGGCGGACTTCTCGGGCAGGACCGCGCTGGTCGTCGGCAGCGAGCGCTACGGCATCGCCAAGCCCTGGTACGAGCACGGCTACCAATGCGTCGCCGTTCCCATGCTCGGCTCGGGCGACTCGCTGAACGTGTCGGTCTCCGCCTCGGTCCTGCTGTACGAGGCGAAGGCCCGCAAGTCGGGCTGGTAGCCGAGCGTTTGAACGCCGCCGATCGGGTACCACACATTGTTGACCAGCGGAGCGGGGAAAGGACCTCTGAAGGTGGTTGACGACGAGGCGGTCTGGGAGCTCTCCGTCCACCGGCGCGACCGCCGGGCGCGGCTCGACCTGCTGGGGGAGCTCGACCTCGACTCGGCGCCGGAGCTGCTGGCCGCGGTGGTCGAGCAGCTCGGCGCGGGCGCGACCGACGTCGTGCTGGACCTGACCAGCCTGCAGTTCGTCGACTCGAGCGGCCTGGGCACGCTGGTGGGCTGCTGGCGGCGGGCGCAGCACGCCGGTGCGCGGCTCGTCGTGGCCAACCCGAACGATGACGTCGCGATGACGCTGGAGATCACCGGCCTCGACCAGATCCTGCCGATCGACCGCGACGCGGCCGCCGCCTAGAGGGCGATCTCGGCCCAGACGACCTTGCCGCCGGCGTGGCGGCGCACGCCCCAGGCCCGGGTGAGCTTGGTCACGATTCGCAGGCCGCGGCCGGAGATGCTGGTCGCGTTGTCGATCTCGGCGATCTCCGGGACCTGCTCGCTGCGGTCGCCGACCTCGATCACCAGCACGTCGCCCCGGCGGAGCAGGCGCAGGATCGCCGGAGGCATGCCGTGCCGGAGCGCGTTGGCGACGAGCTCGTGGCCCACCATCACGGCGCCGCGACTGAGATGGGCCAGCCCCCACGCGTCGAGGGCCTGGGCGATGACGCGGCGGGCATGGCGGGCGTGCCCTGCCGGGACGTCCACCTCCACCTGGTCCGCATCCACATCTTTCATGGTGCCTTGACGAAGCCCGGTTGAACAGGTTTGCGGCACTCCTGGCGTGGGCACTCGGGATGCCAGTCATTTTCCGCACCGCAACCAAGCCGGGGGCCCACATGCTCGTCCACCCTGAGTCCGTCGTCGCCGCCAGTGCCCGGGGGTCTGCCGACGCCCGGACGCAGGACCTGCACGAGGCGCTGACGGCCCGCCGGCAGGAGCTCGAGACCGAGTACGCCGAGGCCGTCGCCGAGATGACGCTCGCGGGTGTGGTCGACGCTGGGGACGACGTCGCCGACCTCGGCACCAAGGCGTTCAACCGGGAGCAGGAGTTCGCCCTCGCGCTGTCCATCCGTGAGCGCCTGGACCAGGTCGAGCGCGCGCTGGACCGGCTCGAGTCCGGCCAGTACGGCACCTGCGAGACCTGCTCGCAGGAGATCCCCGTCGCCCGGCTCGCCGCGTTCCCCGCGGTGACGCTCTGCGTGGCCTGCAAGTCCGTCAGCGAGCGCCGGTAGCGTTCAGCCGCTCGACCAGGTCGAGGGCGCGCTGGGTCGCGCTCTGCAGGTGGGGGAGGTAGTCCGCGGCGGCGGGGGTGCCGGCGAGGTCCTCGGCGAGGAACGTCGTGTAGTTCATGACCGCGCCCAGCGCGTTGGAGAGGTCGTGAGCGCACGCGGCCACCTCGGCGCGGAGCTCGGCGAGCGCCTCGTCGCTCATCCGGCCCTCCAGGGTGTCCAAGGATGACTAGAGTGAGTCCCGTCGAAAGTTACGGGGCGTAGTCGGATGATAACTCTAGTCACAACCTTGCTGGTCGCGGCGATCTTTGCGCGAGCTCTCGCCGGCTATCTCCGCGATCGCGACCCGGTGCAGCGCGACATCACCCTGATCTTCCTGCCGACGCTGCTGGTGTGCGGCAACGGGGTGTACCGCGACCTGATGGGCCGGCCGGTGCCCGCCCTCGTCGGGGCGGTCGCCACGGCGATGCTGCTCCTCCAGCCGTACTTCACGCTGCGCCTGACCGCCCGGCTCCGCCGCGTGCCGCGCTGGATCACCCGCACGCTGCTCGTGCTGCTGCTGGCCAGCGCCGCCGTGGTGTCCGCGGCGCCGCGGCCGCTCAGCCTGGGGTACCTCATCGCCGTCACCACGACCTTCACGATCACCGAGGTCCTCGCCGGCACCTTCCTGCTCCACGGCTCGCGGCGGCGCTCCGGCGCGGCCCGCGTGCGGTTGCGGCTCGCGGCCGCCGCGACGTACTGCTACGCGGTCATGATGCTGACCCTGTTCCTCGGCGCCGTGCAGCACCCGGGGGTGACGAACTGGCTGTCGACCAGTGCCCGGGTCGTGGGCCTGGTCTCCGCGGGGCTGTACCTGCTCGCCTTCGTGCCGCCCGCCTGGCTGCGCCGGTTCATGTCGGCCACCGTCTGGTACGAGGCGACCGAGGACCTCCAGCGCCTGCCGGCCGACGTCGGCACCGGCCAGGTGTGGCGACGGTACGTGCAGGTCGTCCACGAGACCACCGGGACCGACGTGGTGCTCCTCCTCGACGCGTCGCTCGACCGGGTCGCCGGAGTCTGCCGGTCCGGCACCGCCCTGCCCCACGAACGGCTGACCGGGTTCACGCTCGCCGAGCTCACCGCCGGCGGCCGGCCGGTCGACCTGCCCCGGGACCACCCGCTGGCCGAGGCGACGGGCGCCCGGGTCGCGACCGTCCTGCCCCTGCGGGACCACCGCGCCCTGCTGCTGCTCGACCGGTACCGCGCCCTCTTCACCACCGACGACCTGCGCCTCGCCGGCGTGCTCGGCGGCCAGGCCCGGCTGCTGGCCGAGCGCAGCGAGATCATGGCCGAGCAGCGCCGGCTGGCCGAGCGGCTCGCCGAGTCGGTCGACGCGCTCACCCACGCGAGCCAGGCCAAGAGCGACTTCCTGGCCGGCATGAGCCACGAGCTGCGCACCCCGCTCAACGCGATCATCGGCTTCAGCGACCTCATGCGCGCCGAGCAGCCCGACGGCGACCGCCGCAGCGTGCCCGCCGAGTGGGTCGACCACGTGCACAGCAGCGGCCGGCACCTGCTCGGGCTGATCAACGACATCCTGGACCTGGCCAAGGTGGAGGCGGGGCGGCTCGAGCTCCACCCGGTGCCGCTGCCCATGGACACCGTGGTGGGCGAGCTGGTCGACGGCCTTCGGCCCCTCACCGACAAGAAGGGGCTTCAGGTGTACCTCGATGTGCCCGCGATCGCGGTGCGCGCCGATCCGCTCCGGTTCCGCCAGATCCTCGACAACCTGCTCTCCAACGCCATCAAGTTCACCTCCGATGGCGGCCTCGTCGCCGTCTCCGCCACCGCGGCGGGGGACCAGGTCGCGGTCACGGTCGCCGACAGCGGCATCGGCATCGCCCCCGCCGACCAGGAGCGCGTCTTCGAGGAGTTCCAGCAGGTCGGGCCGGCCGCCCAGCGCAACGCCGGCACCGGCCTGGGCCTGGCCCTCACCCGCCGCCTGGTCGAGGCCCACGGCGGCACGATCGAGCTGGCCTCGGCCCTCGGCGAGGGCAGCCGCTTCACCGTGCGCCTTCCAGCGGCGGTACCGGCACCGTCGCCGATCCGGTCGGTCGAGCCGCCCGGCCCGACCCGGGGCCGCGTGCTCATCGTCGACGACGACCCGCGCGCCGCCGAGCTGCTGCTCACGTACCTCGCGACGGCCGGCTACCACGTCCGGGTCGCCCCCAGCGGCGAGGCCGGCCTGACCGCGGCCCAGGACTGGCACCCCGACGCGATCCTGCTGGACGTGATCATGCCCGGCCTGGACGGCTGGGACGTGATCCGCGAGCTGAAGGGCTCGGCGGTGCTGCGCGACATCCCGGTCTTCTTCGCCACGATCATCGACGACCGCCGGGCGGGTCTCTCGCTTGGCGCCGCCGACTTCTTCGTCAAACCGGTCGACCACGGTGCCCTGCTCGCCCAGTTGGCCCGGCACATCGCGCCCGCCGACTCGGCGACGGTCCTGGTCGTCGACCGCGACGACCACACCCGGGCCGTGGTCGAGCAGCAGCTCCGCGACGGCGGCATCGACGTCGTGACCTGCAACGACGGCCCCGAGGGCCTGCGGCTGTCCCGTGACCGCCGGTTCGACCTGATCATCTGCGACCTGGAGATGCCCGACGTCGACGGCTTCGCCCTCCTGTCCGGCCTGGAGGTCGACCCGGCCACCCGCGGCATCCCGGTGCTGGCCCTGACCGAGCCCGACCTGTCCGACGCCGACCGCCGCCGCCTGACGGGCAAGGTCATCGGCACGGTACCCCGCAGCGCCGCCGCGTCGGACGGCCTGCGCGAGTGGATCGACCTGGCCGCCGTGGCCAGCAGCCTCTCCGAGGCCCGAGCCCCCCAGGAAGGTGCCCCGACATGAGCCGAATCCTGCTGGTGGAGGACGAGGAGCTCAACCGCGTCCTCGTCCGCGCCATCCTGTCCCGGGCCACGGACGAGTCGATCCGCACCGTGGAGCTGGTCGAGGCCGGCACCCTGGAAACCGCGCGGACGGCCCTCTCGGAGACCGCCGTCGACGTGGTGCTGCTGGACGTCAACCTGCCGGACGGCAACGGCCTCACCCTGGCCGCCGACCTGAGCACCCGCGAGGACCGCCCGCACGTGATCGCCCTGACGGCGAGCGTCCTCCCGCACGAGCGGGCCGCCGCCATGTCGGCCGGATGCGACGCCTTCCTGGACAAGCCGTACGCCGCCCAGGCCCTGGTGGACGTCCTGGCGGCGCACCTTCCTCGCCCCTGACCGCGGGGGTTTGGGGGCGACCCGGCCGTGGGTAGGTGGGTGGACGCTCACTCGTTTACGGCAACGGGGAAGAACGGGTGCAGACGCTCGCCGACGGTCTCCGCCTCCAGATGAACGCGCTCGACTACGTCCTGCTCTCGCTGTACTTCATCACGGTCCTCGGCGTCGGTCTCGCCGCCCGCCGCTCGATCCGCAACAGCGTCGACTTCTTCCTCTCCGGCCGCTCGCTGCCGGCCTGGGTGACCGGCCTCGCGTTCATCTCCGCCAACCTGGGCGCGCTGGAGATCCTCGGCATGGCGGCCAACGGCGCCAAGTACGGCCTGATGACCCTCCACTACTACTGGATCGGCGCCGTCCCGGCGATGGTCTTCCTCGGCATCGTGATGATGCCCTTCTACTACGGCTCGAAGGTGCGCAGCGTCCCGGAGTACATGCGCCGGCGCTTCAACCGCCCCGCCCACCTGCTCAACGCGCTGTCCTTCGCGCTCGCGCAGGTGCTCATCGCGGGCGTCAACCTCTACGCGCTCGCGCTGATCATGCAGGCACTGCTCGGCTGGCCGCTGTGGACGGCGATCGTCGTCGGCGCCGCGATCGTGCTCGTGTACATCACGCTCGGCGGTCTCTCCAGCGCGATCTACAACGAGGTGCTCCAGTTCTTCGTGATCATCGCCGGGCTGCTGCCGGTCGCGATCATCGGCCTGGTCAAGGTGGGCGGGATCGACGGGCTCTTCGACGCGGTACGGCAGACGACGCTCGGCGATGCCGGGCTGCACACCTGGTCGAACACCGGCGGTTCGGACAACCCGCTGGGCGCCTCCTGGTTCGGCATCGTCTTCGGCCTCGGCTTCGTGCTGTCCTTCGGCTACTGGACGACCAACTTCGCCGAGGTGCAGCGCGGCCTGTCGGCCCGCAACATGAGCGCCGCGCGGCGCACGCCGATCATCGCCGCGTACCCCAAGCTCGTGATCCCGTTCGTCACCGTGATCCCCGGGCTGGTGGCGCTGGTGACCGTCAAGGGGCTCGGCGCCGGTACCGGCGACCTGCAGTACAACAACGCCATCCCGCTGCTCATGCGCGACTTCCTGCCCAACGGCGTGCTCGGCATCGCCGTCACCGGCCTGCTGGCCTCGTTCATGGCGGGCATGGCCGCCAACGTCTCCGGCTTCAACACGGTGTTCACGTACGACATCTGGCAGGAGTACGTGAAGAAGGACGAACCCGACGAGCACTACCTCAGCATCGGCCGGATCATCACGGTCGTCGGCGTGGTCATCGGCATCGGCACCGCGTTCATCGCGGCCGGCTACAGCAACATCATGGACTACATCCAGGCGCTGTTCTCCCTGTTCAACGCCCCGCTGTTCGCGACGTTCATCATCGGCATGTTCTGGCGGCGGATGACCGCCTGGGCCGGCTTCTGGGGGCTGCTCACCGGCACGCTCGCCTCGTTCGTCGTGTACGCGGGCTACAAGTGGTTCGGCTGGTTCACGTTCGGCTCGGACCTGGACGAGTCGTTCTGGGGCGCGGGCATCGCGTTCGTCACGGTCGCGATCGTCGCCGTGCTGGTCACGCTGGTGACGACCCGCAAGACCGACGAGGAGCTCGACGGCCTCGTCTACGGCATCGGCCGCCATGACCTGACCTCCGACGCGCTCGCCGGCGACACCGCCTGGTACCGCTCGCCGGTGCTGCTCGGCGTCGTCGCCCTGGCCCTGGCCCTCATCTTCTACCTGCCGGTCCTGTAGCTCCCGGGGAGGAATCCGAGATGTCCGAAAAGATCGACACAGCGCAGGCCGCGCGGCTGTTCGACGTCCGCCGGGTCATCGGCGGCCTCTTCACGGTCTACGGCGTGATCGTCACCATCGTCGGGGTCTTCGACTCGCAGGCGGAGATCGACAAGGCCGCCGGCGTGCGCATCAACCTGTGGATCGGCCTCGGCATGCTGGTCCTCGGGCTGCTCTTCCTGCTCTGGCAGAAGCTGCGGCCGGCTGAGGCGCCCGAGCCGCCGGATCAGTCGTTGACGACGAACGACACGGAGTGAGCCTCGGTCAGGTCGGGCGGCTCCCACCGCCCGGCCAGCCGGTTGATCACCCCGTCGGGCACCGGTGACGGCCGGGCCCGGTTGCGCCGCCGGAGCAGCTCCGGCGGCGCTTCCATGGCGACGATCTCCACCCGCGCGCCGTAGTCGCCGATCATCCCGACGCAGCGCGAGCGGATCTGCCGCGACACGTTCGTCGCGTTCCACACGAACGGCGTGCCGGCCCGCAGCAGCTCCTTGGCCCGCGCGTTCGCGGCGGCGACGACCGGGCCCTGGTCGCCGGTCGGGGCGACGCCGAGCTCTTCGCGCAGCGCGTCGAGGCTGACGACCGCCAGGCCGGGCCGGTTGGCGGCGATCCAGTGGTCCTTGCCGGCGCCCGGCAGCCCGGACATGACGGTCACCGTGTAGCGCGTGTCGTCGTAGGCGGCGTACGACGGGTCCCGGCCGGGCGTCCTGAAGTACATGAACCGCGCGTGGTCCGACGGGAACGCCCGGGGCCGGTCGAGACACCCCAGCTCGGCCGCGTACTCCGCGAACAGCGTCGCGTCGGTGCCGGTCGCGGTGGCCAGCCGCGCGAGGTCGTCGTTGCGGGCGACCAGGCTGACCCGGAACACCAGGCGGTCGAGGTCGCGCACGGTGAACGCCTCGCCGGGCAGCCAGCGGTGGTGCAGCAGCGCGGCGACGTGCTCGCGCTCGGCGACCGGCACGCCGCGCTCCCACATCGTGCGGCGCGGGCTGGGGTCGTCGAGCAGCGTCAACGCGGTGTCGACGGCGTTCACTGGCGCACCCGGTTGGGGATGATAGGCCGGTCCTGCCAGTGGCTGCCGGAGTCGAGGATCGCGGTGTGGAAGCTCGGGCGGACCCACTTGTACCGCCCGAGGACCTCGTCCGGGGACTCGACCTTGATGTAGAGCCCCTCCATCTCGTCGGACATGTCCGTTTCGCGGAGCACCTGATCGGCGTCGGGGCCGGCGGCGTCCGTCAATGCCGCCCGCCACCCCGGCGTCCGGCACAGCGACGGCCCGACGAACTTCTTCAATGCCGCGAGATCGGCCACCACCCCTTCATGCAGCACGGGCACCGAGGCGATCGGCAGGCCGTCGAGCAGCTTGCGCCGCCGTGCGGTGGACAAGAAGGACTCATCCGAGCGGTCGAAGACGTCGAACTCGCAGAAGTACTGCGGCAGCGCGTCGTAGAAGCAGGTGTGCTTCGCGTACAGCCATTCGCCGTACACGATGAACCGATCCTCCAGCACCGGGAACAGCTCGTAGCGAATCCCGGCGGCCCACGCCTTGAACAGCGCGAACTGCTTCTCCCGCGGCCCGCCGGTCAGGTAATGCCCCCGCGACTGCAGCAGCAGCTCGCCGGACGCATCGAAGCTGATCGCGGCGTTTGCCCCGTCGAGCTTCTCCTCGACGACCAGGTGCTGCCCCGCGAGCTCGCTGAACGGCACCTGCGCCAGGTCGTGGTCGCCCGGCTGGAGGCGCGAGCCCTGCAGGTGGGGCGTCCGGGGGTACTTCCGCAGCATCCCCACGTTGTACCGGACACGAATCCCTCGCCAACACGGGTTTTTCTCGGGTCAGGGAAAGGGTGTGCGGGGTTCCGCGCGTCACGGGCGGCCGAAACGATCGGCATGACAAGGTAACCCCTCGGCAAACATGGAGGGTTGTGTGAACAGACCAACCGTGAAGGGGCTCGTCCTCTTCACCGCCACGGCCGTGGCGCTGGCCGTGGCGCCGGCTTCGAGCGCGCTCGCCGCGCCGGCTTCGGCGGAAGCGGGTGCCGCCACGATCCCATGGGGACAGTGCGCGAGCCCCGGCCTGCAGCGCCGCGGCGCCGAGTGCGGCCTGTTGAGCGTGCCGCTCGACTACAGCAAGCCCAACGGCAAGAAGATCCAGATCGCCGTCTCGCGCATCAAGGCGAAGGTCGCCGCCAAGGACTACCAGGGCGTCATGCTGGTCAACCCGGGCGGCCCCGGCGGCTCCGGCCTGACCCTGTCGGTGCTCGGCGAGTTCGTGCCCAACGACGCTGGCCTGGCCTACGACTGGATCGGCTTCGACCCCCGCGGCGTCGGCTCGAGTGTGCCGGCGCTGTCCTGCGACCCGGACTACTTCAACGGGCCACGCCCCGAGTACATCCCGTGGAACCAGAACATCGAGCGCACCTGGCTCGGCCTGTCGAAGGGCTACGCCAAGGACTGCGGCCAGGCCGGCGGTGACCTGCTCAAGCACATGACCACCGTCGACTCGGTCAACGACATGGAGTCGATCCGCAAGGCGCTCGGCGCCAAGCAGATCAACTACTACGGCTTCTCCTACGGCACGTACCTCGGCCAGGTCTACGGCACGCTGCACCCGGACAAGGTGCGCCGCATGGTGCTCGACGGCAACGTCGACGTGCGCAAGGTGTGGTACCAGGCCAACCTCGACCAGGACGTGAACTTCGAGCGCAACGTCAACATCTGGTTCGGCTGGCTGGCCAAGTACGACAGCGTCTACCACCTCGGTAAGACGGCCCAGCAGGTCTCGGCCCGCTGGTACGCCGAGAAGGAGAAGCTGCGCGCCAACCCGGCAGGCGGCGTGGTCGGCCCGGACGAGTGGACGGACATCTTCCTCTACTCGGGCTACTACCAGTCGACCTGGCTCGAGCTGGCGGACGCGTTCGCCGGCTGGGCCAACGACCACAACACCGACATCATCGTCGCCGCCTACGAGGGCTACGTCGGCCCTGGCGACGACAACGGCTTCGCGGTCTACAACGCGGTGCAGTGCACCGACGTCCAGTGGCCGCAGAGCTGGAACCAGTGGGAGCGCGACAACTGGCGCACCTTCCTGAAGGCCCCGTTCATGACCTGGGACAACGCCTGGTACAACGCGCCGTGCCTCTTCTGGCCGGCCAAGGCGTCGAAGCCGGTCAAGGTCGACGGCTCGAAGGTCAAGAGCGTCCTGTTCGTCGGCACCACCCTCGACGCGGCCACGCCGTTCGAGGGCAGCCTGGAGGCCCGCCGCCGCTTCCCGCACGGCGCCCTCCTGGCCGAGGTCGGCCAGACCACGCACGCGAACTCCCTCAACGGCAACGCGTGCATCGACGACACCATCGCCGAGTACCTGGCCACGGGCAAGCTCCCCGACCGCAAGCGGGGTGACCGCGCCGACAAGACGTGCGACGCACTCCCGCAGCCCGACCCGACGGCGGCGTCGGCCCAGGCCAAGTCCTTCAGCACGGACAGCAGCCTCGTCCGCGAGCCGCTCTACCCGGTCCACCACTAGTTCTTGAGCAACAGAAAAGGGCGCCCCTCGGGGCGCCCTTTTTCGTTGGCTGTCACTTCTGGACGATGAACTCCACGCGGCGGTTGATCGCGTTCGACGCGTCGTCGGTGCCGGGCACCTTGGGCTGGCTCTCACCGAAGCCGCGCGACGTCAGCCGGTCGGGCGCGATCCCCAGCGCGATCAGCGTGTCGAGCACCGTCCTGGCCCGGGCCTCGCTGAGGACCTGGTTGCGCTCCGGGGTACCTCGGCTGTCGGTGTGCCCCTCGATGCTGACGCGCACGGTCGGGTTGGTCTTGAGGATCGAGGCCACGTTCGCGACCACGGCCTGGCCCTGCGCGGTGAGCGTGGCGCTGTTGTTCTCGAACTCGACCGTCGGCAGCGCCCCCAGCTGGGTCTGCACCTGCTCGGGCGCGACCGCCGCGCCGACGACCAGCTGGTTGCGCACGGTCGACGCCACCGCCTTCGCGGCCGTCTCGGCCTTGTCCTTGATCTCCTGCGACGCGACGGTGCCCGTGAGCGTGACCGTCCCGTCCGTCAGGTCGACCACGCCGACCTTGGTGTCCTTGCCGAGCGCCGCGACGACCCCGCCGAGCGCGGCCAGGTTGGCCGAGCCGGCCGTCCGCTTCGCGTCGACGGTCACCTGGTCCTGGACGTTGTCCGCGCCGAAGGCCGCCTTGGCCGCGTCGACCAGCGCCGTGTGGGCGCTCTCGTCCGGCACGGCACCGGTGAGGACCACCTTGCCCGCGTCGAGCAGCAGCTTGACCGACACCGGCTGCGGCGGTGCCTCGACCTTGGGCGGCGCGTCGATCTTCACGACGCGGACCCCGTCGAGCCCGAGCGTGATCGACCGGGCCTGCTCGACCTGGTCCTGCGACTCGACGGTGACCGAACCGTCCCGCCCGGTGAACCTGACGGTGGCGTCGATGCCGGCATCAGCCAGCGCGACCTTGGTCCGGTCGGTGAGGTTGTCCTCGATGCGGTGCCGGTGCGGCACCTCGAAGCCGTACACCAGCGCGGCCAGGCCGACGACCGCCACCCCGATCGGGATGAGCGGATGCCGCCGCCGGACTTCCCAGCGCGCGGTCTTGGTAGTGGTCGCCATCAGCTCCGCCCGGTGTCACGCCCGGCGACGAGCCGCCGCGTGAGGTCGGCGAAGCCTTCCTCGTCGCCGTTGGCGAGCAGTTGCGCCTGCCGGGCCCAGGTGACGATGGAGGGGGCGAACCGCAGGCCGGCCGCCTCGATCGCGGTCCGCAACGTGTCCACGTCGGAGGCTGCCAGCTGCGAGAACGTCCGGATCCCGGCGGCGACGAGGGCCGCGGACATCTTCGGCCCGATCCCCTCGATGCGCTTGAGGTCGTCGACGGGCAGCTCTTCGCCGCTCGCCTGCGCCGGCACGACGGCTGCGGCCGGCTCGTCATCGACCGGTGTCTCCGCCGGGGCGTCGACGGCACTCGCTGCTTCGAGACCGACCGGCGTCTCCGCTGGGGCGTCGGCGACGGGCTCCGGCTCGTCATCGACGGTCGCGGCGGCCTCGTCATCGGCGACTGCCTCCACCGCAGCCTCGGCGTCCTGCGCTGCGGCCGTGGCGTCTTGCGTCACGGCTTCGGCGTCCTCCGCCGCGGCCTCGGTGTCTTCCGCCGCGGCCTCGGCGTCCTCCGCCACGGGCTCGGCGGCGGTCGACGGCGCTTCGTCCGAGTCCGCCGGCTGGTCCGTGTCGAGGTCCTGGGCGGTGGCGCCGTTCGGGGACGGCTTGTCGGTCACCTCGCGGCCGGCGATCAGGCGGTCGGTGAGCTCCTTGAAGCCGGCCTCGTCGCCGTCCGCCAGCAGCCGGGCCTGGCGAGCCCAGGTGCCCAGGCTCGGGGCGAACCGGAGGTTGGCGTCGGCGAGGGCGTCCTCCACAGTGGAGCGCTCGGCGTCGGCCAGCGCGGCGAACGTGGTGATGCCCGCCGCCCGCAGCGCCGCCGCGATCTTCGGGCCGATGCCCTCGATCCGCTCCAGCTCGTCCTGGGCCGCCGGGGCGTCGGCGGCGAACGCCGACTCGACCTCGGCCACCAGAGCCTCGTCCACAACGGTGTCCGTGATCTCGGCGACCGCAGCAGCAGCGGGCACCGGCTCAGCCGCGAAAGCAGCGATCGGCTCGTCGGCGTCGGCCGAAGCCGCGACCGGCTCGGGCTCGGCCGCCACCTCGGCCGGCGCCGCCACAGGCTCGGCCTCGGCAACCGCGGGCTCAGGCTCGGCCGCCGCGGGCTGGGGCTCGGCCGCGACCGGCTCGGCCGGGGCGTCGGTGCTCGTCTCGGTCGGCGCCGCGTCGTCCGCCGCCGACAGGGGCTCGGCGGCGGTGGCGGCAACAGGCTCCGGAGTCGGCTCTGGGCTCGGCTCGGGCTCGGTCGGCGTAGGGTCGGACGCGGTAGGCGTCGTGGCAAGGGGCTCCGCGGCGGCGAGAGCAGCGGCGGGAGCGGTGGCCGCAAGGGGAGCGGCGTCGAGAGATGATTCGGTGGAGCGGACCCGGCGGAGCCGCAGGCCCCACCACAGGTAGCCGACCAGCAAGCCGAGCAGAAACGCCAGCGCGATGAGCAAGAGTGACTGGTTGGTGAACCAGACCACGACGGGCCTCCGGGGGAACGTGACCGACGCGTGAAGAGGGAGTTCGCGGGCAGCCTTCCATACAAGGTTGCCGAGCAACAGAGCCGCAGAGACGACGTCCACCTGCCGGTTCTCACTAGGTGAGCCGGGCCGGCGGGCGTTTTCCCTGATGAGGGGCACGACACATGCGGTACCGAAGTAGCGGCGAAATGCCGATGGAACGCTTGGTGCCGAAGCTCACGAGGACTGGAGGCGACTGAAGCGATGGGGAAGACGACCCGAGTGCTCGCGCTGGCGGCTGTGGCGGCCGCGGCGGGTGGCGTCGCGTGGGCGCTGCGCGACCTGCCGGCGCAGCTGGGGGCCGTGCCGTCCGGGGCGCGGGCCGAGCGGATGCGGCGGTCACCGCAGTTCGGCGACGGCAAGTTCAACAACACCGTCCCGGCCGAGGTCCTGCCGCCCAACGCGATGCGCAAGACGTTCGTCGAGCTGCTGACCGGCAAGCAGCCCCGGCGTCCCGCGGGCACGATCCCGGTCGTGCGGCCCGAGCTCGGCGGCCGGCTCGAGGAGCACGGGCTGCACGTGACCTGGCTCGGCCACTCCACCGCGCTGGTCGAGATCGAGGGCGTGCGGGTGCTGTTCGACCCGGTGTGGAGCGACCGCTGCTCGCCGACGAGCTTCTTCGGGCCGAAGCGCATGCACCCGGTGCCGCTGCAGATCGACGAACTGCCCCGCATCGACGCCGTCGTGATCTCGCACGACCACTACGACCACCTCGACCTGGCCAGCATCCGGGAGCTCATGCGCAGCCAGCAGGCGCCGTTCCTGGTGCCGCTCGGGGTCGGCGCGCACCTCGAGCGCTGGGGCGTGCCGGCCGAGCGGCTGGTCGAGCTCGACTGGGACGAGGAAGTGACGATCAAGGACGTGCGGCTCATCGCGACCGCGGCCCGGCACTTCTCCGGCCGCAGGTTCAGCCGCGACGGCACGCTGTGGGCGTCCTGGGTGGTCAAGGGCGCGCGGCGCAGCGTCTTCTACACCGGCGACTCGGGGTACTTCGACGGCTACAAGGAGATCGGCGCGCAGCACGGCCCGTTCGACGCCTCGCTGATCCAGGTCGGTGCCTACGGCGACGCCTGGCCGGACATCCACATGAAGCCCGAGGACGGCGCGAGCGCCCACCTCGACGTCCAGGCCCGGGTGCTCATCCCGCTGCACTGGTGCACGTTCAACCTGGCCCTGCACGCGTGGTCGGAGCCGGTCGAGCGGCTGCTCGACGAGGCCCGGGCCCGCGACATCACGCTCGTTGTGCCGCGGCCGGGTGACCGGGTCGACATCGACGTGTTGCCAGCAGTTGAACCCTGGTGGCGTGCTATTGCGTGACCATTAAAAGCGCAGGTCAGGGCACGTGTCTCGGCACACATGACGAGACACGACAAAACCCTGGCAGGTGCCGCGCGCCCGACGTACTGTATCGGTCAAGAGAGATTTCTGGATCGATGCAGAAGGGAGGGACCGATCATGGCGGCGACGCTGCAGACGATCGCCGACGAGCTCGGCGTGTCGCGGAGCACCGTCTCCAACGCGTACAGCCGGCCGGATCAGCTCTCGCCCGACCTGCGGGCCCGGATTCTCGCCACGGCGGAGCGCCTGGGCTATTCGGGGCCCAACCCGACGGCCCGCTCGCTGCGCCGAGGCAAGGTCAACGCGATCGGTGTGCTGCTGACCGACAACCTGTCGATGGCGTTCACCGACCCCTACGCGGTCGCCTACCTGCGCGGTCTCGCGGAGGCAGCGTCGGCGCGGGAGACCTCGCTGCTGCTCATCAACCTGCCGACCGACGATGAGGCCGGCCGGCGCGTGGTGAGCAACGCCGCGGTCGACGCGTTCTGCCTGTACTGCGTGCCTGACTGGCATGGCGCGCTGGAGCTCATCCGCCAGCGGGGCGTGCCGATCGTGATCGGCGAGGACCCGAACGCCTTCGGGCCCGACGCGAGCTACGTCGGCATCGACGAGCGCGCGGCGGCCCGCCGGCTGGGCGAGCACATCGTCAACCTCGGCCACCGCGACATCGCGATCGTGGCGCACTGGATCGTGGACGGCGGCGTGACCGGTGAGGTCAGCGCCGACCCCGACGGCCTGCGCTACTACGTGACCGGCGAGCGGGTCCGCGGCTTCCGCGACGCGTTCACCGCGGCGGGCCTGCCGTGGGAGCGGGTGCGGCTGATCAACGCGGCGGCCAACCACCGCGAGCAGGGCTCCGCGGCCGCGGCCCACGCGCTCGACCGGCAGGACCGGGCGACCGCGATCCTCTGCACCTCCGACGTCCTCGCGCTCGGCGTGCTCGACGCGCTGGCTGTCCGGGGGCTGACCCCGGGACGGGACGTCTCGGTGACCGGGTTCGACGACATCCCGGACGCCGAGGTGCAGGGCCTCACCACCATCCGCCAGCCCAGCGTCGAGCGCGGGCGGCTTGCGGGCGAGCTTCTGCTCGACCCGCCCGAAGACCCGGCGGGCCGGCGCCTGACGCTGCCCGTCTCCCTGGTGGTCAGGGCGACCACCGGGCCCAACCCGACCAAGGAGCAGTCATGACCCCGGTAGCACTGATCATGTCCCTGGAAGCCGTCCGCCTGGAGGCGCACTCGGCTCTCCCTAACGCCCCCGTCGTCGACGACCGCCGGCGCGAGTCCGTCGCCATGACGAAGGTGCGCGGCCTCGCCGCTCGCACGCTGCGTCGGGCCGCCGACCGAGTCGAGCCCACGCCGGCGCTGACCTATGGGTAACACCCTCGGGTAGGCGTGATTGAAAGCAATGAGGGAGGCAGGCCACCGCCTGCCTCCCTCATTGTGTGTCTTCCCTCTTGTGCGGCGTCAGGAGCGGGTGTCCGCCAGTTCGGCGTCCACGCGGGCGGCGTTCGCGCGCGCGCCCAGGCCGATCGAGTCGTAGTCCGACCGGTTGATCGCGCGCAGGACGAGCGCCCAGATCAGGCCGACGACCGCGATCGCGCCGTAGGCCGCCGGGAAGGCCCAGACAGCGGCGTTCTCCTGGCCGGGCGCGAAGCCGAGCAGGCCACCGAAGTTGTCGACGACCAGCCAGATGATGTACCCCAGGGCGATCGTCGCCAGGATCGGCGCGATGAGCCGCGACCAGGCACCCTCGCCCCGGCTGTCCTTGGCGAAGTAGAAGATCACCGACAGCGACGTGGCGAAGACCAGGAACAGCACGCCGACGCCGCCCGAGGTGCCCAGCCAGAAGAACAGGTTGAGCATCGGGTCCCAGCCCTGCACCGCGAAGACCACGAGCACGATCAGGGCGATGACCGTCTGGAACAGCGAGCCGGAGGCCGGGGCGCCGGAGCGGGCCCGGGTGCGGCCGAAGAACGACGGGAGCACCCGCTCGCGGCCGAGCGCGAACGCGTAGCGCGCGGTCGTGTTGTGGTAGCTCAGGGCCGCGGCCGCGACGCTCGTCGTGAGCAGGATGAGCCCGACGTCGGCGGCCCAGGTGCCGCCCTTCTCGGCCAGGGTCGGGAAGAACGGACCGCCGTCGGCGGCCATCTCCTGCGCGAGCCCCACGGTCTTGTCCACGCCGATGCTGGCCGCGGCGGCCCAGCTGGTGACCGCGTACGACAGCACCATCACGGCGAGGCCGAGGAAGGTGGCGGCGGCGACGGTGCGGTTCTTGCTGCGGGCCTCCTCGGCGAAGACCGGCGCGGCCTCGAAGCCGACGAAGGCGGTGACCGCCACGGCGAAGGCCGGGCCGGCCGCGTCCTGCAGCCCACCCCAGCTCCACGGCTGGAGGCTCACCGAGCCGCCATCGGGGTTGCTGAAGAAGATCACGTCGAAGATCGTCACCGCGATCAGCTCGGCGCCCAGCAGGACCATCAGGACCTTGCTGTTGACGTCGACGCGCAGCAGGCCGAGGATGGCCACGACCAGCCACAGGGCGAGGGCGAGGATCCACCATTCGACCTTGACGTCGGCCTTGTCGGCCAGGATCAGCGAGCCGAAGAAGCCGAACGCGCCGTACAGGCCGATCTGCAGCAGGTTGTAGGCGAGCAGCGCGACCAGCGCGCCGGCCACGCCGAGCGGCCGGCCGAGGCCCTGCGAGATGTAGCTGTAGAACGCGCCGGCGTTGGTGATGTGCCGCGACATCGCGACGTAGCCGAAGCTGAACACGGCCAGCACGACCGCGATGATCACGAACGCGAGGGGGAAGCCGGTCGTGCCGACCCAGGCCCAGGCGCTGGAGACCAGCGCGCCGACCACCATGAGCGGTGCGGCCGCGGTGAGAGCGAACATGATGACGGACGGCACGCCCAGCCGGTCGCGGGCTAATGCCTGTGATACCACGCTAGGTCGCGGGGGCGCCGTAGCGGACATCGGTCCTCCAGGGGGGATTTAAGGGGGGAAGGGGAAGAGGGAAGTCGTCACCCGCGCTGTGAGAGGACCGCCTCGCCGATCGCCGACTCGACCTGCAGGATGAGGTCGCGCAGCGGCGGCGGCAGGGTGGTGATCACGTGCTGAAGTCGTCGGAAGCTGGACTGGTCGGTGTCCCACAGGACGTGACCGGTGAGCCCGGTCGCCTCGGCCAGGCCGGCGAGGGTGGCGTCGGCGACCCGCATCGGCTCCGACCCGGTCAGCAGGCGGCGCAGGCGCACCACCCGGCCCGTGGGGAGGTTGATGTCGGTCGCGACCCACCGGGTGGAGCTGCGCAGCAGCCGCCGCACCGTGGTCTGCTCGACCAGCCCGTGGCGGGCCATCCGCTGGCCGACCGCGTCGACGGCGGTCTGCCCGAGGAAGAGCAGCCAGGTGCGGATCTCGCGGTGCTGGGTCTCGGCGACCATGGTCGCCAGGTTGGTGTGGGCCAGCGGGTCCGACGGAGGCTCGCGGCTGATCACCCGCAGGCGGTCTCCCTCGCAGAAGATGCGCTGCTCCAGCACCAGCTCGCCCAGCAGGGCGCCGGCTAGGCCGAGCTCGACCGCGCGCTGCGACAGCCGGGACTTGCCGTCCCGGTCGTCGTGGGCGATCAGGAAGAAGTCATCGGCAAGCAGCATTCGCCCGTACTCCCGCGCCGTCCCGGAAGGTGGGTACGGCATGGCGCGCCGCAGAGTCCAGCCAGGCGCGCACCGTCACCGCACTTCCGTATCGTCGTCCGGCCCGAGCGGCCGGTCCCGGGTCCTGCCCCTGACCCAGGTTGCTCGAACGCATCTGTTTACGGTTCCGAATGACCCTCGGGACCCAACGCGAAAGCATGCACCGTGTGTAAGCGTCCGCGCAACCGGCGGAAATGCCGAGTTCTGTTAACTACTCGGGCGGAAACTGACATAGACGGGTGACGTCAGAATGCCGGGCTACCGAGCGTGACGGGCAGGATTTCGCTGGCTGTGACGGTATGCGGGAATTGATTAGAAGCTGTTCCTAACATGCATTTCGGCCACCTGTGGGAATGCAGATCAACAGCCAGGTGGCCAAGATCGAACGATGACTCGCGGTAATGCCGAGCGGCGACTCGGGACTTTCACGGTGAACGAATCGTGCGCGGAGGGTTACATCGACTCGGCGGCCACGTCGACGGCCTCCAGCAGCTCGTCGAGGGCGTAACCACCGTCGTGCCGCACCCCGTTGATGTAGAAGGTCGGGGTGCCGTTGACCCCGCTGCGCACCCCGCCGACGAAGTCGCGGCGGACGCGGTCGAGGTACACGTGCGCGCCCACCTCGTCGGCGAGCTCGTCGGAGGGCAGGCCGAGCTGGTCCACGCCGACCATCAGCTGCCGCGGGTTGATGCTGCGCTGGTTCGCGTAGAGCCAGTCGTGCATCTGGAAGAACCGGCCCCGCGAGGCGGCTGCCTCGGCGATCTCGGCGGCCAGGTCGGCGTAGGGGTGCACGTTCGTCAGCGGGAAGTGCCGGAACGTGAACCGGATCGTCTCCTGCCGCAGCCGCAGCAGGTCGAGGAGGATCGCGTGGGCCATGCCGCAGTACGGGCACTGGTAGTCGCCGTACTCCACGAGCGAGACAGGCGCGCTGTCCGAGCCGCTCGTGTGGTCGTCAGGGCCGACTGGGACAACCAGCCGGGCGGCCGTGACCTGGAAGGGTGTCGTGGTCATAGCACGGGCCGCCGTTCGTTGCCGAGCCCTTCGAGGGCATTGAGGATTCCGTCCGCGCCGGGGTTGACCCCTGGCGGAGCGACGTGGTTCCACGCCACCACGCCGTCGGCGTCGAGCACGAACAGGGCTCGCTCGCACATGCCGGTCGACTCGTCGTAGACGCCGTAGGTGCGGGCGACGGCGCCCTTCGGCTCGAAGTCTGCGAGCAGCGGGAAGCGGATCCCCCGGTCGCCCGCGAACGCCTGGTGGCACCAGACGTTGTCGACCGAGATGCCCATGAGGCCGGCGTTGTAGCGCTCGAACTCCGGCAGAACGGCCTGGTACAGCGCCATCTGGTCGCTGCAGACCGGGCTCCAGTCGGCGGGGTAGAAGGCGAGGACCGCGGGCCGGCCGCGGAACTGCGTGGTCCCGACCGTCTGGTCCGGGCCGACGGGCAGCTCAAAATCGGGCGCATGCTGACCGGGCTGGGGAAGTGGACCGCTCATGCCTTCAACCGTTCGCCGGGCATGCGGCGAACGGGTCACCCGGATCGGGTGCCCTTACAGCGGCGTCGCCGTCGACACGGTGAGCGGGCTGCCGGTGCAGGCGGTGAACGCATTGGGGTTGGGCACGCCGACGACCTTGACCTTCTGACCGTCGCGCAGCTTGGCCGCGTCGGGCGCGAGCAGGAGCGTCCAGGTCACCGAGCCCGTGACCAGGCTGACGCAGGTGCCATCGACCTTGATCAGGCCCTCGACGGTCACGGCCGGGAAGTCGTCGGTCGGGTGGTCGGGGCGCTTCGTCTTCGGTACACCGGAAGGCAGGCTGATGGTCGGCTCAGGCGCGACGGACCGCGGCGAAGCCGCCGGAGAGGACACCGCCGGCGACGACGCCGCGGATGACGACGGCGCGGCCGGCTCAGCGGAGTCGGTGGGCTGCGCCGCGCACGCGGCCAGGGCGGAAACGGCGAGGAGGAGGCCCAGGTGTCGCATACCCACTTGGACCTCCTCCCGCCGTCATCGGTTCCGGTGGATCAGCCGGTGACCAGGATGGTCATCGACGTGCCGTTCTCGAACAGCGCGAACATCTTCACACCGTTGTTCGGGACCTTCACGCCGTAGTACGTGTTGGTCGCGGGGTGCTCACGGTAGTAGCTCTTGCTGTCGTCGAACAGCGGGTTGCCCCACTGGCCGCCGAGCGTGCTCGACGCGTTGGTCGGGCCGTAGTGCAGGTTGAACGAGTCCGTCCGCTGCATCGAGAACGGCGCGTCGAAGCCCTGGATGCGCGGCCGCCACGGCGTGCCGTCACCCTTCAGGACCAGGTCGGGGTGCGAGTCGATCGGCAGGATCAGGCCCTGGCCGTGGTGCTGACTCGTGTTGTTGTCCGACTGCGACGTGTCCCAGTACGTGACCAGCAGGCCGGTCTGGTACGGGAAGTGCTCGACCCAGTCCGGCTTGTCGGCGAAGCCGAAGTTGTACGGACCGGTCTTCATGTACTTGTCGAACGACTCGTACGTGCGGTGCGAGGCGATGTAGTAGTTGTCGTACTCGGTGGTGATCGTGCTGCCCTGGGCGGTGAAGCCCACCGCGGTCCAGCCGTTCGCACCGGCCTCGGCACCGTCGGCGAAGACGGTGGTCGAACCGTTGGTCACCTTGATGTCGTCGGCGAAGAAGCCCTGGCCGCCGGCGGCACCGTCGGTGAAGTAGTGGAACCGCAGGCCGACCGTCTTGTTCGCGTACGCCGACAGGTCGAACGTCGCCGGCACGAAGCCGTTGCTCGTGCCGTCGATGCCGTTGCCCTCGGCCGCGATGGTGATCGAGCCCGGGATCGCCTTCCACCCGGTGCCGTCGTCCACCTCGACGTAGGCGTAGTCGCACGCGTCCGGTCCGCAGTCCTCGATGTCCCAGGCCGCCTGGAAGCTCAGCGTGGTCGTGCCGGAGGGAATCGACACCGACCGGGTCAGCGAGTTGTTCAGGTCGTCGCCGGAGCCGCTCCACCAGGACTTGGTGCCCTCGGGCGGAACGGGCAGCTGGGTGACGACCTTCTTCTTCGGCAGGACGACCACGACCGCCTGCGGCTTCTTGCTGTTGTACTCGTGTGGGCCGAGATCGACGAGCTTGGTCTTGCCCGCCTGCACGGTCGTGTAGTTCAGCCAGCCGAGCTGCAGCTTGTCCCACGCGCCGAGGTCGGCGGCGCGGGCCGCGATGCCGTTGTCGCTGGGCAGGCTGACCCGGCTCTGCGCCATGATGGTCCACCAGTTCACCGGGTTCTCGGCGTTGCCGCCGGCGCCCGAGGTGTCGTAGTGGTCCGGCAGGCCGAGGTCGTGACCGTACTCGTGCGCGAACACGCTCAGGCCGCCGTTTTCGGGCTGGATCGTGTAGTCACGCACCCACAGGCCGGTGGTCCCGATCTGGGTCCCGCCGAGCTTGTTGAAGTCCGGGCCGCTCGTGAAGTTCTGGAACGCCGCCCAGCGGTGGCTCCAGATCGCGTCCTCACCCTGGTACGGGTCACCGTCGGCCTGGTCGCCGCCGGAGTGGACGATCTGGAAGTGGTCGATGTAGCCGTCCGGCTCGTTGAAGTCACCGTCGCCGTCGTAGTCGAACCGGTCCCACTGGTCGTACGACGCGAGCGTCGCCTTGATCTGCGCGTCGGTCTTGCCCTGGGCGTGCTGCCCGTCGACCCACGCGGTGATCGCGTCCTGGATCAGGTACCAGGTGTTGCTGCAGACGTTGCTGCCGCAGGGGTAGCCGTTGCTGCGGCCGTACCGCGCCTCGTTGTACGGGACCTTCACCCAGTCGGTGACGAGGCCTTCGACGCTGTACCGGCCGGAGGACTGCCGCTCGTAGTACGTCTTCAGCGACTCCGCGCCGTTGCCGGTCGCGAAGTACATGTTCTCGAAGTACTGCTTGCTGAAGTCCTGGGTCCAGATGGTCGAGTTGTCGACCGCCCGGTTGGGCTGCGGGATCTCGTTGTGCAGCGGCCCGTCGAACCGGGCCGGGCCCTCGACGGCCGGGTTCGTGTCCTGGTCCGGGTAGTTCGGGTGCCGGGTGTTGCCGAACTCGGCGAGCACCACGAAGATCTTGTCGGTCTTCTCCCGGGTCAGCTCCACGTACTTGTCGACGTGGCCCTTGCCCTTCTTGCCGACGTTGACGACCGTGCTCGCTCCGCGCTTCTCCGCCGTGGCCTGGCCCGACAGGACCTTGGAGAGGGCGACCTCACGAGTCTCGCGCCGCTGCTCCTCCAACGGGTTGGGCAGCTCGTCGGAGGGTGCCGCGGCGTCGACGGATGGTGTCTGTTTGGCCGGAACCGCGACTGCGGCGCCTCCGGCTGCGAACACCCCCATCCCCGACGCAAGCGTGAGACTCAGCAGTCCCACGGTCAACTTACGCACAGGTACCTCCCTGGTGGGGCATGTAAGCACCGAGGCAGCTGTCGATGCCTCGATGCACCTGTGGCGAGAGACTAGGTGCTCTGTGTTTCCCGTAAAGATCCACAACGGGGTTGCAGGGTCAGAGCAAGGGTGTCGTGAGCTATTGAGCGCGGTCTTTCAATGCGGAGAGATCGTGGACGATGACGTGCAGCCGTCCCGTCTGGATCCAGCCCTCCTCGCGCAGCGTGCGCAGCGCCTTGGTCACCGCTTCGCGCGACGACCCGGTCCAGCCCGCCAGCTCGTCCTGCGACAGCGGCAGGCTGATCCGCAGGCCCTCGGGCGTCTGCTCGCCGAACCGCTCGGCCAGCTCGACCAGCCGCGCCGCCACCCGGCCGGTGGTGTCGAACGCGCCGAACTCGATGCGCTTGCGGTCGGCGTCGCGCAGCCGCCGGGTCAGCTCCTTCATGAGCAGGAACGACACGCGGGCGTGGCCCAGCAGGTACCGCTCGAAATCCGGTGACGGCACCGACAGGGCGGTGAGGGGCTCGAGCGCGGTCACGGTCGCCGAGCGTGGCCCGCCGTCGATCGCCGACAGCTCCCCGAGCAGCGCGCCGGGCCCACGCACGGCCAGGACGACCTCGGTGCCGGAGGCGGTGTCGGAGGAGACCTTGGCCCGCCCGGACCGCAGCACGATCACCGACTCGGACTGGCTGCCCTCGCGGTAGATGACCGCGCCGCGCTTCCATTGGCGGCGATGGCCGGCCGCTTCGAGGGCGGCCTGCTCATCGGCGTGCAGGAGATCGAAGAACTCAGTCACGACCCATCCTGGACCACATATGCCCGGACTGTCTGTCGGCGACCTTTCACTTCGAGGTCGCCCAGGAGAACGGTCCGGGCCTGCTCGACCGCCGGCAGCGCGTCGTACGTGGCGCCGCCGATCACCACCTGGCCCGGCTCGGCGATCGTCTGCAGGCGGGCGGCCACGTTGACCGCGTCGCCCATCGCGTTGAAGCCGCGCAGCAGCTCGCTGCCGATGTTGCCGACCAGCGCGGGGCCGGTGTTGGCGCCGACCCGGAACCGCGGCCAGTCAGGCCGGCCGTCGGCGATCTCGCGGACCGCCGCCTGCATCTGCAGCGCGGCCCGGACCGCCCGCGCCTCGTGGTCGGCCTGCCGGGCGGGCGCGTTGAACAGCGCGAGCAGTGCGTCGCCGACGAACTGCACGATCGTGCCACCGTTGTCGAGGATGCAGGGGACGGCGACGCCGTGGTACCGGTTCAGCATCTCGACGATGTCGCCCGGCTCCACCGCCTCGGAGAACGTGGTGAAGCCGCGCAGGTCCGCGAACAGGGCGGTGACGTCGACGAGCTGCCCGCCCAGGGCCGCCTGGTCGGGGTCGGCGAGCAGCGCCGCCACCACGTCCGGCGACATGTACTGGCGGAACAGCGTGGAGAGCTCGCCGTACAGTCGCGAGTTCTCCAGACCGATCGACAGCTGGTTGGCGAGGGTCGCGCGCAGCTCGGGGCGGCCCCCGGGCGGTATCCGCACCGCGCCCGCGACCTGCCCCTTGACCGTCAGCGGCAGCACGTCGTCGCCGTGCAGGTCGAGCCTGTTGTTCGACATCAGCCCGACCTCGACCGGGCCGAACGAGTCCTCGACGGCGCTCGTCGCGGCCCGCAGGAACTCGGCCTCGCCCTGCCCGACCCGCGCCTGTTCGCCGACCGTCACCAGCGCGTTGAGCTGCCCTGACAGCTGCCGCTCGGCGAGCAGCGCCGCGGCCGCGCGGTCGAGCACCGCGGCCTGCATCTCGGTCAGCCCGAACCGCTCGGCCATCCGCGCCGCGAGCTGCTCGGCCGGGGCGCCGCGCTCGGAGTCCTGCAGCGCGTCGACCAGCTCTTCCAGCGCCTTCGCGTACTGGGCGCGGATGCGCCGCTTGGTCTCCGCGACCGCGATGCCGTCGAAGAGCCCGGCTGCTGTGCCTTCCCGGCGGTACTGGACATAGGCCGAATATCCGACGAACAGGAACGCGAGCGTCAGGATGATGTGCCACTCCCACCAGGAGAGCCGCCACTTGTCGGCCAGCGTGACGTTGATCATCGACTCGGCGAGCAGGACGAATGCCGTGACGATGGAGATCAGGACTGCGCTGGGGCTTCTGCGGTACTGCGAATAGAAGCGAATCGCGGCGATCACGTAGAGCGCCACCGCCACCCACGACGCCCAGACCAGGGCACCCTCGACGTCGCGCACCTGGGTCTGCCGGTTCAGCGGCGGCAGGTCGAGCACCGACACGACCACCCACGCGAACAGCAGCAGCCCGAGCGCCGCCCGCAGCGTCAGCTGCCACCGCGTGATGCCGGTGGGCAGTCGCAAGGACGACAGCACGGCCAGCACCGAACCGAAGATCAGGCCGACCGCCATGGCGGCGTCGAAGCCCGCGTTCGGGTGGCCGATCAGCACGCCCGGCGTCGCCAGCGCGTGCGCGAACAGGAAGCCGGCCGCGGACAGGAACACCAGCGAGACCAGGAACAGCCGCCCGTCCGCGCGGTGCTGGGCGGCGACGCTCATCGCCGTGCCGATCGCGACGTTCACCGCCGCCACCGTGACGACCAGCCAGAAGTGCGTCTGATGATGCTGCCAGATGACGTCGGCGCCCGGGGTGGTGAGCAGGAGCCAGAGTCCGGCGATCGGCAGCGCGAGGTGCACGGCCCAGACGATGACGCGTGGCATCGACGCACCCACCCTTCACTGGTCACGTTGGCGACATTGCAGCAGTTGCGTTGTGCGTCTTTGGACGCAGACACGCTACGCCAACCTCGGTCTCATATTCACCGACAGCACGTTCTAGCTGCTTTGGGTCGGGGCCTGCCGGCTCTGGACCCGATCTGTGGGAGTACTCGATGAAGCTCAAGGGACCGATCATCACGCTCGGCGTCGGACTGGTCGTTGCCGGCGTCATCTACACGCTCAACGTCGACCTCAGCAATGACGTCGCTCGCAACAACACCGCCGCTTCGGCGGCCGCTTCTGTCGCCACGTCCGTGGCGTCGTCGCCATCGCCGTCACCTTCCGCGCCCGCCTCTTCGCCGGCGGTCGTCGGCGACGGCAGCGGCCCGGCCGGCCAGCAGGGCACGCAGACCTACGCGGGCTCGGTGAAGTCCGGGGTCGCGTCGCTCGCGATCGTGGTCAACAAGGGCAAGGCGATCGCCTACGTCTGCGACGGCAAGTCCGCCGAGGCGTGGCTGGAAGGCACGATGGCCAACGGGCAGATCGACCTGAAGGGCCCGAAGGGCAGCCTCAAGGGCACCTATGGCAACGGCGTGGCCTCGGGCAGCGTCACCGCGGGCAGCAAGACGTGGGAGTTCGCGATCAAGCCGGCCGCTCCGCCGTCGGGCCTGTACCGCTCGGCCACGACCCTGCGCAACCGCCTCGACGCGAGCTGGGTCGTCCTGCCGGACGGCACCCAGGTCGGCGTCGACAGCACCGGCGGCACCGCCAAGCCGGCGCCCGCGTTCAACGTCAACTCCAAGACCGTCACCGTCGACGGCACCGTGATCACCATCGAATCCTCGGCCCCGGCCGCGTAAGGGAGCGCTTGCGATGTCTGCCCCCATGGACCAGCCGCTCCCCGTGACGGACTCCTGGCCCACCCCTTCCCCCGTTGTACCGCCTGCGCTTCCTTCTCCGTCGTCTTCTCCCTCGCCATCCCCGTCGCCTTCATCGTCGCCGAAGACCGCTGCGACGCTCATCGTCCCCGTCCTGGTCGGCTGCCTGGTGGCCGCCGCCCTGGGCGTGTACGGCAAGCTCCACGAGCCGACGGGCATCGCGGTGAACGTGGCGGGATTTTCCAGCCCGCAGACGGTCAAGGTCTGGCTCGCGACGCTGGCCGGCTTCCTGGCCCTGGTGCAGCTCTTCACCGCCCTGGTGATGTACGGCAAGATCAAGCTCTTCACCGGCGCCTCATGGCTGGGCGCGGTCCACCGCTGGTCGGGCCGCCTCGCGTTCATCACCTCGATCCCGGTCGCGCTGCACTGCCTCTACGCGCTGGGCTTCGCGAACTACGACACCCGCGTCCTGGCCCACTCCTTGCTGGGCTGCTTCTTCTACGGCACGTTCGCCACGAAGATGCTGCTCCTGGCCAAGAAGGGCGTCCCGAACTGGGCCCTGCCACTCTTCGGCGGCCTGGTCTTCACGGCCTTATCGGGCCTGTTCGTCACCTCCGCGCTGTGGTTCTTCACCACCTTCGGCGTCAAGTTCTGAAAGGGCTGCACGACATGACCAACCAGACAACCCGCCGAACCCTCCTGGCAGGTACCGCCGCGGCGGGCATGACAGCGGCCTTGGCCGGCTGCGCCGCATACGGCGACACAGGCACCAACAACGGCGCCAACCCCGGCCCGCCCGCCGACACCGGCGCAGCCGCCGGCGGGACGGGCACGACCGACGCGGGCACCGGCGGCGGCACCGGCAACGGCGGTGGCGGTGGCGGTGGCGCCGGTTTCGCCAAGACGAGCGACATCCCGGTAGGCGGCGGCAAGGTCTTCGAGAACGAGAAGATCGTCGTAACTCAACCAACAGCAGGCACCTTCAAGTGCTTCACCGCAATCTGCACCCACGCCGGCTGCGTAGTGGGAGACGTCTCCGACGGCACGATCAACTGCCCGTGCCACGGCAGCAAGTTCAAGGTCGCCGACGGCTCCGTGGCCGGCGGCCCGGCCAAGAAGGCCCTGGCCGCAGTGGCCATCAAGGTCGACGGCGACGCAATCAAGAAGGCTTAACTCCCACAGAGGTCGCGCGCCCGGCCCACCGCCCACCAGGGACGGCGGACCGGGCGCGCGGCTGCTCACCCCCAACTCCAACGGCAGCCTCCGCCCGCGGCCCCGACTGCGCCCGCGGACGTCCTTGCCTTCCGACGGCCGCGCCCTTCCCGGCTCGCGGCACCGACCGTGGCGCGGCCCGTGGTGGCGCGGCCCGTGGTGGTCCTGGCCACCGCGGTCCTGGCCACCGCGGTCCTGGCCACCGCGGTCCTGGCCACCGCGGTCCTGGCCGCCGCGGTCCTGGCCGCCGCGGTCCTGGCCGCCGCGGGTGGGCCACCGCGGGTGGGCCACCGTGGCCCGGGGTGCAGCTTCGTCCGGACCGGTCGCGGTCAGCTGGTCAGGCGGTTGGTGTCCACCCAGGCCCGCCGGCTGGTCGCCACCCCGGCCAGCATCGCGAGCAGCAGGCACAGCCCGACCACGCCGGCGACCACCGGCCACGGCACGACGAGCGCGACCGGGGCGCCGACCTGCTCGCTCAGCCCGGCCCGGATGCTCAGCAGGGCACCGAACGCGACCGCCCCACCGAGCACAGCGCCGATCAGGACGACCAGCGACGACTCGGCTAACACGAACCCGGTCACCTGGCGCCGGGTCGCCCCCGTCAGCCGCAGCACCCGCAGGTCAGGCGCCCGCCCGGCCGCCGCCATGAGCAGCGTGTTCGCCACCGCGATCGCCCCGTACCCAGCCGACACCCCGATCAGCAGCAGCGTGAACACCCACACCAGCCGGTCCTCCTCAGCATCCGCCTCGGCCGCCCAGGTCGCCACGTCGACGACCCGCGCCCCCACTCCCGCCGGCACCCCGACCCGTTCGGCGAGCTGGATCGCGGGCGTCAGCGCCGACGGATCGTGCCGCCGCACCACGTCGCGCGCCACGAGGAACTCGACCGGCAGCGATCCGTCCGGCTCCACCGCTGTGACCCGGAGCGTCACCTGCGCGCCGTCCGCGAAGACGACCGGGAACGTCTCACCGACCCGCCGCCCCGACCCCGCCAGCACGACCACGCCGTCGCCGGTCAGGCCCGGCCGGTCGACGCCGGCCACCGACCGCGCCTCGACCTTGTTCCCCACATCGACGTACGCCGTCGTCGGCAACAACCCACGACCGGGCACCGCCGCGACGACCGCCTCGCCGAGGCCTGGCACACCGTCCTGCGGCACCACCGTCCAGCCGGCATCGGCATCGGCCGCCCGACCGGCCGCGTACGCCTCCGTCGACGTGCGGACCATCCCTGCGACCAGCACCGCGAACGCCACCGTGAGCAGCACCGGCGCCGCCGTCGAAGCCGTCCGCCGGGCGGCCGTCAGCGCGCTCTCCCGCACCAGCAGCCCGACCGCACCGCCCTTGGTGCGCACCGGCAGGCGGCACAGCCGCACGATCGGCGGCACCGCGGCCGGCGCGAGCACCGTCATACCGGTGACCAGTGCCATGGCGCTGTACAGGGCGAACGTCGCACCGTTCTGCACGTCATCGGTCGCGGCGGTACCAATGGCCAGCGCGATGCCCACCGCGAGCAGAACGCCGCCGAGCATCCACCGGGCCCACCCCATCGGCCGCTGCTCCACGGCAGCCTCGCGCAGCGCCTCCAGCGGCCGGACCCGCGCGGCCCGCCGGGCCGCCGACCACGCGCCGAGCACGGCCACCACCGGCCCGACCGCAAGCGAGACCAGCACCGGCCAGACCTCGAACCGGACCTCGAACGTCGCCGGCTCCAACCGGGCGCCGACGAGGATCCGCCCCACGACGGGCGCGAGCGCCGCACCCGCGAGCAGCCCGGCGACCGAGCCGATCGCGCCGACGGCGAGCGCCTCGCCCAGCACCATGCGCCGGACCTGCCCGGGTGTCGCGCCGATCGCCCGGAACAGACCGAGCTCGCGGCGCCGCTGGCCGACCGTGAAGGCGAACGTCGACGCCACGACGAACACCGTCACGAACCCGCCGAGCGCGGCGGTGCCCGTGAGCACCTGCATGCCGATCCAGCGCAGCCGGGCGTCGGCCCGCGGCTCGAGCGCACCCCGCCCGTCGCCGGTGAGCACCCGGCCGCCCATGCCGACGACGTCCCGCGCACCGGCGGCGACCCGGTCCGTGCCGGCGCCGGACTCGAGCCGGAGCCCGATCGCTCGGACACCCGGCGCAAGTTCGGCGGCGACGTCGTCCGCGACGAAGATCAGCGGTGCGGCGACGACACCAGTCACGAGGTATCGCTGTGGTCCGCTCGCCGTCAACAGCGTGATCGCCGTGCCCGGCTCGGCACCGACCCGCTCGCCGACGACGACCTCACCGGGCCGGGCCGGGGGCGCTCCTGCCGTGAGTTTCAGGTCGCCGAGGCGCGCGCTCGACCAGCCGTGGCCCTCGACTGTGTCCTGTTCATGGCCGGACACCTGGGCGTAGAAGGTGCGGTCGGGCACGGCCTCCGCGACCCCGGGCAGGGCGGCCAGCCGGGCGGAGAGGGCCGCGGCGTCGGCCGACGACCAGGGCCGCGCGGGCGGGAAGGGTATGCCCGGCGTGCTGGCCTCCGGCCCGGCCACCACGACCGGCGCTGCCGCGAACCGGTCCGGCACCTTGGCCTGGCCGGACGCGAGTAGCAGCGTCGCGGCCGCCACAAGGGCCACGCCGATCGCGACCGCGACGAACGCGCCGATGACCCGCCTCAGCACGAGACGACCCGTCCGTCGGCGAGGGTCACGATCCGGTCCGCGTATCCGGCCGCTTCAGGGTCGTGGGTGACCATCACGACCGTCAGGTCGTGCTCGTCGACGAGGGCCCGCAGCAGCTGCAACACCTGCTTCGAGGTGACGCTGTCGAGTGCCCCGGTCGGCTCGTCGGCGAAGATCACGGCCGGGCGGCTGATCAGCGCCCGGGCGACCGCCACCCGCTGCTGCTCGCCGCCCGACAGCTCAATCGGGCGGTGCCCGGCCCGGCCGGCCAAGCCGACGGCGTCGAGCGCCGACGTCACCTCGGCCGCGGGCGGGCGGCGCCCGGCGAGCCGCAGCGGCAGCGCGACGTTTTGCTCGGCGGTGAGCGCGGACACCAGGTTGAACGCTTGGAACACGAAGCCGATCCGATCGCGCCGCAGCCTGGTCAGCGCATCCTCGCTGAGGCCGTCGAGCCGGGTGCCGTCGATGCTCACCGTCCCGGAGGCCGGGCGGTCGAGACCGGCGGCGCAATGCAGCAGTGTTGACTTGCCGGAGCCGGACGGCCCCATCACCGCGGCGAACCGGCCGCGCTCGAACGTCACGGAGACGCTGTCGAGCGCGGTCACCTGCCGGGTGCCGGTGCCGAACACGGCCCGGACGTCCTGCAGTACCACCGTCTGTGTCGTCATGGCGGCCACTGTCCCGCGATCGGGTGACGTTCCGCGTCGGACCGCAATGGGCACTTTTCGATCCACCCAGGGTCGGACTGCGGGGCCTCAGGAGGCTCGAAGTCATACCTGGGGATGACGGATCTGGAGCCGACGCGCCAGCCCGGCCCGACAGCTACCGTCGATTCGTGGTTCACGCCCTGCTGCTTCGCAAGCCCCGACGGGCCGAGCGCTTTGCGATCGACGCACTCCTCGCGGCGATCGCGATGCTGCTCTGTCTGTATGCGGCCAGGGCCGAGCCGGAGGCCGGCAACCCCCAGGAGTCTGTCTGGTTGTCGGTGCTGGTCGCCGCAGCCGTCGGCCTGCCTGTGGCGGTCCGCCGATGGTCGCCGCGGGTCGTCGCCGGAGCCGTCAGCGTCGCCGCCGCGGTGGCGCTGGTGTCGGGGATCATCCCGTCGTTCGCCGCGGTCGCGCCCTCCTATGCCGTGATCCTGGCGCTCTACACGCTCGGGGCCGACGTGCCGCGCCGTCAGTCGTGGCCGGTCGCCGTGGCCTGCGTCGCTCTGGTGCTCGCGTCGCTGGCCGGCGGTGATGTGCTGTGGCCGGCCACGGAGCTGGGCGGCGGCCAGTGGTTGTGGTCGGTGACCACGTCGGTCGGTTATGCCGTGCTCGTCATCGGGCCGGCGTATGCGATCGGCTACGTGGTGCGGGTGGCACGGCAGCAGAACAAGCGGGCGGCCCAGCAGGCGGTCCGGCAGGCCGCCACCGACGAGCGGCTCCGAGTCGCCCGCGAGCTGCACGACGTCATCGCCCACACGATGACGCTCATCGTGGTGCAGGCGTCCGTCGGCAACCACGTCGCGGATGTGAGCCCGGAGGAGGCCCGGCGCGCGCTGCAGGCGATCGAGCAGACCGGGCGGACCGCGATGGCGGAGGTCCGGCGGGTGCTCGACGTGCTGCGCGAAGACGGTCCGGGTGGAGCAGGCGGGCAGCCGCACGGGCTCGACGATTTGGCGGACCTGGCCGAGCGGGCCGCGGTCGGTGGCGTCGACGTCCACCTTGACGTGCGCCGCGATGGCGCGGTGGGCAAGGCATCGACCGAGGTGCCGGCGGACGTAGCCTTGGCCGTGTACCGGATCGTGCAGGAGGCGGTGACCAACGTGGTCAAGCACGCGGCGCCCACCGCGTGCCGAGTCGACGTCCTCGTGGGGCCCGCCGAGGTCCGGGTCGAGGTCACCGACGACGGCACCCGTCCGCCCACGATCAGCCTTGCCGGGCACGGCCTGATCGGCATGCGGGAGCGGACCGCCCTGCACGGCGGCGAGTTCCGAGCCGGTCCTCGATCCGAGGGTGGATTCGCGGTGGTTGCGAGGCTTCCTTATGGCGGCGGCCGATGATCCAGGTGCTCATCGCCGACGACCAGGCGCTGCTGCGGGGAAGCTTCCGGGTGCTGGTTGACCTGAGCGGCGACTGCGTCACGGTCGGCGAGGCCGGCACCGGCGACGAGGCGGTCGCGCTGGCCGTTCAGCACCACCCCGACGTCGTCCTGATGGACGTGCGGATGCCCGACATGGACGGCATCGAGGCCACTCGACGGATCTGCGCCGACCCGAGGACGGCCGGCACGCACGTGCTGATCCTGACGACGTTCGATCTCGACGAGTATGTCTTCGGTGCGCTGCGGGCCGGGGCCAGCGGCTTCCTGCTGAAGGACACCCCGCCGGCCGAGCTGCTCAACGGCATCCGCGTCGTCGCCGGCGGTGAGGGCCTGCTGGCGCCGTCGGTGACGGGTCGCTTGATCGCGGAGTTCGCGAGTCGGGCCCAGCCGGCCCGCCCGGTGACCCGCCACCTCGACGGCGTGACCGACCGGGAGCGAGAGGTGCTGGCGCTGGTCGGCCGCGGGCTGTCCAACGGAGAGATCGCCGACCACCTGCACCTCAGCCTGGCCACCGTGAAGACACATGTCGGCAGGCTCCTGGGCAAGCTCAGTGCCCGCGACCGCGCTCAGCTCGTGATCGTGGCCTACGAGACGGGGCTGGTCCCGTGATCAAGAAACTGCCCGAGCGCCGCCGCCAGCTCCTCCGGCGCGTCCTCGGCCAGATGACGTCCACCGTCGATGCCAACCGACCGGACGTCCTCACACCACGGCCGCCAGCCCGCCACCGGATCGCTCTGGCCGCCTCCAGCGGCCCAGACGACAAGCACCGGCCGAAAGAACCGCCGCTTCCTCGACCCGCCGAGGGTGGCCGGAGTGGTGCGAGCGGCGGGAGTGGAGACGTTGTAGGCGGGTGGTGCGGCGGCTGGGGCAGGAGTGGCAGGAGCGGGCGCGACGAGGGTGGATGGCGCGGTGGCGGCGGGAGGCTCAGCGGCGGGAGGAGCGCCGGT